>CAZFHS010000015.1:77035-117830 GCA_964518955.1 uncultured Gemmatimonadaceae bacterium | reverse complement strand
ACCGCCCTACCTCTTATCTTGCCGCACAGACCAATGACAATACCCAATCGACAAGCCCTCCTCGACGCTGAAGCCATAGCGCTCGTGCTCAAACGCATGTCCGCACAAGTGGTGGAGCTGGCGGGAGGAACGGATACGCTGGTGCTGGTAGGCATACAGCGTCGCGGGGCAGAGTTGGCCGAGCGCCTCGCAAAAATGATCGCTGAGCGTGAAGGTACCGAGGTACCGTGTGGCGCCATGGACATAACGCTCTACAGAGATGACCTCCAGACCGTTGGGCCTCGGCCAATCGTGGGGGAAACCAAGATCCCCTTCGACCTCGACGGTATGTGCGTGATCATCGTTGATGACGTGTTGTACACCGGCCGCACGGTCCGCGCGGCTCTCGACCAGCTCGCAGATTTCGGCCGTCCGGCACGCATCGGGTTAGCAGTACTCGTTGACCGCGGTGAGCGCGAGCTGCCGATCCAGGCGGACATAATCGGGGAAACGGAGAAGACGCCGCCGGGCACGCGAGTCGATGTGCTCGTGGAGGAACTCGACGGCCGTGACGCGGTTGAACTCGTACAAGAGGGGGTAGAGTGACTCAGGTGGCTCTCGGGAAAGACCTGCTGGGATTGGAGTCGCTTTCAGCCGAGCAACTGCGCCTGGTTCTCGATACGGCTGAACCGTTCAAAGAAGTGAGTGAGAGGGCGATCAAGAAAGTACCGACGCTTCGGGGCAAAACCATCGTCAACCTTTTCTTCGAAGCATCTACTCGAACGCGGATTTCGTTCGAGTTTGCCGAGAAACGGCTCTCAGCAGACACGGTCAATATCGCCGCGCAGGGCTCATCGGTGCAAAAAGGTGAGAGCCTCGTCGATACCGCACGAAATCTGGAAGCTATGCGCATCGATATGGTGGTTATCCGCCATCCATCTTCCGGCGCCCCCGCGTTCCTAGCGGACCGGATACCGTCGAACGTTATCAACGCGGGCGACGGTAAGCATGAGCATCCCACGCAGGGCTTCCTCGACATGCTCACCATCCGAGACACCCTGGGCCGCATCGAGGGTTTGAAGGTTTGCATCTGCGGCGACATCCTCCACAGCCGCGTGGCCAGGAGCAATATCTGGGGCCTGTCGAAACTGGGCGCTGAGGTGGCGGTTTGCGGACCGGCGTCGTTGATGCCTTTGGGATTGGAAGACCTTGGCGTGACGGTGTTCCGAAGGATAGAAGAAGCTATTGAGTGGGCAGACGTACTCAATATACTCCGGCTCCAACTCGAGCGGATGGAAGCCGGATACATACCGTCGTTGCGCGAATACTATCGTGTGTTCGGGGTAACCGTCGAACGCCTGGAGCGCGCCCCGAAGGACATTGTCATCCTTCACCCGGGACCGATGAACCGAGGTGTAGAAATTGATTCGAGGGTCGCCGACGGCCCGCATAGCGTAATCCTACAGCAGGTAACCAACGGTGTGGCCGTTAGAATGGCGATTCTATACCTACTCGCAGGAGGGGCGCCAGAATCAGCCGAGGCTGCAAAAGGGCGCGGTAGGGAGGATGCAGAATGAGACCTCAGCTAATCACAGGTGGGCGCGTCATCGACCCGTCCCGGAATTTCGATGAGGTTGCGGACGTTCTCATAGTCGACGGTAAGATCGAAGCGACCGGTAAAGGACTCGGCAAGCCCGATGGATTCGAAACCATCAATGCTTCCGGCAAGGTTGTGGCACCGGGCCTCGTCGACGTGCACGTGCATTTTCGTGAGCCCGGAAGAGAGGACGCCGAAACCGTGGAGTCGGGGGCAAAGGCGGCGGCTGCAGGTGGCTTCACAGCTGTGTGCCCCATGCCCAACACGGACCCGGTAACCGACAACCAAGCCGCAGTTGGCTTCGTCGTGAAACAGGGCGAGGCCGCAAATGCGGCACGCGTGTACCCCTACGGTGCTATCACGCTCGGACAAAAAGGCGAACGACTTGCTGAGTTTGGCGAGCTGGTTCATGCCGGCGCAGTCGCGGTCAGTGATGATGGCCATCCGGTGGTCTCCAGTCACCGCATGCGTACGGCGTTGGAATACGCATTGACCTTCGGGATCCCCGTCGCAGATCACTGCGAGGACCCCACTCTGGCGGTGAACGGCGTGATGCACGAGGGCCTCGTTTCCAGCCGCCTCGGCTTGAAGGGAATTCCCTCGGCTGCCGAAGACATCATGATCGCTCGCGACGTGTTTCTCGCCGAGTTGACCGGCGGGCATGCGCACATCTGCCACGTTTCGTGCAGCAGTGCAGTGGAACTCATCAGAAGGGGTAAGGAGAGGGGAGCCAACGTCACCGCAGAGGTGACCCCGCACCATCTGACACTCACGGATAGTGCGTGTGAAGGTTACGACACCAACGCCAAGATGAACCCACCGCTACGCCAGCAAAAAGATGTCGAAGCCGTTCGCGAGGGACTCAAAGACGGTACCATCGACTTGGTGGCCACCGACCATGCCCCTCATCACTATGAGTCCAAGGAACGCGATTTCGACGACGCCGCCATGGGCGTGATTGGGTTGGAGACCGCATTGGGAATCTGCCTCACAGAAATGGTGGGGCAGGGGGTGTTATCCTTGTCGGGGCTCATCGAACGGATGAGCACAATTCCGGCGAAGGTCTTCCATCTGCCCGGCGGTACGCTGGCGGTTGGTGCTGCCGCGGACATCGTGGTCTTCGACGCGGATGCAACTTGGACGGTGGATCCGGCCAAGTTTCTGTCGAAAAGCCGCAATACACCGTTTGCGGGCAGGGAACTAGTGGGTAAGGTTGAACTGACCATGGTTGGCGGTAAAGCAGTCTACTCGGCAAACGGATCCTGATGCGACGGGATACGGCGCGGCAGATTGCCGAATGCTCCCGTGCGCTATACGAGACGGGGCTGATAGCCGGCGCCGATGGAAACATCGCAGTCAGAACCGGTGCCGACCGTGCACTCGTGACTCCGAGTGGCGTCCTCAAATCCGGGCTGACTCCAGACGATATCGTCGAGGTCGATCTTTCCGGCAGGCGCCTCCGAGGGCACCGAACGCCATCGAGCGAGTTGGACATGCACCTTCGAATTCTCCGTCGGCGTCACGACGTTGAAGCCGTGGTGCACGCTCACCCCCCGGTCACGACCGGTTTCGGTGTTGCCGGACTCGCGTTCGACGACTGTGTACTGCCGGAGCTCGTCTACCAGATGGGCCATGTGCCGCTGGTGCCGTACGGTACGCCAGGGACGCCCGATCTGGGTGAGACTGTGGAGCCTTATATTACTGACTACGACGCGCTGATTCTCGCAAACCACGGCGCCGTGACGTTCGGGGCCACGTTGGACGCTGCGCGGATTCGTATGGAAAGCCTCGAGCATGCGGCCAAGATCATTCTGACGGCACGGCTGCTTGGGCGAGTGAACCCTTTGGACGCGGAACAGGTAGAACATCTTGAAGAGTTGCGCCGCAGCCGCGACATTTCCGGTGTATACCCAGGATGCAAAGCGGGTGAGAAAGAGGAGTGAATGGCGGAGAAAGAACCCATGTCCGAGTTTGAGCGTCTCCTTCAGGAGCGAACGCAGATAGAGCAGTGGTTGGAGAAGCTCGATGCTTCTGGCGACAAAACCCCATCGAGTGTCCGAGAGCGCGTACAATCCGACTATCTGAAACGCCTCGACGAAGTTCAGGAAGAACTCAATGGGCACCGAGACGAGATTACGGGTGCGCTGGAAAGACATCGTCAGGTTAGAGACGAGCTACTCAAGCAACAATCAGAGGCAGAGGAGAGGCGTGCTGAAGCCGAGTTGCGGTATACAGTCGGAGAGTTCGACGACGCCAAGTGGGATGGCCTCCGCGGCGAAATTGATGGCTCATTAAAGAAGATCGGGGAGGAACTCGACGGAGTTGAAACCGAAGTTGGTGACCTGGAAAACGCACTCGCATCGATAACGGCGAGCCCAGACGCCGGCGAAAGCACCGAGTCGCCTGCGCCGGAAATCGTGCAAACCGAGGTCGAGCCCAAAAAGCCCGCACCGACAACTGCCGACCTTCCGCCACCGATCCGCGACGCCAAGCCCAAAGATGCTGTCGAGGCACCAGAGCTGGAACCGACTCCGGCAGCTACCTCTGGCGACGAACCTCTCGAATTCCTGGACGTGGACGCAGAGGGAAAGGACTCCGATCCTGAAGCGGCACGGAAGAGTGACACGGTGCCGATGCCGCCTGACGCAGCCGAACTACTCGGGCAAGAGGAAGACGCTAGGGCTAGTGGTGAGATTCCGACTGGATCAGAGGTGGGAGCGGCAGGAGTAACTTCGTTTTCGAACAATGCAGAGCAACCCAAGAAGGGCGTCGCGAAAACGCTCAAGTGCGGAGAATGTGGTGCTATGAACCTGCCGACGGAGTGGTACTGCGAGCGCTGCGGAGCCGAGCTCGCAGCGCTTTGAAGCGTTTGCTAGGCCTTGGTTGCGACCAACTTACCGAGACGCCGCTTGCCCCTGGCAGCGGCGTTCTTGTGTATGAGCCCCTTGCGGGCTGCACGGTCCAACAGCTGTACGGCGGACCTATACTCGGACTCACCCGTCTCCTCGTTGGGGGTACGGACCTTCTTGATCGCGGTTCTGAGAGCGGTGCGTGCAGCTCTATTGCGTTCCCGGCGGCGAAGCGCCTGCCGCATTCTCTTTTTGGCTGAACTACTGTGTGGCACTCTATCTCCTACATAATTGCGCTCAATGAGCTTCGAACAGAGCACGAATTGTATCCCGCAAGTGTAGCTGAGTCAAGGTGATAGGGCTTTGACACCCGGTTTGGCCACCGTTAGTATTCGGCCGCAATCCGACCAATGGGAAGAGTTTTGACGTGCAGGGATTTCTCCTAGCATTACCGGTTCTTTTGTTGTCCGTGGTGGCTCATGAATATGCCCACGGTATCGCCGCGTTGAGTCAGGGCGACACGACGGCCGCCCGACACGGGCGGTTGACCTTCAATCCGATCAAACACATCGATCCTTTCATGAGCATACTCCTGCCCGCGATGCTGTGGTTTGGCTCAGGTGGCGAATTTGTATTTGGGGGGGCGAAGCCGGTTCCGGTGAACCCGCACAACTACAGAGATTACAGGCGCGGGGATATCATAGTATCTAGTGCTGGAATCGTCGCCAACCTGATGCTCTATGTGGCATTCCTGGTATTATCCGTGGTCGTTGGTATCGTTGGAGACATGGTGCCTTTCGCGCAGGGGGGACTCCGCGTGGTCCAACAGATGTGCCTGACCGGCGTTTGGCTAAACGCACTCCTTGCGTTTTTCAATCTCATACCGATACCGCCGTTGGACGGTTCGCACATACTCGTGCATTTTCTTCCGACGGAAGTAGCAAAAATGTACCGACAAATGGCTCGGTACGGATTCCTGATTGTGCTCATTGCGATGATGGTTTTCAGAGAACAGTTCTTCCTCTTGCTCACCCCGGCGATCGTCGCGTCGCGGTTTGCCTTTGACCTAATCGCGCCGTTTATCCTTTACGCCACGCCCATCTGAGATGACGGCATCTACCTTCGTCGACGCGGAACGACCGTTCCTGATTGAACTGGATGCCTTTTCCGGGCCGCTGGACCTGCTTCTGCATCTCATTCGTGAACAAGAAATCGACATCGCAGACATACCGATTGCGAAGATTGCCGATCAGTTCATAGATGTCATCGAGACGCTCGGATTGAATGAGGCCGCCAACTATCTCGAGATGGCCGCCTGGCTGTTGCGCATCAAGATACAGGTGCTCTTGCCCAGGCCATTCGACGACGAGAACTGGGAGGACCCCCGCGCTCAATTGGTGCGTCGACTGTTGGAGTACGAACAGATTCGAGAGGTTGCGCGTTGGTTGGAAGGACAGGCAGACCTGCGATCCGCTCAATTTGGCCGCGGATACGTTCCTGATCCGCCTGAGCCGGAACCGGCGCCCGTCGAGCTCGACCTTCAGGAAGTACTGGATGCAGTGGATCGTGTGTTGGAGGCAATACCGCGGCGCGTGCTTCACCGGGTGGTACCTCGCCCTCTGGATGTCGAAGGGGCAACCGAACGCATTGTGGCAATGATGGCAGAACGTGGCAAGGTAGATTTCGTTGACCTCTTCGATGAGGAGTCAACAGTAACCGATGTCCTTTCGGCGCTGGTTGCACTCTTGGAACTCGCGCGCGTGGGCAAAGTCCGGTTGAGGCAACGAAAACCCTTTGGAAAGATGGGAATAACTGATGGACCGGCTGTCACAACTGGTTGAAGCTGCACTGTTCTCGGCTGATGGGCCTGTCTCGGTCAACACGCTTTGCACTCTCGAACGAGACGTGACAAAGCCGGAAATCCTCGATGCACTGGAGACAGTTCGTCGTCAATACTCAGAAGCCGGGCACGGAGTGGAACTGGTCGAGGTGGCCGACGGTTACCAGCTGCTCACTCGGCGTGAGTTTGCGGACGCTATCGCTCGTGCCCAGCTAGTCACACGTCCGAGACGATTATCCGGCCCAGCGTTGGAAACATTGGCGATCATAGCGTATCGCCAACCGGTCGGGCGTGCCGAGATCGAAGAAATCCGTGGCGTTTCGGTCGAAAGCGTATTGCGATCGCTGCAAGATAGAGGATTGGTTGACGTTGTCGGACGCAGCGATGGCACTGGCAGGCCGCTGCTGTACGGAACCAGCCACGGTTTTTTGGAATTGCTGGGATTGAAAAATCTGGACGAGCTTCCGCGTCTAGCAGAGCTTTCTGTGGCTCTCCGCTCCCCAGAGGATGTGCACGGGATGGGGTGAAGATGCCCGCCATGAGGCTACAACGCGCCTTGGCCAGAGCCGGCATAGCATCAAGGCGCGACGCTGAGATACTCATTCGGGATGGCAAGGTGCGGGTTAACGGCAAGGTTGCGGAACTCGGCCAGAGCGTCGACCCGTTCGAAGACGTCGTGGAAGTTGGTGGCCGCAGGGTGAAGCCGGTCGCATCGGCCTGGATCGCATTGCACAAGCCAGTTGGATATGTGGTGACCAAACGGGATGAACGCGGCAGAGCAACCGTTTTCGATCTAGTCCCATCATTGCCTGGCCTCACCTATGTTGGCCGTCTAGACGTCAACACCTCCGGGCTACTTCTGATGACCACCGATGGCGACGCAGTCAACCGTCTCACCCACCCCCGACATGCGGCAGAACGAACTTATTTAGCCGAGGTCAGAGGTCATTCCGCAGCAGAAATCAGGCGCGCATTTGCGAAGCCGATAGTGATCGGCGGGCGTCGCGTTCAGATCGTATCCTCGAAAGTTCGACGCGGGAAAACAGCGCGGCTCTCCGAGATTACGCTGACGCTCGTAGAGGGCAGAAACCGGATAGTTCGTAAGACCTGCGAGCAGGTAGGCCTACGGGTCGACAAGTTGGTGCGGTTGAGCCATGGCCCCGTGCGGTTGGGAAATCTCGGGAGCGGCAAATGGCGATACCTCACATCAGGCGAGCTGGATGCCCTCGATCGAGGTCGTCGATCGAATTCAGCAGTTGACTGAGAGGCATTTGAACGGCATCGTCCAAACGCTACGCAAATTGGGGTTCCTGGGACTCGGAGAAAGTCAATGACTTCACGCGCGCTGTCGACAGCCGCAGCTGAACTTCCTGCCAAGGTGAAGAAGGAAGTTGGGAAACGCATCGTTGGGCAAGAAGCAATGGTTGACCGGTTGCTGATAGGCCTGCTGACGGGTGGGCACATTCTCCTCGAAGGTGTTCCGGGATTGGCAAAAACGCTCGCCGTGCGATCCGTGGCCGAGGTGATACGCACAAAGTTCCAGCGAATTCAGTTCACTCCCGACCTGCTTCCCGCCGACATCATCGGCACAATGGTGTTCGACCAGAAAACGAGTGAGTTCTATCCTCGTCGTGGTCCCTTGTTCGCGAACCTCGTTCTGGCTGACGAAATCAACCGAGCGCCTGCCAAGGTTCAGTCAGCCCTTCTCGAAGCTATGCAGGAAATGCAGGTGACGATTGGTGGAGAAACACATGACCTCTCACAGCCATTCTTGGTTCTCGCCACCCAGAACCCCATTGAACAAGAAGGCACTTACCCGCTACCGGAAGCTCAGCTGGATCGCTTCATGCTCAAAATCCGCGTGGGATACCCGTCGCGCGAAGAAGAGAAAGAGATCCTCTGGCGCATGTCCGGCGGTCGTGCGATCGACCTGCAGGTCGTTGCCGAGCCGAGTGAGATTATGGCTATGCGTACAGCCATTGCCGAACTCTATATGGATCAGAAGCTGGTGGATTACGTCGTCGACGTGGTACGAGCTACGAGGGAGCCCCATGCGGTTGGGTTGCACGAAGTTCGCCCGTTAGTCGCCTTCGGAGCGAGTCCGCGGGCTACGATCTACCTTGCTCAGGCCGCACGGGCCCACGCTTTCTTGCAGGGTCGCGCATACGTTGTGCCCGAGGATGTGAAGGCGATAGCGCCGGATGTTCTCCGGCACCGGGTCCTGCTCACCTTCGAGGCAGAGGCCGAGGACGTGTCCTCAGATGACGTGGTCGCCAAGATCCTGGAGGCGGTGGACATTCCGTGACCACGCCGGCTAATGTCGTCAGCGCTGATGTCTTACGACAGGTCAAGCACATTGAGCTCCGCGCGCGTCGGCTGGTAACCACACTTTTCTCCGGCGAGTACAGATCTGTATTTCGCGGACACGGGATAGAGTTCGCCGAAGTGCGCGGCTACCAGAGTGGCGACGACTTCCGGGCCATCGATTGGAACGTCTCAGCGCGAATGGGCTCTCCTTACGTCAAGACCTTCGAAGAAGAGCGTGAGCTCACTTTGATGCTCGTCGTCGACCGGTCCGGGTCTGTGGAATTCGGACAGCCCCACACGAAAGCGCAGCTAGCCGTCGAGGTGGCGGCTGTGCTCGCGTTGGCTGCGGCAAGGCAGAATGACCGAATCGGCGCAGTGATGTTTTCGGAGGGCATCGATCATGTGGTCCCGCCGGGAAAGGGGCGCCGCCATACTCTGCGCGTGATTCGAGACATGTTGGCGTTTTCGCCCAAAGATCGCGGAACGAATATCAGTGCGGCGCTCGCGTATGTATCTCGTTTGCTACGTCACCGCGCAATAATAGTGATCCTCTCGGATTTCCGAGCAAAAGGTTGGGAAGAGCAACTCAGAAACCTCGCCGCAAAACATGAGGTCGTAGCGATAACGGTTGACGATCCGCGTGAGACCTCGCTGCCGCGAGTTGGCTGGATCGAACTGGAAGACAGCGAATCTGGCAGACGGCTCGTGGTAGATACCTCGAGCCAAACCACCTGCCTCAAGCTCCAGATGGCGGCTGAGGAGGCGAGGTTGATGCGCGCCAGAACGCTCAAGCGGACCGAGGTCGACCACATTGCGCTTTGGACCGATCGGCCTTACGCCGAGCCGCTGCACAAGGCTTTTGCCGATCGAGCACGACGCTTGAGACGATGAACGCCCTAGCCGTACTCCTATTCTCAATTCAGGCAACGGTCTGGACGGTATCGCCTGCGATGGTAACTGTGGGAGACACCGTTCGGATAACCAGACGGTTCGGCGCCGAGCCAGAAGCTCGGTCGGCCGTGCTACCGTTGGTGGCAACATCCGCATACGTGGTGCTATCATCGCCGATAACGGCGTACTCCGAAGGTGCGGTGGTCGTCAGATACCAGGTCGCTTTCTTCCAAACTGGCGTTCATCCGGTTCGGATGCCTGACTTGGAGCTGAGCTACACCGATGGACGAACGCACCTGATTCCCGGCGACACGGCATGGGTGCACGTGACATCGGTATTGCCGGCGGAAAACGAGCGTCCACCGCCACGTCCTTCTTTGGGACCGATTGCACGGACCCAGAGATCCCTGACACCCGCGATAGTGATCGTCTCCGTGTTAGTGACGCTGCTCGTGTTTTGGGCAGTTTTGCGTCGACGCACCGATCAGCGTCCTCTATGGACGCAAGAAGCGCAGGAGACACCCGACATTCCGCTACAGCAATGGATCATGGCGGGCGAGTCAAAAGCCGCAGTCGGAGTGATTTCCGACCGGCTCCGCGACGAAATCGAGCGTCGGCTCCCGGAGGCAGGAAGGCAGCTGAGCACCCAGGAGTGTGTCGCGACGGTCGAGAAAGCACGACCTGATTGGCCCAGGCGGGACATAGAGGAGGTTCTCAGATCGCTCGAACGAGCGCAGTATGCTCCGGCGATACCCAGCGACGTCGCACTCCTTGTGGAGCAGGTCGAAGATCTTCTCGTCGTGCTTCGAGACGATACTGAAGCGGAGCCTGAAGCATGAGCATCGCCAGGCCGATGTTGCTCCTGCTCCTGCTCGCAATTCCTCTCCTGTGGGTAATGCGTGCACGGCGGAAACGAGTCGTGGCTCGATACAGTGATATCGGCCCTCTATCCGCTCCAGACCTGCAACGACGCTGGGTATCCATGTTGCCACCGGCGTTGAGGTCGGTCACTATTGGTGTCTGGATTTTCGCGGCGGCGGGTCCGCGAATAGGCGAGGGAATGAGTGAAATCACCAGCGAGGGCATAGCAATCGTCCTCGCCATCGACATTTCGAGTAGCATGCTCGCCGAAGACTTCACGCCATCCAACCGATTGGACGTCGCGAAGGAACAGTCGATCGCATTCATCCATGGCCGTAACTTCGATAGAATCGGGCTGGTGCTGTTTGCTGCCGAGGCACTCACGCAGGTCCCGATAACCGTTGATTACGCGGTGCTCGAAGAATACGTGAACCGATCTCGAGTGGGTGAGCTCGAGGATGGGACGGCAATCGGCACAGCGATAGCCACCGCCGCAAACAGGTTGAGACGCGCCCCGGGGATCAGTAAGGTGATCGTGCTCTTGACTGATGGAGAAAACAACAGAGGAACAATAGACCCGAGAACCGCCGCCGAAGCGGCAGGCAAGCTTGGCATTCGGCTGTACACCGTTGGTGTGGGAACCGACGGCGAAGCACGGATGCCCATAGGTCGCGGGCCACTGGGTCAAACTCGCTATCAGACCCTGCCGGTGCAGATCGACGAACAGCTGCTGAGAGACGTCGCATCGGTAACCGGGGGACGGTATTTTCGGGCAACCGACGCCGAAGCATTGAACAGAATCTTCAGGCAAATAGATGAGCTGGAGAAGACACCGGTTACGGTAACACGCTACACTGACTTCGACGAAACCTATGAACCGTTCATTCTGTTCGGGTTTGTGACACTCCTGCTGGAACTACTGCTGTCTGCAACGGTGGTCGTGAAGGTGCCGTGATGGATTTCGACACCCCCCTGCTGCTTTATGCCGCCCCGCTGGTCGCCATCGTATTCTCGGTGCTGGCTCTATGGGTCAGACGTACACGGGTGAAGAGAGCTTCGTTCTGGTCATCGGCGCTGAGTAGAGAGGCGGCCAGCCACGGACTCTGGGGCATCCCGCTGATCGGTTTGGTGTCTCTCTTCGCGGTATTTGCGATGGCCGGGCCGCGGTGGGGTACGCGTGTTGTCGAAACTGAAACCAAGGGGCTCGACCTGGTGATTGCCGTCGACATCTCCAGGTCGATGTTGGCGGAAGATGCTGATCCTTCTCGCCTCGAGAGGGCGAAGCGCGAAGCTCGCCGGCTGATCCACGACCTAACAGGTGACCGAATAGGCCTCGTTGCCTATGCTGGGCAAAGTTACGTGATGTCACCATTGACAGTGGACGGCAGCGCGCTTCACCTCCTCGTCAATGCGCTAGATCCCGACGTCGCAAGCAGTGGAGGAAGCAACCTTTCGCTTGCACTTGGCCAGGGCCACGGTCTACTACTCGCAGGCGATGACGTTGCGGATCGTATACTCGTCGTTTTCACAGATGGGGAGGCGCACGATTCGGTTCCCGAGATCATCGCCGCTGCGGAGAACTTGCGCCGCGACGGAGTGCATCTCGTTCTCGTCGCGGAGGGCGGCCGTGACGGAGTCCGTATTCCGGTGAGGGGGTTTGACGGCGAGCTCGTCGGATACCAACTAGATCCGGGTGGCGAATACGTTGAGACCAGGCGAAGGGATGATATACTCACTGCAGTGGCAGACGCGGCCCAGGGGGTGTTCGTGTCCGCCGAGGTTGGCGATCAGGCAGGTCGAGTGCGCGAATTGGTCGCTGCATTCAAGCGTACTCCCCTCGCCACTACAACTGCAGCTCAGGACATTTCCCGAGCCTGGGTGCCAATAATGATTGCGATCTTGTTGCTGTTGCTGCACACAGCCACGCGACGTACCACAGCCCTCGCGGCCCTGTTCTTTGCACTAACTCTCAGCGACGGTGCCAGCGCGCAAAACCCCAAGAATTCAGGCGATGAAGCGTGGCTCGACGGGTTGTTCGACCGGGCCACAGCTTTTTATCGAATTCAGGCGCATGCCGGGCAAGGAGGCGACACAGCATGGTTCAACGTGGGAACCGCGGCGCTAGCAGCAGGAGACACCGCACTAGCTAGGTCAGCCCTCGAAACGGCATCTCGTTCGGTGGAACCAGATATCCGATTCGGCGCTCTATACAACCTTGGAATCCTGGAGCTGAGGCAAGCTCACACCGATACAGCGCAGCTCGTAGCTCATCTCGAAGCCGCACGCAGCCATTATCGGGAAGCCCTTCTACTACGACCGAGCGACTCTTCGTCCAAGTGGAACTTGGAACTCGCCGACCTGTTGATGCCTCCGCCGCAAAGCGCGCCGCCCGACGATCAACAGAACAGTGGGGCAGGGCAAGAAGATTCGGAACAGGCGGAACCTCAGGGATTGAGTGTCGGACAGGCGGAACAGATACTGAATTCGATTGCCGAAGAGGAACGACGAACTCTGATGAGGCGCAATCGCAGAAACTCGCAGATACGTGAAGCGCGGGGAAGGCGAGACTGGTGACAGTCGCGTTATTCATGTTTCTGGCCCTGCAACAGGTACAGGTCGACGCCGTGATCGACCGTGACCGGGTGATGCTGGGCGAGTTGGTGACGCTCACGATCACAGTCGAAGCTACGAGCAATGAGCCGGTACAAATACTGAATCCGTCTACCGTGGGCCTAGAGATTCTGGGTACCACAGACCAGTCGGATGTTTCGATTCGCGAAGGTGTCGCTATGAGAATTCTCACGCGCACACTTCGTCTCCGAGCCACCGCGGCCGGCCCCGGCAGAATAGGAGCAACCACAGTACGCTCAGGAGAGTCAATAGCCCAGACGGACGCAATCGACGTGACAGTGGTCGCAGACGATGAAGCAAGTGAATCGACGTTGGCACCACACATTCGCGATATGGTTGCGCGGCACCGACCAACCCGAGCATCACCAGACGCTGTCTTCGTCGAAGTGCTCACATCGACACAGTCCTTGATGCTTGGGGAACAGCTCGACCTCGCAGTCGTTGCGTGGTTTCCACAGCAGATACGGGCGCAGTTGCGCACCCCACCAACCCTGCAACCGCCCGAATTTCAGGGAGCATGGACGTACAGCCACGGAGTGCCACACGCCGTGGACATGCGGCGGGAAATCGGTGGCACGTTGTACCAGGTGTACGTTCACTCTGTTGTGGTATTCCCTCTCACTCCCGGCAACTTGGAGATAGGGCCGGCCACCGTTTCGTACAGCCTCCCTATGTCGTACTCGTTCTTGAGTCGGGAGGTGCGGCACGAACCGCAGAGTGACAGTGCACGCGTACAGGTGATGGAGCAGCCGGAGAATGGCCGGCCGGCTTTCTTCGAGGGTGCTGCGGGAACGGGGTTGGAAATCGCAATCGAAGCCAACCCGCCTCAACTCGCAGTAGGTGATGCCAGCGTAGTCACCGCGACGATCACTGGCGAGGGCAACGTGGCATTGTGGCCAGAACCCAGGATTCGTTGGCCCGAGGGCATTCGGGCATATCCGGAAGGAGTGGAAGTAAGCCTCGTGCCAGACGCCGCGCGCATAACAGGCAGCAAGACGTTTCGCTACCTCGTCGTTCCAGACTCGTCGGGTACGCACCTGATCAACGAACTCAGCTACGCATATTATGAACTAGAAACGCGGCGTTATGTGGTCTTGCGGTCTCCCGAACTGCCAATCGTTGCAGAACTCACATCGACCGCGCCATCATCTCCTGTGATTCCCGATGCACGCCCACTAATGCGAACCGGAAGCGGCATTTCCGTTACCCACCTGGTCGAAAGTCTGCCGGCTTGGGTTTTGATATTGGTGCTCACATTGCCGGCAGTGACCGCGGCCGCGTTCATTGTGATCCCGGAACTGCAGAGCCTGCGCGGAACAAAGTCCCGGATTTCGGAGCGAGCTTTTGATCGTCTAGAACATGAGCTGCGGTATGTGCTTTGCGAGCTCGTCGGAGATACTGAGCAGGCTGCAGGAATCGAACTAGCGTCTGCGCTGAGGGCCGCCGGGGTGGACACTCCTATTGCGGCTCACGCAGCTCGTGTCCGCGAACGGTTGTGGCAAGCCAATTACGGACCGGAGAGCGAACCAGATCCGGATGAACTGACGGCTGAGGTCAACGAGCTACTGAAGGCTCTTGGAGGGGCGGCCGTCGGCGTAGCGCTCGTGCTGTTCTGCGTGCTCGCACCTGTCTCAGCTCTTTCCGCGCAGAGCTCTGAACGTCTGTTCGAGGCCGGAGCCTTCCGCACTGCAGCCGACAGCTTCGCTGCGAGAGCGGAGGCGGAACCGTGGATCACGGCCCACTGGTACAACCTTGGAGTGACCTGGGAACGAGTTGGCGAGGTGGAGCGGGCACGAAGAGCGTGGATTAGAGCTGCGCGCCTCTCGCCGCGAGATGGTCGCGTCCGAACCGCGCTTCAGCAGCTTCCGCTGCAGGACATCACCTCCAACCGCATGGCACCCGTTTCCCCCTTCACACCCGCGGAAATTTTAGTTGCCGCATTTTGCGTTTGGATCTTGGCATGGGTCGGCGTTTCACTGAGGTTTCGGAAGTCCGTGACGATGCCTGTCGTCATCCTGGCGATTCTGATCGGGGCGTATGGCATCCGGATGAAAGTGGAATACGAAGTTCAGGTGGCATTCGTACTCAACCCAGATATTCCTCTCAGAGCGGCTCCCTACGGACCAGCAAATCCACGGCAGTTTTTGGCTGAAGGATCGGCCGTCAAGGTCACCCGAATCGAAGGTCCATGGATGTTGGTGGAACGGGGAATCGACAAAGGCTGGCTGCTCCGCGACGAGGTAGTCACTCTTCAATGACAAAGGTGAAAATCCTCCCCGACGCCGTGGCCGACCAGATAGCCGCCGGCGAAGTGGTTGAGCGGCCCGCATCGGTCATGAAGGAGCTGGTCGAGAACGCGTTGGACGCCGGAGCTACAACCATCGACATCGAAATCGAGGGCGGTGGGCGCTCGCTCATACGGGTGTCTGACGATGGATGTGGAATGGGCCGAGATGATGCGGTTCTCGCGCTCGACCGCCACGCTACCAGCAAGATTGGATCGGTTACAGACCTGATCGGTGTGCCCACATACGGCTTTCGCGGTGAAGCACTGCCGTCAATAGCGTCGGTTTCCTTGTTCGAAATGGAGACCGCTTTCGATCCCGACGTAACTCAAAGTGGTGGTACCCGAGTCTTTGTGAGGGGGGGAACTCTCGAATCGGTCGACGATGTGGCACGCGCTCGCGGCACGACTGTCACTGTGCGTCGACTCTTCTTCAATACACCGGCGAGGCGCAAGTTCTTGCGTTCAGAGCGAAGTGAAACTCGTGCCACTGTCCAATCGTTGACAGTGCTGGCTCTCGCTCGCCTCGATGTGAGCTTCACCATCACCAGCAACGGTAAGGTCACTCTCGAAGCTCCAAGGGTGTCGATGGTAGCGGATCGTATTGCGGCGCTTTTTGGGCGGAAAACTGCCGAGCAACTCATACCCGTCGACCACAACATCGGCCCTGTGTCTGTGCGCGGATTCATACAGCGGCCAGCGGATGCTAAGGCGAGTGGCAGGAAGGCATACCTGTTTGTAAACGGCCGGCCTTTTAGGGATCCATTCTTGGTCCGGTCCGCGGAGGCAGGTTACCGTGCCACCCTCACTCCAGGGTGTCGGCCGACTCTTTTCTTGTCACTCGGAGTGCCTGGCGACCGAGTGGACGTGAACGTGCACCCTGCGAAACTCGAAGTCCGTTTCCTGGACAAGATGCTAATCGAACGAGCCGTTGAAGAAGCAGTACGCAATGCACTCCGCCCGATGGTCGCCGCTCCATCCATGGATAGCGGAATTCAGAGCGACGAAGGGTTTCGCGCGACACAGAACTATCACGCTGAGCCTCGGCAGAATGACTTCGATGCCGGATACGTCGCGGCTTTGTTTCCCGCCACAAACGACGACGGTCCTTCACCACCTCAGTCGTCGCTGATCCAGATCTTCAACACCTACATCGCGTTCGAAGCGCCAGACGGGCTCGCGATAGTGGACCAACATTCGGCTCACGAACGAGTACTGTACGAACAGGCGATGGCAAACCTCCACGGGGAGGGTACGGCAGCACAGCACCTGTTGTTGCCGCTTACACTCGATTTGGAGCCCAACGAGCTCGATGTTGTCGATAGCCATCGCGAATTGCTCGCCTCCATAGGATTCGAGGTCGAAGGGTTTGGAGGCAGGTCGGTGATAGTGCACGCGGTGCCCAACCCACACCCGAGGTTTGACGCGCGAAGGTGCCTGGAGGAGCTCGTTGCGGATCTGACGGGCGGAAGGCTGAATGGTCTGAACAGATTAGAGCGGTTTGCAGCCACGTTCGCGTGTCGCGCGGCAATCATGGCTGGCCAGAAGCTCGACCATTCTGAAATGCGGGTGCTGTTGGATCGCCTTTTCGCATGCCAATTGCCACCCCATGACGTTCATGGACGTCCGACCATCGTGCGGCTGCCCAAAGACGAGTTGGAGCGCCGGTTTGGCAGGTCCTAAACAACTCGTTCCGATAATCGTTGGCCCGACCGCCGTCGGAAAGACGGCCGTCGCCATCGAGATCGCCCGGTTGTTACCCGTCATAGTGATCTCTGCCGACTCTCGGCAGATCTACAGAAGCCTCGATATAGGCACGGCAAAACCGACACCGGAAGAGCTGGTCAAGGCAAAACACTTCGGTTTGGATGTTGTGGACCCTGGCGAGCGCTACAGTGCGGGACGATTCGCGTCGGATGCGGCCGATTGGATCGCGTCTGTACCGGATGATCGATTGGCTATGGTTGTCGGCGGAACAGGATTTTATATCCGGGCGTTGGCAGAAGGTCTGTTTCTCGAGCCGCCGATGGACGAAGTCCGACGTACGCAATTTCGACGGTGGGCCGAGACGACAGCGGGGCTCAGCCGGTGGGCGACGCGTCTCGATCCTGGATTCGCCGGCGGCGGTACACAACGGTCTGCTCGAGCCGTTGAAGTGGCGATTCTCACCGGCAGGCCCTTATCATGGTGGCAGAGTCAAGCAAATTTAGAGAGCCCCATAATCCCCTGGTACGTTAGGCTCACTGCCCCGCGCGCCGTGCTGCACAGACGAATAGAAAACCGTGTGCGGGCAATGATTGAAGCCGGGCTAGTGGAGGAAGTGAAATCGCTACTGGACAACGGCGTATCTCATACCGCACCCGGCCTGGATGCGGTGGGGTATCGAGAGGTGGTCGCGCTGCTGCGCGGTGAGATGGATCCTGGCGAACTCGAAAGCGCGATTGCCACAAGCACGAGACGATATGCAAAGCGTCAAGAGACGTGGTTCCGACACCAGCTGAGGGGGGCGGACGTTCACGTGATGGATGTAACCGACGGTGCGCCTACACTGGCGGCGCGTTTCGTTGAGCTTTGGGAGAAACGGAAGGGATAATGCGAATAGGAATTACCTGCTATCCCACTTACGGCGGATCAGGCGCTGTTGCCACGGAGCTGGCTTTGGAGTTGGGTCAGCGAGGCCACGAAATCCACATCATCTCGTACGCTGCGCCATTTCGCCTCCGCGGCATTTCCGACAAGGTGTTTCTGCATCAAGTTGACCTTAGTGGCACATACCCGCTGCTGGAGTATTTCCCTTACTCCCTCGCGTTGGCCGTCAAACAGCATGAGGTGGCACTCCGCGAAAACCTCGACGTGCTGCACGTGCATTACGCTATTCCTCATGCCCCCGCGGCTTTTCTCGCGAAACAGATGCTCGAGGAAGACCATGAGATCAAAGTGGTGACCACGCTACACGGCACGGACATAACGCTGGTAGGGTTGGAAAGCTCGTTTTTCACGGTTACGAAATTCTCAATGGAACGATCCGACGCCGTGACCGCGGTGTCGGAATTTTTGGCGAAAGAGACCTACCGAGCCTTTGGCTGCAAAGCATGCGAGATAGAGGTAATCCCGAACTTCGTCAGCCCGACTGAGTATTACCCACGGTCTGCGACCACCGACGAGCCTCGGCGCATTGCCCCACCAAACTGCAATGTGCTTGCCCACATATCCAACTTCCGCGAAGTGAAACGCGTGCCCGATGTGGTTCGGACCTTCGCAAAGGTCCGTGAAGAAGTCCCGGCGGTGCTCTTTTTGGCCGGTGATGGCCCCCAGCGACCCGAGACCGAGGCGGAGGCGGAGCGACTTGGAGTCTCCAGCGACGTCTTGTTTTTGGGCAAGGTCGACGCCGTTGCGGATCTACTGCGCTCTGCAGATCTATACCTTTTGCCCAGCGGTGTCGAATCATTTGGGCTCAGCGCTCTGGAAGCGATGGCATGTGGCGTCCCAGTCATTGGAAGCAGAGTTGGGGGCCTGGGTGAAGTTGTTGTAGATGGACAGACTGGATATCTGGCGGAAATTGGTGACGTAGACACGATGGCGGAGCTCGCGGTTGGACTCCTCACTGATGATACCAAATACGCCGAGTTCAAACATGCGGCGATCGACAGAGCCAAACTATTCCATCCAGATACCGTAGTTTCTCAGTATGAGGCCCTCTACCGACGACTGTTGGAGGAATGAGGAGGACGCTCTGCTCTACGTTATGCCACAGTTGCGGGTACATTGGATATCATACGCGGCATGATATGGATTTTCACCAAGACGACAGTGACTGAGCATGCACCGCGATAATTCCGACGAGGCCCCAGTGTCTCCGCGCGACCCACCTCTGTGGGCTCGTGGCGTGGCAGCGGGGTTGTTGCTTTTCGCCTCGTGGTGGCTGCTGGACACCGACAGCATGCGTGATACTATCGGTGACTCCGTTGGGGCACTGTGTCTCGGCGTCATCGCAGCTTCGATACTGCAGGGCATGCGCCTACCACTTGGAATCTGGCCCGAAGGTCCATGGCGGAAAAGGTTCGCTATACCCGCGGTTGTGGGCACAGCTCTGGTCGTTGCCGCATTGCTGCTCGTGTCCAGAGTAGCGCCGATAGATGCACTTGTATCGCAAGTCGAACTGGGCACTGGGATTTCGGTTGTTGTTGGTGCCGTGGCACTGGGATTCGTCGTAGCGTTTGTCAGGCAGCGCAGGTACCTGGCCTGGTACGGGATTGCAGTGCTTTTGGGCATTACCCCGTTTGCGAGCGAGCTTCTGTTGGGTACAACGAGGGTGGGCATCAATGTGTTACCGTCTCTGGCGTTTTTGACCGCGATCGGCACGACTTCGAAGCTGGTTACCGAGGAACTCGCGTTCAGGAGACTGCTCATCGGAGTGGCGGCGGGTGCGGGCCTTCTATCAGTACTCGTTTCCAGTATCGCAGGGCTCGGGTGGTTTTTTCTACTCTCGCGGCTCGGCGTCGGAAACGGAGAGTTGGTCATCATGGGAACGCTTGGCGCGGTATCGGCCGGTTGTGTGTTCGTGTTGTCGAAATCGTTGGTGGCATCTGCACTGTTCAGTGCGGTGTTCTTCGCCGGACACATGAGCCTGACGTTCGCAAGTACAACCGTTGGAACGCCGGCGGAAGCACTTAGAACCCCTGCGACCTGGATTGCCGCATTCATCGTGAGCGCGGTACTCGCCGGAGTCGTTGTCCGCAGGAATGGATTCTTCGGAAATTTGAAAGAGACTGTGCAAACAGATGTTACTAGTCATTGACATTGGGAACACTGAGATCACCCTAGGGCTCTTTGCGGATGATCAGTTCGCTGCCCATTGGCGACTGACCACCGTAGTTCGTCGCACTCCCGACGAATGGGCAGCAATGTTCACGTCATACCTCAGACACGCCGGCCATTCGACGGACGAGGTGCGAGCGGCCGTAACGGCGTCGGTTGCACCGAGGGTGACGGAGCCAGTTGCTACCGGCATTGAGAAGGCTGTAGGAATTGTACCGGTGCAGATTGGCCCGGGCTTGGATCTTCCGGTGATTCTCGACGTTGAAGACCCTCATCAGGTTGGCGCCGACCGAATAATCAACACGCTAGCCGCTGCGCGAATTTACGAGAGGGACACGATCGTCGTCGATTTCGGCACCGCGACCACTTTTGACTGCATTACGGCTGAGGGTCGGTTTCTTGGGGGCGTGATTGCACCGGGCCTGCGAGCGGCTGCGGACGAGCTGAGCCACAGGGCCGCAAAGCTCCCAGCTACGGACCTCACGGCTCCAGAAAGAGTAATTGGGCGCCGAACAGAGGAGTGTATCCGATCCGGGGTGCTCTATGGAGCTGCAGACTCGGTTGACGGTCTAATTCGGAGGATTCGAGCGGAGTGGCCTACCGGAGACTCACCTTTCCCAGTAGCCACGGGCGGGCTCGCACACAAGGTTGTCCCATTCTCCGATGAGATCGAAGCCGTCGAGCCGCATCTGACGCTATTTGGCCTGAAGATCGTTGCCACTCACATCGGTCTGACGTGGTGACGGTGCAGGGCGCTGACCGAATGCGGATCAGCGCCTACTTCCGGTTATGAAACCAGTCATTCCTTCAGCGTCCCACTCGCCTGTGAAATCATCGCCGTCGAACACAAGCACGAACACCACGATGAAATCCGGCGAGTCTCCAACCGCAGTGAGTTCCTGCCCCTCAACGGTGATGTCTCGCAGGGCGATGGCACCCATGTCACTTGTCATCGTGCCAGTATAGGCACCAGAAGAGCCGGTAATGGTGAAGGTACCGCTGATCGGCGCTCCCATGGCTTCTGTCTGGTAGTCGAACGTTCCTACAGGATCGAGGACAGCTTCCTCTGGCGGCGCGGGATCGGGACGGGGCGGTGCGCCACCTCCTGTCGACGATTGCGAGCAACCTGCAACCAAGAGGGCAGTCAACAGCAGAGCGATTGGACGTTTCATCGAGATGCTCCATGCCGAAGATTCAGATGCGACTGTTTCGAGAATGTACCCCTCACGAATACCGGGCGCCAGATTGTGCGAGGCAATCTTGGCGGTTCCTGGCCGGGGCGGCGATATTCCCTTGAGTGATTCATCAACAGGCTCGAGCCGGACAACAGGCATGAATATACGTTTTTTACTTGGATTGTTCTTGGTGTTCGCCCCTATTGCGGCGTGCAGTAGCCCTCGGGATCCAGCCGAGATCGCAGAAGAAATAGTTACGACGCGCACCGTAGGCCTCGCATACCTCGAAGAGAACCGTCTGGATGAGGCGGAAGCCGAATTCGCCAAGCTGGTCGATTTGGCTCCGGATGAGGCCATGGGTTATGCAAACCTAGGACTCGTATACTTGCGGATGGGCCGATATCCCGAAGCTGAAGAGCAACTGAATGAAGCTCTGGTTGTGGCTCCCAACGACCCCGACGTTCTTCTGCTTCTTGCCAAGGTATTCGAACTCTCGAGCCGGCCTGCCGATGCCATCGGTGTGCTCGAGCGTAGCATTTCGGAGAACCCCGACCACATCAAGACCCTCTATAGCTTGGCCGATCTGCACGGACAGTCGGAGGCGGATGATTCCGACACGGTCCGAGAGCAATACCTGACCACCCTCGTCGGAACGGCGCCAGCGAATCTCGCTGCTCGCATGCAGCTCGTTGAGGCGCTTGTCCGTCTCGGAAAGGCTGATTCCGCAGTAGCCGCCATGGAAGCGGTCAGGCAGCAATTGGGGCAACTGCCGAGAGAAGCGGTGGACTTCTTCTCCCAATCCCTTCAAATGCTGAGGGCAGGAAACGCGGAGGAGGCATTAACGCCTACGGTAATCGTCCACAACTTCCTCAGGATAACGCCCCTGTACCAGGCGGGACTTCTCGACCTGCAAGGACCTGGTGGAGCCGCAATCGGGTTTCCGATGATCACATTTCATCAGAACCTCGCGCCGCGCGCCCCCGACCAGGCCACAGTGTTGGCGGCTCTGCACTTCACGGATGCGACCGACGCGGCTGGGCTGACATTACCTCCGGCTGTAGGCGATGGAGCACGGGTCGCCGTTGCCGACTATGACCGCGACGGAGATCAAGACCTGTTCCTCGTCGGTCCGCAAAGGAATGGCGAGGCCAGCACGAGTTTTTTGTTCCGAAACGACTTCGGGCGGTTCACCGAGATTGCGTCCGAAGCTGGAATCGACCTTCGACAAGAAGCAACGGGAGCCATCTTCGCAGACTTCGACAACGATGGTGGATTGGATCTGCACATTTCTACACCTAGCTCCAACTTGCTGTACAGAAATATCGGCGACAGCCGGTTTCGCGACGTCACAAGCGAAGCGTCTATCGCTGGAGAATCACCGAGCCGCATTGGGCTGTTCCTCGACCTCGATCACGATGGTGACCTAGACCTGTTTAACGGCAATGACGGGCAGAATCGTCTTTATCGAAACAACCTAGATGGCACGTTCGCGGAGCTCGGAGCCCGGATGGGCATTGCAGGAATGCCCACAGATAGCAGAGATGCAGCTTTTGGCGATTTCGACGAGGATGGCGACATCGATCTGTTCGTAGTGAATGTCGATGCACCGAACGCTCTCTACTCGAACTTGCGACAAGGAAGTTTCGAAGATGTTGCAGAGTCGGCCGGCGTGGGTGGAGGGAATTCAACGAGCGCGGTAGCTGTCGGTGACTACGACAATGATGGCTTTTTGGATCTATTCTTGACCTCATTGGAGTCAGGCAATCATGCACTGCTGAGAAACCTCGGCGACGGAACGTTCGAACCAGATACTCGCTCAGTCGAACTTGGAACCCAGCTGCAAACCGCCAGCGCGCTCGACGCGGCGTTCCTCGATTTTGACAACGATGGTGCGTTGGATCTGTTTGTCGCGGGGCGCTCCGACACCTCAGGCGAACGCGGTGTTTTTCTGTTTCGCAACGACGGCACCGGTCAGTTTGTCGATGTCTCAGAGATGCTGCCTGACGGCGTTCTCTCCGGAGCGAGCGTTGCGCTAGCCGATTACAACGAAGACGGCGACGTCGACATAATCATGACCGACGACATGGGGCGGCTCAGGCTGCTTCGAAACGATGGAGGCAATGCGAACCGCTACCTGAATGTGAGGTTGGTTGGGCTCACCACGGGCAGCGGCAAGAACAACCATTTCGGGATCGGCGCAAAACTCGAGGTGAGAGCCGGGGACTTATATCAGACTCGCGTTGTCACTGGAGAGCTCAACCACTTCGGACTTGGGCCCCGCCTCAAAGCAGATGTAGTGCGAATCGTGTGGACCAACGGCGTGCCGCAAAACATCTTCTTCCCAGGTACCGATCAAGACTTGGTAGAAGAGCAGATTTTGAAGGGGTCGTGCGGTCTCCTCCATGTCTGGGATGGCGAGAAATACTCCTTCGCTACAGATATCGTATGGCGAAGCGCCCTGGGAATGCCGTTGGGCATTATGGGTGGTTCGGAGACGTACGGCTCTCCGCATGCATCCCAGGAATACATTAGGATTTCTGGAGACCACCTAAAGGAACGCGACGGACACTACTCGCTCAAGATCACTGAGGAACTCTGGGAGACGCTCTATCTCGATCGAGTCGAGCTTATCGCAGTGGACCACCCAGAGAGCGTGGACGTTTTCGTGGACGAACGGTTCGAGCCCACATCGGCCACTCGGACCCCCCTGCGCCTATTCAAGGTCTCCGAACACCTCACTCCGGTAACGGCCAGAGACGATCGTGGCAGTGACCTGCTCCCCCAGATCAGCGTCGAGGACGACGTCTACGCGTCCGATTTCGTGCCGACGCGGTTTCAGGGGGTGGTCGAGCCCCACGATTTGGTGCTCGATCTGGGGAAACTGGCACCCACAGACAGCGTCTTGCTGTTCCTGGACGGTTGGATCTTTCCTACCGATGCGAGCATCAACCAGGCGATGGGACAGAGCGAAACGTTCGAGTCGATTTCTCCATACCTACAGGTGATAGACGAGAACGGTCGGTGGCGTACTGTCATCGACAACATCAGCTTCCCGATGGGCAAAGACAAAACGGTAGTGGTCGACCTGGCAGGTCGGTTTCTTACAGACGACTATCGAGTTCGGATTCGAACCAATATGGAGATCTACTGGGACCACATTTTCTTCTCGCGTGGTAGAGCACGCACACCGACCCGGCTCACCAATATGGCTGCGATTTCAGGAGATCTCCGTTATAGAGGATTCTCCCGGGTGTATCGAAAGGGGGGGCGGTACGGTCCACACTGGTTTGACTACAACGAGGTGCAGCGCGAGCCAAAGTGGCGTGACCTAGGTGGTCTCTACACTCGGTTTGGAGACGTGCTCGAACTGCTTCTCGAGGCGGATGAACAATACGTGATCATGAATGCTGGAGACGAAGTAAGCATTGAGTTCGATGCTAGCGATGCTCCAAACCTCCCGCCCGGTTGGAAACGTGATTTCCTGATCTACACCCACGGTTGGTTGAAGGATGGAGATCTGAATACGGCGGCGGGTCAGACCGTCGATCCGCTACCGTTCCGCGGGATGAGTGAATATCCCTACGGGTCTGACGAAGCGTACCCGACTGACAGAGAACACCAAGAGTATCTGCGACGCTACAATACCAGGCGGGTAGTGCCAAACGTGCGCTTGCCTCGTCCCAGCGGCAATAGGTAGAACTCGAGCATGAAGAAGAGTGTGGCATTGACCGCCTGGATACTCACACCGGTAGTCGCATCTATCGGTGCTTTTCTGATGGGGTGGTTGGGTGCATCCATCGGCGGTCGGCTGGTATGGTTGATCGTAGGCGGACTTGTGGGTGCCTTGGTCTTCCTGATCGTATGGAGAGTGTTGATCTCTTTCCTTAAGCGTCGAAAAACTCCCGCCGAAGTCTAGGTGCGACTGGCGGCGATGCTCGACGCTGCGACCCGCGCCGCTTCTGCCAACACTACTGCTCCAACTGACACAGCCTCATCGGTGGGCAGAAATCGCGACGAGTGTGCCGGTATCGGGTCCTGATCCGGTGCGCGACCACCAACTCTGAAAAAACACCCTGGGAGCTTCTCCAAGTAGAAGGCGAAGTCTTCACCTCCTAGGTTCGGCTCGGCCAACCGCTGCAGCGCGTTGTCTCCGAGGATTCTCCTCACAGCCTCGCGCGCCCATTCCGCACTCTCGGGACCGTTTACCAACGAAGGAGTCCCAGCGAGAAACTCGACGACAACATTGAGGTTGAAGGCCGCGGCTATCGACTCGGCCACACGGGTTATCTCGCGATGAAGAGCCTCCCTATCCGCTTCGTTGACCGCCCTCACCGATCCTGTGATCCTCGCTGATTCGGGGATGACGTTCGACGCTGCGCCGCCGTTGAAGGTTGTGGTCGTGATCACCGCGGGGGTACCTGGCGGGACAGTCTGCGCCACCACGGCATCCAGTGCCGTCACTATCGCTGCCCCCCCCGTGACAGGATTGATTCCCTCGTGCGGTCTCGCAGCGTGGGCTCCGGAACCCCGAAGCTTAATCGAAAACTCGTCCGCGGAGGCAGCCATTGGCCCCACATCCGCCACGACCATGCCGAGCGCGTAGCGCATATCGACGTGAGCCCCAATGATCGCGGCGGCTCCTTCGATAACACCAGCATCCATCATTGCGTTGGCTCCCTCGCCGGTCTCCTCAGCAGGCTGCAGCACCACCAAGACATCCCCCTCGGCAGGCTGCTCGGCCAAGAGGTAGGCCGCCCCCACCGTCCACGCCGCATGCAGGTCGTGGCCGCAAGCGTGCATCACACCGGCGTTGACGGAGGCAAAATCGGCATCGGTTTCCTCTTGAATTGGGAGTGCGTCGATATCGCCCCGAATGGCAACCATGGGAGCTGATGAATCGCGACCGGCAATTCGAGCCACGACACCGGAATCGGCCACTCTACTGATGGATTTTGGGTGAAGGTCGCGAAGCTCGGCTTCGAGTCGATCTGCTGTCCGGAATTCCCTTGTGGAAAGCTCGGGATCACGATGCAGCTCGTGCCGCAACGCAACGATTCTATTTCGCAGCTCAGAAGAAATCAGCTTGTCGGACATACGTTTCATAGTCGTGGCGCACCCATGAGTATGTACCAGCCCCCGCCCGCTTCTGAATCGACTCTGAATTCGGCGACGTCGTAACCGTTGGCAAGGTAACGCGTGAATGCTCCACGTGTTGCCTCCCGCCATGATCTCGCTCGATCAGGATCGTCGATTTTGAGTTTCTGAACGTCGGCGGGGGCCTCAATTCGAACGATGTCCGACGCCCCTGGAGCAATCATCCGGCCGGCTATCTCAGTATCGGCTGCGCCACAATATGCAGCCAGAGGGATATCGACGAGGTTCAGATGAGCCGAAGCCGGCGGAGGCGGAGGAGAGGACAGATCCCAGCACACAATGAACCTGTCGGTCCCGATACCCTCGTCGGTCAACGCAACAGCTTTTTCCCCATAGAAATGGGGTACGTAACTTTCAACAGAGGCACCCAGAACACTGAGGTTCAGGTGCGCGTTGCGAGACTCGAGTGGATCGAATGTCCAGTACATTTTGTCCACATCCAGCTTCAGCAACGCCGTTCGCTGATGGTCTTTGAGAAGCCTCCCAATGCCACGGTCTCGCCAAGATTCGTCTACTGCCAAGATGTGAGACCAATGGGCGGGTTCACCATTTCGAAGCCCCGTCAGCCCGAAGACGAGGCCAACGAGCCGATCATCTGGCGAAAAAGCGCCAATCGAAATGCCGCCAACCTCTTGCGATACCTGTAGGACACAGGCGGGCACCGCTTCCCCGACGTTGGCTCCCCAAATCTGCTCCTGGAGGGAGACCGCTTGCTCAAATTCCGCCTGAGTACGGAGCGCCCGCAGCTTTACGGGCGCAGACTCAGGAGTTTGTCTTGGACTCAGCTTGCCATTCCGGCGAAGAGGCCACCCAACAGTGCGCCGGCCACTTTCAACGCCAGCCAAAGTCCACCCACTATGCTCAACGCGCCACCGATTCCCTTGGCCTTCGTTTTGATCTGATTGCCCAAGGCCAGTACGTATACGTTCCACGCGCCGAAGAGGTTTATCTGATTGGTGAAACGATACAGGAAGGGGTTCGATTCCTCACTGAACAAGAACCCGAGGGAAAGCTGCACCTCGTCGAGTCCCCCAAAGGCAATCACAGCGAGCATGAGAATGCCCCCTGCAATGGAAATCATGTATGCATGAGACACAATCGCGAGCTCGTCCTTGAACCGAAGCGGTTCGGCGCTCGTGGCTCCGAAGATCAACATCAGCACCCAGGCTGCAATCACCAGCATGACCGGACCACCGACAGCAGCAGCCACGAATATTGTCACCCGGCTCGATGTGCTCGCCGCATTCTCGACTCGCTCCTGAACCGCTTCCGCAGTAATACGCCCACTCTCCTGCAATGGTTCGAGGCTCCGCCGAGCCTGATCCTCCAGCACCCTTGACGGGGTCATAAACGCACCGAGAGTTGCGGCCACAACGAGGCACAACAACGGCAGGAGCACACGCGGTCGAGCCGCGAGCTCGGTAAACACAGCTGTCGGCTCGTCAAAAACCCTGAACGCCAGCCAATGCGCGCTTTTTCCCCTGACCTCTTCTTGAGCTGGATCAGTCATTTGGACCACCTCGGCTTTGGAGAGTTTCTTGCTGTCAGCAGGCGGGCACACCCGAGTAGGGACCTCTCAACGACCTGGAGACTACGCGCACCTGTGTAACGACCCAAGTAAGCGTAGGCCCATCAAGGCCCACGACGGCGTAGCGTCGGTCACCACCGTCCAACGTCCCATATGCCTGCGGCTGTAACTCCACTTGAATGTCGTAACAGCCGTTGGGAGGTCTGACTTCGACACTTATCGTGCGTCGCGGGCGTTCGTCGAGCGACGGATACACCCAGTAGCCACCCATTTCTTGCGGGGGAGAAGGTGCAGCAGCAACCCCTTCTGTGGGAATACCCAGTAGTGCGAGCACACCGTTTGCTGTCTGCTCGTTCATGCCGGCGTGCAATCCCCGCCAGCTACGATTGGGAATCTTCACTGTGATAGCGTATATGACACCATTCAGCGCATCCACCGAAAGGTCCGACCCGTATGTATAGCGCGCCAGCTGCGGCGAATCGGGGTTGGCTTTGGGGGATCGAGTTCCGAGAGTACCAAACGCGGTCGTGATGTTGACGTTCGGATTGAGCGGAAGCGGCCTCGGTGCGCCATCTACTGCCATCGGGTACATGCCCTCCTGGAAGGTCGGGCCCGACAAGACAACCGCGGCAATCGCCAGAACGATGACTGCACCGATCGCGAACTGCTTGAATCGCTGCTGATCGGTTATGCGTGAGATCCAAGAAACGGACTTATCCGGCGCGGCTGACGGAGGAGGTTGAGGTATAGCCCCGGCCGACGGCCTTCGGAAGGCCGGATGAGTAGGGGGGGCACCCTTGTCTTCGAGACGAGTCTTGGTTGTCGAGGTTCTTGGCTCGGGAGCCGGTTTGACTGGAGGCGCCTCGGGCCGCTGAGCTTTGGCTAGTTCCTGCATCACGGAAACGCGCCCCGTACCCTCCTGCTCGCGCGCGCAAGCTGGACATCCTCTAGGGTTGTCGTCGTTATAGGGAATCTTGTGAGTGGGGCAGCGAACCAGTGCCATCTGCTATTTCACCTGGAAACAAGCGCCGGCTGGCAGCGCTTCAGATTGTGTTAGTTCCATCACACGAGTGCTCACGATGCACAAATATCGTCGTCGATGCGCCTGAAATCCACACCCGACACTCAAGGTGGAAAAATCTGGTGTTCCCGTAGCACCCACGTCGACTGGTTCGCGCACCCAAATCGAGAGCTGGATCGCGTCAAACACGTGCCCAATATCCGGTATGTCGTGCTGAACGAGGTCGAAATCTCACTTGCTTGACACCTTCGGAATCGCCTGAGTAACTTCACTGCTCGAAATTTGTGATTTCTTTCACGAAACCCACGGGTAGCAATGTTGAGGGAGTATACTCCCCTTCTGTTAATGATAGGGCTGGCGGTGGTGAGTGCGGTGGCAATGATCGCGCTGTCACACCTGATTCAGCCGCGCCGTCCGACCGAGATAAAGGGCATGCCCTACGAATCGGGTATGACTCCCCTCGGAGGCACGCGCGATCGATTTAGCGTGAAATTCTACCTCGTTGCGATGTTGTTCATCGTGTTTGACATAGAGGTAGTCTTCATGATCCCCTGGGCGGTATCCTTCCGCGAACTCGGACTGTTTGGGTTGGTGGAGATGCTCGTGTTCGTAGTGATCCTACTTGTTGCTTTTGTCTACGTGTGGAAGCGAGGTGCGCTCGAATGGGAGTAGCACCAACTGGGGGAGCAGGGTCCGGAGGGGAGCAGTCTAACCTGTCACACCCATCACCCAATTGGATCGTAACCAGCATGGATTGGCTGGTAAACTGGGCTCGAGCGAACAGCCTCTGGCCGATGCCTTTCGGCACGGCTTGTTGCGCGATCGAGTTCATGGCCACTGCCGCATCACGTTACGACTTGTCGCGGTTTGGCATGGAGCGCATGGGGTACTCGCCACGACAGGCGGACATGTTGCTATGCGCCGGTCGAGTACCGTTCAAACTCGCTCCAGTCCTCCGACGCATCTACGATCAAATGCCGCAACCCAAATGGGTCATCTCGATGGGCGCATGCGCGTCAACCGGCGGGATATTCGACAACTATGCGATGACACAGGGAATCGACACCATCATCCCTGTGGACGTGTACGTGCCGGGGTGCCCGCCGAGACCAGAAGGGCTGATCTACGGAATTCTAATGCTGCACAAGAAGATCCGCGGCGAAACGATGACGGACAGCGAGATACGGGAGGAATTCCCGCTCGCCACCGGCGCACTCCGGATGCCTACGAAAAACGTTGACGATCTGTCTAAGGGCTTTGGTTCGTCGGTGCATCAGACACGAGAGAAATGACCGACCTGAACGGTACAGTTGAGGCGCTGCGAAGCGAGTTCGGTGACAAGATCGGCGAGGCGCACGTTTCGTGTGGAGATACGATTGTCTTCGTCGACTCGGAGAGTGCGCTCGACGTGTTTCGGTGGCTTAGGGACACACCGGAACAAGCATACAACTATCTGATCGATGTGACCGCGGTGGAATACCGGGAGGCAGACCGGCCGTTGGAGGTCGTCTACTTCCTGTTTTCGCTCGTGCACAAGGTCCAACTGTGCGTGAAGATCGCGCTTCCCAAGGACGGTGAACTGGCGGTCGATTCAGTTGTGTCGATTTGGCGTGGGGCCGATTGGCTGGAGCGCGAAGTTTACGATCTGTTTGGAATCGAGTTTCGGGACCATCCGGACCTCAGACGCATTCTCATGTGGGAGACCTATGCAGAGGGTCATCCTCTGCGCAAAGATTTCCCGTTGCGCGGGCGTTTCTCTCGATCGGAGCAATTGCGACAGGCACTTCATGCGAATCCCGAAGCGCACTACTCGCTCGAGGAACTCGCGATTGCCGATTCGCTCGGTGATTTGCCAGAGGATATGAAGGAACGGCTGGCCAGAGGTGAGCGAGCGAACGTTCCTAGCGCCGAGGAGTCCGAATAGGTATGGGCGAGAAGAGATCGATTGAACTCGACCTGGCAACTCCAGGCCTCGACGCTCAAGGACGCCCTATTCGGGTTCCGCTAGGTGTCGCCGACCAAGACGGGGGAATTAGCGGAGAGCACCTGCTGATCAATATCGGGCCGCAACACCCCGCGACTCACGGTGTACTGCGCCTCGTGGTTGAACTGGACGGTGAAGTCGTCGAGCGCGTCATACCGCACATTGGGTATCTGCACTCCGGTATGGAGAAACTCGGAGAATACCGCTTCTACAACCAGATCATCCCAATCACCGATCGCATGGACTATCTCGCGCCGATGTCGAACAACATCTGTTTGGCAATGGCCGCCGAGAAGCTCATGGGTATTGAAATCACCGAGCGTTGCAAGGTGCTCCGCGTAATCGCGTGTGAGATCAGCCGCATCATCTCCCATATCGTATGGGTCGGTACGACCGCCATCGATATCGGAGCAATGACTCCGTTCCTTTGGTCCTTCCAGGAACGCGAACGACTGTACGACCTACAGGAAGCGTGGACCGGCTCGCGTCTCACGACGACACTGACTCGTGTCGGCGGTTTGATGGCCGACATTCCTGATGGGTTCGAAGCAGAGCTGCGCAAGTGCTGTAAACGCCTGCCTGCGATGTTCGATGAAGTCGAGTACATGCTGACACGCAATGCCATCTGGTGCGGACGCACACAGGGCATCGGTGTGATGAGTGCAGAGGATGCGATCAACTACTCGTTGTCGGGTCCGATGTTGCGCGCCAGCGGCGTGGATTACGATCTCCGGAAGGACAGGCCGTACCTAGACTACGAGACATACGATTTCGACGTTCCTATCGGGGAACGTGGCGACGTTTACGACAGGTATCTGCTCAGGATGGAGGAAATGAGGCAGTCGGTAGGCATTATCGAGCAGGCGCTCGATAGACTGCCCGATGGCCCTATCAACGTCGCTGATCCGCGTAAAATCTTGCCCGACAAATCGAGCGCTATGGGTGAGATGGAAGCAATGATCTTCCATTTCAAGACCGTAATGGAAGGCGTCAAGGCGCCGGTCGGGGAAGCATACTTCAGCATTGAAAACCCCAAGGGCGAATTGGGATTCTATTTCGTTTCCGACGGATCGGCTAAGCCAGTACGATGGCGTATACGCCCGCCGTCCTTCATCAATCTGGCAGCCCTGGCCAAGATGGCCGAAGGGCACCTGATAGCAGACCTGATCGCGATCAATGCAAGCGTAGACATCGTTATGGGGGAGATTGATCGTTGATGCAGGACACTAAGCAGTACGAGCGCGTCTTCGTAGGCGAAACGCGGGAGAAGCTCGACCAGCTGCTCAAACGCTATCCCACTAAACAAGCGGCGCTGTTGCCCGCGTTGTTCATGGTGCAGGAAGCGCGCGGGTGGATCTCCGACCCGGCGATGGCCGAAGTCGCAGATGTGCTCGAGCTCACGCCAGCTTACGTGAAGGGTGTGGTCTCGTTTTATACGATGTACCATCAGCACCCGGTTGGCGAGCACTTCATCCAGATTTGTACGACAACGCCGTGTAACATCTGCGGCGCGGAAGATGTCGTCGATGCATTTCTAAAGCACACGGGCTGCGGTGAACTCGGTGCTACGTCCGCAGATGGCAAGTTCACCGTGATCGAAGTTGAGTGCCTGGGAGCGTGCGGTTTTCCGACGGTCGTGATGATCGATAACGAGTTCATCGAGTCGGTGACAGCGGAGACGGTGCCGGAGTTGGTTGGGAGGTACAAGTAATGGGCTATCCGCATGCACCGCACCCTAAAGAGACGGTTCTTCTCAGCCAGTACTTCGGCGATCCCGAGGCACGCACATACGACGGCTGGATAGCTCGAGGCGGTTACAAAGCCCTCGAGAAGGCGCTGTCGATGGATCGGCAGGCGATCATAGACGAGGTGAAGGAAGCAGGTCTGCGTGGTCGAGGCGGTGCGGGCTTCCCGGCGGGCGTGAAGTGGGGTTTCATGCCCAAAGATAAACAGGGCCCTCACTATCTCTGCTGCAACGGCGACGAGTCGGAGCCTGGCACATTCAAAGACCGCGAGATAATGCGGTGGACGCCTCACGGCTTGATCGAAGGTATCGCGATCGCGATGCACGCAATGCAGGCCGAAGTGGGCTACATATACATCCGAGGCGAATTTCCTGAACCCCAATCGGTGTTGAACGCGGCACTCGATGAAGCCTACAAGAAGGGTGTTCTGGGGCCAAATGCGATGGGTTCGGGAAACCAGATCGACATCTACGTGCATTCGGGTGCGGGTGCGTACATCTGCGGCGAAGAAACGGCCCTCATGAACTCAATCGAGGGCAAGCGTGGCAACCCGCGGATCCGACCTCCGTTCCCTGCGGCAAGAGGGCTTTTCGGCCAACCTACGACGATCAACAATGTCGAGACTCTCGCATCGGTTCCGTACATCATCAATCGCGGCGGTGCGTGGTACAAAGGGCTCAGCCTCTCGAACGAGCGGAGCACGGGAACGAAGTTGTTCTGCGTGTCCGGGCACGTTCAGAAGCCGGGCAATTACGAAGTCGAAATGGGCTTCCCGCTCAAAGACCTGCTGTACGACCTCTGCGGTGGAATGCGTGAAGGACGCACGCTCAAAGCGTGCATACCCGGTGGGTCATCGGTGCCGATTCTGAATAAAGAAGAAACGGAATCGTGCCTCCTCGACTACGAAGGCGTGCAAGCGGCCGGTTCGATGTTGGGTTCGGGCGCGGTGATCGTGATGGACGACAGCACCGACATGGTCTACCAAGTCATGCGCCTCGCGTATTTCTACGCACACGAATCTTGTGCGCAATGCGCGCCGTGCCGCGAAGGAACGGCGTGGCAGGTCACGATCCTGCGTCGCATACTCGCAGGGCAGGGCAAGATCGAGGATTTGGACCTTCTGCTCGACCTGTCAGATCAGATGACTGGACGCACAATATGTCCTCTCTGTGACTCATGCGCCGTACCAGTAATAAGCGGCATCAACAAATTCAGGGATGAATTCGAAGCGTATATCAATGGGTCCAAACCACCAGCTCTGGCGGCGGTGTGAGTGAGATGACAGAACAAGACCTCGTCACGCTCACGATAGAAGGCACCGAAGTCTCGGTGCCGAAGGGAACTTCGATTCTCGAGGCCGCCAAGATTGCGGGAATCACGGTTCCGCACTACTGCTATCATCCGGGGTTGCCAATCGCCGGTGTATGCAGAATGTGTCTCGTGGAGATTGAAGGCGTTCCGAACCTGCAGGTTAGCTGCGCAAGCATCGCCGCTGACGGCCAGGAAGTGCACGTATACAGCGAACGGGCGAAAAAGGCTCGGCAGGGCGTACTAGAATTCCTCCTGGTGAACCACCCGCTGGACTGTCCAATATGCGATCAAGCGGGCGAATGCGAACTGCAGAACTTCGTGTTCGAAGAGGCGCGATCCGATTCTCGATATTCGCCAGACTACGCTAAGCGTTTCGACCCGGCAGAAGACTTCGGTGGCGATATCATCTACGTGCAGAATCGCTGCATCATGTGCACGCGCTGCATTCGCTACATGGAACACCTGGCGGGCGATCGTGTGATTTCGGTCCAAGAGCGTGGTGATCGCGCCTTCATCGGCGTGCACCCAGATCAGTCGCTCGATCATCCATGGGCGGGCAACGTAGTGGATCTCTGTCCGGTTGGATCTTTGCTATCAAAAGACTTCTTGCACAAAGCACGGGCGTGGGAACTGGACCAGACAGCCAGTATCTGCCCGGGCTGCTCGCAAGGCTGCAACATCGAAATAGACACTCTCAGGGAAAACATCGTACGGCTCCGCCCCCGCCATAATCCGGACGTCAACGGATACTTCATGTGTGATGTCGGCAGGGCAGAGTACAAGAAAATGAGTCCGGCAAACCGGATTGAGACTCCGTCGGTCAACGAGAATGGCCAGCAGAAACCGGTTTCCTGGGATGCCGCCCTCGATAAGGCGTCAACTATCATCAGCGGTTCCGGAGGCAGTGCCGTGGCGCTGGTTTCGCCATCGACATCGACGGAATCGCTCTTTTTGCTGAAGCAGGCCTTATCTTCGCTCCAGTTCACCGGTGCGTTCCGCGTGAACATGGTGCCCGGCGAAATTCCACTGCCTGGTAAGGAAAGTCTCGCACTGCGTGAGGAGAGAGCGGCAAACGCCACCGGCGCCAGGGTCCTCGGCTACAGCGAAGATTTCGACTCGGCCCTAGAATCCGCGAATGGTGCCAGCCTGTTGTTCGTCCTGGCTGACGATCTCGACGGAGTACCAAGCGACGCTCTGACAGGCGCTGCAAATGTGATTTACATGGGAGCGGTACTTCCCGAGAGCGCGGCGGGTGCGACCGTCGTCCTACCTACTGCAATGATGGCAGAGGAAGACGGCTGCGTTGTGAATCGAGACGGTCGAGTCCAGCGTTACCACGCCGCCAGGCCGGCTCCAGGAGAAGCGCGACCAGGCTGGCAGGTGCTAAGTGAATTGCTATCTAAGCTCGACCGTGGCGAGGCCCTGGTGACGGCTGCCGAGGCTTTCGCACTTCTGGCTGGCAGCGAAGATGCGTTTAGGAACCTCTCGTACGATCAAATAGGAGCGAGAGGCGCCACTATTCGCGATGGCCAGACGACTGGAGCAGGCGAATGACTCCAGAACTCAAAGGGTTCCTACTCCTCTCTTCGATAAAGATGGGCGTCGTATTCGGCGGCCTGTTGGGTTGCGTCGTAATCGTGACCTGGATGGAGCGTCGGCAAGCAGCGTTTCACCAAGATCGGCTCGGACCAAATCGAGTTGGACCGCTTGGTCTGTTCCAACCGCTCGCTGACGGCCTCAAGAACTTCACCAAGGAAGAAGTCGTTCCCGACCGTGCGGACAGGACGATGTTCCTGCTCGCCCCCGCGCTCATGTTCATGCCGGCGGTGTTGCTGTTCGCAGTGATTCCATTTGCTTCACCGCTACCGCTTTCGTTCGACTTCTCGTTGCCCCTGATCGGCGGTATTTCCTACGACGGCGTCCTCCCGATGATCGTTGCAGACCTTCCGGTCGGCATCTTGATGATTCTCGCCATTTCGAGCATCTCGGTATATGGCATTGTTCTGGGCGGTTGGGCTTCTGACAGTAAATACAGCTTTCTCGGGGGCCTCCGATCTTCGGCGCAGATGGTCAGCTACGAGGTTGCCTTGGGCCTGAGTGTGGTGGCAGTGCTGATCCTCGCCGGAAACGTTACGCTGCCGGAGATAGTAGCCTCACAGCAACAAGCACTATGGTATGTGTTCCCGCTGATAGTCGGCTTCGTTCTGTTTCTCGTATCTGCATTGGCTGAGTTGAACCGGATGCCTTTCGACTTGCCAGAGGCCGAGTCGGAGCTCGTGTATGGCTACCACACCGAATACAGCGCAATGAAGTTTGCGATGTTCCCGATGGGAGAATACATCGCTTTCGTAACGATGTCGGCATTGATGGCTACGCTGTTCCTGGGTGGGTGGGATATCCCGTTCACGGAATGGGATGAACAGAACCCGACAGTTTTGAAGACAATCGCCACGCTAGGGTTCTTCGTAGCAAAGACGTTCATGTTCATCTTCACGATCATATGGATCCGCTGGTCCATCCCGCGGTTCAGGTTCGACCAACTCATGGGGCTGGGCTGGAAGGTTCTTTTGCCAACAGCTCTTGGATACTTGATGGTGCTCGCGTTTGCGATCTGGATTCTCGAGACGGTAGGTATTGAGGCTGGACCGCTGTACGGCGCAATTCTGTTCGGGCTGAACCTCCCATTCGTCTACTTGCTGTTCTGGGTGTTGGATTCCGGTCGTCTGGTAACTGGCCAGTACCAGCGAAGAAAGGCGGCCGAATAATGGCAATCACCGTCAAGGTCATGCGTCGTCCGGAAAAGGATGTCAGTTACCTCCGGGCGAGCCTGAAGGGTATGAGCCTGGCGCTGAGGCATTTCTTCCGTAAGAAAGTCACAATGCAGTACCCCGAAGAGACGAGCGAAGACGCGTGGACGATCTCTTCTCGGTGGCGAGGCACGCACCGGATGCTCACGGACGAGCGGGGTAAGGCCAAGTGTGTCGCATGCGGGCTTTGCCCACAGATCTGCCCGGCGAATTGCATCAAGCTAGTTCCGGGAGAGGATGAGGAGGGCAATCGCATACCTCTCGTTTACGAGATAGATGAATTTCGTTGCATCTTTTGTGGCTATTGTCAGGAGGTTTGCCCCGAAGAGGCAATTCACGTCGGAGTGCATTTCGAAAACTCCGAGTACCAGCGCGATCGGTTCGTGTACGACCTGGAACGCCTGTGCGGCCAGCAGCACGCCGAATCGTCGTTATGGGATCCGTCAGATCCCAAGGGTGAGTAGATAGAGATGGAAGCAGTCATTTTTTGGATGTTCTCGGCAATAGCGGTCGCTTCCGCGCTGCTTTGCGTGACGCGACGGAACCCCGTTGCCAGCGCTCTGTGGCTCGTGTTGACGATGTTCGCGCTCGCCGGGATTTTCGTGCTTCTTGAAGCTCACTTCATAGCAGCCATGCAAGTGCTGGTGTACGCCGGTGCCATCATGGTGCTGTTCCTGTTCGTAATAATGCTGCTCAACGTTGGACGTGCCGAAACAGATGACCTTCCTGGGTGGATGGGGCACGTCTTGATGCTGGCGATTGGAGGCGTCCTGGCCATAGAGCTATGGGCCATGACTCGCATCACACCGGCAGATGGAATTCGCCTACCTGCGGGGACCGTCCAGCAGTTGAACGAACAGCAGGGTGCGGTTCAGGTAATCAGCGAGCCTCTCTTCAGAGAATTTCTCGTTCCATTCGAGATCACGTCGGTACTACTCCTCGCAGCTGTGGTTGGAGCCGTAGTGCTCGCCAAGAGGAGGCTATAGCTACCCATGATTGACCAGGGATACGCACTCCTCGGACCGGCTCTGATCGTCTCGGCACTCCTTTTCTGCATCGGAGTGGCAGGCGTGCTCCTTCGTAGAAATGCAATCATCATGTTCATGTGCATCGAGTTGATGCTCAATGCAGTGAACTTGTCGTTTGTCGCTCTCGCACAACAACTCGGACATGAGGGGCAGGTATTTGTGTTTTTCGTGATGGCCGTCGCCGCAGCTGAAGCTGCCGTCGGATTAGCCATCATCATCGCCGTGTACCGTCACAAGCAGACGGTCAACCTCGACAAAATCAACCTGTTGAGCGGATGATGGAAAGTTCAGTCGGGTTGGTCTGGCTAGTGGTTCTGCTCCCGTTCATCGGGTTCCTAATCAACGGCCTGATCGCATTCCTCAAGCCTCAAGCGAAGCAGGCTGTTGGAGCTGTAGGCGTCAGCGTACTGGTTGGCTCGTTCCTCGTTGCTCTTGCGGTGGTTGCCGGCTTGGCGAGCGATCCGCATGGCGCACCATTTGTGTTCAAGTACTGGACCTGGATGCCGTCCGGTTCGCTCGAGATAGACTTGGCTCTGCAAGTCGATCAGCTCTCGGCCGTGATGTTGATGGTGGTAACCGGGGTAAGCACGGTTATCCACGTGTTCAGCATCGGGTACATGCGAGACGATCCAGGGTACGCGAGATATTTCGCTTACTTGAATCTCTTCGTGTTCTTCATGCTGACCCTGATACTTGGTGCGAACTTCCCGGTGATGTTCGTTGGGTGGGAAGGCGTCGGGTTATGCAGCTATTTGCTCATAGGTTTCTGGTTCGAGGACGAAGAGAAAGCAAACGCCGGCAAGAAAGCGTTCATCGTCAACAGAATCGGCGACTTCGGCTTCCTGATCGCGATGTTCGTGATCTTCCAGGTGACCGGAAGTCTCTCGTTCATCGAGGTGTTCGAACAGGCCCCGCACGTGTTTGCAGTCGGTGGCGGCACGATCACTTTGATCACACTGGCGTTGTTCCTCGGGTGCACGGGTAAGTCAGCCCAAATTCCGTTGTACGTCTGGCTGCCGGACGCCATGGCCGGCCCAACACCCGTATCGGCATTGATTCACGCGGCGACGATGGTCACCGCGGGTGTTTATCTCATCGCCCGTACGAATGTGCTGTTTGCGATGGCGCCGGTTTCGAGCCTGGTAGTGGCATGTGTTGGTGCCGCGACCGCACTGCTGGCTGCAACGATCGCGCTCAAGCAGTGGGACATAAAAAAGGTCTTGGCATATTCCACAGTCTCCCAGCTCGGTTACATGTTCCTGGGAGTGGGAGTCGGTGCCTACGCCGGTGGTATTTTCCACCTCGCGACCCACGCCTTTTTCAAAGCGTTGCTGTTCCTCGGCTCGGGCAGCGTGATCTACGCGCTCCACCATGCCTACCATGAGACTCACAGCCATGAAGACGCCCAGGACATGCGCAACATGGGCGGGCTCATGAAGTACATGCCGTGGACCGCGTCTCTCATGTGGATCGCGACGCTAGCCATTGCAGGCATACCTGGCTTCTCGGGGTTCTTCTCGAAAGACGGGATTCTCGCGGCGACATTCGCGCGGGGGCACGAGAGTCCGGTGTTCTACATGCTGTGGGCCGTCGGCGCAATCGCGGCATTGCTAACAGCGTTCTACATGACCCGAATGATGCTCTATACGTTCCACGGGCCAAATAGAACCGGCGACCACGAGGAGAAACATCTCCACGAGGCGCCCTGGGTCATGACAGGTCCGCTGGTTGTACTGGGCATAGGAACAGTTGTGGCTGGCATAGCGAACCTGCCGCACGTTATCCACTTACCATTCCTGCCCGAGAGCCTCTGGTTGGAACATCAGCTGGAAACCGTGACAGAACTCAGCGTGCGCTTCCTGCATCCGGTTCACCTGTCCGCAGGTGTCGAGTGGACTCTTATCGGTGTTGCAACAGTGATAGCGGCGGTTGGTATCGGTGCAGCCTGGCAATTCCTGAAACCGGCTGAGCTCCCGACGGCAAAGGAAGCTCCGGAAGAAACCGGCATTCAGAAGGTGCTGCTCAACAAGTGGTATGTGGATGAGCTGTACGATGCCACCATCATCAAGCCGCTCGTGGGCGGGTCGCGTCGAGTTCTGTGGCGCTTCTTCGACGCCGGCGTGATTGATGGAGCGTTCGTAAATGGGTCGGCGTGGGTCATGAAGGCATTCGGCTTCGTCGGCAGTGCGGTCCAGACGGGCCGCCTTGGCTGGTACTTATTCGTGTTCGTTATCGGTACTCTAGTGATACTGCGAGCCGTAACGTGATATCGGCATGACTGGATTTCTAAGCAATATCGGCTACGGCAACTGGGTCATCGATGCCCTGCTGATCGTTCCGCTCCTCGCGGGCGGTGTGTTGTTGATTGCCCCTGAGAAAGACGCGAAGAAGATCGCGTTGATCGGGGCCCTGATCGAGTTCGTGATCTCCATCCCACTGTGGTGGGTATTCGAGATCGGTACTCCAGCCATGCAATTCCAGCACGAGTATGCCTGGATTCCGGCATGGGGCATCAACTTCATAGTGGGAATCGACGGCATCTCTTTGTTGATGGTGCTGCTCACTACGTTCACCATGCCGCTGGCAGTACTGGGAAGCTGGAACTACATCAAGAAGATGGAGCGCGCGTTTTACGCTCTGTTGTTGGTCCTTACGACGGGCATGCTGGGCGTGTTCGTGGCGCTGGATCTCTTTGTCTTCTACGTGTTCTGGGAAATCATGCTCATACCGATGTACTTCCTAATCGGTGTGTGGGGTGGTCCCAGGCGTCTATACGCGGCAATCAAGTTCTTCATCTATACGTTCGTCGGATCGTTGCTGATGCTGGTCGCGATCCTGACGATCTACTACATGGTCGGCCGCGAGACCGGTGTATACGATTTCTCGTTCCAGCACCTGCTCGATAACATTCATGCCGTCGAACCGTGGGCCTTCTGGCTCTTCGGGGCGTTTGCGCTCGCATTCGCCATCAAGGTCCCGATGTTC
>CAZFHS010000015.1:34514-76935 GCA_964518955.1 uncultured Gemmatimonadaceae bacterium | reverse complement strand
TGCGCACGTAGAAGCGCCAACGGCTGGTTCGGTGGTCCTTGCCGGCATCCTGCTGAAGATGGGTACGTACGGATTCCTGCGTTTCGCGCTACCGTTCTTCCCCGGCGTCGCGATGCATCCCACGGTAGTGACAATATTCGTCACACTAGCGGTAGTGGGAATCATATATGGCGCTCTGGTAGCCATGGTGCAGCCAGACTTCAAGAAGCTGGTCGCGTATTCGTCTGTTAGTCACCTCGGATTCGTGATGCTCGGCATTTGGGCTCTGACGGTTCAGAGCATCGAGGGTGCCTTGATGATCATGGTCAGCCACGGCATTTCGACCGGCGCACTGTTCTTCATGGCAGGCATGCTGAGCGAACGGAGACACACTCGAGAAATTGCGCAGTTCGGCGGATTGGCAAAAGTGGTTCCTGCATTCGCCGCGGTGCTGACCCTGGTGTGCCTGTCTTCGATCGGTCTTCCAGGTACCAACGGTTTCATCGGCGAGTTCCTGGTACTGGTAGGTTCCTTCGGTACGTACCCTTGGGCCACTGCCATTGCGGCCTCCGGAGTGATATTTGCCGCGGCATACCTGCTATGGGCTTTGCAGCGCATCATCTACAACAAGCTCGACAAACAAGAGAACGCCGAGTTGGCCGACCTTTCGGTGAGGGAGTACATCGTGCTAGGCCCCCTCCTGATTTGTATACTCTGGATCGGCCTATTCCCCGGACCGTTTTTGAAGCGGGTTGAAGCATCGGTGGATCATCTAATTGCACAGGTTCAGGTGCAGACTGAGGCGTCCGTGATACCGACGTCTGAGGAGCAGCATCCGTAATGGGATTGACGATCGATCTGAGTAACCCCGGCGGCCTGGTGGTCGCACTCTTACCGGAGTTGGTGCTCACCTTCTTTGCGCTGGTGATTCTCATGGCGGCGGCTTGGCGCCACAGCGATGAGGCAGACCAACATCTCGCTGGACAACTCGCTCTTGCGGGGTTGGCGAGCACACTGTTCGTAGTTTTCTGGCTATGGGCCAGAGGTGCCCACTCCGAGGGTATCGCGAGCATGATCGCCCTCGACGGCTACAGGTACGCGACAGCGTCCATTTTCTTGATTGGAGCGATGTTGGCGGTACTGTTGTCTCAAGGGTATTTGGGCAGGGAGCGAATCTGGGTACCAGAGTACTACGTGTTGCTGCTGCTAGCCACCGTGGGAATGCTGGTAATGGGCGGCGGCACAGATCTGATCGTCATCTTCGTCGGGCTCGAATTGATGTCCATCTCGATTTACGTGCTCGCCGGCATCAACAGAGGCAGCGTGTTCTCGGCCGAAGCCGCGATCAAGTACTTCCTTTTGGGTGCATTCGCATCCGGCTTCTTCCTCTACGGTGTTGCGTTGGTTTACGGTGCCACTGGTACCACCAATTTGACGGAGATTCACCTCAGAATAGTCGAATTCGGATTGCAGTCGAACACCATGCTGTTGGTCGGCACGGGGCTATTGCTGATTGGTTTCGGTTTCAAGATCGGCGCCGTTCCGTTCCACATGTGGGCTCCTGATGTGTATGACGGTGCACCAACACCGGTCACCGCGTACATGGCTACCGCGGTGAAAGCAGCTGGCTTCGCAGCCTTGATCCGTATTCTGATTCATGCACTCGGCGAGACAGACGTCGCGTGGCAGACAGTCGTGTGGTGGATGGCGGTGGTCACCATGTTTGGCGGCAACCTCATCGCGCTCGCACAAACTCAGCTCAAGCGTATGCTCGCCTACAGTTCCATTGGTCATGCCGGTTACTTGCTCGTGGCAGTAACGAGCGGCGGCGAGATGGGTGCTGCGGCGTTCTTGTTCTACATCACGGCATACACGTTCATGACTATCGGCGCGTTTGCGGTGCTCGCCGCTGCCGGCCGAGATGGCGAGCGGGATGTGCGCATCGACGACCTGAGCGGCCTTGCGTCCCAGCGTCCGTGGGTCGCCTTCGCAATGACCGTCTTCATGTTGTCGCTCCTTGGATTCCCAGGGACCGCGGGATTCATCGGCAAGTGGTACATTCTCTCTTCAATCGTCCAGTCCGACCAGATACTGCTCGCGGTAGTTCTGGTTTTGGCCAGCGTCGTGTCGGCCGGCTTCTATCTGCCAGTTGTGATGGTCATGTATATGAAACCTGCCACGTCCGAGGATTCCCATAGCGGCCTCCAAATCGTCGGCCGCGCCAGATTGGTCGTCACATTTGTCACCGTTCTCCTACTTGTGTTCGGCGTGTGGCCCAATCTGGCCATGGACCTGGCCGAAGATGGGGCGGACGGCCTCCAACCCGCACCAACGCAGGTCTTCACGGACTGATTGCTCGCCAGGTCGGCGGCCACCTCAGCCTTTCTCCGAGGTAAATGATGGACGTACCGGCAGTGATTTTTCGACAGTATGACATTCGTGGACTTGTGGGAGATGAGCTGACGCCTCAGGTGGCGCACGCGGTTGGCCGTGCTCTGACAACGATTGGACGCACCAAACTCGGGCGTGACCCACGCGTCGCCGTTGGCTATGACAACCGCCCGTCTGGCGACCTTCTTTCGCGGGCGATGCGTGACGGTGTTGCTGCGGCCGGGGGTACTGCCGTCGATGTCGGAATGCTCCCAACGCCAGCACTCTACCTCGCGGTAGAAGAACTCGACGTGGACGGCGGCGTCCAGGTAACCGGTTCCCACAACCCCCCGGAGTTCAACGGCTTCAAAATGCTCATGGCGGGTGAGACTCTGCACGGTGATGCCATCCAGCACCTTCGGTCGCTCATAGAGGAAGAGAAGCTCGACTCGGGACATGGGGGCATCGAGGGAGACGACTCCGTGCTCAGCAGGTACGCCGATGCCATAGTTTCCAGAAATGGACCGCTCGCGCAGCCGGTGAAAGTCGTTGTTGACTGCGGAAACGGTGTCGCGAGTCTCTGCGCTGAGTCGATCCTATCGAGAATCGGCGCCGAAGTGATGCCGCTTTTCTGCGAATCGGATGGTTCCTTTCCGAACCATCATCCGGACCCGACCGTTGTGGAGAACCTGGTAGACCTCCAGGAGGCCGTGCGGCGCACCGGTGCTCAACTCGGCATCGCTTTTGACGGAGACGGTGACCGTATAGGCGCTGTCGATGAGAACGGCGACGTTGTGTACGGCGACCAGCTTCTCGTCTTGTTCGGGAGGGATCTCGTCGATCGCGGCGTCACTGGAAGCCCTGTGATCTTCGACGTCAAATGCTCGGACGTTCTTGTCGAGAAGTTGAGGGAGGCTGGGCTGGAGCCGGTCATCTGGAAGACCGGCCACTCGCTCATCAAGGCGAAGATGAGCGAAATGAACGCACCACTCGCTGGCGAAATGAGCGGTCACATGTTTTTCGCCGGAGACTACTTCGGCTTTGATGACGCCCTTTTTGCAGCAGCGCGGCTGCTTGCATATGCCGCACGAAAGGGCGGACCGCTTTCTGGACTGCTTTCGGATCTTCCCAAGACAGCCACAACGCCCGAGATAAGAGTAGAATGCCCCGAGGAGATCAAGGTCGGCATAGTCGAGCAGGCTGCTGAGTACTTCTCGCAACGTTATGAGGCGCTCACCATCGACGGCATCAGAATCTCGTTCCCGGAGGGGTGGGGCCTGATCCGATCGTCGAACACGCAACCCGTCCTCGTAATGCGGTTTGAAGCATCCAGCGAAGAACTGCTCGCAGAATACAGAGAAGAGGTTGAAAGCTGGCTGCGGGAACATGGAGTTGCGGTCGGATGACGGTATGAGCACCGAAGCAGGCTGTCCGGGAACTATCGTCGTCGCCCTTGGCGGTAATGCGCTTTCCCCTGCGGGAAAGCGTGCGACGATCCACGACCAATTCCATCACACCCGAGAGTCGCTTGGAGTGGTCGTTTCACTCGCTCGCGAAGGGTGGCGCATAGCCATAGTACATGGCAATGGTCCGCAAGTGGGAGACGAACTCGTTCGCAATGAAGTAGCGTACGAAAAGGTCAGTCCATTGCCACTGGGCGTGCTCGTCGCTGCGACAGCAGGTTGGATCGGGTACATGATCCAACAATCCCTTCAAAACGCGTTGACTAGAGCGGACATCGCACGAGAAGTCCTGACTGTCATCACCCAAACGATCGTTCGAAAGGAAGATCCACGCCTATCGCAGGCGACAAAGCCCATCGGCCACGAGCTTACCCCAGAATCAGCGGAGCGACTCAATCGCCAAGGAACCATCACTCGCGCTGATGGATCGAACAGGATTCGTCGAGTGGTGCCAAGCCCTGAGCCCACCGGCATTGCCGAATCTCCTTCTGTCAAGCAACTCGTGGATGCAGGCAAGATCGTCATCGCGGCCGGGGGAGGCGGGCCACCAGTATACCTCGATGAAAACGGTAAGTTTGAAGGCATTGACGCGGTAGTGGACAAAGACCGTACAGCAGCGATAATTGGTAGCAGGCTGAGTGCGGAAGTATTGCTCATTCTGACGGACGTAGACGGAGTATACGAAGGTTGGGGTACCGATAACGCTAAGAGGATAGACCGACTCACACTGAAAGAGGCAGATCAACTCCTGGCCGGCGGTCAACTGGGTGTGGGTAGCATGAAGCCAAAGGTCCAGGCCGGAGTGAATTTTGTAAGGGGTGGTGGGAAGCGGGCGATAATCGCGGAGCTGGCGAGCGGGCTAGACGCTATTCGCGGTGAGACTGGAACTACGATCACAGGGGAGAGATGAAGTGAACTTGCATGAATATCAGGCGCGAGGCCTGCTCAGGGACGCCGGCATTCCCGTTCCGGACGGTGATGTTGCGACAACTCCTGACGAAGTCGAGGCCATCGCAAAAAGGCTGGGCACCACGGTAGTGGTGAAGGCCCAGGTTCACGCTGGCGGCCGCGGGAAAGCCGGTGGCGTAAAGCTGGCTAAAGATGCGGCGGAAGCGCGTGCGCACGGCGAGGACATCCTCGGAATGGAGATCAAGGGTCTGACTGTCGAGAAAGTGCTCGTCGTACCGGCAGTCGATATCGCAACTGAGAGCTACGTGGGCATAATCGTCGATCGCGCATCCGAGCGTGCGGTGATGATGGTGAGTCCCGCAGGCGGAGTGGATATCGAAGAAGTCGCCGCGAAAACTCCTGAGTAGATCTTCAAACAGGCCATCGACCCGCACATGGGTCTGCTGCCTCACCAGGCGATGGGATTGGCCTTCAAGCTCTACGACGATGTCAAGCAGGTGCGTCAAGCGGCTGCCATCATGCGTCAGCTGTACACCGCGTTCGCAAACGCGGGTGCATCATTGGCCGAGATCAACCCGTTGATCACCACAAAAGAGGGCGAGGTTTTGGCGATCGACGCAAAAATCGGCATCGACGACAACGAATTGGAGCGTAAGCCCAATATCGAAGCGTTGCGTGACGCGTCAGCCGAGGTCCAATCAGAGATCGACGCTCGCGAAGCCGGTCTCACCTTCATCAAGCTCGATGGCAATGTCGGCTGCTGCGTGAATGGCGCGGGTCTGGCCATGGCGACCATGGACGTGGTGAAGTTCTTCGGGGGCGATCCCGCCAACTTCCTGGACATCGGTGGCAGTTCCAACCCGGAAAAGGTCGTCGCTGCGATGAAGATCATCACCAGCGATAAGAACGTGAAGGCGATACTCTTCAACATCTTCGGCGGAATCACCCGATGTGACGATGTCGCGAACGGCATCGTGACCGCGTTGAAAGAGATCAACATCGAGATTCCAATCGTAATCCGGCTCACCGGCACCAACGAGGAAATTGCACTCGACATCCTCAAGGGCGCAGGGTTCGAAGCTCTAACAGACATGGACGAGGCGGTCCAACAGGCCGTCAAACTCGCGCAGGAGGCAGCGTGAGCATATTCATAGATAAAAACACGAAGCTCGTGGTGCAGGGCATCACCGGGCGTGATGGATCGTTTCATACGAAACAGGCAATGGAATACGGCACGAACGTCGTCGCAGGCGTAACGCCGGGCAAAGGCGGGCAGACGTTTGAGGGCTCAGTGCCGATCTTCAACACCGTGGCTGATGCGGTCTCCGAGGCCGGTGCGAACACGTCTGTGATCTTCGTTCCCGCCAAGTTCGCGGCAGACGCCATCTACGAGGCCGCAGATGCCGGAGTAGAGCTGATCGTCTGTATTTCCGAGGGTGTGCCGGTATTGGACATGACAGGAGTTGCACCGTTCGTGAAGCAGTGCGGCGCGCGCCTCATTGGACCCAACTGCCCGGGGCTCATTTCTCCCGGACGCTCGAAGGTCGGAATCGTGCCTGGCGTCATCTGCAAAGAAGGCACGGTTGGAGTGGTCTCACGCAGCGGAACTCTCACCTACGAGATCATACATCAGCTGACGACAACCGGTCACGGCCAGTCGACATGCATCGGCATCGGTGGAGACCCGATCATTGGCACCAACTTCATCGACTGTCTCGAGGCGTTCCAAGCCGATCCAGATACCGAGTCGATCGTCATGATCGGAGAAATCGGTGGAACCGCGGAGCAAGAAGCAGCTCAGTACATTAAAGACAACGTAACCAAACCTGTCGTTAGCTTCATCGCAGGTCAGACCGCACCTCCGGGCCGTAGAATGGGCCATGCAGGTGCGATCATTTCCGGTTCGTCCGGCACGGCCGCAGAGAAAATGGAAGCCCTTTCGGCGGCCGGCATCGGGGTGATGAAACGCCCCGCTGAGGTTGTTCCTTTGTTGGAAGAGAAGCTCTGAGCAAGTGAAGCTACTCGATCTCCTCACCCCCGATCGGATTTTGGTACCGATCGGGGGGGAGACACTCCACGACGCGATTGCCGAGCTCGTAACGGCAATGCAAGCCGCCGGCACCGTAGACGACCCGGTTCGGTTCGAGGAGTTGGTGGGCGACACTCTCCCTCGAGACGTAGTTACGATCCGCCAAGCTTTCCTTCTCTATTTTCGTACGGATGCCGTGCCTCGGCTCACTGTAGGGTTGGGGATCGCCCCAAAACCGCTTCATCGCGAGCACGATCCATCCAAGCAGGCCAGAATAGTCTTGCTCGTCACAGCACCGCCGAGCGAGACATCGCGCTTTCTGCGCACTGTCAGCGCATTCTCACACGCGCTCGGACACGAGGAGATCGTGGAGAAGCTCCTTGCCGCTGAGAGCCCCGAAGATGTCACGTCGATCGCGCCGCTCACAGAAATCGAGCTTCACGACTACCTGGCAGTCCGTGACGTGATGGTCCATCGGCGATTGTACGTCGCCCCTGACACAAAGCTGAGGGAAGCGGCAAGGCTCATGGCCACGGCAAGCGTACCGGCCCTGCCAGTTCTCTCGGAGACAGGGGAGGTTCTCGGGATGGTGGGGCAGCGCGAACTGCTGCGGCATCTCCTACCCATCCGCGTGAAGAGAATGACCGGAGAGGAATCGGCACCCGAGGAGAACGGTGAACCCGAGCAGCAGGATCCCAACGAACTGTTGGTGCGTGAGGTGATGGACCGAAGCGTGTTATGTATTTCTGAAGACCAAACCATCGGTGAAGTGGCAACTATGATGCTGAGCAGGAACATCGATCGGTTTCCCGTCGTCCGAGACGGCCGCCTGGTTGGCTTTCTCACCCGAGGCGACATGGTGCGTTGCCTATTCGGGCGTTAATCTAGAAACACTCAGCACAGAACACGTCGCCCTATTGACCGACCCCGTCGCAGTAGGGGCCGACCATTTGTTGACGTGGATAAAATCGTAGAGACAATGAGGTATCGATGCAAACACTGGCCATACTGAAACCGGATGCGATCGGCTTGGACATCACCGGCAAGATACTCACTCACCTCGAGGAGGCGGGTTTCCGTATCTTGGCTGCGCGAACTACCCTGCTAACCAATGTAGAGGCCGAGGCGTTTTACGATGTCCACAGGGAGCGCCCGTTCTTCGGTTCGCTGGTAGCGTACATGACATCTGGACCGTGTATGCCTCTCGTGCTAGAGCATGAAAGGGCAGTGGAGTACCTGAGGGAGGTAGTGGGAGCCACCGATCCGGCAGAGGCAGCAGAGGGAACTATCCGCAAACTCTACGCCGAATCGAAGGAGCGCAACTCCATTCATGCGTCTGATTCACCTGAGAACGCAAGGTCTGAAGTCGCGTTTTTCTTCTCAACAGCGGAGCTGAAGCGACTCTCGAGGTAAATCATTCGTTGACCCACAGGCCAGGGGTCAGATAGATTTATCGGCTATGTTGCGGATTGACCTAGGCGCGCTCCGTCACGGGCCGATTGAAATGGCCCAGACGGTTAGTGCGGATGATACACTCTTCGATGGCTTGGAGTTTCAGCTATCGAAAGATGTGCATTTGTTTGGCCGGTTGATGGAAGCCGGTAGCGGACGTTTCTACTGGCACGGCCGGCTCGACACCCAGGTGAAGAGCCCCTGCCGAAGGTGTTTGTCGCCAGTAACGGTAGATGTGGAACACCCCATTGAGGTGCTGTTCACAGAGGACGACGAGGCAGAGGATCCGGCCTCCTACGTCATTCCGCCAAAAGCAATGGAAATTGATACAGGCAACGCGGTCCGGGAGGAGTTGATCCTGTCCGTGCCCGATTACGTGCTCTGCACTGACGAATGCAGGGGAATTTGCGCCGGGTGTGGAACGGATCTGAATGCCGGATCCTGCAACTGTGAGCCGGCGCCTGATGAACGGTGGGCGGCGTTAGAAGCGCTCAAGACCGCCCAACACGAAGAAGGAAGGGAATGATGGCAGTACCAAAACGTAGAACCTCAAAGAGTCGCCGGCGGAAGCGCCGGACTCACCACAGGGCGCCGGCAGTGGCCGTTCAACCGTGCGAACGGTGTGGCGATCCCAGACGCCCTCATAGAGTGTGCCCCACGTGTGGGTACTACGGCGGTGAAAAGCGCATCGAGGTTGAGGAAGCCTAGTAGTGGTGCGAATCGCGCTCGACGCGATGGGTGGCGACTTCGCGCCGGGTGTACAAGTCAGGGGAGCCCTGGCGGCACTCAACGATCTGCCACACTCCTTCGAGGTGATCCTGGTAGGTCGCGAAGAAGAAGTTCAGGCAGCGCTCGCCGAGTTTGATGTGCCGCGGGGCCGATTGAGCGTCGTCGATGCACCAGAGATAATTGAGATGAACGAAAAGCCCCTCGCAGCTGTGCGGGGCAAGCGTAAATCATCGATCAGGGTCGGCCTCGAGCTTCAGAAAGAAGGGAGAGCCGACGCCTTTGTATCGGCCGGCAACACGGGCGCAACGATGGCGGCGAGTACGCTTCTGTTGGGCCTCTACCCGGGCATCAAACGTCCGGCCATTGCCACGGTATTCCCGACGGTAACGAAACCGGTGCTGGTCCTCGACGCAGGTGCCAACATCGATTGCGGGCAGAAGGAACTGCATGGTTTCGCTCATCTCGGGGCCGTGTTCGCGCGTGTAGTTCTGAACCGCGACGATCCGGCAATTGGCTTGTTGAACATCGGCGAAGAAGAGGAAAAGGGCGGTCCGGCGGTCAGAGAAGCATTCGAGATGCTCACTGAAGATCCGGGGCTTCGATTTGTCGGCAACATCGAAGGTGACGGCATACTCGATGGAGAATGTGATGTGGTAGTGTGCGACGGATTTGTTGGCAACGTGATTTTGAAATTCGCCGAATCCGTTGCGCACAAGTTTCTCGGCATCCTCGAACAGGAAGTAGAAAGGCACTCAGTGAACCCTGAAGTCCTGACGAGAGTGCAAGGCGCGCTCGACCCTTCGGAGACTGGCGGAGCACCTTTGTTGGGAGTAAAGGGAGTATCGGTGGTTTGCCACGGCCGTTCTTCGGCTTTGGCGGTGAAGAATGCAATCAAGGTAGCGATTCAGTCGGTGGAGAGCCGGCTGAGCGAGTTTGTCGGCGATGAACTGGCTCGTGGAATAGTATGACGAAGCGACCGATGGTCGAACTCGTCGGCACAGGACGCTGCACGCCGAAGAAGGTCCTCACCAACGCCGACTTCGAACGCATGGTAGATACGTCCGACCAGTGGATTCAAGAACGTACCGGAATCCGAGAGCGACGCATCTCCAGCGATGCGGAGACGGTTGCGCACCTGGGGAAGGTGGCGTGCGAGCAGGTGCTCGAATCAGCCAGGCTCAAGCCGTCGGATGTCGATGCAATCGTCCTCGCCACGGCCAGCCCCGATCGACTCTTACCTTCCACTGCGTGCGATATCCAAGCCGCGCTAGGAGCGGAGAACGCAGCAGCATTCGATCTGGCAGCTGGATGTAGCGGGTACCTCTACGCACTTACTGTCGCAGAAGGTATGGTGCAGGGCGGGATTGCCGAGAATATCCTGGTGATCGGCGGAGAACGGCTCTCCCGAATAACCGACTACTCCGATCGCGGCACCTGTATTCTGTTCGGAGACGGCGCTGGGGCAACGCTCGTTCGGCCATCCAAAAAGGGCAAGCGCGGCATTCTCTCCCGGTACCTGAAGTCAGACGGGTCCTTGGGTGAGCTGCTCTATCGGCCTGGCGGAGGCGGCATTCACCCGCCCGACGAGCAACTGCTCCACGATCGCAGCTACTACATCAAGATGGCTGGCAGAGAGGTTTTCAAGTCGGCTGTTCTCTCGATGGCTGACGCCTGCGACCAAGCCCTGAAGCTCGCGGGGCTCACGGGCGACGACGTCGACATCCTCATCCCGCATCAGGCCAACATACGGATCATCGAAGCTACGGCGAAACACGCCGGCATTCCGCGCGAAAAGGTATACGTCAACATCGATCGCTACGGAAATACGTCGGCGGCGTCAATTCCCATCGCTTTCGACGAGTGCGTGCGATCCGGAAAGATCAAGAAGGGATCGTTGGTTCTCCTGGTTGCATTCGGCGGAGGGTTTACATGGGCGAGCATGGCGGTGAGATGGTAAGAACAGTCCTACTTTGCCCTGGACAGGGTGCTCAACGTGTGGGGATGGGCAAAGATCTCGCCGATGAGTTTCCCGCAGCACGACGAGTTTTCGAGCAGATTGACGAAGCGATAGGGGCTCCGTTGTCGAAGATCATGTGGGAAGGTCCCGAAGAAGAACTGACCCTCACGCACAACGCTCAGCCCGCGATCATGGCTCACACGCTAGCGGCATGCACCGTGCTCGGTAACACGCTCGCGCCCGCCGCTGGGGCCGGACACTCCCTGGGTGAGTATAGTGCCTATGTTGTGGCCGGTTCGCTCGAGCTCGTAGACGCAGCGCACCTGGTGCGGCGTCGCGGTGAACTGATGCTCGAGGCGGGAAAACAGCGGCCCGGAACTATGACTGCAGTACTGGGTTTGGAGTCGGCACAGGTCGAGGCCGTTTGCGCGGAGTGTTCCGGCGAAAGCGGAGTCGTCGTTGCCGCGAATATCAATGCCCCAGATCAGACTGTCATCTCGGGTGACCCAGATGAGGTGGCCAAAGCGGGCACGATGTGCAAGGAAGCAGGTGCGAAGCGGGTCATGCCGCTCAAGGTCAGTGGTGCGTTTCATTCGCCTCTCATGGTACCCGCGCAAAATGGCTTGCACGCAGAGCTAAATGCTGTATCCTTTTCCGACCCGAAGTTCCCTGTAATTGCAAATGCAACGGCCGAAGCCGTCACCGATGCTGAGACAGCTCGGAAGCGCCTGGACGAGCAGTTGACATCCCCCGTGCGCTGGGTCTCCTCGATGAGGCGCGCCGCTGAAGTTGGCGGTGATCAACTCAGTTTCGTGGAGGTTGGGCCCGGTAAGGTGCTCGCAGGGTTGGTAAGACGGATTGTGGCTGGCGCCGCGTACGTGAGTCTGGGAACAGCCAATGACATGCGCGCATTCCTGGAGGAGGCTGAATGATCGGTTTGTTGGACAAGGTCGCGGTCGTGACTGGCGCATCGCGCGGCATAGGCCAGGCAATCGCAGCCCGTCTCAGTGAGGCTGGGGCTCACGTCGCGATCATCGACATAGACGAGGCTGGAGCGATTGAGGCGGCGAAGGGTCTCCCGGGCGCAGGGAACAGTGTTGGCCTGGGCGCAGACGTCTCCAACGCAGACCAGATTGCTGCAGCGCTGGCCGAAGCTGAGTCACAGCTTGGGGCCATCGATGTTCTGGTCAACAATGCCGGACTGACTCGTGATGGATTGCTCATCAGAATGAGCGAAGATGACTGGGATCTCGTCATTGACGTCAATCTGAAGGGACCGTTCCTCGCGACGAAGCTCGTAGGGCAAAAAATGATGAAGCGACGTGCCGGCCGGATCATCAACGTCGCTAGTGTTGTTGGTATAGTAGGAAATCCGGGTCAGGCGAACTATGCCTCGTCCAAGGCCGGTATCATTGGCCTCACGAAGGCGGTAGCCAAGGAGCTCGCATCGCGAAACGTTCTGGTAAATGCGGTTGCTCCTGGGTTCATCGACACTGAGATGACGCGGCAACTCCCTGAAACGGCAAAGACCGCACTAATGGACAACATTCCGCTGAAGCGTTTGGGTGACGCGGACGATGTTGCGGGTGCAGTGCTGTTTCTGGCATCGGACTTCGCCAGCTACATTACAGGCCAGGTGCTTGTTGTGGATGGCGGAATGGTAATGTGATTCCACTCAGTCGAAGAGGAAAGAATGAGCGAACTCGATGACAAAGTGATCAACATCATTGTAGAGGAACTTGGTGTTGAGCGCGACAAGGTCGTAAACGACGCGAGCTTCATGGAAGACCTCGGAGCTGACAGTCTTGACACTGTTGAGCTCGTGATGGCCTTCGAGAAAGAATTCGACGTCGACATCCCCGACGAAGAAGCTGAAAAGCTCCGGACAGTTGGAGACGCGCTGAAGTATTTGCACGACAAGATGGGGTCGTAGGCCCTTGAAAAGAAGAGTTGTCGTCACCGGGCTGGGGCTCATCTCCCCGCTCGGCAAGACGTTAGAGGACACCTGGGACGGGCTCGTCGCCGGGAAGTCCGGCGCTGCCCTAATCCAGAGGTTCGATCCCGCTGACCTGGACGTTCGGTTTGCGTGCGAAGTGAAGGATTTCGATCCGACGGATTATATGGATCGGAAAGAGGCCAAGCGCGCCGATCTTTTCGCTCAATACGCGATATCCGCGGCCGAACAGGCAATTGGCGCTGCAGGTTTGGGCGATGGCCTTCCGAACCCCGAAAAGACAGGGGTTTTGATCGGAAGCGGCATAGGTGGCATCTGGACCTTCGAGGAGCAATGCAAGTTGTATCTCCAGAAGGGGCCGCGGCGCGTGTCGCCGTTCTTCATCCCGATGTTCATACCCGATATGGCTTCCGGGCTAATCTCCATTCGCACCGGCGCCAAGGGACCGAACTACTGCACCGTCTCGGCATGCGCGTCGTCGGCACATGCCCTTGGCGAGGCGTACCGACTCATTGAGAGCGGCGCCGCAGACATGATGATCGCGGGTGGAGCGGAAGCGGCAGTCACGCCTCTCTCAATAGCCGGTTTCTCCAACATGAGAGCACTTTCCACCCGTAACGACGAACCCGAAAAGGCATCGCGGCCTTTTGATGCGGACAGAGACGGGTTCGTCATGGGGGACGGCTCGAGCGTGCTCATATTGGAGCACTTAGAAAGCGCTTTGGATCGTGGTGCGACAATACACGGTGAGATCGTCGGCTATGGGATGAGTGCCGACGCATTCCACATGACGCAGCCGCCAGAGGGCGGGGAAGGGGCCAAGCGTGCCATGGAGATCTGCCTCGCTGATGCAGATCTCGCTCCATCCGACGTGGAGTACATCAACTCCCATGGCACCGCAACTCCGCATGGTGACATTGCGGAGACGGTGGCGGTGAAAGAACTCTTCGGTGAACACGCCCACACGCTGATCATGAACTCCACCAAGTCCATGACGGGGCACTTGCTGGGCGCCGCCGGCGGTTTGGAGTTCACTATCTGCCTGCTCGTCATGCAGTATGGGATCATCCCACCAACAATCAACAACGACAATCCCGATCCGCTCTGCGACCTCGACTGCGCACCGAATGTAGCTGTGGAGCGCGAGGTGGCCGTGTCGCTCACGAATTCGTTCGGTTTCGGCGGGCACAACGTTTCGCTGGCGGTTCGGAAGTTCGAAGGCTAGGCAAGAGATGAGTGATACCCCAGTCTTGATCGTAGTTGGTTCGCAAAGCGATGAATCACGAGTGGAATCCGCATTCAAGGTGCTGGAGGAGGCGGGAGTCGCGTATGACTTCGTCGTCTCGTCGGCGCACCGAAATCCCGACCAAACGGCGCAGATAGCCAAAGAAGCCAAAGGAAAAGGCTATCGCGTGATCATTGCCGGAGCCGGCCTTGCAGCAGCTCTTCCCGGAGCCGTGGCAGCACTCACGGACGTACCGGTTGTTGGCCTACCGTTGGACGTGGGCCCGTTGCGTGGAGTAGATGCTCTGTACGCCATGACACAACTGCCGCCGGGCTGTCCGGTAGCAACCGTCGGGATCGGAAACGCCAAAAACGCGGCATTGCTGGCCTTGAGGATTCTCGGCACATAGAAGTTTGAACGAGATCTCAGGGTTCCGGCTGCATGCCAGTTAACCTATCATCAGGTCCATGAGACAAAGATTTGGAATCGGGTACGACTCGCATGTGTTCGGTAGGAAGAGGCCATTCATTCTCGGGGGCGTCGAGATCGAGCATGAAACCGGCCTGAAGGGTCACTCCGACGGCGACGCCGTTGCTCATGCCATAACAGATGCTCTTCTCGGTGCAGTGGCAATGGGTGACATCGGGACGCTTTTCCCGGATACAGACGAGCGTTGGAAAGGCGCCGATTCGTTGATGATGCTCTCGGAGGTGAAGCACCGACTGGTCGCCGCCTCTTACAGCATAGTCAACGTAGATGTCACCGTTGTGCTCGAGAAGCCGAAGTTGGCTCCGTACATAGGCCAAATGCGAGATAACGTTGCTCGAGCCCTCGGATTGGCGCTGAATGGCGTGTCTATCAAAGCCAAGACCAATGAAAAGATGGATACGGTAGGCAGAGGTAAGGGCATCATGGTTTTCGCCATCGTTTCGGTAGGAGGCGCTTAACCTGCTCGAGCAGCTGCTCCAACAGCTACCGACGTTTCCGCCAGCACTCGTGTACGCGCTCATCGGGGTGCTGACAAGCTCCGAGAACGTTTTCCCCCCAATACCCGCAGATACCGCCGTAGCACTCGGCGCATTCCTCTCGAACACCGGGGTCATCTCTGCATGGGCTGTTTTTGGTGTTACCTGGGCGGCGAATGTGGGCTCGGCAGCGGGCGTATACTTTGCGGCACGAACGGTAGGGAGACCGTTATTTACGGGGAGAATCGGCCAGCGGCTTCTCAAACCGGAAGCGATGGCACGTATCGAGCGACTGTGTGACCGTCACGGCACCTGGGGCATTTTTCTGAGCCGCTTCATACCCGGTGCTAGGGCGGTAATCCCGCCATTTGCCGGGGTCGCTGGGTTAAAAAGTGTGCGAGCGTTAGCTCCCATGGTCCTAGCATCTGGTATCTGGTATGGCACCTTGACCTATGTCGCCGCCAATCTGATCCCGCGACTTGATGACGTGGCGGCGCTCGTGGCAAGAATGAACTGGATCGGTCTGATCGTTCTCCTGGTCGTCGCCGGAGTGATAGCCACATTTCTCGTCCTCAGATGGCGTCGTAGGGACACTAAGAAGAGCCAGGAATCGGAATCGTGAAACCCGGGGCCAACGATGCTCAACGGATCGACCGCGACTTTTGGATCGAGGCGTTTGAGGATTACCTCGGGCTCGAGGCCGGAAACAGCCCTCACACCGTCGAGAACTACCTCAGAGACATCAGACGGCTCGCTGCATATTCCGCTTCGCAAGAAGCCAACAATCCGAGCGAAATAACCCCCGAAATCCTGCGCGACCATATCTACGAACTCAAAGACCTCGGCCTGGCTGCAACCAGCATCCGACGTGGGATTTCCGCCGTTCGGACGTACTTTCGGTTTTTGATCGGTGAAGGGCACATATCCAACGATCCTAGCGGCCAGCTCGAAACTCCGAAGACGTGGAGGACGCTCCCAGAGGTCCTAACGGTTCAGGAAGTCGAAGCCCTACTCGGAGCACCCAACCCCGACGAACCGCTCGCCTGGCGCGACAGAGCGCTTCTGGAGGTAGCCTACGCCACCGGAGTGCGCGTTTCCGAACTGATTGGGCTCGCCATGAACGACGTCTGGTTCGATGACGCTCTAGTGCGGGTGTTTGGCAAGGGCTCCAAGGAGCGCCTGGTACCGATTGGGCGCCGAGCGATGGGTGCGGCCGCGGTGTACGCGCGCGAGGTCCGCCCGACGCTCGACAAGGGCAAGACAGAAGGCCGTTTGTTCCTCAATGCGCGAGGCCAACCGCTCTCTAGGGTAGGGGCTTGGGGCATCATCAAACGCTGCGCGGAGCGGGCTGAGATCAAAAAAAAGGTCAGCCCGCATACCCTTAGACATTCTTTCGCAACACACATGCTGGAGGGCGGGGCAGATCTCCGCGCGGTGCAGGAGATGTTAGGCCACGCCGACTTGTCCACAACACAGATCTATACTCATGTTGATCGTGACTTCCTGAGAAGCGTACACAAGATGTATCACCCGAGGGGGTAGCTACCTGTTGTGCGCATCGAACAACAGGTGGTGTGGCAGATGAGCGGCGGCAGGTTTTTCCAGCGTTGTTGTGACTCGTTTTCGTGTGAAGTCGCTGGACCTAAGTAGATGCTAGGCAACAACATACGTTAGTGTAACAAAACTGTGAGGTAGGTCACTAAAGGGCTTGATTCTTGCATTCGAGGCAAACGATATCCTCCGTATCCGATCGAGATCCGGCCGCTGGTCAAGAGCGGTCAGAGTGGGGAGAAGGTGTAATGAAGAAGAGATTGCTGGTCGGGTTGGCAGCGTGCATCACACTTGGTGCGACTGATGCGAACCCCCAAGTCGTTGTTGGAGCAGTAAGCTTTCCGGCCGGGAACTGCATCCCGTTTGGATGCCATCTAATTACGCGGTACCAGCAGGTGTATTCTGCAGCAGTACTTGCCCCGCTTTTTCCGAATCCAGCGTCGATCAACCAACTCCGTTTTTTCTACAACGGGTGGGACACCGCAGACGGACCTGTAGTGACTGACGTGGATCGTCCGATTCAGCCTGCGACCTACACCTTCAGGTTATCTACTACCACAGCACCCGTCTCCGGATTCAATGGTGACTTTTATACACCTTCGAGCGCAACGGAGTTCTTCAGCCAGGTTAATCTTGCTGGAGAAACCCTACGACACGGTGAAGCTCTTTTGATTCCCGGAACGACTGCGTTTGATTATGATGCGTCGGCCGGGGCAAATCTCCTGCTGGACATAATGATCACCGCCAACGGTGGCACGGAGTTGCCAAACTTCCCTAATAACCTGGATTACAACGAAACACTTTATTTCGACTCCAATCCCTTCACTTTCGGAACGTATAGCAGGGCATTTCAAGTAGGTGTGGCACCTACTGGACAACCGCAAGGGTGGCCACCAGGGACTTCTTCTGATGGTTGGGGAATGACCACAGAGTTCGCCTTCGGTCCTTCCCAAACCGTCGTCCCCGAACCAGCGACCATCGGCCTTTTAGCCACCGGCCTGATCGGAATCGCCGGCGTAGCCCGCCGCAGAAGGAAGCAGAGTATCGAGGACTGCTGATTGCAGCACCCGAGAGCAACGGATTTCGATAACCCTCCTCCGCAAATGGCGCGGGAGGGTTATTCTTTTGTGGACTCGAGGAGTGAGCCACTGTGACTAGCCCAACTTTACCGTCCGGATCCACCAGAGCCCTTGGCAGAGCTGCGTATGTACTCGGCTTCATGATATTGACCTTTAACTCGCTCGACTTCGGCGCCAACGTCTGGCCCTGGCAGCCGGGCTCGATCCAGTGGCGTTTTGGGGCAGTAGGACTCTTCGCCGGCCCGCTCGCATCCCTCGTTCTCGGACTTTTCTTGATCATGGCCGGCGCTTGGACTCTCAAACACCGGAAAATGCAGCGCCTGTTCGCGATTCTGTCAGGCTTGCTCGTGATACTCCTTCTTCTCGTTATTGCAGGATTCACCCTCGATGCACTCCAGATGCGCGCATCCGTGCGCGAGGAATCCCAAGGGCCACTCTCCAGTGTCGTCGTTCAGGCTGCGGTGAAGTACCTGATCATAATGCTTGCCCTAACGGCACTCAGCTGGCTCGCCTGGCCAACGTCTAAGAAGAAAGGGTAGGGACCCTTCCCCCAACCTCCAGCACCACTTCATTACGCGTACGTAAACCCCAACCCCCACAACACTTTACGGACGCGGGCAAGTCCTAATCCTGCCCACTGGCACACCTTTTGACAGCCGGTCCGTCTCATATTAGCTTTCGCCGTGCACCCCCTGATTGTCATTCCGGCACGGTTCGGCTCGACCCGAATTCCCGGAAAACCTCTCTCCAAAATCAACGGTGAACCTCTCATAGCAGCAGTCGTGCGCCGAGTTCTGTCATTCGAGCTGGATGCCAAGGTTGTCGTAGCGACAGACGATGAGCGGGTCGAGAGTGCTGTCGCACCAACCGAGATCGAAACCGTTCGCACCTCTTCGCAGCACAAATCGGGAACGGAACGCGCGGCCGAGGTGGTCGGACTGCCCGAGTTTTCGCAATTCGACCCAATTCTCAACATCCAGGGCGACCAGCTGTTTCTCCCCAAGAATGCAGCTGTGGGCGCACTTGACGAGCTCGAAAGAGGATTCGCGCTTGGAACTTCAGCAGCCCCACTCCAGCCAAACCAAGAAACAGACCGCAACAGGGTCAAAGTTGCTGTCGACAACAGCAGGAAAGCCGCCTTATTCTCCCGTGAGATGCCCTCGGAGAGTGGCCAGGCCGGAACGTTCCTCCACCTGGGCGTCTATTCGTATACGCGTGAAGCACTACTCGAGTGGGTATCTCTACCACCAACAGAAGCAGAATTCGACCAGGGCCTCGAGCAGCTGAGGCCCTTTTTACATGGCATTTCCATCGGAGTAGCAGTACTGGGCGAGCCCGCGGAAGCAGGCATCGACACTCGACAAGACATCGATCGCGCGCACCAACTGATGGCACTAACTCGGACAAACGCATGAGCACGAAATTCATCTTCATCACCGGCGGGGTTGTTTCCGGATTGGGCAAGGGCATCGCCGCCGCATCGCTGGGCCGACTTCTGGCAGACCGCGGGCTCTCCGTCACCATTCAGAAGTTCGATCCATACATAAACGTGGATCCAGGCACCATGTCGCCGTTTCAACACGGCGAGTGCTACGTAACAGACGACGGAGCCGAAACAGACCTCGACCTGGGCCACTACGAACGGTTCATAGACCGCTCGCTGTCTCAGGTAAACAATGTGACTACCGGACGGATTTACCTGTCGGTGATCACAAAAGAACGGCGCGGAGAGTACCTCGGTAGCACAGTTCAGGTAATCCCGCACATCACCGACGAAATCAAGACTTCCATCAAGCGCCTTGCTCCAGAACATGATGTGGTTATCACCGAGATTGGCGGCACAGTCGGTGACATTGAATCGCAGCCCTTCCTGGAGGCATGCAGACAGTTTCGACAGGAGGTTGGACGAGATAACGCCATCTTCATCCACCTGACGCTGCTTCCATACATAGGGGCGAGCGGGGAAGTGAAGACCAAACCCACTCAGCATTCGGTGAGAGAACTGATGGAGATCGGGATTCAGCCGGATATCCTAATCTGCCGTTCCGAATACGGGTTATCGGAAGAAATTCGCCGCAAGATTGCGCTGTTCTGCAACGTGGACTTTGGAAACGTGATCGAAAACCGCGATGTGCCGAGTATTTACGAAGTTCCGCTGAAAATGCACGAGCAGGGCCTCGATCGCGGCATTTGTGAGCGACTCAAGATGGGATGCGATGAGCCCGACCTTTCCAGCTGGCGGGACATGGTGAAAAGGATATTGGAACCCGCGGGGAACGTGCGGATAGCCATCGTCGGCAAGTACACGACGATGGGCGATTCCTATACGTCGGTTAGGGAAGCGCTCATCCATGGAGGGATCGCCAACGACGTCGGCGTGGATATCGAATGGCTCCAGAGCGACGACTTCACCGATCCGGAACGATCCGCCGAGATGCTCGCAGACTTCGACGGGCTCCTCGTGCCTGGCGGTTTTGGCATCCGCGGCGTAGAGGGCATGGTTGAGGCAGTACGGCATGCACGAGAGAGCACACTGCCGTTCTTTGGTATTTGCCTTGGCCTTCAGACTGCCATCATCGAGTTCTCACGAAACGTATGTGGCCTTGCCGACTCGAACTCTAGCGAATTTGCCAAAGACTGTGAGCATCCAGTCATTTCACTGATGGAATCGCAGCGGGAAGTGGACGACTATGGTGGTACCATGCGGCTGGGAGCATACCCATGTGAGCTGGCGAATGGCTCGCGTGCATCTGCCATATATGGATTCAATCAGGTGAGCGAGCGACATCGCCACAGGTATGAGGTCAACAACAGTTATCGTGACACCCTGAAAGAGCACGGTATGCGCCTTGTAGGGCTCTCGCCGGACAAGTCGCTCGTCGAGATGATCGAGGTACCCGACCACCCGTGGTACGTCTGCTGCCAGTTCCACCCCGAGCTGAAGTCGAGGCCGATGCGGCCGCACCCTCTATTCTCGAGCTTCATCGGCGCGGCAAAAGACCACCGCGGCAAGGCAGGGAGTTGAGAACATGTCGGTTTGGGCGCCGGCCCCCGTCGTAGTCGCTGGTCCCTGCGTACTCGAGGGCTACAAGACGAACCTGACGGTCGCCGAACACCTGGTCGAAATTGCGGAGAAGCGTAAGGTCCAGATCGTCTTCAAGGCGAGTTTCGACAAGGCCAATCGATCCACGCCGACATCCCCCCGTGGGCCTGGTTTGGACCGAGGCTTGGAATTGTTGGACGCCATCAAGCGAGAGCTGGACATTCTCCTGCTCACGGACGTGCACGAGGGCTGGCAGGCGAACCGAGCGGCAGCCGTGGTCGATTGTCTCCAGGTGCCGGCATTTTTGTGCCGCCAGACAGACCTGCTCGAAGCGGCCGGCGCATCCGGGCGGGCGATCAATATCAAGAAGGGGCAGTGGATGGCCCCTGACGCAATGCTCGGAGCGGTAGAAAAGGTACGAGGCGCGGGCGGCGTCGACGTGGCGGTCACCGAACGAGGGTCCTTTTTCGGGTACGGGGATCTCGTGGTAGACATGCGAAACTTCAGACGACTTCGCGAGGCCACTGGTGCTCCGATCCTCTATGACGCGACACATTCGCTCCAGCGCCCGGGGCTTGGAGCAGATGGGAGCAGTGGCGGCAATCCCGAGTACTGCGCAGACCTCATTATGGGAGCCGCCGCCGCCGGCGCAGACGGCTTCTACCTCGAGACTCATCCCTCACCGGATTCGGCACTCTCCGATCAAACCACTATGTTGCCTCTCGAGGATTTGGACGAGTTGATCGCAAAGGCGCTGGACATATGGCATCGGGCGCGAGAGAAGAGATTATGACCATTGACTCAAACGTGGCAAAACGTATACGGCTGGTTGCGTTCGATGTAGATGGAGTGATGACCGACGCCGGCGTGTATATGGGGGTGGCCGGATCCGAGCGCATCGAAGTGAAAAAGTTCAGCACTCAAGATTCGGTGGGTATCAAGCTCCTCATGGCGACCGGCATCACGGTGGCGGTCGTGAGCGGTCGAGTGTCGGAGGCCACGTCAGTGCGAGCGAGAGAATTAGGCATCGAAGAAGTCATTCAGGTCGCAGACGCTCGGAAAATCCCGCCCTTGAAGGCATTATTAGAGAAGTTGGGTGTACAACTGGATGAAGTAGCTTTCGTCGGAGATGACATTCCCGACGTACCAGTCCTGAAGATCGTGGGCTTGCCCGTTGGAGTTGGGAATGCGGTTGCTGAAGTCAGAGAACTGGCGAACTTCATGACAGTTCGGTCGGGCGGCGATGGTGCCGTCAGAGAGTTTGCAGAGGCGTTGCTGAAAGCGAGAGGCGAGTGGGACAATATGGTCAACCAATATGTGGCCAGTCGCGAAGACTCACCACCGGACTCAACAGATGACCAATGACAATCGACGTCGGCGAACGCTCCTGCCAACGGTGCTGGCCCTCTCGACATCGGCATCTTTCTTACTGGCAGCCTGCTCGGATGACGGATCGCCGACCACGGAATCGTTAATGGCCGACTCCGCCGATCTGGTGGCGTACGGATTCACCAACCACTACACCGTTGATGGCGTAAAACGGGCTCAACTGGAGGCTGACTCAGCCTTTCACTATGCCGATAGAGAGGCATGGGAGCTCTACAACCTCAGAGTGGAGTTCCGTTCGCCGCAAGGTGCTTTGAGATCCACACTGACTTCACTCAGAGGAACGTACAATTGGCGAACCGGTGACATGGAAGCACGAGACAGTGTCGTTGCAGTCACACCCGACAATAGGCGACTCACTACTTGTGCCCTCGAGTACACTGACGACACCGACATGATCGCCGGCCCCTGTGCCTTTGTGTTCGATGCGCCGAATGAGCATCTCGAGGGCGAGAGCTTCACGGCAGACCCCGACTTTCGCAATGTGACAGCAGTGCGGCCCACCGCCGGTACCGTGCGCGATCCGAACGCGTTGCCTGGAAACTGATCGTGTCGTTTGCCCGCCACCTCGTCTTGATAGGCGCCATCGCCGTGTTGGCAATGAACAGTGCAGGCGGGCAGACAGAATCCAACTGCCAGGGGCGCCTTGACAGGTCTGCTCTCGGAGGGCGCCGCGAGTATTCGCCAGGCCGGGTACTGCAGTACGCGTCTGGAGGAGCTTGGTTTTCGTGTGTCGGTCTACACGGAACTGAGAACGCCGGTGTGGTGGTGTGGCGCACCTATGCCGACAGTGTTGCTTGGCGTTCGTACCTCGGCAGAGCAGACTTCGTGGGAAATGTGGCGTTTAGCGACAGCCTGTCTGAGCTCACATCCGATCGGGCATCCTACTATCAACGCGGCGATCGATTGGAAGCTTTCGACAATGTGCGCCTGGTGAACCTCGAAGACGGTTCCGTACTGACCGGGCCCCACCTCGACTACACCAGGGCGTCGACGGCGGACTCCGGCGATGCCGAACTATTTGCGGACCGAAGACCTCGTGTGGAGTACCGGTCGGAGAGCGACTCGTCACCACCGACTGTGATCATCGGAGACCGCGTTCGGCTGCTTGGCAGTAGCTCTGCTTGGGCGGGCGGCAACGTGGAAATCGAACAGGAGGGATTCAACGCATCGGGTGATAGCGCTACACTCGACCTCGATTCTGAAGAAGGCGTTTTGATAGGCCACGCGGAGGCAATAGGACAAGATTCCGTAGGCTACACTCTGCGCGGCAATCGCATAGCGTATCGAATGGTCGACAGCGAGTTGAACTGGGTGCAAGCACAACAACGGGCTGAGGGCCTGAGCGAGGAGTGGAGGATCGTGGGCGACACGATCGAATTCGCCATCGCTGACGACAAAATCCAAGCGGGCATGGTGTGGGGAGATTCTATTGCACCCAGAGCCATGTCGGAGACTTATACTCTCTCCGGAGATTCTCTCGCGGTAGACCTTCCGGACCAGGTTCTAACCGAAATGCGCGGATTCGGTAACGCAAAGGCAACAGCGCGAACCGATTCTACGAGCACTGAAGTAGATTGGATAGCGGGTGACTCCGTGGTTGCCAAGTTCGACAGTACGAGCTCCGGCTCTCGGACCTTGACCGAATTGCGAGCGAACGGCAACGCACGAGCGTTTTACCAGATTTACGACGAGGAAGATCCGGAGGCGCCCCCAGGGTTCAATTATTCGCGAGGGTTGAAGATCATCGCAGTGTTCGAGGAGGAAACCCTGCAACGAGTTGACGTGATCGGTCAGGCGGACGGCATCTACCTGGAGCCGCGACGGAGGCCTCGGTGAACGACTCACTGCGAGCTTCGCTCGCGCTCAAAGACCCGTCTCTCCCGTTGGCTGTCGCAGCCATTGTCGACGTTGCCAACGACGACGGCGCCGCTCAGTTCGGTGCGCTTGCGGTTGCGTACCGACAGGAATACCTCGAACTCGAGCGACGAGAGCGTGGCGACGCCGGGCAGCAAAGAGGGGTGCTTTCGGTGGATCAGGTTCGGCAACACCTGAGAGCCGCGGTACTGCCGAGGTTGGCTACAGCCGGGATCATTGCTCCCACCGATGCGTCGCTCCAAGATGAGGATCACGTCAGGGTAGTTGCTGAGATGTGGTCGGACCTCAAAGCGGGGGGCACGGAGATCCGCGACGAACTGATGCGAATGGCGTTCGACGCGATCCGTGAAGCCGAGGCATCAGCGGCGTGCACTGTACCCGAGCCAACCGGCAGCATCCTGCAGGGACACGGTCTCACAAAGGCGTACCGGAGGCGCACCGTCGTAGACAAGGTGGACGTCTCCGTCAGACAGGGTGAAATCGTCGGGTTACTGGGACCGAACGGAGCAGGCAAAACTACCACCTTTTATATGATCGTCGGATTGGTGCGTCCCGATGCCGGCCACATATCACTCGACGGGGCAGACATCTCGACCCTGCCGATGTTCAAGCGGGCGAGAGCGGGGATCGGGTATCTCGCCCAAGAACCGTCGATCTTCAGAAAGCTGTCCGTCGAAGACAATGTCAGTGCCATCCTCGAGACGCTGCCAATATCGCCGGGTGAACGCTCGGAACGCCTCGAGACTTTACTAGATGAGCTTTCTATCCGATATGTACGTCATGTACCTGCATACAAGTTGTCGGGGGGAGAACGTCGCAGACTTGAGATCACGCGCGCACTCGTGACGTCGCCGAAGTTCATGTTGCTCGATGAGCCATTCGCTGGCGTCGATCCGATTGCGGTAAATGACATTCAGACCATCGTGGCTGGACTCAGGCGCAGGGGAATAGGAGTGCTGATCACAGACCACAACGTCGAACAGACCCTGGACATCGTCGACCGCGCGTACATCATGTTTGAAGGGAAGGTGCAAGTATCCGGTACAGTAAGGGAACTGGTGTTTGATGATCGAGTAGCCGATCTTTATCTGGGTCCCATACTTACAAGCAGGTTACGGGAACGACTGGGGGCAGTGGCGTGAAGATCTCGATGCAGCAAAGTGTGGTCATGAAGCAGGAGCTGAGGATGAACCCTCGCCTGTACCAGGCGATGGATCTCCTGTACATGCCCATGCTCGATCTGCAACAACACCTAAAGGGCGAACTTCTCACAAATCCGTTCCTCGAAATGCAGGAGCCCGACGAGGAAGAAGAACGAACCACCGACAAAGAGAAGGAAAAGGAAAAGACGGACGAGGTCGAGGGCAAAGACGAGATCAACTGGGAAGACATAATCCTCGACGGGTTCAGTACTGGCGGCAGGAGAGCCGAACACGAGGAGAAGGAGTACTACGAGCCCACTCCGGTCGAGACTCGGGATCTGGCAGACCATCTGCGTGATCAGCTTCAACTCTTGGACATCAGCTCGAGACAACTGTTCCTTTCCGACCTGTTCATCGGCAACATTGGCGAAGACGGATACTTGGAGAAACGCGAAGCACCAAAAGAAGAAACCGATGAAGATCTGCGCGAACGAACCATCCTGGATGAGATCGTAGACGCCGCCAATCAATTGGTCGCCGAATACAAGCTGCGGGTTGGAGGCAATAGCGGCAGCGATTCAGACGAGCCCTTCACACTGACAGAAGTCGAAGGAACGCTCGAGGTCATGCAGAGTCTCGATCCGCCGGGTGTTGCCGCTCGTGATCTGCGCGAGTGCTTGGTACTCCAACTCAAAGAGTTGGAAGAAGAAGACACGCTCACGTACCGCCTCGTGGACGAAGCGTTCGACGACCTCATTTCCCACCGATGGAGTGAGCTCGCCAAGCGCTATGGACTCGAGCCCCGGGAAGTGCAGGATGCCGCAGACGAACTGGCCAAGTTAGATCCTAAGCCCGGCCTTCGATTTCTTGCATCTGGTGATACGTATGTGGTACCGGATCTTATCGTAGAGAAGATCGACGGGATCTACCGAATATTTCTGAACGATGGTGGATTGCCTCGCCTGCGAATTAGCAAGGTGTATCAGGAAATCGCCGGAGACAAAAAGAAGTTCGTTGGCGAAAACCGAGATTTCATTACGGACAAGTTGAACAGCGCCAGCTGGCTCATTCAGGCAATCGAGCAGCGCCGGCAGACGATGCTGAAGGTCATGAACTTCATCGTTGACCGACAGAGAAATTTCTTCGAAAAGGGTGTCGAGCACCTCCACCCGCTCACGCTTCGAGAGGTTGCAGACGTGATCGACATGCACGAGTCGACGGTCAGCAGGGTTACGAGTCAGAAATACGTGCAGACGCCGCGTGGCGTGTTTCCACTCAAGTTCTTCTTCTCGAGCAGCCTCGGCACCACTACCGGGGAAGATGCCAGCTCCAGATCGGTGAAAGCGTTGATCGAAAAGCTCGTCTCCGATGAAGATCAGTCGTCGCCGATGACCGATTCCGCAATAGTCAAAGCGCTGCAAGAACGTGGCGTGAAGATCGCACGCCGCACCGTCGCCAAATATAGAGATCAGCTTGGCATTCTCCCGGCAAGGATGCGTAAGCGGGTATGACACTTACCAGCGACGGCAAGACCGTCGAGGTGAGCGTCCTCGTACCAGCAAAAGATGAGGCAGAAAACCTGCCTGAATTCGTACGCCAATGTGCCGACGCATTCTCGGCGGTCGACTACGGTTGTGAGCTCGTGGTCGTCGATGACGGAAGCGAAGACGACACTCCAGCCATTCTGACACGGTTACAGAACGAGTTCAAATTTCTTCGCGTCGTCACACATAGAACGCGCAGGGGTATTGCCGACGCATTGAGATCGGGAGGGGAAGTGGCTGACGGGCGGATTTTCGTCTTCTATCCAGCCGACCTCCAATTCGTACCCGCTGAGATTCCCTCGCTGATCGAACCGATCATGAAGGGCGAGGTCGACATCGTCACCGGCACCAAGCAGGGGCATTACGAAAAGGCATTTGTGTCGGGCGTGTACAATAGGCTCTGCCGCTGGTTGTTCGGGATTCGCGTTACCGATTTGAACGCTGTGAAAGCGTATCGCAGAGAGGTTATGGATGTGGTTCCCTCACGCCCCGATTGGCACCGATTCATCGTCCCAATCGCAGCGGCAGACGGCTTTCGAATTACAGAGCGCCCGGTGACGTTGCAGCCTCGGCGGGCCGGCATTTCGAAATTCGGGTTGAGCAGGATTCCTGTCGGTGTGCTCGACCTCTTGTCGGTTTGGTTCCAGCTTCGGTTCGGCCGCAAACCGCTGTTGTTCTTCGGTCTGACCGGAAGCGTCCTGTTCATTTTGGGATTCCTCACAGGCATCGCGGCCATCGTTCTCCGCTTTGGGTTTGGAGTTGGTTTGCGCCCGCTACTCTACCTGGTGTTGGTCCTCGTCATATCAGGCATTGCGCTATTCGGATTTGGTTTCGTCGGCGAAATGCTCGCAGCCCAGAGAGAAGAGCTCAGGGCATTGACCAAATCGGTGGAACGCCTCGCCTCGGAACCAGAACGGCGCGACCGCTAGGTCTCCCTCCATGCAAGTAGTCGCCGTCGCCCACTCCTATCCCCGTTGGGAGGGTGACGTTGCTGGAGCGTTTATCGAACGACTCTGCGTGGCCCTGCAAGATCGAGGACACTCAACGATCCTCGTGGTTCCCGCTGACGAAGGAACAGGTGGAAAGGTCGATAGGAACGGCATCGAAATACGCCGTTGCCGCTATGGACCTGCCGCTCGCGAGACTCTAGCCTATCGGGGCAATATGGCAGATGCGGCGAAATCGTTCGCCGGAATGGCATCGGTGTTTTCGATGATCGCTTCGCAGGCGGGTGTCGCTCTAGGCACTGTCCGCGAAACACATGCGGATCTACTGCATGCGCATTGGTGGGTGCCTGGCGGCGTGTCGGCACTGTTCGCCGGCATTGCCTCTCACCGTCCGTATGTGCTCACTCTCCACGGCACCGATGTCGCGATCCTCAGGCGGTCCAAGATGGCGCGGCAGCTTGCACGCTACGTCCTGCGGAATGCCGCCGTGGTGACGGCGGTGTCGAGTTTTCTGGCAGAAGGAGCTGCAGCAGCAGCCGGGATCGACCCAGGTGAGATCATCGTTCAACCGATGCCACTCGACGTCGATCGATACGTGAGACAGAGCAGGGGAGGGGGTGGAGTCGTAACGGTTGGACGGCTGGTTGGGCAGAAAAACCTCGCCGTGCTGCTGGAAGCAATGGCACTGCTCAAGAAGAGCGACAACGCGGTGTCTCTCAAGGTTGTCGGAGACGGCCCCGATCGCAGAGCGCTGGAGCATAGAGCCAAGCAACTAGGCATTGCCGACATAACGCGGTTTGTAGGAGCCGTTCCGCCCGAGTCCGTTCCCACAGAAATAGGTGATGCAGACGTATTTGCCTTTCCCGCCGTGGATGAAGGGCTGGGGCTGGCGGCGGTCGAAGCGTTTTTGCTGGGTGTGCCGGTTATTGCGGCACGCCAGGGCGGTGGAGTCCGAGACTTTGTTCCGTTGACTGGTGCGGGTCGACTCGTCGATGGAACTAACGCCCGTCAGATGGCACAAGAGATAGAGTCGATTGTGGGCGACACTGAAACCAGGCACCTCGCCGGTCAGAAGGGTGAGGAACTCAAGAATCAAATCAACCCAGCCGCGGTAGCAGGGCTATTTGAAAGCGTCTACCGCCGGGCTCTGGCACGTGGATAAGACTCGCGCTCGAAAGCTGCTCGTTTGGTCCGGCCAAGCATTGCTGGCCGCACTCCTGATCTGGTTCGTCGGCAGATACCTATTCCTGAATTGGTCGAGACTCCGCAGCCTGGACGCAACATTTCGCTTCAATCCAGTGTGGATCCTTTTTGCCGCAATTCTGGTATGGGGCTCATATGGAATGCTCATTGCGGCGTGGCGACAGATTCTGCTGGGGTGGGGGCAAACGCTCGACTATGGCCCGGCGCTTCGGATATGGTGCCTCTCGAACCTCGGCCGATACCTACCTGGGAAAGTATGGAGTGTCGCGGCTCTAGCCGTATTGGCTCAAAGAGCAGGGGCCGCAGGATGGGCGGCGGCGGGATCGGCGATCGTAATGCAGGTTCTGGCAATCGGCACCGGGGCAGTGATTGTGAGCGTTGGCGCACCCGGCGCAACATCGCCAATCGCGCTCGTGCTTGCGGGTTGTCTGGCCGTGGTAGCGCTGCTGGGACTGGTTTGGAAACCGCTGGCAGAGTCGTTTGCCAAGATGATTGCGCCTGCAACCGAATTCCGAGCGCTTCCGCTTCGAAGTGCGCTTGCAGGCGCTGCTGTCACATTGTTGAGTTGGATAGCATACGGATTGGCATTTTGGATGCTGGCCAGGGGAATCTTCGAGACTCCGGCGCTGACGATTGTCGAAGCAACAGGAGTCTTTGCGGCTGGCTATATTGTTGGGCTGTTGGCGTTGCCTGCGCCCGGTGGGGTGGGGGTTCGCGAGGCGGTGTACGTCGCACTCCTTGCACCGGTTTTGGGTAGCGGCGGTGCACTCGCTTTGAGCATTGCATCACGACTATTGCTCACAGCCACAGAAGCGAGCGCGGCATTCGTAGCTTTGTTTGTAGATCGAAAGAAGGAGCAATCGGTTGACAGGTCAGCCTGAGCAGGTCAACGATAGGTTTACCCCGCCGTATCCAGCGCTGGCTGCGCTCGGACTATGCTTGCTATGGATCGTTGTGCTCTCGTTGCCCATGTGGGCAGGCCATTTCCTTGCGGGGCCAGCGAGCGACCAATACGCCACCGGATATGCGTGGCGCCATTGGCAGGCGGAGCAGTGGAAGGCGCTGGGTCACATTCCGCTGTGGAATCCGGGAATATTTGGCGGTCTTCCGTACGTGGCCGGAATGCACGGCGACATCTTTTACCCGACGGCATGGCTTCGTCTCCTGGTCCCGACGGCGTTCGCCATGAACCTCGGTTTCGTGATCCATTACGTGCTCGCAGGAATCTTCGGCTATCTGCTGCTGCGGAAGTTGAAGGTTTCGTGGGCTGGATCCGTGGTCGGTGCATTGGCTTACCAGCTTTCGGGCGTGATCGCTTCATATGTTCACCCCGGCCACGACGGCAAGCTGTTCGTCACGGCTTTGCTGCCGCTCGCTTTGTACGCGCTGTTGCATGCGATACGAGATAGACGCTATGCAGGCTACGGCCTACTGGCTCTCGTCGTCGGCCTTTCACTGCTTAGCCCACACCCCCAGATGGCTCAGTACATGCTGATCGCGGCCGGCATCTTCACGCTCTACCTGACCTTCGGAGAGCCAAACGAGCGCAGCATGCGAGAGCGGATCGTCGACCTCTCCTTCGCATTCGGGGCGGTGGTTCTCGGATTCGGAATCGGTGCGATTCAACTCTGGCCATTCTTCGAATACATACCGTATTCGCCGCGCGCCGAGAGTTATAGGGGGTGGGAGGGCGCGACCTCTTTCGCCATACCGTGGAATCACGTGCCCGAACTCTTCTTTTCGAAGTTCGTCGGCCAGAGTGTGGCAGGTACCTATTGGGGCGTTAACGGCGCGAAGCTCCATTCAGAGTATCTCGGGCTGCCCGTTGTGGCACTTGCCATTCTCGGCTTGGGAGCCGGGCGGCGGCGACTGGCATTCTGGCTCGGTGGTATTGGAATCCTGTTCCTTCTCGTAGCTCTCGGATCGTCGACCCCGTTTTATCGGCTTTGGTACAACGTCGTTCCCTTCGTGAAACAGACGCGAGCTGCCGGCATGGCACTTTTCATCGTTGCGCTCGTGGTTGCAGTATTTGCCGGATTGGGAGTCGACCGGCTGCTACGCGGCGAGGGCAAGTCGCACTCACTCGCATGGCTCGGAATAGCCGGAGGCGTGATTCTGCTTGCTGCGGCTGGAGCTTTCGGCGGGTTCGCAACGTTTTTGGCGCAAGGAGTACAACAACAATTCCAGCTGCCGGTTGCATCGGTGGCGGCAGGAGCTGCAGCGTCGATCAGGTGGGGAGCCATTGCTAGCGGATTGGCGCTGGGCCTCGTCGGAGCACTTGCGTTAACAGCTCTCACAGGCCGCGTGAAGGCACCAGTCCTTTGCTTTGGCCTGGCCTTGATCGTGAGTGGAGACCTCTGGTTCAACGCTCGCGAGTTTTGGTTATTCGGTGACGGTCACCTCGAGCTCCATGGGTCGGATCAGGCCAAGGAGTTCATCGCGGATACACCGAAACCCTACAGAGTTTTGAGCCTGGCGGATGCATATCCGGGTTCGAGTTTGCAATCGTCGGACATACCGCAGCTCTTGGGGCATCACGGCAATGAGTTGCATCGGTTCGACGAGCTCATGGGTGGAAAGAATGCCTGGAGATATCTGTTCAGCGGCGACCTGAAACTGCTCGATCTATTCTCGGTGTCTCACGTGTTGATCTCACCTGGATCGAGCATCGAGGAAGCCGTTCCGGGATTCGCCGAACGCTATGAGAAAACTTTGGACGCGGTGACCACTTCCGGCGGAGGGCAGGTCGACGTATACAGCTCGATCGTACCGCCTCCATATGGAAGGGTAGTTCCAGCAGCCGTGCGACTGACCGACGAACAGGCAATAAACACACTGCTGAATCCCGAATTCCCCCCCGAACAGCTTCTCATCCTGTCGCCGGAAAGCGATATAGAACTCCCATCGCTCTCCGACTTGCCTGCGCCTCTCGCTTCCCGCGTGGTATTCGAGACCTGGGAACCTGGCGCCATGCGCATGCGATTGGAACCGCCACCGGCAGAAGATGCCTTCGTGGTGGTGAGTGAAAACTGGTATCCTGATTGGCATGCGACGGTCGACGGAAGCGAAACGGCAGTCTCACGAGGCAACATGACGTTGATTACAATACCCGTCATTGCCGGTTCTGAACTCGTCGAACTCGAATTCGCGAGCGCGGACTACAGGTTAGGAAAGCTCATCACCATCATCTCACTGGTGTTGGTAATAGTGGTGACGGCGGTTCCGACCGTGCTGCGGAGACGGGCAAATGGCTGAGCGGGCAGTCGTCATTATACCGACCTACAATGAGGCCAACAATCTTGGCCAGATTGTCCCAGAGGTTCTGCAGCAGGACGATCGCCTCGATATACTGGTGGTGGATGACAACTCTCCGGACGGCACTGGGGACATCGCCGACAGAATCGCAGCCGACGAACCGCGCGTTCACGTCAAACACCGAGAAGGGAAGTTGGGGCTTGGCACAGCGTATCTAGAGGGCTTCAAATGGGCCCTCGAACGCGATTACGCCTACGTCTTCGAGATGGATGCCGATTTCTCTCACAACCCGAAACACATTCCCGAGTTCTTGGCCGCCATAGCCGAAAACGACCTGGTTCTCGGTTCGCGTTACCTCAACCGTCGCGTTACGGTCGTCAATTGGCCGATGACGCGCCTGTTGCTCAGCTACGGCGCAAACATCTACGCCAAATTGATCACCGGCAACAAGCTCTACGACGCCACTGGTGGCTTCAAATGCTTCAAGAGAGCCGTTCTGGAGACAATCGACCTCGACAAGGTGGGCTCGAACGGCTACGCATTTCAGATCGAGATGAGCTTCCGCGCCAAACGCAAAGGATTCAAGATCGTAGAAATACCAATTGTCTTCGTCGACCGCACTGACGGGGAAAGCAAAATGTCGGGCAAGATTGTCAGAGAGGCCGTGTGGATGGTCTGGAAACTCAGAATTCAGGCGATTTTTGGTAAGATATGAACGGCATAGTCGCTTTCAAAATGACTGGTTCCGGCAACGATTTCGTGTTCGTTGACGGGAGAGTCTACTCGGTCGATACATGGACTCCGGAGCAAATCCGCGCGGCTTGTGACAGGAGAGATGGTATCGGCGCAGATGGATTTGCTGTGCTCGAACCGGGGTCGGCGCCCGAACGAATCCGCTTTCACTTCTTCAATGCTGATGGCGGCAGAGCCCCCATGTGCGGCAACGGCGCACTTTGCGCTACGCGCATGGCAAGATGGTTGGAACTCGCAAAACAGGACGAAATGACGCTGGAGACAGATGCCGGTCTCGTGACCACCAGGGTCATTAAAGGCGAACAGGAGCTTGCCGAGTTCGAAATCGAGGCCGTGGGTGAAATGACTTCGCCCGAAATCGAGCCCTTGCCAGGCGAGCACGACATAACGTTTACCACCGTAGCCGTGCCGCACCTAGTGGTTGTGGTAGATGACGCAGATGAAGTCGATGTGCTGGCACGGGGCAGGGACCTCAGAAACCATGCGACCCTCGCTCCACTCGGCGCAAACGTCAATTTCGTCTCTGTCAGAGGCGAAGCCCTGCGAGTACGGACTTACGAGCGTGGAGTCGAGGGCGAAACCCTGGCGTGCGCTACGGGATCGGTCGCAAGTGCCGCTGTCCTGGCGAAACGGCAGAAACTGAGCCTGCCATGCGACGTCATCACTAGCTCAGGCCGCGTACTCCGAGTATCTGGAACGCTGGACGCCGAGTCGCATCTACAAGAGCCTAGACTCCGTGGCGAGGCGCGGCGCGTTTTTCGAGCGATTCTAGAAGCGAAGATCTTCCGGTAGGGCGTTCAGAATAAACCTTGCAAGCTCTTGTGAGGCAGTCACTTGAGCGATCCAATCACACGCAGCACCACAGTTGTCCACATCAACCCACAGCTCTACTTAACATAACATATCTTATACGCAGTTCGGATATACCATATGAACCGCGCTGGTCATGCGGATATTTGAGGAATCAACGATTGTCGATGTCAGCCCTTTGTAGCTCACCCAGACGTAAACGAGCCTCCATCACCATGTCCGTTTCAGGAAGTTCGTCGATGATCTTTCGGAAGGTGGTAACTGCACTTGCCGTGTCACCGATAGTCATGAAGACGCGACCGGCATCCAGCAGATACTGAGCAGATAGAAAATCGTACCACGCCTCATCAGCCGCGTTCTCATACGCCGCAGCGGCATCGGGAAGGTTCACCGTCTGCTCGAGCGCTGCACCTAGTAGCCCGTAAGCGGCAGCGCGAAACTGATCGCTTGGTCCGCGCTGAATGTATTCCTGCAGCGTCTGCACGGCGGCGGCGCCCTGGCCTTCAGACAATCGCAACCGTGCAAGCAAAATCTCGGCTTCCTCCGCTGCAATCGTACCGCGATGGCTCGTCACCAGATCCGACAAGTCAGTAATCGCCAACGCCACATTTCCAGAAGCCACTACGGCACGCGCATTCGAGAGCATCGTGTTCGCAAAGTTCTCTCTTCGCTGACTCGATACTCTCATGTACATCACTGCAGCGATGGCGCCGACCACAATGGCGGCCACAATGATGAGCATCTTTTGATTCTTCTTGATCCACTCCGCAATCCGAACTACTGGATCGCGTTCTGTATGTTCTGTAGGAGCTGTCACACTACCTCTTCTCTGACAACGTCAATGCATTCCCAGTCACTCTGAGAATGAGAAACCAAACCCGTAAGGGTAACTTCACGCCCCTGGGGTGATTCGAACACCCGGCCAACGGTTTAGGAAACCGCTGCTCTATCCACTGAGCTACAGGGGCAATGGAGCGAAAAAGCTAACCAGATCATGGCAGCTATCCAACTCCCCCACTGCCCTATTCTGTACGCGGGTAAGAAAGCAGGCTGAATACGTTCGAGCAGGGCAACTTGTCTCGCCCTTTCAAGAACGCCAACTCAACCAAAAAACTGAAACCGACCAACTCGGCTCCTGCATCGGTTACGATCTGCGCGGCTGCCTGAGCAGTGCCTCCAGTCGCAAGCAGATCGTCTACAACGAGCACGCGCTGGCCAGGCTGCATCGAATCGGTATGCACCTCGATAGCATCCGTTCCATATTCGAGTGCATACTCGACGCGCCGTGTGTTCCAGGGCAGCTTGCCGGGCTTGCGCGCCATCACAAAACCGGCATCGAGTTCCATCGCCAACGGCGCACCAAAAATGAAACCTCGAGATTCAATTCCAAGTACACGCTCCACTTCCAGGTGCCGAACTGGTTCAGCCAAAAGCTCGACTGCCAAGCTCAACAATTCGGGGTCCAGCAGCACCGGAGTAATGTCTTTGAAGATGATGCCTGGTTCTGGAAAATCGGGCACGTCGCGAATTGATTCATACAACCGGCTGATCGTTTCTGAGCTCATTTGGATTCCTAAGTAACTATCTGATATCGAATGACTCATGGCTTTGAACCTCATGTGGACAATCAGACTTTTCCACATTCTCCACCGCTGCGAGCCTAGGACCTACCTTGAGAGCGCCGTCAAACCGCGCAAGCAGATCCTCAGTTCCTACCCCCAGCACCTCAACCCTGCCATCTGGGAGGTTTTTGGCCCACCCTGTCACCCCCAACTCGTTGGCCTGGCGAAGCACGAACCATCGAAAACCTACGCCCTGCACTCGGCCAGCGATCAACCACCTATAGGCGACCTTATCGGCATTCACTTCCCTTCCCCACGCTGGGTTTCAGCACTCTCGCTCGGCACATCTGGAGCTACCTCGACTCGAGATCTGAGCTTCTTTCTTCGTTGGACGTAGATGTAAACCCCGATGATGGTCACCATTACGGGGAGCAACGCCAAAGTAGCGCGTCCAGCATATTGTGCGACAAGATGGTCGAAGTCGGCGGCCAAGTTGGCTCCATACCGCCCCAGGTACCAACCGATATACGTCAAAACTGCGCACCAGATGCCCGCCCCCAACGCCGTATAAAAGAGGAAGCGGTCGAGCCGCATGCCAGCCAGTCCAGCTGGGAGCGATATCAGCTGGCGGATCATCGGTATCAGCCTTCCGATGAACATGCTGATCTCTCCATGGCGCCTGAAAAACTCCTCCGAGCGTACCAGGGAAGCTTCCTTGATCAACATGTATTTTCCGTACTTATGCAGAACCGGACGACCGAGTTTGGCAGCGAGGAAGTAGTTGAATAGCGCCCCAATTAGACTACCCAACAATCCCGCTCCCAGGGCCAGCGGTGCAGACATTCTACCCTGAGCGGCCAAATAACCGGCCGGGGGCAAAACCACTTCGCTCGGAAAAGGCACCAACGAAGACTCGAGTGCCATGAGGAGAGCTATCCCAACATATCCCAGCCGGAATATCACATCAGTAAGCCATGTAATCGCTGTTTCTAGCACTACGTATCCCCTTGCTTGTCGCCAACCTCGTACCCGTACTTGCCGACCAGCGGCACAAACTTGACCTCGCCAAGTTCACTCTCGACGAACTTATCCCCGTGTTTGACTATCTGACGCAGCTTTTGAGCCTCACCGTCCGCAACAGGAATCACCAACCGACCGCCATCCTCGAGCTGCCGGAGCAGCGGTTCAGGCACCCGCGGGCTAGCGGCAGCAACGAGTATCGCATCGTACGGCGCCAATGGCTTCCAACCTATGGTGCCGTCTCCCTCCACTACGGTGACCTCGGAGAATCCCGCTTCGGAGAGCGCACGCCTGGCACTGCCAGCAAGTGGAGAAAGCCTCTCGACGGACACCACGCGAGCAGCGACCTTGGTGAGCAGCGCCGCCTGGTACCCCGACCCCGTCCCTACTTCCAACACGCACTCATCTCCAGACAGCCTAAGAGACTCCAGGTACCTGGCCTGCGTGGTCGGCTGTGAGATGGTCTGCCCGTGCCCAATCGGCAGAGAAACATCTTCGTACGCCCGTCTCCTCAACGCCTCCGGAACAAACAGGTGCCTAGGCACTTCACCGAATGCACGGAGCACAGCGAGATCGTCGATGCCATTTGCGCGCAACGTCTCGACCAGCCGAGAGCGATACCCTCCATAGCTGTCGGCTAGTATGCCAGCTTCCATCCGCCAACCTCTACTAGCCGCGCATAGTCCGTCAAATCAGTTTGCAGCGGGGTGACCGATATGAATCCATCCTCGATCGCTTGGAAATCGCAGTCATCGCCGCCACTCCAACACAGCTTCCCGCCACCGATCCAGTGCACGCTGCGGCCCCATCTATCCTCTGCATCCACCAGGGGGCCCTCGTATCTGCGTTTCCCAAGCGTCGTGACTCGAGTGCCCTGGATCTCGTCACCAGGAATGGGCGGGATATTGATATTTAGCAGCATGCCGGCCGGAAAGTCTTTGACCCTGACGATCTCGGTCACAAGCTTCTCGATCCACACTCGATCGCCTTTCAGCATCTCTCCGTGCCGGCCTGCCAACGAAATCGCAACACCCGGAATACCAACTGCGAGACCCTCCATAGCCCCGGCCACCGTTCCAGAATAGAGCACATCTTCGCCAAGGTTGGGGCCGTGGTTTATGCCTGAGAAGATGAAATCGGGGAGCTCAGACAGAATTGTGCCCAGTGCCAAGAGAACGCAGTCTGTGGGCGTCCCGTCGACTTGGTAGATATCATCGCCTCGCCGAACCGGCCGTAGCGGCCTGTGCAAGGTCACCGACCTGCTAGCGCCACTCTGTTCGCGGTCGGGCGCGACAATGACTACGTCTCCGACTTGGCGACACACATCGGCCAGCAACTCGAGCCCAAAAGCGTGCACGCCGTCGTCGTTAGTGATCAGAATCTTCAACCGGTATTTTCCCGTCGATTATTTCCCGGATAATGCGAAGCTCTTTGGTGAGATCCTCAATCGCTTCCGATTGCAGGGCGAAGCGAGCCTTGTTCTTGAGGGACCCCGTTCGCCGAAACTGCTCTATTCGTTTGCGAGCCCCGTCGATCGTGAATTTTTCTGTGTAAAGCAGGTGCTTCACCAGCATTATCATCTCTATTTCGCGCCGCTGGTAGACGCGATTCCCCGACCGATTCTTGACTGGGTTCAGAAACCGGAACTGCGACTCCCAGTACCTAAGCACGTGGGGCTTGAGGTCTGTCAGCTGGCACACCTCGCCAATCGAGAAATATTCTTGGACTGGCTCTGATACCGTCATGACCAGTTCTCCGGCTTCAGACCACGTTCCATCAGGTCCCGCAGTGCCTGCCTGAGTTCCTTGCCTTCAAAGAGAATCTGCTCGACTTCCTGCGCTATCGGCAATTCAACACCGTGTTGGGCTCCTAGAGCGACTGCAGCTCGGGTCGTGCGCACACCTTCAGCGACGGTGACCCGCTCCGACAGGATTTCGTCCAACGAGCGTCCCGATGCGAGTTCCTGACCGAGCGACCTATTTCGGCTTTGCGGCCCGAACGCCGTTAACATCAAGTCACCCATGCCTGCGAGCCCGGCAAAGGTTACAGCATCGCAACCAAGCGCCTGCCCGAGACGAGCCATTTCGGCTAGCCCCCGTGTTATCAAGGCGGCTTTGGTATTGTAGCCAAGTCCCAAGCCATCCAAGAGACCGGAAGCGATCGCGATCACGTTCTTCAGCGCACCACCTAGCTGGACTCCCATCGGATCCGCGCTCGTGTAGATCCGAAAATAATCCGACGCCATCGCCAACTGCACCGCTTCGGCAGCATCTGCTTCCGCAGCGGCAGCCACGACGGTTGTGGGATGACGTTTGCATACCTCATCAGCAAAACTGGGGCCTGAGAGCGCAACGACACGAGTGCCCGGCATTACCTCTTGCAGGACCTCTGTCATCGGCATCAGCGTTTCTGCCTCGAGCCCCTTGGACACACTCACTATCACTGGAGAGCCACCATCCAACGCCGCAAACATCAATTTGGCAACGTCGCGAACCGCATGCGACGGGCTGGCCGAAAGCACCAACTCGGCACCCGCCATAACTTCCGCGATTTCCCCGCTGGAAAACAAACCGTCTTCCAGCCGAAAGCCAGGCAGGAACATGATGTTTTCATGTTCGTCGTTAATGGAGGCGACTACCTCCGGCTCTCGAGCCCAAATCCTGACATTGTGCCCCCGGCCAGCTAACAGGTTGCCGAGCGCCGTACCCCAACTGCCTGCACCGATAACGGCCACATTCATGAGGCGCCTACCCTCCATTTGCCAAACCGGTGTTCCGTTCCCATCGCCAGCCTTCGAATGTTGGTCCTGTGCGTAAAAACGATGAACGCCGCCAAAGCCAGACCGATCCCAAACGTGTAGCCGTCGTTTGGCATCACGAACCACGAGACCACTGGAAAGACCAGTGCCGCCAATATCGACGCCACAGATACGTACCCGGTGAACGCTACCGTGACGATCCAAACAATGAGAGTGACGACAAATGCCTGCGGCGCGAGTGCAATAACAACGCCACTCGCCGTAGCGACACCCTTACCGCCCCGAAACCGTACGAAGAAGGAAAAAACGTGTCCGAACACAGCAACACCACCAAGAGTGAGTGGTATCCAGGGTTCAGTTCCAGCGTATCGAGCGAATAGTGAGACAGGGATGATGCCTTTGGTAATGTCTATCAATCCAACCGGAATCGCGTACTTCAGCCCCAAAACTCTATAGACATTTGTGGCCCCGAGGTTCTTACTACCGAGCTGGCGAAGGTCTTTGCTCGCGAAGGTTTTCCCAACGATGTAACTCGTCGGAACGGACCCCAGCAGGTACGAAAGGCAGATCCAGAGGACCAGGTTCACTCAGCGCCCTCGTTTCCGACGGAACCGCAAGCGAATTGGGGTGCCTTTGAACCCAAATGCCGCTCGCAAACCATTCTGGAGATAACGGCGGTACGACTCGCTCACAGCATCGGGCCTGTTCGAAACCACTGCAAACGTAGGAGGCTTTGTTCCAATTTGCGACGCGTAAAGCAGCTTTACCTCTTTTCCCGGCTTTTGCGGCGGCTGGTTACGACCAATTAACGATTCGAGGACCTGGTTCACCTCCGAAGTGGTCGCTCGCACCTCACGAGCAGCGGCAACTTCCAAAATCAGGTCCAAAACTTTGCGTACCCGCAGGCCGGTTTTTGCCGATTCGTACAGAAATGGCACAGCTTGTAGAAACGGTACTCGCTCCTCAACCTCACGTTGTCCTTTAACCGCCGTCGTTGTGTCTTTCTCTTCAATCAAGTCCCATTTGTTGACGGCGACAATCAACCCTGTACCGGCATCCCAGGCAAAACGCGCAATCTTGAGATCCTGGGTGTTGACACCATCGGTTGCGTCCACCACGAGAACACAGACGTCGGCCCGATCGATAGCACGTCGAGTGCGCAAGGCGGAGTAGAATTCTATGTCATCCTCTACTTTCGATCGTCTGCGTAACCCCGCTGTATCAATGAAGTTGAGGCTTTGACCATGGTACCGCAAGGGGGAGTCTACAGCATCCCGTGTCGTTCCGGCTTCCGGAGCTACCACAGAGCGTTCTTGACCGAGAAGCCTGTTCATAATCGAAGATTTTCCGACGTTCGGGCGCCCGACCACGGCGACCTGAATGGAGTCCTCAGCCGATTCATCTGCGGGTTCACCCGGAAGCATCGCCACCAACGCATCGAGCAAGTCGCCGCTCGCCTTGCCGACGGCTGCCGAAATCGCCAGGGGATCTCCCAAACCAAGTTCGTAGAAGGCGTAAGAGCCGCTGTCTTCCGGCAGCTCATCCACTTTGTTAACCGCGAGCAGCACACGATCTTTGTGAGGTCGCAGCAGCTGGGCAACTTCGAGGTCGGCGGGGTGAACTCCAACCTTGCTATCGACGACGAGGACGATCGCGTCTGACTCCGCGATTGCTGATTCGATCTGCTGACGAATTGCGCCGGTGAGAACATCGTCTGCCACGGCATCCCACCCACCAGTATCCACCAGCCAAAAATCGCGCCCTCCCCAGTTTGCAGAAGCGAAGTTGCGGTCTCGCGTGACTCCGGGCCTGTCGTCAACGATGGCTCTGCGGCCACCGACAATCCGGTTGAAGAGCGTTGACTTGCCCACGTTCGGGCGACCGATGATGGCAACAGTTGGCGTACTCACTGGGTGCTTTCTCCTAATGCGTCCACCAACCAATGAGAAACCCTCACCTCCGTGGGGCATATCTCCTGCAGGTCGCTGAACGATACATCGTCCAAGAACAGGTCGTCGTCGTTCAATGCTTCACCCGGCACCAACGCGAGGTCGATATCGGGTCGATTCTTTAACGCGTCGACAAATGAGCGGCCGCTGAGAAGCCCCGCTGTTGTTACAGACGGACCAAAGAGGTCATTCTCGAGAACGATCAACTCGAACTGCGCTTGAGTGCGGGTTTCGAGATCGGCGAGGATTTCGGGAAAAAGAGATCCCATGGCGGTCCCAGTTGCCACTCCGATCCTCGCTCCCGGAAGTTCTGAATCGAACTCCATGATCTGCTGCTGGAAATACCGAACGACCCCTACCCCGTTCTCCAATTGGTCGAAGTCATCATACCTGTCCGGTGTGGGCAGGGGCCTTCCGGCTTTCAGGTATAGCTCATCTGACCCGTACGCCCAAAACTTGCCGGTGTCTTCCAAGGCCCGGAACGCTGCACGGTCGACCGACACAATCGCTCCGCGGCACTCTTCTTCAGTCGGCATCCGTATTGTTCGTTTCTGGTTTCGGTTAGTGAGACCCACGGGTACAACAGAAACAGAAAGGACGATATCGCCCAAAGCATAGAGATCGTCGAGAGTGCGGTTCAACTCCGGTCCGTCATTGATGCCCGGCTGTATAACCACCTGCGTGTGGCATTGGATGCCCCTCTCCCCATAAAACTTCAGCTGCTCCAGAACATCCGGCGCGTCCGCATTTCCCAACAGCCGGCGCCGCACCTCCAAATCCGTGGCATGGACAGATACGTATAGGGGGGTCAGATGGTACTCGATGATCCGATCGACGTCCTTTTGGAGCAAATTTGTGAGAGTGACAAAATTTCCGTAACGAAACGAAAGGCGGTAGTCGTCATCACGCGCGTAGAGTGCTCTTCTCAAACCCTTCGGATTTCCCTTTACGAAACAGAAATCACACCTGTTCGAGCAGACGATCACTTCGGGAGGTGTTAGCTCGACTCCCAGAGGAAGACCTTCAGGCCGCTCAACTTCGATTTCAACGTCGTCGCCGGACACCGATCGCACAGCAAGCGTGAAGAAGTCGTCAGCGGTCAGAAACTCCCAATCCAGAAAATCGTTCAACTCCCGCCCGTTGATGGATAGGAGCTGAGTGCCTGAATCCAACCCTAGTTCTTCGGCAAGTGAACCTCTGTGTACGGCCTTGATCTCAAGCATCACCTGAACCGGGTTGACAAGACAAAAAGAACGAGGGCCGATTTCGATCCTCGTCCATCGAATACACTTACGTTAGCCGCTTGAAGTTAATTGTCAGGTCAGGGAGACGCTACAAAGCAAGAAAAACCGCCCTCGTTGGAGAATCGAACGCGGTTGTGCGAGAGCGGGCGACCGGACTCGAACCGGCGACGTCCAGCTTGGGAAGCTGGCATTCTACCACTGAATTACGCCCGCGAAGAGGGCGAAGTATTGCTTTACTTCGCCCTCAGGTCAACACTGCACTTCG
>CAZFHS010000015.1:0-34414 GCA_964518955.1 uncultured Gemmatimonadaceae bacterium | reverse complement strand
GTCAACACTGCACTTCGATATCAGGAACCGACTGTGTAACGCCAGGCAACAATGCCTTCGCCAACCACGCCCAGCGAGAACCTGCTCGACGCTCCAGCCGCGAGCGTCTCGGACGCAACTGTATCGGACCCGACCACTACGCCAGCGTCATTCATGAACTCGAATGTCAGAGTACCGGTGGTGGTTTCCGCACCGTCCGCGAGGTTGGTGAGTCTACCGTGAAGCTCATATCCACCGTCAATAGGCCTGGAAATGTCTACAGAAACCTCGTACGCGAACGCGTTCATCTCATCCATTACCGCGACGGCACCGTCGGGATCTCCAGCTAGCTGGAGAGCAGCGGCCTGCAACCGGCGAGGATCGCGATTCTGCGGATCGACCTCAATCAACCGTTGAGCGATGCCACTCATCTCCAAAACCGCATTGTCGCGGTCACCCTGCGGACGCACGTCATCGTTCGCCATGGCGAGATAGGTATTGGAAAGGTTGTAAAGCGCGTCACGATGGTACGGGTTGCTCTCCAGTCCTGCAACGAACGCCCTCGCTGCCCTCGTGAACTCATCGGCGTTGAATAATTTCACGCCTGCGTTGAACAGGTCCAACGAGTTCATCTCAGCCGGGTTCGCAAGCAGTCCGTCATAGATTGCGAACGCACGCTCGGAATCTCCGCTTTCGGCATAGGCTTCTGCGAGTCCGAACACGACATCTGTATTCTCGGGATTGATCTCCTGGGCACGTTCGTACCAGACTATCGTAGAATCCCAATCTTCCATCATGTGGTACAGCGTCGCGATGTTCTGGACGGCCGTATTGTAGTTCTCGACGCGCGAGGTGTCGGCAGTGCCCAGCTCTACCACTTCCTTGAAATAGTACAGTGCACTATCGGTCTCGCCATACTCCGCGTATATGCTGCCGAGATAGAAAAGTGCTACGTTAGCACCATTCCAAATCGAAGCGGCGCCACCTAGTTCCACCAGCGCACCGTCGTAATCGATCTGCTGCATCAGGTCGATACCTTTGTTGACCTGGGTGACCCACGTAGCGTGCCGGTAGTACTCGATATCATCACCACAAAGTGGCATGACCAATTCAACACGCCCAAAAGCAGAATCGGCGCCAACGAAGTCTCCAGTGAGGAGTCCGTGCCGACCCAGCAAGTACCAAACCGATGGGTTTTCGGCCTGGTCGGTGTTGACCGCCTCCATCAAGCTCACTCGAGCGTCACGAAGCAGAGTTTCTTTGGCAGCCGGATCAGCTTCCTCAACCGCACCCGTCATGTAGGTCATTGCCTGCCTGACGAGAAAATGCCCCATGTCTAGATCGCAGGCGGGCCCGCGGAATTCCTCAGTCGCCGGAGGATCCTGGGCCTCGAGCTGCCCTGCAACTAGCACAAGACCGAGGGCACATCCAACACCGACGGTCAATAGATTCATCAGTCTCTCCTCTCCAACATCGTCATGGTTGCATCAAAAAAATAACAATCTATCCGTCCAATTGTGCTTCGGCCTTCAGTTCAGCCAGCCGAGCAACCTCCAAGGCCGGGAGTCCAAGTTCCGCCGATGCTTTGAGAACATCGTCGTATTCGGCTTTCAACCGAGTTCCGCCCGGCCCATCCCATACTTTTACTGATACCCCACAAGCACCTTCAAGCTCCACACGGAACTCACGCCGTACCAACGTGTTACGGAGCGCCGGCCAGCGCCGTACTCCAGCGGTTGTGCTGTTCGCAAACAGCGCCTCTATCACATCTTCGGCTACGTCGCGCGTCACCAGTGCTTCGAGACGCAGGCTCACTCTACCCTTTTTACCGTGGGTCGGCCAGATCACACAATCCAGCGCGCCTTTAGCAAATATGGCCTGCCGCAGCGGTTCCACGTACTCCGGGCGGAGGTCGTCAATCTCAGTTGCAACAATCTCCACCTCGCCGGCTTCCTCTGCCAACTCGGCAAGAATGAGCCTCAGCGCGTTGGGGTAACTCTTCGGGTCACGCCCTCCAGCGCCCCACGAGTTCTGCTTCACACGCCAGCGAACTGGCGGCGCCCCTTCGGACAATACTCGAACCAGCGTCGCACCAGTCGGCGTCGTCGCTTCGCCTTCCACGGGCGGCCCTGACGACACCGTCACGCCCTCAAGCAGGGTAGCGGTAGCTGCGGCTGGTACCGGCATCGTACCATGCGCCATACTAGCCCACCCGGTTCCAATAGCGACCGGAAGGTTATAGACACCACTCACCCCTAGCCGTTCGAACCCCTCAATCGACCCGACTATGTCGAGCACCGCATCGATCGCGCCGACCTCATGCAAGTGCACGTCATCGGCTGGCACTCCGTGCGCCCTGCCTTCTGCCTCCCCTACCAGGTCAAAGGCAGCAGTCGCCTTTTCGATCACGGTATCAGACAGCGGCGCCTCTCGAATCAGCTGCTTGAGCCTCGCTACCGTTCTACCATGGTGATGTCCACCAGTTGATTCCGAGTGGTCACGAGGGATCTCGAAATCGACTTTCGTGGCGGCCAACGAACACCGCTTGACCTTCTCGATTTTCACTGAGACATCCGAAAACCCCAAACGCGCGGGCAACTCGTGAAGCCAGGCGGCGTCCCCGCCCAGATCCACCAACGCACCAAGCGTCATGTCTCCGGAGATCCCTGCGAAGGGATCGAGTATAGCGATCAAAGTCAGTGTGACCGCGCCTCCAAATATCGGTGTTCGTTATTGAGAAAGCCAGTCGGCAATGGCGTTGAAAATGGCACTGCTCACCTGCTCTGCCAACCCCCAAATATTCGAATTCAATCGAATGCGTTCAATCACGCTCCCAGGTGGTCCAAAATGCGTTCCGCTAGGTCTATGGAAAACCCGTTGAGCGCGGCAATCTCTTCCTTGCTCGCCAAACTGATACCGGCAGTACTACCGAACGCCTCGAGCAACAGTCTACGCCGTTTTTCGCCTACACCTGGAATCTCGAGCAATTTGGATGTGAGAGTGCGTTTCTTTCGCCGCTTGCGGGTGTACGCCACCGCGAACCTGTGCGCCTCGTCCCTCGCCCGTTGCAACAGTCTCAGCGAGGGCGCGCGCCGCGGCAGCCTGATGCTGTCTGCGCGATCGGGAAAGAAGATCTCCTCCTCTCGCTTTGCCAAGCTCACCACCGGAAGTTGATCCAGGTTGCTCTCGTCGAGGGCCTTCTTCGCGGAAGACAATTGGCCTTTGCCACCGTCAATGACAACGAGGTCCGGCAGTTGCCGCTCCTGTTCGATACGCCTAGTCATGTAACGACGCACGACCTCTTCAATTGCTGCGTAGTCGTCTGGCTGCCCTTCACCCTTGATCTTGAAACGCCTGTACTCGCTCTTCTTGGGCCTCCCTGCCTCGAACCAAACCAACGAACCTACCGTGTCGCGGGCCTGGCTGCTCGAGGATATGTCCACGCATACGATGTTCCTTGGCAAAGTCGTCAAACTGAGATCCCGCCCTAGAGCGTACACTGGATCTTCGGCGCGTTCGTCTGTTTCGAGCGACTCGATTCGGAAGCTCTCGAGCAGGTTCCGAGCATTCTGATCCGCAAGTTCCACGAGCTGGCGCCGGGTTCCCCTCGTTGGAATCACCAACTCGGTTTCTGGCACCAAGTCCGCGACAGATTCCGGAGACTCCGGTGCGAACGGGAGTACTGCAAGATCGGCTCTGGTATCGCGACCACTTGCGGCCGCGTAATGCTGCACTAGAAATGCACTCAAAATCGCATTGTCGGGTTCTTCGACGAGGTTACTGAGAAAGCGATGTTCGGAAGCCACCACCTTCCCCTTCCGAATTCGCAACATCACACCTACAGCATCGTCTCCGTCTCGCGCATATCCGATGGCATCGGCGTCCCCACCATCGACGAACTGAACCCTCTGAGGTTTTTCAACCTGATCCAACCACTTCAGGGAGTTTCGAATCTCGGCGGCGCGTTCGAAATCCAACCGCTCTGCCGCGTGCTCCATGCTCTCCCTGAGTCGAGTTCTGACATCGACCGTCTTCCCTTCCAAGAAGGCGATGACGTTATCGATCATCTCGCGATACTGGGCTCGCTGCTGATAACCCACGCACGGCGCCAGACATCTTCCGATCTGATAGTCGAGACATGGTCGCTCGGGCGTTTCGTCAGGCAGCCGATAGTGGCACGACCGAACCGTGAATACTCGGCGAATCGTCCTGATAGTGCGCCTCAGCACGGTTACATCGGTGTACGGGCCGAAGTAACGAGCGCCTTGGATATCCAGGCGTCGCACCACCAGGACTCGCGGGAATGTTTCTCCAAGAGTTACCGCAACGTGAGGGTAGCTCTTGTCGTCCCTGAGCTGAATGTTGAATTGCGGGCGGTGCTCTTTGATCAGGTTGTTTTCCAACAACAGAGCTTCAAGCTCAGATTTGACTACGATGGTCTCGAAGTCAGCAATGAGTCTGAGCAGCATCTGGTGCTTTGGGCTCTGAGTATGGTCGGTAGTGAGGTAGCTGCGCAGGCGTTGGCGGAGGCGTTTCGCTTTCCCAACGTACAGCACTTTGCCTTCACGGTCTTTCCAGAGGTATACCCCCGGTACGTCAGGAGAAGAAGCGACTTTGTTGCCGAGAGCCGACCCTGGATGCGTCTGCATACCGTCTTCCTACTGCCTCGCGCTGCCTCTCATCGACTGTGCCAAACGTTTCGCCTCGGGATGCTTGAATACTAAAGTCGCGACGGCATAAACGGTCGCAAACGTAACGATCCCAACAGATGCCTCGATCCAGATATGGAATTCGGACAAGAGTGCCACTACTTCACTTCCCGCGAACACGGCCAAGACGGCTGCAACGGCAGACACAACAAACGATCGCACATCGTCTCGGCCTAAAAATGACCCCAAACGGCGCCGGAGCATGAGCGAATTGAGTGTGACGTTCAGATAGGCGCCAACCGCGGCACCCAGCGCTATGCCCGCCGGACCTAGATACTGCATCAGAGCAACGGCTGATGCGGCAGAGACGACGACCGCTAGGATCGCGATGCGCACCGGTGTCTTGGTATCACCGAGAGCGTAGTGACCCGAGGCCAACAGTTTGATCGACGTCTGGGCGGGAACCGCTATCGCGTATGCTGCGAGCACTCCCGCAACGAGCTCGGTAACGCGGCTGTCGAAGGTTCCCGTTTCGAACAATGCTCCCACCAAGGACGACCCAATTGCTGCAAAGGCAAACGCCGACGGTATTACGAAGAACACCACCTGACGAAGCCCTTCGGCAAGCCGGCTTCTCAGAGCATCGTGCGATGCCCCCGCCGCGTCGCGACTCAGCTCCGGAAGTGCCACGGCGGCAACTCCCACGCCAAACAGTGAAACGGGCAAAATGGCGATGAGTTGTGCGAACCTCAGCGCAGCCACCGAACCCGAAGGCAGAAACGACGCGAGTTGTGTGTCGATCACGCTCGATATCTGCACGACGCCGGCGCCGAATACTACAGGTATCCAGGCCCTGATTACCTGACGAACGCCAGCGATCTTTGTGTTGAGCCCCCATCTCATCCCTCTAACGAGAGGCAACACCACCGGTAGCTGTATCGCTATCTGCAAAACACTTCCAACGACTGCACCCCACGCTAACGCGATGACGAGTGATGTACCCAGCAGGTGTGCGCCAAGCCCGATGAGCGTCGCGATCTGTGCGATGTTCCAGACCGACGGCGCCGCATACGACAGGAAAAACCTCCTGTGTGTGTTGAGGATGCCCAAACACCACGCGGAGAGGATCAACGCACCAAACATCGGGAACATGATGCGCACCAGCGTGATCGTCAGATCCCGCTGGGGGCCAGAAAAGCCCGGCGCGGCGATATCGGTTATCACAGGTGCGAGAACGATTCCCAGCAGTGCGGCACCCGCAGTGAGAAGAACGAGGATCGACGCAACCGTACCCGCCAGCCGACGAGCGTCTTCGGTTTCGCCGCGCTCTATCATGCCTGCATACACTGGTATGAATGAGGCGGATAGGGTCCCTTCACCCAGGAGATTCCGGATGACGTTGGGGATCTTCATTGCAGCGCCGAAGGCATCCGCCTCGACACCGATGCCGAAATGATGTGCGAACAGGCGTTCCCGAACAAAGCCAAGAATTCGGGTGAAAAGAATGCCGGCACCGACGCGAGCGACGTTTCGCCCCTGCGCGCGGTCTGCGTGAGTGTTACTCAGGAGAGGTCCCAGGGGGAGGTTCCGGCGGAGCGAGTTGTTTCTTCATATCCGTGCGATCCGGATCATCGAGGAGTCGCTGCACGAATTGAGTTTCATTCTGAAGCGCCTCGATTTCCCCCGCCATTTGGGAAAGCTCGTCTTCGATGGCCCGTACCCTGTCGATGACTTCCCCGAGCTTCACCGGATCGGTTCCGTGAAAGTACCCTTTGACTACCGGCGAGTTGAGAACGATTGCCAATGTCGGGATCATCAGCGCGACGAAAACGAGTATGAACCCCATTACCCAGAACATGAGAAGATTCTACGCCCCGTCTGAACCGGTTTCAAGTGTGTCAGCCCATCGGAGGCAATTGTCGAAGGCGGCGTCGAGAAAATCATCTCCGTACCGAATGAGGAAATGGGAGACGTTGATGACGCGTTCCTGAGGTTTACCTAGCGGAAAGAGGCTGGTTCGCGCGTTGGCAAGCTGTCGCACAGTGGTTTCGTTCTGCTGTTTCAAGTGGCGAGAGATTCGTTTTTCCACTCCGGCAAGGTCGCGTAATGCTCCACGCTCAGCCGCCGCGACCGGTTTTCCCAACGCTGCATCTATGCCGGCTGCAGCCTTCGCGAGCCGATCGTATTCCCGCCTAAGAGTCTCTTTCAGCGCACCTAGGGCAGCTGTCGCGGCGGCGGGCATTTGGTCCTTGAGAACTCGGGCTTCGAGCTGCCCCTCGGGCAGTTTCAGGTCGTCGACGCCTATCGCGTATTTGTCCAGGATCTTGGCTGTCCGGTTTTCGACTACCCGACCCGTCCACCTCGGTACAGGAGTCTGGGGTTCTACTCCCAGCGCGGTGTATATCGGCGCAGCTTGCGGCAAATAGGTCAGCTCTCCAGGTCCAGCCACGTACGAAACAGTGGGCAAGATCGCTGCTTCAACCACCGGGCGCAGTAGTACGTTGGGCGAGAACCGCTGCGGATCGTTTTCTACGAGGCTCTCGAGGGAATCCAGAGTCCAATTCTCGTTGGCTCGGCGGGTCCGGAAACCGCTGCCATCTATCAGGAGGCGGTCACGCCCTAGCGCAGATTCGATGAGGATCGTCGTAGCTCCGTCACCTGTGGTGATCGGAATTGCCTTGCCTTGTGCCTTCAACTCCTCCGCTCGCTCCATCAAGCCACTATCTAGGTGTTTCGCCTTTTCCAGCGCAGCGACTATCCAGCGCCCCATCGCGCGTTTTGCCCAAACGTGTGTCGGGAAGAACACCACGATGCCGAACCTCGCCAGCAGCTCGGAGATAGAGCCACCGAATGCAGATGAGAGGTCCGCCTCCGGGGTGTAATGCGACCGTATCCACTCGAAGATGCCCGTCCGGAACTCTGTATCCGGCGTGATTGCCTCCAGGCGTTCCAAGATGGCATCGATATTGTCGCCGACCGGTTCCCTGTACATCGGCGTCAATGCCGCTGCAGGATCTCGTTCCCTCAATTCGAGCCGTTCCAGCTCGCCCGATCCCGAAGGCACGAAACAGTGATTCGCCTCCACAAAATCATGATCGTCGCCAGCCACCCAGAAGACTGGTACCACGGGACGGTCGAGCAGTTGCTCGAGGCGCCGCGCCAGCGCAGCGGCGGATAGCGCCTTGTAGACAGTGTAAAGCGGACCAGTCAAGAGCCCCGGCTGTTGCCCTGTCGTAACACACAAGGCGTCGTCAGCGAAAAGCCGATCGAGGTTGGCTTTGGCTGTTCCATGAGCGAGAAAAGCCGGCCTCAAATCAGGATCCAAGCGGAACGACCTGGATTCCACTCTCTCGAGAAGCGTTGGCCCCGACAATGCGGCAGGCGAGTTCCACTCGAATCTCACGTTCATGCGCTCACCGAGAGAAACAGAACCCGAGGACTACTATCTGCCAGAGCATCTCCTTGGTAACTCCCGTACCGTTCCCGGACGTTAAGCCCGGCATCGCTCAGCAGGAGTTCCAGATCCTCGTGTTCAAACAGACGCACCCTCTCACGGTAACTGCGGCCTTCGTCTACAAGATCCATGTTCTTGAATACGTATTTGCCGTCTTCCGAGATCCACCGCGAGACACTCACTCGTCTTCCTCCCATGGTGAGTTCTTCGTGTTCCACCAAATCGTCTTTGACACGCATGGCGTTGAGGTAGTCGAGTACAAACCACCCTCCACGACTCAGTATGCGGGCGACTTCGAGCAAAACCGCCCTGTGCTCATTATCCGTTTTGAAATAACCGAAGCTCGTGAACAGGTTCACTACCACGTCGAAGCTGGATCCTGCAAACGGCAATTGCCGCATATCACCGCGCACGACGGATATCGGCGGCGAATAGTCGCGGCGCGCACGTTGCAGTAACGGCGCAGAGAGATCTAGGCCGAACACCTTCCCAGCTTTACCCCTAAGCAAATTGGAGTGCCGCCCAGGTCCACAAGCGAGGTCCAGTGTGCGCGCATCTCTAAGAGGTACGGATTCGGAGATGAGTCTTACCGCAGCGGCGGCATCTTGCTCGTCGCGATGCGGGTACATCTCCAGGTAGGTCTCTCCGAACCAATCCTCGAACCATTCTGCCAAAACTCAGCCACCTTTGTGATACGGTTCGCCGCGCATGATGGTGCAGGCCCGATAAAGCTGCTCCAACAACACCAGGCGTGCCAACTCATGCGGCAAAGTCATTGCCGAGATGCTCATTCGAAGATCTGCACGTCTCACTACTTCTTCAGCCAGGCCGTGCGCTCCTCCCACAACAAACGCAACATCCACGCCTCGATCGCGCCATTCTATCATTCGTTCAGCAAATCGTGAGCTGGATTCACCGACTCCGGTTCGTGTCAACGCGACAATGCGTGCCCTGTCGGGGATGGCCTTCATCAACGAACGCCCTTCATCATCGCGCGCCGCCGCAGCTTGCTTGTCAGGCCGACCGCTGTCTTTGACCTCAACTACCTCGAGCTTCAAATGCTTCGCGATACGCACCGCATAGTCCATGCATGCGTTACGAACGGCGTTGTCTTTCATCTTTCCAACAGCCACAACGTAGAATGCCATGTCAGACCGCAACCGCTCGTTGGTGAATGCCCTCGACGGCGGATAGCAAAGCATCCTGAACAGCAGCTCCACCCCTTTCCCACGCCAAATCGAGTTCTGCGACTATCGGTTCTCTGGTTCCGACAGGCCATCGCCCCACCATCTTCCCCGCATCCTTCTCAGTTACAACCGTGAATTGGTAGTCGCGACCGACGGCCTGCAACTCTCCCAAATCTCTAACTGAGAGTCTTTGGTGATCTCGCCATGGGAGCAACCGGACATTAGCACCAAGTGCCTCACACTGTTTGCAAAAGGTGTCGGGATCTGCAATACCTGCAGCAACTACAACGTTTGCCCCATTTAGCTCAGAAGCATTTACCGTCGCACCAGTCATCAGGCCGTGAAAGCCCGATATGCCCAGCCGGGCAACTGCTACAGGGCAGGCATCGCCGACCTCCAGCTTCACGCGCTCCAGCGTCGCCTCGGCCGCGTCCAGTGAAGCGCGTTTCCTGGTTACTATCACCAAATCTGCGCGCCGAAGCGCCCGCCAGCCTTCGCGCCACGGACCAGCCGGCAACGTCCACCTCGATGCTTCAAGCGACTCTGCGCTCACAACCGCAATGTTTATGTCTCTCTCGATATCTAGGCGCTGGTATGCGTCGTCGAGCACCACTACGACCGCACCGTCGGCGACGGCGCTGGCTGCGCCCTCGAGCCGATCTGGATTTTCGATGACGACGGCATCTCGAACGAGCTTCCGATGTACTGTAGCTTCATCACCACCGTAACCGCGCAACACAATTCCTGGTGTCAAACCGAACCGCGAGTAGTACCGCGCGATCCACGCTGCAATCGGGGTTTTCCCGGAGCCCCCCACAGTGAGGTTACCAACAGCGATCGTGGGAACGGAAGCCGACCCCGAATGCAGGATGTGTTTTCCATATGCACTCGTACGTGCAGCGACCGCACAACGGAACAGCATCGATGGCGGTATGAGAGCGAATCGAGCCAAACGCGCCGAAAGCGATCGACCGCACCACAGCCATCGCGCGATCAGCATGATGCGGCTTCCGTGGCTTCGTTCAATCGCCGCCCCAACACACTCAGTGACTCCTCCTCTGAAGCGGTGCAGCTACCACCAAAACTGATTGGCCGTCCATAGAACACACGTACGCGGGCAAACGGCCGGGGGATCAAAAACCGATCCCAGGACCCGAGCTTCCACCACGAAGATGCATCTGCGCCAATCGGAACGATTGAAGCGCCAGTGCGCGACGCCACGGCGACCGCACCCGGTTTTGCAACGCGCGCCGGGCCCGTTGGCCCATCGGGAGTAAAAGCCACATCGCCGCCCGCGTCGAGCGTGCGGAGAATCCCTTTGGTGCCCTTCACTGCCCCTCGAGTGCTCGACCCGCGGATCACCTCGTACCCCAGACGAATCGCTGCCTTAGCGAGATATGCGGCGTCGCCGTGATCACTCACCAGCAGAGTTATGCCCTCACCTCGCCGGTGCCAAAGAGGCAGTAGCAGAAAGGCGTGCCAGACCGTGAAGACAATCGGCACTCTAGCCTCTCTCAATTCCGTGACAGTCGCGTCACCGTGAGCCTCCAATCTCCACGTAGCAGCCAGAAGGCGGAAAACGGCAGTCGCGGACATTTCCAGAGCCGATTTCATCAAGCTACCATTCGCTCGGCCATCTCGACCACCTTCCGCGTCGCACCTGGCCCACCCAATCGCGCACGAACCTCGGCGAAGGCATCGCGTTGTTTATCAGCGGCGTCAGTACCTCTGTCGAGCAGAGGTGCGACCGCTCTAGCTAGCGCGTCGGGTGTGGCCGCGGATTGCAGGTACTCCGGGCATATCTCCCGTTCAGCTATTAGGTTGGCCAATCCGACGTGAGGCAGAGTGACAGCCCGCTTCGCGATCCAGTATGTGAACGGATGCATGCGATATGCGATGACGGCCGGAGTTCCGGCCAACGCCGACTCGAGCGTCGCCGTACCCGACTTGCAGAGAACCGCATCCGAGGCGGCAATGACAGCAGTAGAATCCATTGGGCACAGCTGAAATTCGCGAGCACCCGGATACTGGTCCCCCTCGACTGTTGCCACCAACACCTGCAGCTTGGGATCGTACTGCCTTAGCAGGTTCGCTGCATCGCGGAATGGAGGCCAAAGCCGCTTCACTTCATCTCTGCGCGATCCAGGTAAGAGCCCGAGTACAGTTGCATTGCGATCGATATTCAACGACGCCCTTGCTGATTCTTTCGACGAGTTCTCGCCCCGGTCGAGTAGCGGGTGCCCTACGAACTCGGCGTCTACATGCTTGCTTCTATAAAACCTCTCCTCGAAAGGCAAGACCGCCGCGACCTTTCGAACGTGTTTGCGCATGGCATTCACACGCCACGCCCCCCAAGCCCATAGCTGAGGCGCTATGTAATACAGGACAGGAATCCCACAACGAGACGCCGCGGCTGCAACCCTGAGATGAAATCCGGGATAATCGACCAGCACGACCAGATCGTAGGTCTCGGATTGGAATCTCTTCCGCAGACGCCGCAGTGCTCGCAGATGCGCCGGAATCGCACCGATACCCTCGGCCAGGCCCATTACCGCAAACTTCTCGCTCGACTCGACAATTTTAGCACCCGCCCGCTCCATGGCCGGGCCACCTACCGCTTCGATCTCAATGCCATCGTGCCGGCTCTTGAGTTCGCGCACCAGGAGCGAGCAATGTGCCTCGCCGGATGCTTCGCATGCCGACACGAACAGGCGTCTCAGACCAGGACCCCCCGTTCCGAACTCTGCACGAAATCGAGTAATTCCAATACTTCAGGGCAATCCGCCATTTCCTCACTCACCCGATTCATCGCCTCGACCCGAGACAGGTGCGAGTTAAAAAGGAGCCGGTATGCATGCTTCAGCTCGGCCCGCGTCTTATCGTCAAAACCAGCGCGTGTCAGTCCAAGCGTGTTGATTCCGTACAGCTTATAGGGGTTTCCAGCAGCGCATGTGTAGGGAGGCACGTCTTGGGGCAATCTCGATCCGCCGCCAATAAATGCGTGGGTTCCGATTCTCACGAACTGGTGAACCGGTGTCAGCCCACCAATGTACGCATGAGCGCCAATGCGTATGTGGCCCGCCAACTGAACGCTGTTGGCCAATACTACGCCATCCTCCAATGCACAATCGTGCGCGACATGTACATACGTCATGAGAAGGCAGCAGCTGCCGATCGACGTCTTGCCACGTTCGGCGGAGCCCCTGTTGACCGTCGTGTATTCACGGAGTTCCGTGTCGTTCCCGATCTCCAACCAGGTCTCCTCGTCCCTATACTTGCGGTCCTGAGGAGCCCCACCCAAAACACAGCCGATGCCTATTGAGCATTCAGTACCTATGCGGGTATTGCACTCTATCACGGAGTGGGGACCTATCGAGGTGCCGGAGCCGATTTCGACCCGCGGTCCGATCAGGGCATAGGCACCTATCGTAACGTCGGAATCGAGGTCCACCCCCTCATCCAAGATCGCCGTGGGGTGGATGCGTGCGCTCATTTGTCCATTACGCGAGCCGTCATCTCAGCTTCGGCAACAGGCTTTCCATCCACGTACCCAACCCCACCCATCCGACAGTTCCTGCCGCGGAAGTGGAGCATTTCCAGCTCGAATCGGATTTGGTCGCCCGGCACGACCGGCCTCCGGAATTTCACTTTGTCGATTCCTATGAAGTACACGACCTTGTCTTCAGGGTTTTCGAATGCACCCATCAGCATCATGCCGCCCACCTGCGCCATCGCCTCAATCACCAACACTCCTGGCATGACCGGGTGGCCGGGAAAGTGCCCTTGGAAGAACGGTTCGTTGATCGTGACGTTCTTCAAGCCGACTATGCGCTTCCCCTGCTCTACCTCGACAATACGATCGACGAGCAGCATTGGGTATCGATGCGGCATTATTTCCAGGATTTTCTGAATGTCCATCATAGTAATCATTCCATTCTCGCAGCGCTCTCAATCAAACGTGCGAGCGCAACATTGCCTTTGTGGTTCGGCCTGAACGCGACGATGTCGGCCGCTATCCGAGCACCAAGTAACGCCAAATCGCCTACCAGGTCCACTGCCTTGTGTCTCACGAACTCGTCCGGCCACCTCAGAGCAGGGCCAAATATCCCCGTTTCGGTGAGGACGATGACTGTTTCCTCAGAGGCTCCCTGGGCGAGGCCTCTTCGGTGCAGCTCGTGCACCTCCTTCTCGAAACCAAAGGTGCGCGCTCCCGCCAACGACTCGGCAAAACTCTCTTTGGATATGTCGTAACAGCCGGACTGCCGCCCAACGTTGGGGTGCTCCCATTCGATCGTGACAGTGACCCTCAGCTGATCGTTTGGCGCAACGACGTATTTTGCGTCACCCTCAACGAAGGTCTTTGATTCGCTGACACGGACCACCGTCTTCGCGGATTCGCCCTCCCTTACCCCGGCGTGTTCAATCGCTTCGAAGAAACTCCTAGCACTACCATCTCCAACGGGAGGTTCAGGACCGTTCACTTCTACGATCAGGTCGTCGATTTCATTCGCATACGCTGCCGCAAGCACATGTTCGACTGTTTCGACCGTGGCATTACCAGCACGAATTACGGTGCGCCTGTCTGATTCGGCAACGGCGCCTAAACATGCTTTCACCGCCGGACTGTTCGGCAAATCAACTCGATTGAAGACGATCCCGTGGTCAGATGGTGCAGGTTGAAAGCGGACGCTCGTGCTTGCGCCCGAGTGAAGTCCAATACCATTGACGGTCACCGGTTTGGATATGGTGCATCTACGGTTCGCCATCACGCTCCACTATTCGCTCCAGCGATTTCGTTAGGCTGGTGAGTTTCTTGAGAGTCGCAGCCTGGCGAAGAACTTCGCGATGAGTCCGCGCAGGGTAACCTGAAACAGTACACCCGGGATCCACATCTCCGATGACACCGGCCTGTGCGGCAACTCGTGCACCACGCCCGACCTTGAGATGACCTGCAAGTCCGGCCTGACCGGCAAGCCAAACATCGTCTTCCAACTCCGTGCTTCCAGCCAGGCCTACCTGCGCCATGATGATACAGTGTTTTCCGATCCGTACGTTGTGCGCGATTTGCACGAGATTGTCGATCTTGGTACCCGAGCCGATCACGGTATCACCTATGCTGCCGCGATCGATCGTGGTGTTCGAGCCCACCTCGACCTCGTCCTCGATCACACAACGGCCCGCGTGTCTGATCGCAACGTGGCCAGCGGGTGCAGCAGCAAACGCGAAACCAACTCCACCGACCCGCGCGCCCGGTTTGAGGATTACCTTCCGACCCAGCACCGCACCGCGCTCGATTTGAGCATGCGATCCAATGAGGCACCCGTCGCCAAGAACCGCTCCATCTTCTACGATCGCGTTTCGCCCTATCACGCAGTCACGACCCAGCGTCACGTCTCTTCCAAGCGATGCACCGGCGGCAAGAGCAATCCGCCCCTGCCAGTGCGCACCGCGCCCCACGGTAGCGCTCGAATGAACTCCCCAAAAAATAGGGCCTTCCGGAATGATCGCCGAAGCCGCGCGAGCAAGGGCAACGCGCAAGTCGGTCACTACTATGCGAGTAGAAGGGCCGGGTCGTTCCTCAGCAAACTCTTCAGTCAGAAGCACCGCGCCGGCATTGCTGAGCCGAAAGTCCGGGAGGTGGCTCCGCGATGCGAGAAATGCGAGATCGCCGGGGCCGGCCGTTTCCAACGGCGCAACCCCGGCGAGTCGAATATCCCTTCGGCCGACCAGTCGACCGTCAACGAGATCGGCGATGTGTCCGGACGAGGCGCTCGATGCGGACACTTCCGCGCCGGTTATGGTGTCGCTGCTGCCTGGAGCCGGCTGATTACCAGCGCAGTCAGGTCCAGCGTCATATCAACCGAGATGATCGTGGTATTTGGGTTGGCAACATCAAAGATCACAGCGAGATTGCGTTCGGCGCGAACACCGTCGATAACAGTCTGGATTCGAGCCTCTAGCGGAGTCACCAATTCACGTTGGCGCTCCATATCCTGATTTCGCAGCTCCTGAAGACGCGCCTGCACACGATCGCTGAGGTCACGCAGCTCGTTCACCTTCTCCTCACGGGCCTGCGGACTGAGCACGAGTTGCTGTTGGTCGAAAGCCGCCGCGGCTGAGTCGAGCTGAGCCTGCAAAGCGTCTGCCTCCGACTGGAATACCGCTCTCTCGGCCGAGAGAGTGGAATCAGCGGCTTCATACCCCGGTGTCTGCCTCAGAATCTGCTCCGTATTCACAAATCCGATGCCGCCACTTGTCTGAGCATTGACGTCCACCGGATTCGCCATAAGCCCAACGGCTAAGATCCCCACTGAAAAAACGATTCCAAAACGAGCCATTTTTCGCTCCAAGTACATGTGATTTCCTATCTAAAAAGTCCAAACCAACCTTGTTTCTTATCTAATCGCCTGCCAATGTTGCAACTCTTACCGCATGAAGTTGTCGTAGACAACTGCCGAGGCCAAACGCCGCAGGCGTCTCACCCATGCAGTGGTCGTAGACAACTGCCTTGTGCAAACGCCTACGGCGTTTGCACACTACTGCATCATGCCCAGCTTGAAGTGGAACTTCCAACCGGGATTGCGGTTGCCGAGCAAGTCGCGGCGGTCAAAGCCGTACGCGTAGTCGATGCCGATCGGTCCAAGGGGCGACAACAGACTCAAACCGAGACCGACGCCCCTGAAGAGCTGAGTCGGGTTGAACTCAGCCGGAGTTCTCCAGACATTGCCCGCATCCACGAACGTGCTAAAATAGAGCGCCTGCGAGATTCTCGCACCAATTTCGCCAGTGAACACCTGATATGCCCCGCCGAACGCATCCACCGTATTGGCGAAATAACCGCTGGCTCTCGGGTCAAAACCAAAAGGTGTAACAGAAAACTCGTCGTAGCCTCGCAGCGGAATTCCAAACTGCGTGCCACCCATCGAGAACAACTGGCGGAAATGCGGTCCGACATCACCCCATACGAACCCAGTCTTTGCCGTGAGACCGAGCACCATCTGGATGCCCTGCGACCCGAGTTCTGCGCTTCCACCGATCTGCCCCAAAGGCGCGTACCACCGTCCCTCGAAGGTCGCGCGCCTGAAGTTACCGGTACCGCCGAGCGGCCCGCCGTTCTGCGTAACCTGCAGCTGGTGCAAGGTCCCACCTGTCGCAAAAGGCAATCCGATCCGCGTGTCGCGAACCAATGACACCCCAACGCTCGATAGTATGCAGTTCCTGCAGAAGTAACGGGTCGAAAGTGATGGTGAGTCGTATTCACTCTGTTCCAGCGAATATGTGGTCAAGATCCTGGTGAATCGAGACCCGAACAGCGGGAATCCAAACTGAAGCGACCCGCCGCGAGTGTTTATTCGTCCGAGGTCCGCGACAGTATAACGGAGTCGCGAATTGTGGAGCGAAATGGTGCCAGAAATCAGGCTTCCCCGAAGCGCCGGATCCGTGTATGACAGACGCAGGTCGTTTATTCTGCGGCCGAACTGCCAATTGAGGTTTACCTGTTTGCCTCGACCGAACATGTTCGGGTCTTCGAACCCGATGAAACCTCCAACGCCGACACCCTGCCCGACGGAAGCACCAAACTGCACACTACCGGTGTGCCGCTCCTGAACCTGGAAGATGATGTCGATGTCACCCTGCTGATTCGCCTGTTCGGTCGAGGGAACGGGAAGTGGCTGTTCGAAGAATCCCAGGTTCGAGATTCGCTGGTATGACTGTATGAGCGCATCTTGCCTGAAGACATCACCGGGCACCACCGAGATGGACCGACGGATGACGTTTTCGTGCGTAACGGTATTTCCGCGGATGATGACCTTGTTCACGATCGCCGGAGCACCCTCCGCGATGTCCCAGCGCAGGTCGACTGTGCGCGACGAGTCATCAAATTCCCGCTGTATCACCTGCGGCGTTACTCGCGCGTATATGTAGCCATTATTGGCGTAGAGCTGGTTCAGTTGCTCGGTCGCATCCTGCCATGCGCCCTGGTCGAACCTCGCCGGCCCAGTTCTCACTCCGCCGAGCCCCAAGAACCCAGTCTGGCGACGCCCGAACGGGTATATAGTTTGAAGTTGTTCTGTCGAGAAGTGTCGATTGCCGACAATGTCGAAGTCGCCGACGGAATATTGTTCGCCCTCATCGACATTGAGGATGAGAGTACCCTTCCCTGTCTCTTCGTGAACGACGAGGGTATCCCTCAGCACACTGAAGTCGATATAGCCACGCGATCCGTAGAACTCTGGCAATCTTTCGCGCAGGTCTCTGTCGACCGTGTCGTCGTTGTAGTCACCGGTCTTCCACCACCAAAAGCCTTCCGGCCCGGTGGCCATCTCCCCAACCAACGCGCCGTCGTCGAATTCCTCGTTACCGTCCACGATCACCTGGCTAAGCGCGATTCGCCGACCCTCTTCGATATCGAATACCGCGACCACGCTCCCGTCTTCACGTGGCTCGACTCTCAGATCTGTCTCCGAGAAGTAGTATCCCTCTTCCTTGTACAGCGAATCGATTGCAGCGCGCGACCTTGTCGCGGCCGCAGGATCGAACGGCCGACCTTCAAGCAAGCGAACGCGGCCGCGAACCGATCGTTCACTCAGGTTTTCGGGGCCTTGTACCTCCCAGCGTGCGAGCATCGGTCGTTCATCTACTTCAAACAGCAGCAGCTGCCGGCCGTCGACGCGGGCCTGAAAGACCCGCACATCCGACACCTGGCCGGTGCCGTAGATGCTCTCTATCGCCCTCTGGATGTCGGTGCGGCAAACCTGTTCCCCTGCGACGATTCCAGCGCGCGTCAAGATGTTTCGGTCATCGAGGCGTCGGGCACCATCAATGGCAACACTGTCCACAACCTGACATTGCCCCTCCTGCGCAGCTGCAAGAGCGACTGAGGCACAAAGCAGAACCGATGCAATAAGAACAGACTTCACATCAAGCCTCACTCGGCGCTACAGCTTTGAAAGTCAGCTGCTCGCCGTCCGGGTCTACGTCAATCTCGATCTCGCTTCCGGAGGTGAACTCGCCCATCAAGATCCGATCCGAGAGAGGATCTTCGATGTAGCGCTGAATGGCTCGCTTCAGTGGTCTCGCCCCGTATCGCTCGTCGTAACCATGGTCCACGAGAAAGTCGGTGGCGGCATCTGTCCGTACGACCGACATGCCCTCGTCAGCAAGCCTTTCATCCAACTCCCTGAAGAGTATATCCACGATCTCGGCAATGTGTTCCCGACTGAGTGCATGGAACACGATTACGTCATCGAGGCGATTCAGGAATTCCGGGTTGAAAACTCGGTTGATTTCGTCCTTCACCTTTTCCGACATTCTCTCGAAGCTCGCCATTGAATCGGGCTGCTCGAACCCCAAGGCCTTCCCCTGCGTGATGTCGCGTCCGCCGACGTTGGACGTCATTATCACAACCGTATTCTTGAAGTCTATAACTCGTCCGTAGTTGTCGGTGAGATGCCCTTCATCCAGCACCTGCAGCAGGATGTTGAACACGTCCGGATGTGCCTTTTCGATCTCATCTAGCAGGACAACCGAATAAGGCTTGCGTCGCACGGCTTTAGTGAGGGCACCAGAGTCTTCGTAGCCAACGTACCCCGGAGGAGCACCTATCAACCTGCTCACGCTGAACTTCTCCATGTATTCCGACATGTCCACGCGAATGAGCGCTTGTTCGTCGGCGAACAGGAACCTCGCGAGGGCCCGTGCAAGCTCTGTCTTGCCAACACCTGTGGGGCCTGAGAAGATGAATGTGCCTATCGGCCGATGGGGATCCTTCAGACCGGCTCGCGACCGGCGGATAGCCTTTGCGATCGCCTCGATTGCCTGCTCCTGACCGACCACGAATTTGTGTACCTCTTCCTCCATCCGAAGCAGTCTCTGGGTCTCAGCCTCCTGCAACCGAGTCACCGGGATGCCCGTCCAGCGCGACACGATAAACGCTACTTCTTCTTCCCCAATCGTCGGGCGATGCGTTTGGCGTTCCTTGTCCCACTCTTCTTGACGTCGCCGGATCTCTGCCTGTAGCTCGCGTTCTTGATCCCTAAGCGCGGCGGCGGTCTCGAACATCTGATCCCGTACAGCTTCTTCTTTCTCCTGGCTGATCTTCTCGAGATCGTCCTTCAGAGTGCCGACCTCCGGTGGGGGCACCTGCGCTGCGAGGCGCGCTCGTGCAGCTGCCTCATCGATCACGTCGATCGCTTTGTCCGGCAAAAATCGATCGGTGATGTATCGCTCGGCTAGCTTTCCCGCTACATCCAACGTGGCATCGGGAATCGAAACCTTGTGATGGTCCTCGTAACGTGGTCTGAGACCTTTCAGGATTTCAAACGTCTCTTCGATAGTCGGCGGGTCGACTACGACGGATTGAAAACGTCGCTCCAAAGCGCCGTCTTTCTCGATGTACTTGCGATACTCGTTCAGGGTCGACGCACCAACGCACTGCAGCTCTCCGCGAGCCAAGGCCGGTTTCAGCATGTTGGAGGCATCGATCGCCCCCTCGGCCGCACCAGCACCAACGAGGGTATGGAGCTCGTCTATGAAGAGCACCACGTTCTTCGCCTGTGCGATCTCGTTCATAACCGCCTTTAGGCGCTCTTCGAACTGACCGCGATACTTCGTCCCAGCGATTACGGCAGCCATATCCAGAGCGAGAACTCTATGGCCATTGAGTGACTCCGGTGCACTGCCAGAAGCGATGAGCTGAGCGAGCCCCTCGACGATAGCTGTCTTGCCTACGCCGGGTTCACCGATCAGGACCGGGTTGTTCTTCTTGCGTCGCGACAGAACCTCTATCACTCGCTCGATCTCTTTGAGCCGTCCGATAGTTGGGTCTAGCTGGCCCTCCCCAGCAAGCACAGTCAGGTCGCGGCAGAAATGGTCGAGCGCAGGCGTCTTCGACTTCTTCTCCGACCGCGGAGCGCCTGCACCTTCTTGCTCAGCCTTCTGAGGCGCCGGCATCTCGCTGCCCAACAACCGTAGCGTCTCGGCTCGGGCCTGCTCGAGACTCACCTCGGAATCGTTCAAGACCTGGGCGGCAATACCTTTCTCTTCGCGCAGCAAACCCAACAGCAAGTGCTCTGTCCCGACGTATGAGTGGTTCAACTCACGTGCCTCACTCATGGCCAGTTCAAGCACCTTTTTGGCGCGCGACGTATACGGGAGATCGGGCCCCTCAGGTGCCGGTGCTTTGCCCTTCTTGACCGTTTCTTCTATGCGCTGCTGAATCTCGTCGAGGTCAACGCTCAGGTTGGTCAACACCGCAGCGGCGACCCCTTCACCTTCGCGAATGAGGCCGAGCAGTATGTGCTCGGTGCCGACATATTCGTGGTGGAGGCGTGCAGCCTCTTCCCGCGCCATCTGTAGGACTTTTCTGACTCTGTCGGTAAAGTTGTATCCGTTCATCAATTCATCCGGCTTTCGAGCTGAAATAACAAAACGTACGCCTCATGAGGACGAACGAGCTTCGTCGGCCTCGAGTTGTTCTCGAACGTACGTCGCCCGAGGGATCGAGTAGTCCTGCTCGGGCAGCGACCGACCTTCAGAATCCGCCAAGTGGGCTGACTGCGTGAAGATCAGCAGTTTGTTCAGAGTATATACACTCAAGTTCGGAACCAAGTTCAAACCCACGCCCAGGCGAACTCCACTCAGCAAGTTCATCGTCTCATCGAACGAGAGGCTCCGGGCGTACCTGAGAAGCCCGTAGGCCCGCCAGACCTTATCGGCGATCACGCTTGCCGCGTCGCGCTGCAATACCTCTCGAGCTTCGAGTTCATACGAAACAACCTGGCGTACTATCTTGGCCAGGTGATCCAACAGTTCTTCTTCGGATTTTCCCAACGTCGTCTGGTTCGACAGCTGGAAGAAGTTACCCACTACCTCGCTGCCCTCACCATACAAACCTCTGAATGTGAGTCCGACCTGAGACAACCCTTGGAGCACCTTCGCAATCTCCTTGGTGAGTACCAGGCCGGGCAGGTGTATCAATACCGACGCTCGAAGCCCGGTACCGGCGTTTGTCGGGCACGAGGTCAGGTAGCCGAACTCAGGATGAAATGCGAAGGAAAGCCGCGATCCGAGATCAGCGTCCAACCGTTCCAAATCCGAGTAGGCCTCGTTTAAGGAAAACCCTGAACGCAAGACCTGCAGTCGAATGTGGTCCTCTTCATTGATCATGACTCCAACATGACCGTCGGTCAGAACCGCAGCATCAGACCTCATCGATTTGCCCGTTTCCAACCCAGCGAGTTCCTTCGAAACGAGATGCCGCTCGTGCAGAAGTTGTCTATCGGCGACTTCCAGTTCGTTCAGCCGAAACGTCGTGGCCTCATCGAACTGTTTGGAATCCTTTGCCGCCCCCAGCACTCGAGATAGTATCGCCGCGCGATCGTCCTCCTGCGTGTGAACCGTGAACGAGTAACCCTGGATATTCCTGGCAAGTCGCACGCGCGTCGAGAGCACCACCGCACTCTCAGGCCCGCTCGCGTCGAGCCAAGAAATTCCACCGTCCTTCAAAAGGCTCAGGTCAAATGTCATTCGAGCGCCCTCAAGCGATCCCGCAATTCCGCCGCAAGCTCGAAATTCTCGGTTTCGATCGCCTGTCTCAATTGTTTCCGTAGGTCGGACATTTCAGCCTGAGCCACATCTACCTCTCCCGCATCTGCCGAGAGATACGGTTCCCCTACATGATGACTAGAACCGTGCAATCGTCGCAGCAGATCACGCAACTGAGTCTCGAAAACATCGTAGCAACCCGGACAGCCCAACCGCCCAGTCTCTTGAAAATCCTTGAGCGTGCCTCCGCAGGACTCGCAGGCTTGATCGGATCCCTCGGGAGCCCCCTGTAGTGCAGGTCCCTTGCCCATCGACGCGAGAAAGTCCGACAGAGGGAACTTCGCCGCTCCAGGACCTGCCTCGATGCCCTTTTCGGCGGCGCACTGCTGGCAGAGATTCAGCGAACTCACAGCGTTGTCCTTCACCTGCTGTAGGTGTATCGCAGCCTCCCGTTCCTTACAGTTGTCACACAGCATTACGGCAACACCCCCGCAGGATCGGCAGTTCGCAGTCGCCCGTCCTCCAACAACAAAACTCTGTCGCACCTTTGTGCAAGCTCGGTGTTGTGAGTTACCACCACGAGCGCAGTCTCCAGGTTTCTAGCCAAGTCAAACAGGAGGTCATGAAGCCGTTCACTATTATGGTTGTCCAAATTGCCGCTTGGCTCATCAGCAAGTATCACCGACGGTTCCCGCGCCAGTGCCCTGGCGACAGCACAACGTTGCTGCTCCCCTCCAGAAAGGATGGCTGGGCGATGTGTCATTCTGCCCGCCAATCCAACATCGGCCAGGAGTTGCTCGGCTCTGCTACGAGCGTCCGCCTCAGACCTGCCTCCTATCAAGAGCGGCATCATGACGTTTTCCAACGCCGAGAACTCTCGCAGTAGATGATGGAACTGAAATACAAAACCGATCTTCTCGTTGCGCAAAACGTCCCGCTCGGCGTCCGTCAGAGCCGAGTATGACCGTCCATCGACCAAGATCTCGCCAGCAGTCGGCACATCCAATGCACCCAACAAGTGTAAGAGCGTGCTCTTGCCGGTGCCGCTTGCGCCCACAATCGCAACCACCTCCCCCAACCCAACCGCAAGATTGACATCTATCAGCACCTCGAGCATCGAGTCGCCGCCGCTCGGGAAGTGTTTCTTGACCCCGCGGGCCTCGAGTATCGCACTCATTCGTACCTGATCGCGTCCACGGGGTTGAGCGTGGCCGCCTGCCGAGCTGGATAAATCGTCGCGAGTGTCGCAACTGCGATGCTAGCAACAATGATCATTGCAAGATCCACGGGGTCAACTCGCACCGGGAGATGATCTATGAAGTACACGGACGCGTTCAGCTCGATAAGCCTCTTCGAGTCGACCAACCATGCTACCAGCAACCCCAAACCGGTACCCAGGGTTGTTCCCACCAATCCGATGAATGCGCCCTGAAGTATGAATGCCTGGCGGACAACCTTTGCGGGAAGGCCCATCGCTCTGAGAATTCCGATCTCCCGAGTTTTGTCTCTCACGACCATCGTCAGAGTACTCACTATGTTGAACGCCGCAACGATCACGATGAGCAGAAGAATGGTCCCCATTGCAAGCTTTTCGAGTTCGAGCGCAGAAAACAGACTTGCGTTCTGAGATTGCCAGTCAATCGCCCGAAACGGATACCCAAGAGTCTCCTCGATTTCCGCACCGACTCTGGGTGCCTGCCATAGATCCGCGAGTCTCACCTCGATCCCCGAAACGGCGTCACCCAATCCTGAGAACTCTTGCGCAACCTCCAACGGCAATACGACATAATTGTTGTCGTACTCGAACATTTCGGTCTCGAAATGCCCGGTAACTTCAAAAGCCCACCATTGCGGCACGAAGCCGCCGACAGCAGGATTGAAGTTGCTTCCGGCTGGAGAGACCATCGTTACCCGATCGCCCGGAAAGGCGCTCAGACGCACTGCCAGCTCACGGCCCAGGATGATCCCGCCCTGCACGCTGTCGCGCGTCGTAGCAAACGACATGTCGCCTTCGATGAGCTGACGGGGCAACGCGGTCACCGAAACCGATCCGGTGTCCGGGTCGATTCCGAAGACATAGGGCCCCTCGGCGAAGTCATATCCCGCGGTGATGATCCCACGAGTGATAACGAACGGCGCAGCCGCGAGCACATCGGGGTGCGCCAGCACCGTGTCGCGCGTAGCCTCCCAGTTATCGATCCTGAGCCCCATGCCGTAGGTGAGGATCCGGAGATGAGGGGTTGGCCCCAGTATCTTCTCCCGCAGGTCTTCCTGCAGACCATTCATCACACCCATGACAACTATGAGAGCCATGACGCCTACCGTCACACCACCCGTCGCGATGAGCGTAATTAGCGAGAAGAGTCTCGAGGAGCGCCTGCTTCTGAGGTAGCGTCCTGCGAGTTTCAGGTCCAATCGATTCATACTTCGGGTTTCAACATAGGGTACAGTATCACATCTCTTATGGATGCCTCCTCAGCCAACAGCATCACCAACCGGTCAATGCCGATACCGCATCCACCCGTCGGGGGCATGCCGTACTCCAAGGCCCGGATGTAGTCTTCGTCGAGTTGTTGGGCTTCGGCGTCCCCTGCCGCCCGTGCCTCTCCCTGCGCCTCGAATCTCTTTCGTTGATCGTCGGGGTCGTTCAATTCGCTGAATGCGTTTGCCAACTCTTTGCCACGAATAAACAGCTCGAAACGCTCCGCCAGTGTCGGATCACCACGCTTGGGCTTCGCCAGCGGGGAGATCTCGATCGGGAAATCAACCACAAACGTGGGCTGCTGCAGCTTCGGTTCAACAAACTCCCCGAACAGTTGGTCAATGAGCTTCGTGCGCGGCATGCCATCGAGGTCGTCGATATCTCGATTCGCGAGCGCTGCTCGCATAGTGGCGTCCTCAGCGGTGCGTATGTCTATGCCGGCGTGTTCTCGAACGATTTCAGCATAGCTCACACGTGTCCACGGAGGCTTGAAGTCCAACTTTTCGCCAAATCGTTCGATCTTGGACGAACCATCAATCTGACGTACTACACCATGTATCATCTCCTCGACGAGACACATGATGTCTTCGTAATCGGCATACGCTTGGTAGAACTCCAGCATCGTGAACTCCGGATTGTGTTCACGATCGATGCCCTCGTTCCTGAAATCCTTACCGATTTCGTACACCCTATCTAGTCCACCTACGATACAGCGCTTGAGATACAACTCCGTCGCGATGCGCAGATAAAACTCTGCGTCCAGGGCATGGTAATGCGTTACAAAGGGACGCGCATTTGCCCCGCCATACAGCGGCTGCAGCACAGGTGTCTCGACCTCGACGTATCCACGATCGTCCAAGAACCTCCGCATATATGACACGACGCCTGCGCGAAGCTTGAACCGGGATCTCACGTCCTGGTGGACCGCGAGGTCGGCATATCGTTCCCGGTATCGAGTCTCGGTATCAGTCAGATCGCCATGCTGAGTTCCGTCGGCCTCCTGTTTGCCAATAGGAAGCGGACGAAGCGCCTTGGCCAACAACGTCACGCCACGAACGTGTACCGTTGTTTCGCCAGTTCTGGTCTGAAACATGAAGCCTTCGAGCCCCACGTGGTCGCCCAGATCGAACAGCTTGTTGAACAGTTCGTACTGGTCATCGCCGAGCTCGTCGCGGCGCGCGTAAAACTGCACCAAACCAGAATGGTCCTGAACATGCCCAAAGGTCGTCTTGCCGTGGGGGCGCAAAGCCACTATTCGCCCAGCGACGTCAACAGCTACCTCATGATCGGGATTGTAAGCGCCAATAGCGTCGTGAGCCGTGTGAGTCCTCTTGTATCCGTATGCGAACGGTTCAAACCCACGTTCACGGAGTGCGTTCAGCTTGTCGCGCCGTGCCTCTTCGACATAAGACTGCGATTGTCCGCTCATGCCGCCCTGCCCCCAAACTTCTTCAGAAACATTTCTATGAAGGCACTGATGTCGCCGTCCATAACAGCGCGTACGTCAGTGACTTTCAAGTCTGTGCGATGGTCGTTCACCATCGTGTACGGTTGAAATACGTACGAGCGAATCTGGTTGCCCCAGCTAATTTCGGTCTTGGATGCATCCAGTTCTGCCTTCTTCTTCTCCTGCTCTTCAATCGCTCGCTGGTACAGCGCCGCCTTCAACATCTTCATCGCCGTTGCCCGGTTCTTGAATTGGCTTCGTTCCTGTTGACACGACACCACTATCCCGGACGGCAGATGCCGCAGGCGTACGGCAGACGACGTCTTGTTTACGTGCTGACCACCTGCACCCGATGCTCTGAAAACTTCCATCTCGATGTCGTCTTCGCGTATGTCGATCTCAACACTGTCATCGATGGCCGCATACACAAAAACAGATGCGAATGAAGTGTGACGCCGAGCTTGTGCATCAAAGGGTGAGATTCGCACTAGGCGGTGCACACCCTTTTCGGCCTTCATATACCCGTAAGCGTAGTCGCCGTTCACCTCGATGGAGACGGACTTGATTCCAGCCTCTTCACCCGGTAGCAGGTCGAGAATCTTCGTCGTAAAGCCATGGCGTTCGGCCCAACGAGTGTACATGCGCAAGAGCATTTCGGCCCAGTCCTGCGACTCTGTACCGCCCGCACCAGGATGTATGGTGAGCAACGCCGACCTGCGATCGTCCTCACCACGCAGCATTGTTTGTAGCTCTAGCTTTTCGAGCGCCTTAGCCAGCTCTTGCGTCTCGTCGGTCAACCCAGACTCGATCTCATCGTCAGGTTCTTCGGCGATGAGTGATGCTAGTTCGAGTGCCTCGGAGATTCTGTTATCGAGATCAGCGAACGGTTCGGTCCAACGCTTGATCTGGCGTGCTTCTTCAACCGTAGCCCTGGCCTTCTCGGAATCATCCCAGAACCCCGGCGCCGCCATGGCGGACTCGAGTTTTTCTAGGTGGGAATTTTTTCCAGCGAGGTCAAAGATAACCTCGGAGTTCGTCCAGCCGGCCTTCAATCTCGCGCAGTTGTTCCTGAAAACCCTCTGCCATCGGTACTCCCGCTTCCGTCTCTATGCGTTTCGAGCCGCCAGCCCATGTCTGGGAAGGCGGCTCACAAGCAGGTAAATATAGGTCCTACCTAGACTTAACACCAGTCTAGAAGACTTCGTTTCCTCCAGCAAGAATATCGTTCAAGGCCTCTTTGAAGAAATCTGTGGAGTTGGCCAGTTCCTCCCCGATCTGATCCACGTATTCTTCCCAACTTTTCTTGATTTCCTCATCAAAGGCCTCTTTCAGAGTGCCCGCCGCCAGCGCGTCCTGACGCTTCTGGGGCTGGTATACGATCATGTCGGATACGAGCGCACGTGCAAGGCGTCGCGCCTTCTGTTTGGGGTCTTTCGAGAGAAACGGATTGACAGGCCGCTTCGGCTTCGGCTCCGGTTCCACAGCTGGTTCAGGAGCAGCCACAGGCTCCTGCGGTAGCGCCGTTTCGGGAATCGCCGGCTGCGGCTCCGTAACCGGTTCGGCAGGCGCTGGAGACGGAGGTGCTTCCACCACTGGGGGTATAGGCGGCGCAGGCGGAGCAGGCGGCGGCTCAACAACCTGTGGCGGCTCAGACGCCGGCGGTGTCTGTACCGGCATACCCGGGGTGGGGCGGAATACCGGCGCCGTCGGTCGCAGCGGTTCTGCGGGAGTCGTGGCCGGTGCGGGAGCGGGCGGAGTATCCATGCCCGCGGGCGGCCTGACGAAAGGACGCGTGTAACGTCGCCCCGTTTCCGGCGGCGCGCCTTCAGCGCCAGGCAGCACCTCCAACTGTGGCCGAGTTTCAGCCGGCGGTTCTGGTTCCGGCTCTGGCTCCGGTTCTGGTTCTGGTTCCGGTTCTGGTTCCGGTTCCGGTTCCGGGGCAGGAATCTCGATGTCCGCTGGAATTTCTTGTTCGGCTACCGGCGGGAGATCCGGCACTGGTGGTAAATCTTCTACCTGTAGCGCACTCTCCGAGATCGTCTCTTCTTCAACCGAAACCTCAGGTAGAGGCGGAATCTCATCATCTCCGGCGTCTATCGGCGGGAGCACCTGCTCCATCTCAATTTCGGGCTCGGTACCCGATGGAACGTCCAAAACCGATTCAGAATAAGACACGATTGGTTCATCGCTGATCGGAGGAAGCTCCTCCGCACCGCTCGGCGCCTTTTGCGCCATCGCGTCCGTCGGAGGCGGGGCATCCAAGACGAAGGCTTCTGGCTCCGGGGCCGGTTCGCTCAGAATCGGCTCTGGCAGCGTCGGTGGCATCGGCGGCGAGGGGATTTCCGCAACTGCTACTGGCGCAGTTTCAGCAGCTGAATGTGCGACCGAAATCACGGCCGGACATTCGGCACAGCGAGCGCGGACACCGTGTTCGGGTACCTTGGCAGGATCCACTCTATACAGCGTATCGCAAGATGGGCAACGTACGTTCATGCTTCGTCCTCCGTCGTCTCCGCCCTACTCGCTACGGTCGAAGTCGCGTCGACGATCGACCACGAACACCGAACCAGGCAAGGTCTTCGCATAAGTCTTCATCTCTGTAGCCGTTTCGCTGACTTCCGCAGGGTGGCTGAAATGCCTGTGTTCGTTGGTGACGATTCCGATTGACAACGTCATAAGTGGCACGCGGTGCAAATGGCCGCGTCTGTCTTTTCCAAAATAGTATCCTGCATGGCGGTCTTGCTCGTTGTACTGGTATCGAACCAGCGCATCGAAAACCGAAATGATCTCTGAACAGACTTCCTGAACGCGGTCGAGTGGGAGGACGATGATGAAGTCATCACCGCCTATGTGGCCGACAAAGCCCTGCTTCGGACACAGACCCTTCACAACGTCGCGCAGGATTCGTGAGACGATCAAGATCACCCGATCGCCGTCGTAGTAGCTGTATCGATCATTGAACTCTTTGAAGTGGTCCAGATCCACATAGCAGACCGCAAATAGAGTATCATCGTCGAGGTGTTGACGAATTGCCCGCTCGATCTCAGTGGTGCCCGGCAACCGAGTGGACGGGTGCACGGCAACATTCCGCTCGGTCCGAAACAGCAAAACGTCCAACCGACTTCGCTGTTCAGCCGGCTCGAACAGAGGAGTGATCACCTCATCTGCACCGGCCTCGAACCACTCTCGGACCAGGTCAGTTGGGTGCCTCGCAGCGACAAAGACGATCGGAATTATGGCACTAAATGCGTCGCGCTTCAGTGAGCGGCAGAGTTCTGCACCCTCCGAGCCACTACCGTCAGCGTCGATGATTATGAGCTGAGGAGGCGTACGCCGGGTGACGGTCTCCAACTCTTCGCTGTCACTGAATTGCGTGACCAAGAACGGCTTGCCGTCCAGCCATCTGGATATCAGATCAGGGACTGGACGGTCAGCCGGTGAGTAGTATAGTACCGTCGAACGCGTCCCCACCGCTGTCCTTTCGTTCTCGTAATCGCAATAAACGGCGTAAGTTAGGAGTCACTTCCACAGAAGTCAAACACACTCGATTCACAACCTCATCGAGCGTGTCAACACCTAAAAGTCGACCCGAAACAGTACTCGCGCAACCACATCATTTTCGCGCTCCGGTCCTGCTGCTACCGTTGTCTGGAACGAGGTCTGGCGACCCAGCCGCTGTGTAACGAACGCGTCGATCGTACTCACCAGATGGTTTACCAACACGAGCCCCAAGTATTGTGTCGCCATCCGGAAAGCATCGTCGCTCCGACCGATCGACTGAGTAAACAGGTCGCGCTCGAGACCGGCATCCCGCCACGACCATTGGAAGTTCGCCCCAATGGCTCTGGATGTGTAAAAATCCAGTGCCCGACGATACTCGTCCGAATTGGGATCCGGCGGCATTTCCTGATCAGGTATAAACGTCTCCTTCGCGAGTTGCCATAGGTGTCCGTTGTACGTGGCCTCGTCGCCCGGCGGAGATATTTCGAGTCCGGAGCTAGTGCTGAATGGCCCGCTCTCTATATAGGACTGCATAACCTCGTAGTACTCGAACACCGTGTCACGCCTTGACGGCCGAAACTGAGCACGCGCGACGGAAAAAGCGAGTTCCTGAAAGGCGTCGCGCTCTCTCCGTCTCTCCCTCTCGAGAGACCATAAACGCAGGACCAAGAACACTTCCGCCGCGAGATAGAGAATGCCTCGATCACTCCCAGTGAGAAGTTGGCCGGTTCCTGGAATCAGAGCTGACGAGACCGGTATCATCCACTTCGGGATTGGGTCAACTGACACACCGGACGAGGCTTCGGGAACTACGAGGCTGGGCGACGACACGTACGCCAACCGACCATCGCCTTGCGCATTGGCGGAAACACTCGTGCCGAGCATGAGGATCACAGCAGCTACACACGGACCCCGCCAGCGCATACTAGAAGATCGCCCTGACGCTCACGTGCAAGGGCTCGTCGAAATTGGATGACACGAAGAACACCCGAGCCAGATCGATAGCAATCCTCCCAACACGAATACCTACACCCACTGACGGGCCACGACTCTGGGAGTCGAGGAAGGCGTACCCGGTTCGGAACCGCACCAGATCGCGAAGCCCAAGATCCAGTCCGATTCGCCAATCGAGGTCGTCATACTCTCCCCACTCGTCGTCCACATCCACCAAGAGGCGCGCGTCGAACCTTTCGTCTGTTCCGCGCATCCGAGGCAAGAGCACCCTATAGATGGCTCCGACTTGCACGCGCGTCGGGAGCGGATCTGCCTGGCCTTCGTTTCGAAGTTGAAGCTTGAATCCAGCATGCCGGACCGCAAAGCCAAGTCTAAACGCGTCCGATCCCGCAACCGCGTACTGAAGCCCCATATCGACACCGTGTGTAGTTCCCGCAACCGATGGAAACGCGGAGCACTGACCGCTGCAATCCTGCCGAAGTTGAATGAGCTTGTAGTTCACTCCGACCGAGACGCCCGCCCCCAACGCGGTCGCATAAGATGCGAGCAGTTCGACATTCTTCGGGGAGATTCGCCCCACCGATACGCCCGGACCGCCGACCACTTCCTGCGACCCATAATCAACCAGATACGCAGCGAAACCCAATACTCCGAGTTGCCCGGCGGCAAAACTGCCAACCAGAGCTGTATTGTCGGAGATGAATGTGCTGGCGAAGTGCACTGCAACTTCGTGTTGGTCACTTACAGCCAAACCTGCCGGGTTCCAGAAGATTGCTTCGGTACTGCCCCAGTCAGCGGCCGCCGCCTGTCCAAGTGCAGTGGCACGCGCCCCTACAGGCAGCAGCAGAAAAGCGCCTCCTCCCGATTCGGGATCGGCTGTCTGCTGAGCTGAGATTGGCTTCGCCGCACAGAGTGCGACGAGGGCAGCCAGACTAAAAAGTCGTAGCCTCATCGATGAGCATTATGGGGATGCCGTCTTCGACGGCGTAGATGAGCCGGCACTTGTGGCATACGAGCTTCTCATCGGGTTCGGTCTGGTACTCCAGTTCGTCCTTACACTTCGGACATACCAGAATCTCCAGTAAATCCGGCGGGAGAGTCATTTGGCCCTCTTTCCTTTCTGTGACGTTGCCGGAAGGCCGAACATCTGCAACATCTTCGGCGATTTCCGCCACTTCGAAAGCACCTTCACCCAAAGGTCGAGATAAACACGCTGGCCCACCAGTGCCTCGACCTTGCGACGCGCGGCAGCACCGATTGCCTTTATGGTACCGCCATCCTTGCCGATCACCACGCCCTTTTGCGAATCGCGTTCGACGTACAGGATGACCCGAATATACACCGGATCTTGGTTCTCCCGGAACTCGTCGACCAGAGCGGCCATTGCATATGGCAACTCCTGGTCGAGCAGTTCGAATGCGGATTCTCGCACGAGTTCAGCCACAAAAAAACGAAGCGGCTGCGTCCCTATGTCATCCGGGTCGTACCGGAACTCTCCCACAGGTGCCTTTAGACGACACCATTCGAGCAGCTGCTCAATGCCCTGCCCCGTGCTGGCAGACACGACGAAGACCGGTTCTGGGAGTTGAAAATCAACCGATCCTCCGAAAAGGTCCGCCTTGGTGAGAACATTGGCTACGGGGCACTTCACACCCCCGGAGGTCGGAATCAGTGACCCAAAATCAGGCGGGGGCCCACCCGATGCCGGGTGCAGGTAGAGTAATGCGTCAGCTTCCTGAAGGGATTCAATGGCGCAGTCGAGCATCGATTCCTGCATCAACCCGGACGGTTCGATCAGTCCGGGTGGGTCCACGAAAAGAAGCTGAGAATCTCCATCGGTAACCAAGCCCATCACCAGTGTTCTCGTGGATTGTGGTTTGGGACTCACGATCGCGAGTTTTTCGCCAACGAGAGCATTCAGTAGCGTTGATTTGCCGGCGTTTGGCTTGCCGGCAAGGACTATTGTTCCGAAACGCGTAGTTGGTTCGGCGTGCATTGGGAAGTCGTCAGCCGGAGGCTATCTCCCTTCGGAAGAGTCCCCACCCATCATGTATACATGCATCGCCTCAGCGGCTCTGCGCCCCTGAGCAACCGCGGTAACAACAAGGTCAGGCCCGACAACGTCGTCGCCACCGGCAAACACATTCTCACGTGAAGTAGCGCCCGTCGCCTCGTCGACAGAAATAAGCCCCCAGTCATGGGTCTCGAGATTTGGAGTGCGCTCCCCAATCAACGGGTCCGGCCAATATCCCAGCGCGAGTATCACGGTGTCGACGTCGAGAGTGAATTCCGAGCCTTCAATCGGTACAGGCCTGCGCCTACCCGACTCATCCGGCTCTCCCAACTCCATCTCGAGACACTTCAGACCTACGACGTGGCCGGCGTCATTACCCAAAATTTCGACTGGTTGCGTAAGCCAACGGAATTCGACCCCCTCCTCTCTTGCCAACGACCTGTCTTTGAGGTTCCCGGGCATTTCAGCCTCTGTGCGCCTGTAAACGCAGGTCGCCTCCCTAGCCCCCAACCGGACCGACGTACGCAGGCAGTCCATTGCAGTGTTGCCGCCACCTATTACAGCGACCTTTTCCCCAACCTCAGGGCTGAGGCCCAATTCAGTCGGTCGTTCCGATTCCTTCACATTGGCCCTGATCAAGAACGGCGTGGCGTGGTAAACACCCTCCATCTCAGCGCCCGGGACCTTGAGATCCGCGCTCACTCCAGCTCCGACTCCCAAAAAGACCGTTTGGAAACCCCGGGCAAGCAAATCGTCTACGGAGAGATCCTCCCCAACAGTAGTATTGAACACGAACTCTACGCCGAGCGATTCGAGCAATTCTGCCTTCTGATCGCAAATCTGGTGGTTCAGTTTGAAAGTGGGAATACCGTATCGCATGACTCCACCAGCGGCAGCGTTGGTGTCAAAAACGGTCACCGCGTGGCCTCTTCTGGCAAGCAGCTCGGCCACAGTCAATCCCGCGGGACCTGCACCGACTACTGCGACTCTGTGACCTGTGCTCGCTTCAGTATCGGTCGGGATCCCGGAGTGCGCCTTCAGGTAGTCGGCAGCGAACGCCTCGAGTCTCCCAATTATCACCGGAGGCCTGTTCTTCTTTGTGTAGATGCATGCCCCTTCACAGAGTTTCATCTGAGGGCACACACGTCCACACACGTCAGAAAAGGTGCTCGTTTTCCGGAAGACTACTGCAGCTTTCTCGAACTCTCCACATTCGATGTGCCACAAAGCATACGGTATGTCGTTGTGCAACGGACAAGCTTTTACGCATTTGGCACCGGGGCACTGGATACATCGCCGCGCAGCAGCCTTTGCGTCATCCTCATGGAGCGGAAGGTACACCTCGTCGAAATTGGAACGCCGTTCCTCTGGGTTCTGCTTGGGAACGTCGTCTTCTGGCAAAGCCATTCGACCTTTGCGGTCAATCTCCTTCGGGTTTGGTTTCGGCAGCATACCTGTCCTCTATGGTGTTCGTCGCAACACTGTCGTGCCGTAGCGTGGACTCATTATACCACCCGATACCGTACACAAAAAGAAACGCCCGCAAATAGAGTGCGGGCGTTTCGGCAAGCAAGGCTGGCAACGGTCTACTCTCCCACGAAGGATACTTCGCAGTACCATCGACGCTGACAGGCTTAACTACCGTGTTCGGGATGGGAACGGGTGTGGCCCTGTCGCGCTAGTCACCAGCCAAATTCGGCGGTACGGCGGTAGGCCGGTAGGGCGGTACCGCCCTACCCATCCACCACCATGCCGTAGAACATGACGGTTACGTGGATACATAGGATTTGGAAAATGGGTGGGGTTCTGAGCGAACCCCTTAAGAAAAAGAGATCAAGCTTCACGGGCGATTAGTACGGCTCGGCTCAACGGCTCACACCGCTTACACCTGCCGCCTATCAACGTTGTAGTCTCCAACGGCCCTTCAGGGACCTTACGGTCCAGGAGTGTTCATCTTGGGACAGGCTTCCCACTTAGATGCTTTCAGCGGTTATCCCTACCCAACATCGCTAACCGGCGATGCCACTGGCGTGACAGCCGGGACACGAGCGGTTGGTCCAACCCGGTCCTCTCGTACTAGGGTCGGACTCCCTCAACACTCCAGCGCCCACGACGGATACAGACCGAACTGTCTCACGACGTTCTGAACCCAGCTCGCGTACCGCTTTAACCGGCGAACAGCCGGACCCTTGGGACCTTCT
>CAZFHS010000014.1:0-122182 GCA_964518955.1 uncultured Gemmatimonadaceae bacterium | reverse complement strand
ACTCAATCGCGCATGTAGCTTTAAGCCGGTGTCCGAAAAAGCGGGTCAAGTCCAAGGAGGCCTTTATGAGTATCAAGCCGCTGCACCCGACGGCCAAAGCCGCCGCGGGTGAGCGGCAGAGTCGTTAGATGGCGTGAATCAACCACCATCTGGACGGGTATGAATTAGCACGCAGTAGAAGTGTGGAGGCTGGGATCAGTCACTTTCCGTCACTCAGTGCGCGGGGGGACACATGATCTACCGCAGCTCTTTTGCCACGTTAGCGACAATCTTGTTTGCGAACACGCAACCTATCCACACGCAGAGCATAAACGGCGTTGTTCTCGACGACTCCACCAATCAGCCTATCGCAGGGGCAGAAGTGATTCTGTGTGATTCCTCCGGGAATCGTCTAACTCTCGAAGTATCCGATCATGAGGGCCGGTTCGCATTGGCAATCCAATCGGGCACGTATTCGTTCGAGGCACTCCGAATGGGCTATGCGCCGACAGTGACACCGGAGTTCACAGTACCCGACGGGAGTCCTTCAATCGATCTCACGATACTGCTTCCGTCTGAGCGAGTTGTGCTCGACCCGGTCGTCGTAACAGAAACCAGGCTGCCGTTCGCGCCAGGTCCGTTGCAGGGTTTTTACGAGCGAAAACGCCGAGGTTGGGGACTGCAGTTGACGCGAGAGGACATTGAGGAAAAAACGCCAGTCCAGTTCACCGATATCCTCCGCGGGTTGGCTGGCGTGCGCGTTGTGTCTGCCGGACGCAACAAGTACTTCGTGCAGATGGTTGGCCAGGTTCCGAGACTGCAACCCGGGGGTTACAACACTCGGACACCCACGGGGAGTTCGGCGCGGGCGGACCGGCAATACGAGACACCGGTTCCGGCGTGCCCGGTCAGCTACTATCTCGACGGCATGAAGTATGACCCCGACGAGCGTGGCATCGACGAGATCCTGGTGAGCGACGTCGAAGCCGTCGAGGTATATCGACGTGCTTCCGAGACGCCGGCCGACTTCCTCGACAGCGACTCGCGGTGTGGTGTTGTAGTGATCTGGACAAGGAGGGGCGATTGATCTGCGACGAGACAAACACTCCCGTCATGTATCAGCGGTGCCTCACGCCACCTATCAGGCGAATGAAGATGGCATGCGCGCGAAGAACTCCGGTTCGTCTCAAGTGTCTTTATACCGCTCTATGTCTCCTATCAGCAATCAGTTGCGTTGATCCAGAGAACGACCAGTCGACCGAGCACGACCAGCCAACCGGGAATGAACCATTAGCCACGCTCGAACTGGAGGCCACCTTTCAGGAACCCTTTGGTTACCTGAACGGCATCAGGGAACTCAGCGATGGGAGGATTCTGGCCGCGGATCCGTTCAACCAGGTGGTGCTGCGCATCGATATGGACGCGGGCACGGCCGACACGCTCGGCCGTGAGGGAGCGGGGCCGCAGGAATACGATGGGCCGGACCAAGTCTTCCCGCTTCCAAACGACTCAACACTACTCGTAGACCTTGGGAACGGCCGCCTCATCGTAATAGATCCGAAGGGCGAATTCGTGGACTGGATGTTGATGTACAGACCAGACCGAAGGGGACGCCTCCTTCCGAGATATGTCGACGCCGACGGAAACTTCTACAAAGTAGCCTCCCCCACTCCATCGAGTCTTCTCGCGGACTCGGTCGCCATACACCGAATCGACAGAGCTACATGGGTCGAGACACCCGTTGCATGGGGTTGGCGCGCCCCTGTCGGCAACTACATGGGGCCCCAACACGACCGAAAGCGGTTCTTCTGGCTGGCATTAGACAATTATGCGGTAGGGCCCGACGGCCGTGTGGCGGTATTTAGGATAAACGGGAATTCTGTGGATTGGTATCTCCCTGATGGACGGATGATTCAGGGGCCGCCAACCGATATAGAGACATTTCCTGTACGGCGTATCGACAAAGAGGCGGCCGTGGAACTCCACAACACCACCGTGGTGTGGTCGCAGTCGCGTTACGATAATGGAGTGAGGATCACGAGGGCGATTCGGGGCCTCCCCAAGCAGAGGCATTTTACGGTGGACGACTACGCCTGGCAGGACAGCCTACCAGTCTTCCGGGGGCCAATAATTATCTCGCCGGGCGGGAACGCATGGGTCAAGCGGTTGATGCCCGCCGGGGAACTCGGCAGATATGAGATTTTCGACCGAACCGGCACGCGCGTGGGCTTCATTGAGCTTCCCACTAGATCTACGGTCATAGGGTTTGGCTCGGCGGCCGGTGTGAATGTTACCGCCTATGTGACAAGGTTTGATGACGTTGGTTGGGTCTGGCTCGATCGGTATCGGATAGTGAGGGGAGATGAATGACCCGCATCAAATGCAGCTGCCGAACGTTGGGGGTGCCGGAGAGGATTGCGTTCGCAACTTTTCTGCGGAATCGGTCGTCGTCGTCATACGGCGTGTAGGTGATATAGGAAGGGCAGTACACACAAACCCGCTAGGTTGATGCTACGGAGGGTATTTGTCATGGACGAATGGACCATCGTGATAATGGTGCTGACCTCTCTCGGCATTGTTTCTGGCACTAGTTTGTTCGGATACTGGCTCAAACTCCGTTTTCAATACCGAGACAAGCCCAGGACAGCTGAGCAACTCGACGAGATACGAGAGGCAGTGGATCAACTTCGAGCACAGATGGAGTCCCAGACCAACGATTTGCACGCCCGCCTGGACTTCGCTGAACACCTACTCACGCGCGGTGCCAATCAGCATGACGAAGTCTCCCAGTCTACGCCCGTTTAGTGCTAGAGGCGGTCAGCTCAGACACGCCGCCATACTTGCGAATGAAGTTGACAGGCGCGGTGGGAGCGGTTGATGTGAGCAAATTGGGAGATCACGGTTGACCAAAAGACTCTCAACTCCATCAGGTAGTCGCGTGCAGCTCAATCGCTGTGTCGTTGGGCAGCGACGCGTGGTCCGGACACCATCGCGGCACCGTCCACGCCTTCATGTCGCCACGTCCATTTTCGTTCTTGCTCTGTGCACCGCTCAAATCAACTGCGTTGAGCAGCGCCGTTCCCGTAGCACCGGATTCACAGTACGGGATAGCGCGGGGATCCGTATTGTCGAAAATCCCTTCCCACACCAGGAGCAGCATGTTTGGCAGTTTTCGGAATCGCCAGAGGTAGATATTGGCGTTTTCGATGGTGAGGAGGCCTATCAGCTTTACCGGGTCTGTGGAGCAGCGCGTCTCAGTGATGGAGCCATCATCGTCGGCAACAGCGGCACACAAGAACTTCGATGGTACGATGCGGAACGTGTCTATCGTAAACAGGCAGGGGGGAAGGGTGGAGGTCCGGGAGAATTCGATCACCTCGGATTGCTGCGGTTGTACCGTGGCGATTCGCTCATCACGTGGGATCCCACTGCACGCCGCGTAACGGTATTCGCCAACGATGGTTCGTTGGGACGAGTGACGCCGTTGAACGCATTCGCAATTATGCGGGGCGTATTCGCAGACGGTTCGTTCTTCTTTGAGGAGTTCTCCCATCCGACTATCGATGGGCCCTGCGCCACCCACGGATTCTGCTGAGGTACGGCGAGGATGGTGCATTCTCAGATACGCTAGGCGCGTTCCCGGGAGCAGAGATGGTCTACGAGATTGCTCAGGGAGGAAGGAACCGCGGTGCCTCGGGCCGCTCGATCCCATTCGCACGACGCGCAGTATACGCACCGGCGCAAACTGGTTTCTACGCCGGCCTACAAGATGAATATCAGATTGACCTGTATGATCTCGAGGGTACCTGGACGGCGAGCGTTCGCCTGCTCAAGGATCTGGTTCAGGTTGATGACGAGGCATTGGAAATGTGGAACCGAGTGCGTGCCGCTCGGGCCGCATCCCGTGGTGTACAGCGTGAGCCACCTGCACTGCCTCATGCAGAAACGATGCCCGCGTACGGCAACATTCTCGTTGACGACGAAGGGAATCTTTGGGTAAAGGAATACAGTTGGGGCGGTAACCATAACAGACGCTGGACGGTCTTTGATCCGTCTCATCGTGTGCTTGCCCAGGTCGAGATGCCCGATGGATATCGAGCGTACCAGATCGGTGAAGATTTTGCGCTCGGCATATGGCGTGACGAGTTCGACGTTGAACACGTGAGACTCTATGGCCTCACAAAACGTAGGTCGACATTTTGAGCGTTCATGGAAATAGGTGACAATCTGGTCAAGGGACATGGGTTACATTGAGGCCGATTTGGAGTTCGATGAGGACATGAGTGACGGGGATTCGTTTTCCGGCCCATCGTTTGCCGACGTTTCTACTCACTCGTCGGACTTCGGTCTGGACGTCGAGTACCCGCAGAGAGTGAGACTGCAGTGATGCGGCTCAATCAGCATGAAGCTGCATGCGCTGGGTCGTTACACGGCGAGGGGTGTATTAGGACAGAGCGTCGTTAACGCGTGAGGTGTGAGGCTATGAGGCAGCTCCTTCTTGTCATGCCGTGGGTTGGATTGGCACTTGGGTGTGATACGAGCCCGACGGAACTTCTGACGACGGATGTCATCCGAGATGAAACCGCTCCAATACAGACCGGTAGCCTCCTCTATCTACTCGACCGGACGGAGACGCGCGGCACGAACGGAAGGATCCTCGAGGGGATTAGGACGAGCATCGACTATGCGTACACCAATCCAACTGACCAGACGATCTATGTGGCGAAGTGTCTTTTGATAGGTTTTCGGCTCGACAGGCGTGGAGACACCGGAAAGTGGGTGGAATTCTGGAATGGCCCAGATTACACGCGGTGTTTGGGCGAACCTACGGTTGTGAGTTCCGGCGGCACACTCGGCGGTACACTAGAGGTTTTTGGCTTCGAACCAAATGTCCCCGGCATTCCAAGGTTCCCGGTGTCTGATATATCGGGTGTATACCGAATGGTACTACTAGGTGCATTGTACCTCGATGACCCATCTGAATATCCGGATGGAGTACTAGTCGAATCGGAGCACCTGAGTTCGAATCAGTTTGAGCTACGTTTTCGGTAAGAGATATCTGAGCGATCAATCACATAGGTGACAACCGAAGAGCGTTGTCAAATGATTTTCAGTTTCACGGTCACAGCCATCACATGTGCGGCGCTCGCGCCTGACCTTCAAGACACGACGGTCGTCAGGATCGACAACTCACCTCAATGGGGCGAAAATGTCACCCTGGTTGAAGAACTGCGTATCGGAACGATGGACGGTTCAGATGAATACGTATTGGGCCAACCAGAGACCATCACCGTCGATCGCGCCGGAAACATCTATGTCGTTGATGGTCAAGTACCAATCATTCGCCAGTACGATTCACTCGGCCAACACATTAAAGATCTTGGGCGCGGCGGTGATGGACCCGGCGAATACCAACAGATCATCGGCATGCATGCCTTCGATGACGGGCGGCTTCTGGTGTGGGACGCAAATGCACGCGCCACGCTCTTCAGCGCCGCAGGTTCGTATTTGGAAGGTCACGCATTCCACGGAATCGGCGCTGCGGTCGGTGGCGAAATCCATTTCGTCGTCGATACGGCCGGCCGGCCGCATGCTGAGCTGAGGGACCGGAGTCGCGAACCACACCCCCAAATGTGGGGCGGCTACGAATGGCCAATGACGCTGTTTCGAATACGTCAGACTGGAGAGGCCGACAAATCGTTCGAGGTGCCGTTCGAGCGGAGTGCCAGTTTACCACTGCATGTGCTGACCAATGACGGGCTGCGGCTGAACTTCGTTGAGCAAACGCTCAGCGCATTCAGCAACAGAGGCTACTTGGTAACTGGGCACAACAGCACATACGAGCTACAACTCATTTTCGAGAACGGGAGCGTAAGAACTCTCGTTCGGGACCGTGACGATACAGTGCGGCTCACGCGAGGCGAAGCAGCGATGTGGGAAGCCAGGTTTCGTTCGATGGAGCGGCGCACCCCACCACGCCAAAGGGAAGGTTACGCGGGATTCGCTGATCTGCCTCGCACCAAACCCGTGTTTCGCGGATTGTCTGTGGACGCCGACGGCCGGATTTGGGTGGAACGATACGTGCCCGCTGTGATATGGGATGTGGAACCGCGCGACTCGCCGGATGGTTGGCCAGCACGCACGTGGCGCGAACCAACGACCTACGACGTTGTTCAACCAGACGGTGTCTTCTTGGGTACTGTTGTGCTCCCGTCACACACGATAGCGATGTTCCAGAAGGGGATTCATTTGTGGGGCATACGATTTGGTGATCACAGCGAGCCTTACGTGGTCCGTTTCCGCTTGGAGCCAAATGGGATGTAGGCACGCTGTCCAACACCATCGCTGAACCGGGTCACTAACTCTGCGAAGGATACGGTGGATCGTTACATGCACACGAAAGTCCCACGTACCGAGCGGTGTGTGTTCCCGCTTTCGATCACGACCGAAGACGGCAAGACGATCGAATGCCCCGAGGAGTGGCGGGCGCCTTGATGGCTCTGTGTGGTTCCAGCGCCAGCGCGTTCTCCGTTTCAATCCGCCCTAAGCGCCTCATTCGGCTCAATACTGAGGCCTCTGCGTGCTGGGCCGAGCACTCCCGCAAGTCCAGCCGCCACCAAACCGACGGCTACCCACGGTAGCAGGTGTAGGACGTTTACGGCATACACCCCGCTCGTATCGTCGAGAAGCGTGGCGCCATTGATGCTTCGCGCGATGGGAATTGCCAGAAGCCCACCGAGTCCGACACCGAGTCCGAGCTGCCACGCGGCGCGGGCGAAAGCACTGCTGAGCAGCTTTCGCGCACTGGCGCCAAGGGCAGCGCGAATACCTATCTCACGCCGCCGCATCGTGACGGCCAACGACGTGAGTGAGTAGATGCCAGCGATCGAGAGCAGAACAACGGTGAACATCATCAAGCCAAACGTCCACGCCAAGAGCTTGGCCGCGAACTTGGATTGGCTCGTGCTGTAGACATCGGCCAGAGAATCCACGTCCGAAAGCCTCAGCGTGGGATCGATAGCAAGGATTATCTCTCGAAGTCGAGCGACAGACTCCTCGGAAAAGGATCCTTTCCAGAGCAGCAGGAACGAGATCGCAGGCGGGCCGGAGATGTAAACGGTGCCGTGGGTGTTTGACGACTCGTGTTGCTCAGTCGGGAAGCCCCCGACCACCCCTACAATTGTATGCCAGGGACCGGGCTCGGCATTCACTCCTCGGGACAGTCTGATGCGGCGGCCGATCGCATCCAAGTCGCCGATCAGGAGGCGCACGAAACTCTGGTCCACAATCACGGTGAACTGATCGGGCTCGGAATCACCGGTGTCGAACCGCCGCCCCTCCAACAAGGGAATGGAGAAGGCCTCGAAGAAATCTGCTTCCACCATGTTGAGCCGCCCCCATTCGCCAGCTTCAGAGTTCGATTCCGAAGGCTCACCCTCAACATCTATTCGGGCATTCCACTCCCAGCCCGGCTCGGCCGCGGCATACGCCACATCGGTAACGAAGGGTTCCGAAAGGAGGCGCGTCCGCAACTCATCTCGAAGCCGCTCAACGCGCGAGCGGAAGCTCATATCGTAAACCTCCGCCGCGCCGGCGTCCGACGGTGGTTCGTAGTCGAGTTGGAGTCGGGCGGTACCAAATTCTTCCGCCGGAAAACTCGGCCTCGCAGCCGCGAGGTGGACGGCGCTCGACACGATCCCGGTCGCGGTCGGCAGCAGCATGACGGAAACGGCAACCTGGCATACTATCAACGTCGTCCACGTCTTGCCCATCCGCATTCCACCACTGCCTTCCACATAGCTAAGACTCGAACGAAGATCTCCCCGAGTCGCTCGGAGTGCAGGCAGCACACCCACGATCACTGAAGCGAGAACCGTGAAGCCGAGCAGATAGAGGAAGAAGCCCCCGGACAAATCGAAGTCGAACCAGAAAGGCAGTCTTCCCGGGAATTCCCAACTCATGACTGTCATTGCCTGACCGAACGCGATTCTGGCGAGGAGCAGGGCGGCAACTGCGGCCAGGACTGCTAGTACGAACGCTTCCACAAACAGCTGCATCACAATGCGGGCGCGACTCGCACCGAGCGCGCTGCGGACACCTATCTCACCCAGCCGCGTTGCGTTCCGTGCGTAGATGAGGATCCCGACGTTGGCGGAGAGTAGCAGAAGCACGATGATGGCAAAAAAACGAGGCACCCACACCTCCGGCCCTGTGGCGTCGATAGCTCCGATGTGGTAGGTGAAGTAAGGGCTCAATCGTGGACGTAGGTGCTCGTGGGTTTCCGGGTGGGTGTTCGCCTGTCGGATCCCGACAGTCGTGAGTTCGGCTTGGGCGCTCGACATTGAGACGCCCGGAGTCAGGCGGCCAAACACGTCGACCCGCGGTTCGTGCGCCAAATCGGACCACGCAACGCCGGTCTTGAGGGGGACCCAAAAGTCGTGATCAGCGGGGAACGCAAAATCCTCCGGCATCACTCCTACGACCTCTGCGACGTCACTCCCGAGCCACACCGACTGTCCAACGACGCTCGTATCAGAGAAGAAGCGAGCGCGCCAGACGTCGTATCCCAGCACGATGACTGAAGCCTCGCGCGGTCGCTCATCATCGCGGATGATCGGCCGACCCAGGATTGGCGGCACCTGCATCAGTTCAAACCCCGTCGCGGTTACCTCGGCGCCACGCAGAGGCTCCGCCCCAACGCTGTCCGTTATCAGGTTCCGCTCGATGGATCGAAATGCGCCGATGTGCTCCAACGACTCGAGTTCGTTCGTCCACATTACGTAATCGCTGAGCCTTGCCTTCACGCCTCGAGCCGTCGCAGCGTTCCGATACTCGATCGCGACCACACCATCCAGCTCCGGTGGAGGATGCAGCAGTAGGTGCGCGATGTGAAAAAGAGTTGCTCCGGTTGCAATGGTGACCGCCATCCCAAGCCCGCCGGCGAGCGTGAGGCCGGGATGTTTGGCGAGCATACGGAGACCCAACTTAAAGTCGAGAATGGACGCGCCGGTCACCCGGGCAATTCTGCTCACGCGGCTGCGTCTGGCCACGCTACTCGTACTCGAATGAACTGAGTTTTCCACCCGTTCTCGAATTCGCTCCAGCAGGAATCGCCTGGAGAAAGTCATTACCTCAAGCCAGTACCACATTCGTGCGCGCAACAATCCGCGGCTTTGAACGTGGCGCTGGAACACCTCGCCGAGATCGCTCGCAATGTCGTCTCTTACGTCAGCAGGCAATGCCATTTCGAGGATGCGACGCGGTAGGCGGGGTGGGAAATGCGGGAGAGTCATTCAGCGTCTTCAAGTTTCGAGTCGAGCCCATACCACATCTGGCCCAGAAGCTGGCGGGACTCACGAAGCAACTGCCTACCGGCAGGTTCGACCTTCACCAAACGGCGCGGTTTCCCGCCCCGCTCCTGTACGGGTTCGCTCATCCAGGAAGAGATGAGGCCCTTTTTCTCCAGTCGACGGAGTGTGACGTAGACTGCTGCACGCTCAACCTTGCGTGCCGTACGGCGCTCTATCTCGTCAACGATCGGGACGGCGTAGACGTCGCCATTGAGGCTCAAAATTGCTAGAAGGACGATCTGTTCGAACTCGCCGAGGGCTTGGTGGGTCAACGTCAGCTCCTTGAACATGACGCCATAAAGGATACAACGTTAACATAACAGTGGAAAGGGCCGCTAGAGACCATTTGCAGAAAGAGTGTGAAGATATTGCCTGTGCGTTAGATAAGGTTTTGAGGATTTTTTTGTTTAGTGACTAGTGATAGAATAGGAATCGCATTTTGGCTTGATTCGATAGATCAGCTGTGAGTTGGTTGATTAGTGCGCAAATAATATCGTATTGTGATATTTATTGGCTTCACAATATATTCTGTTACGCGTAATATATATGGAATTATTGTATAAAGTATCGTGTTATGATATTTTATGCGCATGAATAGTATATCGCGCCAAAACAATATCCTAAAGGGCCTAGGGACAAAGGAACGAGATATTCTCCGAATCCTCGTCGCATCGGGGAAACCGGCCTTCGCAGTGCAAGACGTAATGGAGCGACTCGGTGTGAGCCGCGCATACGGAAATCTCATGCTCTCGCGCCTTCAGAAGAAAGGATGGCTGCAAAGGGTGCGGCATGGCGTCTACTCTATCGTGCCGCTTCACTCGCAAACTGGGGAGCCATTGCCGGAAGAGCCATTGGCTATAGCCATGAGCTTGTTTACGCCATGTCACATATCCGGCTGGACCGCTGCTGAGCACTGGGATCTCACGGAACAGGTTTCGAACGCGCTGGTGGTGTGTACGGAGAAACGGCAGCGGGGCGCATTGCAGACTCTTGGCCGGGTTAAATACCTGACGCGGTTCACCAAAGACACAGACACCGGTGTGACGAACATCTGGGAAGGATCGTCTCGGGTTCGCATTGCCGATCCGAGCCGGCTGGTGGTCGACCTACTGACATCACCTAAGCTCGGCGGTGGAGGGCGGCAAACACTCGACATCGTCAGAGCCTACTGGCGAAGTGAGCACGCGCATGGCGAAACTCTCCTGTCCTACGCGCACAGGCTTGGATCAGGTGCATTGTTCAAGAGAATTGGATTCACGGCCGAACGGTTCGGTCGGGTATCGGAGAAGTGGATGAGAGAATGCCGCTCGGGATTGTCGAGTGGCATTTCGTTGCTCGACCCATCGGGATCCAAGCGTGGTCGCATCGTGTCTCGCTGGAATCTGAAAGTGAATGTACCCCTGCCGGAGGAAACGTGATTCCAAAGGTTGAAGTGCTGTCGATTGCTGATGAGAGTGGGTTACTTCACACGACCGTCGAGAAGGATTACGTCCTGGGTTGGGTGCTGTTCGGATTTGCGAGACACGATGGGTTGAACGAATGGGCATTCAAGGGGGGGACCTGCCTCAAGAAGTGCTTCTTCGACACATACCGGTTCTCCGAGGATCTCGATTTCACAGTACCGGACGCCGGGTTGTACGGGAACGCAGAGATACAGAATGCGTTAACTGAGGTAGCCGAATGGGTCGAAGGTGAGGCTGGCATCGAGTTCCCGGAGGGTGGGCTCACAATAGAAGAGCTTACCAACAAACGCAGGCTCCAAACATTCCAGGCTAAGTTGACCTACGCCGGCCCGCTCGGCTTAGCGAAGAGGAATTTGCAGCGTATCAAGTTCGACATAACGCAAGATGAGATTGTCGTCGATCCCACGGTGAGGCGGGTCGTCTATCACCAATACTCCGACCTGCCGACACCGGTGCACGAGACCACATGCTATTCCCTTGCGGAGGTCTTCGCGGAGAAAACGCGCGCATTGTACGAGCGAAAGGGCCGAGCCCGGGACGTTTACGACGTGGTGAACATCGGGAGGAACTTCCGTGACATCATTCCGGCCGACCGAGCCCGGGAGATTCTACTCGAGAAGTTCAGCTTCAAAGAACTCCCCACTCCAACGACGGCATCGATCTTCGCTCGAATCGACATCGATACTCTGAGCGTCGATTGGGAGAATGCGCTGCGCCACCAACTGCCGGTGTTACCGCCGGTTCAGGAATTCTACGAAGCGCTCAAGGAATCGCTCGATTGGTGGATCGAGGAGGCGCCTCCAGCGGTAGATCTCTCCGAAATACCAGGCGCTGAAGAAACGCAACGTGTCCCGAGGGTGATGTTTGCCCGAGCTCCAGAGCTAGGATCCTTGGGCAGCGGAGCGGCCGCACTCGAGTGGGCACAAGAAGCGCCCACATTTTCGAACGCCATGGAAAGCATTCGTTTTGCTGCAAGAAACCGCTTGCTCGCCAATGTGGCCTACCACGGCGTCGATCGCCTAGTCGAACCCTACTCTCTTAGGCGACCAAGTACGGGAAACCTGTTGTTGTACGTGTACGAAGTGCGCCGCGGAGGTGTTCCATCGGGTGGAATCAAGGCGTTCAAGGTTTCGGAGATAGAATCTGCGGCAGCGACAAACCAGCCGTTTGCGGCGCGGTTTATGGTGGAGCTGTAGCCGGGTGGAGATTGCGTATTAGGTGGAAGGGGTAGGACGTGGGACCTTTGCTTCGCCAGAGTAGGGAGTATGTCCACAGATGTCGCCAAGCGTCTCAATATCAACACCCCACACCAAGAGTTCCTTAGCACATGCTAGGAAAGAGCTGCTAGTTGAGAATCGCGTTGGTCCTCCAGCACCTGGGAACTGACGGTTGTTCAGGCTTCTGTGGGTTGCCGTCGGCATCTTCGTGCTTGCAACGGCGCTCAACTATCTCGACCGTCAAATATTGGCGCCACTGGCGCCTGAGATCAGGGCCGAGTTCGGCCTCAGCAACACGGGGTACGGCCTCATCCTTTCGGCGTTTTCCATCACATACGCTCTCAGCGCCCCGGCGGCGGGGTTGTTGATCGACCGCATCGGTCTCAATCGCGGCATGACCCTGATCGTGGCGCTTTGGTCGATGGTAGGCATCTCCACTGGTTTGGCAGGAAGCTTCGGGGTTCTCCTATTCCTTCGCGGAGCCCTGTGGTTGACCGAGTCGGGCGGCATCCCCGGTTCGGGAAAGGCAATCGCACTGTATCTCCCGCCACGAGAGCGTTCGCTTGGCACCGCGTTGAACCAAATTGGCCTAACCCTCGGTGCTGCCGGTGCCCCGTTGATAGCCACCTGGCTGGCGCTACACTACGGCTGGCGTTCGGCCTTTGTCGTTACGGGCGCTCTGGGGTTTGTTTGGATACCGCTATGGCTCTACACCGCCAAGCGAATTCCGCCGCTCGAATCAGAATCGGTGATCACTGTCTCCGGTGCAGCGGAGATGCTCGTTGACCGGCGCCTTTGGGCGTTCGTTGGCGCCAATGTTCTTTCGATGGCTCTCTATAGTTTGTGGCTCAACTTGGACTTCCCGCGTTTTTGTGGACACCGAGTTAAGCCGCTTTCCGTAATTCATACTCCACTGGGCTGATGTAGCCCAGGTATGAATGCGAGTGTCGTGGTGCAAACGAATGAGGTGTTCTTATGAAATTGCGAGTTTCGCTTCTATGTGCATTGGTTGGCGTGTGCCTCGCACCCGAGGTCAGCGGCCAGGACCTCCAGAACACGGTCAACAGAGACCTAGAGAATCTCGAGCGGAAGTATTTCGCAATTGCCGAGGCCTTCCCTCAGGAGAGCTATTCATGGCGCCCAATGGAAGGTGTGCGATCGGTGAGCGAGGTGCTGATGCACGTGGCTGCCGCCAACTTCGCCATTCCGCTGAGGGTGGGTGCGCAATTGCCCGAAGGCGATCCCGAACAATGGCTCGAGGATCCGGATTCTTTCACGGATCCGTCAGTGGTGGTTGACGCAGTCAGGCAATCATTTCGTTTCGCCAGAGAGGTCATCGGAAGCACACCGGATGAACGCCTCTGGGAGCAGGCACCGAATGCAGGTGAGGGCACTACTGTGGGCAGCCAACTCATTCTTCTTCAGTACCACGCTCACGAACACCTGGGGCAGTTGGTAGCATACGCCCGGATGAATAGTATCGTACCCCCGTGGAGCAGGTAGTCGGTCTACAGAAGATCGATGAGAAAACGCTGCAATTCGGATTCAGTGGTCAAAGCATTCCCTGACTTCTGTCAAGAACCTGTTCCGCGGTGAGTCCGTAAAGAGGCGGCGTCTCGACACCTAGAATTCCGAGCATCATATAGATCTGTCCACGGTGGTGGATCTCGTGTTCGATCATTGCTCGCAGCCATTTCCATACTGTGATCGACGCTCCTCCAGGAGTGTCACACTTTTCTCTCAGATCCTCGTCACTCAGCCCCGAAAAAACGTCGATGCTCTCGTTGTGACATGCATCGAGGTACGCGAGCGTTTGCTCGTGGCCGTCAGCAAGCTCGCGTCCGCACCCCGGGTAGCGGCATACGCCACCAATCACGTTTTCGGCGAACATGTATCGTTCGGTGGCACCGAGGTGACGGATGAGGTCGCCCAGGGTGAACTTGTTAGGCTGGTGAGTCCATTCGACTTTGTCAGGCGGAATGCATTCGATCACGTGTCTAGTACGCGCTCGAATCTTCTCGAAGTAGTCGATGAAGGCCGTGGTACTCGTGATTTCCATGTGTTTCCCCAATTCCTCGTAGGCGATGCAGCCGCCGGCCAGACGATCGTATTCTTTCGTGAAGTTTAAAATACCGCGGAGTTTGATTGACAAGGCTGAGGCCATGGTGCTATGACCATACGGACAGCGGCCGGAGCAGGGCTCATGCGTTTTTCAATTCTGATAGCCATCGCCACCCTAGTGGCCTGTTCGCCGGACGGCACCATACCTGCCGTGACCGTGCGCGACAGCGCAGGCGTCCGGATCGTGGAGAATCCGGAATCTGCGCCGGCGTTGGATTGGGTGCTCGATGATGAACCAGCCTTGGATATCGGCGGATCCGACCTCGGCGAAGATTATGAGCTGTACGGCGTTCGATCCGCGGCGCGACTCTCAGATGGACGGATCGTTATCGCCAACGGCGGCACTCACGAACTCAGGTTCTACTCTTCCCATGGCGTTTTTCTTCGGTCTGCGGGGCGAGAGGGTGAAGGCCCAGGCGAGTTCAGCAGGATGGGGTGGATGCAGCATTTGGGCGGCGACTCGTTGTTTGTCTACGACTACGACCTGCGGCGCATCGCCGTGTTCAGCGCGAACGGAGACTTCGTGCGTGGCGTCCGGCTCGAAAGCACTCCCGATTTGCCGTTCGCATCTCCCATTGGCGTGTTCAACGACCGGAGTATGCTCGCCCGAGGTTTTGCCGACACGAAGGGCGTGCCGCCGGACGGTCTGCAGCGTTACGAATCACCGATATATCACCTCGATCCGGAGGGCCTCCTAACTACGGAACTCGGGCCGTTCTCCGGAAACGAGGTGTACTACAAGGCGTTTGACGGCGGTTTCGGCTTCTTCGACGCAGTGTTTCCGTTGGACACCCGGTTTGTCGTTCGCGACGATGTTGTGTATCTGGCGGCCACTGACAACTTCGAGATTCGGGTCCTCACACCTGACGGTAAGTTGTCGAAAATCGTACGCCGCGAACACACACGTGTGCCGGTGACAAACGAGCACCTTCGGCTCGAGATCGAGCGGCGGATTGCTGCAGAAGGCCCCGATGAACGCGCGTCTGCCGAGGCAACATTCGACGAAATACCCAAGCCGGAGTTTTTCCCTGCTTACCTGCACATTCTAGTTGACGACGACCATAACCTGTGGATTCAAGAGTACCCGATACCAGGCGCTACGACGGCCAAGTGGTCCGTCTTCGATTCAACAGGCACCCTGCTCGGCGCACTCGACGCGCCGCTGGGCTTCGAGCCGTACCACATCGGTGACGATTTCGTGCTCGGCAAATGGAGCGACGAATTGGACGTGGAGGTCGTCAAGATGTATGGGCTGAAGAGGTGAACAAGCGGTAAACCCGAACCATTCCTCGCGTCAATCGCTTCATAACGTGACAACCGGGTCCACCCTTGCCGCTCGAGTCGCGGGAACCGCACTCGCCACTACCGACACCGCCATGAGCCCACACGCGACTGCGGCAAACGTCCCGAAGTGCATGGTGGCAATTCCGTAAACGAACGCTTCCAACATCCGTGCAACCAGCGCCGCGCCGGCCAAGCCGAGCCCCACCCCAACCAACGTGAGCACAAAAGCACGTGTCACCACATTCAACACGATTCGTGAAGGAGATGCGCCCAACGCGGTGCGCACCCCAAACTCACGCTCCCTCGCTGCGACAGTATATGAGATGACGGCGTAGATTCCCGCCACCGCAAGGACCAGTGCGAGCAACGAGAACACTGACATTAGAAGCAGTTGAAAACGCGGCCTAGCGGGCGTTTCGCCGATGACGGAATCCATAGAGCGAAAGCCGGAGAATGGCTGTTGGGGGGCCACCGCGTGTAGTTCCTGTTGTATTCGCTGCGTGAGCCCAGCGACGCTACCTTGCGCTCGCGCTACCCAACTGACCTGGAAGATGCTGTGGGCAATGCCCAGCATCCCGCCGTCAACCTGCGCCGCGGGAACATAGAGCACCGGCACCGAGTTTCCGCCCAATCCCTGCTCCTGCATGTTGCCCACGACACCGACGATCTCATATACCGTGCCTTGGGAAAACACTTGGGTTTGGTAACCGATTGCCTGCACACCGGGCAGAAACCGGCGGGCAAATTCTTCATTCACAACTGCAACAGGATGTGCCACCCTCGTGTCGATCTCGGTGAATGACCTGCCCGACAACAGCGGCACCCGCATGAGTGAGAAAAAGCCGGGCGTGACGTAGCGGAACTCGGTCAACGCATCATCAACAGTTTCGGGTGCTCCGGGTATGTCCACAACCACATTCAGCCCGCGTTCTACCGGGAGCCCTGAGACCACCGCAGCGGTGTGAACGCCCGGGATGGATTCCACACGATCCAAACCCCTATCGAAGAATGCCGTCAGAGAATCGGGATCGCTGTGGCGTTCGGCATTCAAGGCCATCTGGGCTGTGAGAACATTCGTCGGGTCGAACCCGAGGTCGACAGATCGAAGGTTGAGAAATGTCTGCACCAGCAAACCCGCGCAAACAAGCAGTATGACCGTGAGTGCAACCTCACCTGTTACGAAGCAGCGTCGCAGCCATTCAGACCGTTGCCCGGGAGTGGCTCGAGAACCCTCCTCGTGCAACAACGACATCAGCTCCTTGCGCCGAAATGTCATTGCGGGAGCAACGCCGAACATCACGCCGGTGCCCATCGCGACCAACAAGGTGATTCCCAGTACCGTCGAGTCGATGTGTGCCTCACGCCAGTGGGCTGCCGCAGGCGATATACTGAGGAGTGTCGGCGCCACCCATTGGGCAAACAGCAAACCGAGAGCGCCGGCGACGAGGGCCAGGAGCATACTCTCGGTGAGCAGCTGGAAAAACACCCGCCTGTATCCGGCACCCAACGCGAGACGAATTGCCACTTCTCGTCCACGGGAAAGGGCACGACCGAGTAGGAGATTAGCAGCGTTTGCGCAGGATATGAGCAGTATGACGACGACCGCGGCGGCGAGCACGATAAGACCGTCACGTACATCAGCGGCAAGCACGCTCCCATAGGGCAGCAAGCCAAGCGATTCCGTGTCGCTCAATGTCGGAGGCGTCTCAGTTTGGAGTTGTCTCCCGATACCCGCAACTTCGAGGAGGCTTCTGTCTAGATCGGCGTCGGAAAAGAGCCTTCCGATCACACGGTAGTTGAAACTGCCCCTGTCCGTCCTAGCGAGGCGCAACGGAATCCAGACGTCTGCGGTTGGTATCGCACGGAAATCTTCGCGGAGGACGCCTACGATTGTGTGAGGCACGTCGCCCAAAGAGACCGACTTCCCCACGATCTCTTGGTCGCCCGCGAAGAGTCTCCGCCAAAGAGCATAACTCACGATGGCAACGTCAGGCCCCCCAGGACGGTCTTCTTCGGTGGTGAACGAACGCCCCATGTGGGAGGTGGTGCCGAGGACCTTGAAGTAGTCGCGCGAGACACGCTGGGCTCTCACATATTCGGCGCCGCCAGTCGTAACGATATTGAAGCCGGTGACTGTTCGAAATGCGGCCACGGATTCGACCGTCTGCATCTGATCGAACACCGCGAATACACAGCGCCCATCGAGGTGTGTCGCCTCGTCTTGCGGAAACTTCCGGGTTACTTGAACAAGGCGACTTGGATCATGGTACGGGAGAGGTCGTAGGAGTGCGGCATTCACGACACTGAAGATTGCCGAGTTGGCGCCGATTCCGAGTGCGAGGATCGCGAGAACGGTGACCGTGAATAGCGGTGCATTGCGGTAGCTCCGCACAGCGTACCGCAGGTCGGAAAGAGCCGTCTCGAGCAGCGGCACGCCGCGTTGCGTTCGGTATGCCTCTTTCACCGAAGCTATTTGGCCAAACTCGCGGCGGGCGGCCGCGCGTGCATCGCGATTCGACATGCCCTTGGCCTCATACTGCTCCGTGAGCATTTCGATGTGAAACTGAAGCTCCTCGTCTAGATCCTTCTCTCGGTGAGCCTTGTTGAAGAACCCGGCTACACGAGCGAAACCGGCCCGGATGCGGCCGGCCCAGTCGCCACCCTCGGAAGTCATGCCTGCCCCGGAGCTTCAAGAAGCAGCCGCATGATGCTTGCCACTTGTTCCCAGTTCTCTGCTTTCGCGATTAGTTGACGTCGCCCCTTTACCGTAAGGCTGTAGAACCTCGCGCGGCGGTTGTTCTGTGACTTGCCCCACCGCGACTTTATCCAACCCCGCTGTTCGAGGCGGAGCAAGGCCGGGTATAGGGTGCCCTGATTCAATGAGAGGGCGTCTTGCGAGATCATCTGTATGTGCTGCGCGATGCCATAACCGTGTACCTCACCTCCGGCATCGAGCGTCTTCAGAACCATCAGGTCGAGCGTTCCCTGCATCACGTCCAATCGCGTCACGCTTTACTCCTGTTGATTGCCAACAGGAAGGTACGGTTGCTCATGTTGATTGTCAACAGGAGTCGGGAGATGCAGTCTGTGGATGCAATGCTACGCACTTGACACACCGCCAGTCAGTATTCGAACCGCTTCCCAAACAACTCTGGCCCGGATTTCCATTGACCAGGAAACGACTCGCCGAGCCACTGGAACATCTGAATGTGGCCGAGCGTGCAAAATCCGGTGTCGTAGAAGAACGAAATCGCCTCTTCGTTTCGTGCAACGGGTTTGACGTAGAGGCAGAGCACGGAAAGTCGCTTCGCCTCGTTGGCGACATGATTCATTAGCTCACTGCCTAAGCCGCTACCTCGGTGTGATGCCGCCACCACAAGCGGCTCCACCTCTGCTTCTTCACCATCAACAATCAGCGATGCTAGCCCTACAACATCACCGTCAGCTTCGGCAACCCAGGTCCGGTCAGAACCAACGGTGTTCAGGTGGTTGTCGAACTCGAGCCCGGGATTCTCGCCGCCAATGGAAGGGTCGTCATAGATCTCTCTGTGCCGTTCGACAATCTCAGCCCAGAGAGACCTGCAGGATTCAAGATCGGAAGAATCGTATTGTCGTATTGCCATGATACTTGCCCTCACTCACATACAAAGGAAAAGGCGCACCGGCATCGGAGAGTGGACGCCGGGGCGAAAGTTGGAGCGGGCAAGTGACTACCAACGTCGTACAGGACCAAACTAACACTTCTCGGGTAGTTCGAGGCAGCTACCCTTGACAGACCTCGATCAAATGCCGTATGCAAGTGCACAATGAACTGCGATGCAATCCTCTTTGACCTCGATGGTGTGCTGGTCGATTCGGCTGAATGCGTGGAAGGGCATTGGCGGCGATGGGCTACAAGCCACAACCTCGATGTCGGTCGTATTCTCGAGGTGGCGCACGGGAGGCGGACAGTTGAGACGATCCTGCAGTTTGCTCCGCAACTGGACGCCGAGGCTGAAGCCGCAGAACTGACGCAAGCTGAAGAGACCGACACGCGTGGCGTGAACGAGGTACAGGGAGCCAGAGATCTGCTTTGTTCGTTGCCGCGCGATGTTTGGGCAATAGTCACGTCTGGAAACGCGGTGACGGCGGTGACACGGATCGATCATACGGGGCTCCCCAGACCTGGTGTATTGGTGACATCGGATGATGTGTTGGAGGGCAAACCCCACCCTGAGCCGTACCTGCGCGCAGCCAGCGTGCTCAATGTTGCACCCAGTGATTGCGTCGTCGTCGAGGATACGCCGACCGGAATCGAGTCGGCTCATGCCGCGGGGATGCGTGCGGTGGCGGTCGCGTCAACTCACGAGCGTGGTGTGTTAAAGGATGCCGACATGATTGTTGACCGGTTGCGGGATCTTGTTGTCGATGTCAACTCAGACGAAGGAAATTCGCGTTTCACTGTTTGTTCGCGAGGCAAGCGATGACCGTCCGCGCACCTTCAGTAGCCGCGTTGTTTGTCACACTGGTTGCGTGCGGACCGGGTGACGAAAGAACGGCAGCAACAGTCTCGGACAGCGCAGGAATCACAATCGTCGAGAGTTACGGTCCAGCCTGGAATGCATCCATTCGATGGCGGCTGAGCCCGGCGCCGAGCCTGGTTATCGGGGTGGCCCATGGCGATCCCGAATACGAGCTGTATGGTGTCTTTTCTGTTCGGCGACTGAGCAACGACCTGATGGTCGTATCGAACGCGGGGACTTCGGAACTCAGGTTCTTCAATATCTCAGGTCGATACCTGTATTCCGTTGGACGCAAAGGTGCTGGACGAGGCGAATTCGAAGCATTGGGTCGCGTATTCGAGTTTTCGGCTGGCTCGCTGATGGTAGCGGACCGCAGGCTCTTTCGACTGTCTGCATTTGACTCGCGAGGCATCTTCGCGCGCTCATGGAGCCTTGTGGACGGAACAATGTTCGTTCAGCCAATAGGCAACTTCGCAGACGGGTCCTTTCTCTTGGCCGCAGCTGTCGCACAGCCGGACTTGAACCAACAGGGCGTCGTACGTGATCTGGCGTCGTACTACCGACACACCGCCGACGGCACGGCGCTCGACACACTCGGCACCTTTCCATTCACGGAGCGGTATTTCAAATCGTCAGCCGACGGTGTGATCACTATGGTCGCACGACCGTTTGGACGGCACGCGTCAGCTGCGGTTGGTGATACAGTGTTGTATGTAGGGGTTGGCGAGCGTTTTGAAATCGGCGTCTATTCGATGGACGGCGAACTCTTGCGTTTGCAGCGGTTCACCATACCGTCGATTCCTGTCACCGACGCACATATGGAAGCTTACCTAGCGTCCCTGCCCGAGAGGTATCGCCGATACTCAGAGGGCATCCCCTACCCCTCGACGCTACCCGCCTACTCTCAGTTTTTGGTTGACGAACTCGGACACCTCTGGGTCAGAGAGTTCGTTGCCCACGATGCGGTCGAAAAGCGCTGGTGGGTGTTCGAACAAAATGGCCGCTTGTTGGGTTCCGTTCAATCACCAGTGAATCTCACCATAAGGCAAATCGGCAGAGACTACGTCTTGGGAAGCTGGAAGGATGCCGATGGGATAGAGTACGTTCATAGCTACGACTTGATCAAGCCATGAGCACACCCACCTACGAGCCCAAGCACCGGCGTACCCTAGCCTCAATCATTCTGTCTTTCTGGATCGGTCTCCTGAGCCTGCCAATGTTGACCGGGAAGTTCCTGGCCACCGACTTGAACGATCAGTACGACACGGGATACGCATTCAGACAGTGGGCGTCTGACCAGTGGTTATTGACCGGCAAGTTCCCACTCTGGAACCCAGAGATCTACGGCGGCATGCCCTTCGTCGGCGGAATGCACGGCGACCTGTTCTATCCAACTGCATGGCTCCGACTGCTGCTGCCGACGCACGTCGGTATGAACCTGGGCTTCCTCATCCACTTCGTTTTGGCCGGCGTTTTCACGTATTGGTTCCTTCGGAAGTGGAAGGTGTCGTGGACCGGTAGCGTTGTGGGGGGATTGGCATTTCAGCTGTCGGGGCTGGTCGCGTCATACGTCAGTCCGGGTCACGACGGGAAGCTGTTTGTTACTGCACTCCTCCCACTCGGCCTGATTGCCCTTACGATGGCCATTCGAGACAGGCGTTGGGTTGGTTACCCGGTGTTCGCGCTGGTCGTGGGCCTCACCTTCCTAAGCCCCCACCCACAGATGGCACAGTACTTCCTGGTAGCGACCGGCCTCTACACGCTGTATCTGGCATTTGCTGAGGAATCGCACGGATCTATCAAGGAAGGTGTGCTTCATGGCTCTCTGGCCTTAGCCGCGGTATTGGCTGGGCTCTGCGTTGCCGCAATTCAGCTGCTTCCGATGTTCGCGTACATACCGTACTCTCCGCGGCACAGCGAGGTGCTCGACAGCTTCACCTGGTCAACCGCATTCTCCATTCCGTGGGAACACGTTCCCGAGTTCTTCCTGTCGCGGTTTACGGGAGAGTCATTTTCGGGGGCAGCCGGAACCTATTGGGGTCCAAACGGGCTCAAGCTCCACTCTGAGTACCTTAGCCTTCCGGTAGTGGCGTTGGCCATCGTCGGTGTCCTGCATCGCGACCGCAGACAGATGGTTCTTTGGCTCGGCGGAATCGGAGTTCTGTTCCTTCTGGTCGCGCTCGGAGGAGAAACACCGTTCTATCGCCTATGGTGGACGCTCGTGCCCTACGTGAAAGCAACACGGGCTCCTGGGATGGCGTTCTTCGTCGTCGCTTTCATAGTCGCTGTGTTTGCTGCATTCGGAGTCGAAAGTCTCGAGCGGCGCGAGAGACGAGTGGTTTGGAGTGTATGCCTGTTCGTAGGGTGCGCCGTGGTGCTACTCGGCATTGCTGGGGTTATTGGTACGGTCGCTCATTCGATTGCGATATCGGTTGAAACAGCCACGCGTTTTCCAGCAGTGCAGAGAGCAGTCGCGGCGCAGCAAACTATCAAGATGGGCGCGATGGTGAGCGGGCTTGCACTCACTCTAGTCGCGGGGGTTGTGCTTGCATACGCTCGGAACCGTTTGCCTATGCAAGTATGCGCAATGCTACTTGCAGCCGTCGTCGGTACCGATTTGTGGTGGAATGCCAAACCCTTTTGGATGTACAGCCGAGCCCACGAAGAGGTGTTTGCGCCCGATCCGATCAAAGACTTTCTGCAGGAACAGGCGAGGCCGTATCGGGTTTGGAACGCAGGCGTATATGGCGGGTCGTCTCTGATGGCAGATCAGATCGCTCAGTGGTACGGTCACCACGGATACGAACTAAACGCGTTCGATGTTTTGAACGGGCGCCGGGGTCAGGGGTTGTCGTTCGAGAATGCGGGGCATCCGAATCTTCTCGACTTGTACGCGATAGAGTACCTCATCATTCCAACGGGAGACGCACCGGACAGCATCCCCGGATACGTGCGCGTAATGTCTGGTGCACAAGCATCGAATGGCCAGGTAGCGACCCTCTATCAGAGCGAGACGCCTAGGGAGTACGCCAGGTTCATTAGCGCAGCTGCAAAGGTTGAGTTCGATCAAGCCGTGGCGACAGTTCTCGATCCACGCTTTCCAACCAAACAGGTAGTGCTGCTAGAGCCCGATGCGCCGGTACATGTCGGACCGCTTCCCGAACAGCTGCCCGAGCCCTCTGATGTGTCGGTCGAATTCGAGGATTGGCGACCAGGCATAATGAGAATTCGCGCGGCCCCAGCGGCACCCAACGATGGGTTCTTGGTGATCAGCGAGAACCATTATCCGGCGTGGCGGGCTTTTGTGGATGGAGTGCCTACTCCGACTGTGCGAGGGAACGGAGCGTTGTTGACGGTGCCGGTCGTTGAGGGCACGACCGTGGTGGAGCTGGAGTATCTGAGTGAGGCTTACAGAATTGGGAAGTGGTTTACGGTACTATCAGTTCCGTTAATCGTAGCGGCGATGGCGGGTACGGTGGCAGTGACCCAACCTCGAGCCGGCGGGTATGACAGAAAGACCACCCCTGTGTGAGGCACCAATGACGTTCCGGAACCGGATTCTATTGTGCATTTCAGCAGCAGTCTGCGTGGCGAGTTGCGACACGGTGCTCGACCCCCCCGAAGACAACAGCATCATCGAGAGTCTACCACGCGAACTGAGCATCGCCGAGGGCATGCTGATCGAAGCAGACAACGCTTTCGCTTTCAAGCTGTTTCGGGAGGTGAACGAGAGCGCGGGGGATAGCAACGTTTTCATCTCTCCGCTCAGCGTTGCCATGGCACTCGGCATGACGTACAACGGAGCAGCGGGATCGACGCTCGAGGCTATGCAGCATACCCTCGGACTCGAGGGGATGACGATCGACGAAGTCAACCAATCGTACAGGGATTTGATCGACCTGTTGAGTAACCTCGATCACAGGGTGGAATTCACCCTCGCAAACTCGATCTGGTTTAGGGACACGTGGACATTCAATCCCGATTTCCTACAGATCAACCAGGAATACTTCGACGCCGAGGTGTCGGGACTCGACTTCAACAGCTCGAACGCAGGGCCAACGATCAACAACTGGGTGGACGAGAAGACGAACGGCAAGATTTCAGATATCGTGCCGAATATCATTCCGCCCGACTATGTCATGTACCTCATCAACGCGATCTATTTCAAAGCGGACTGGGCTGCCCAGTTTGACGAGAGTCTGACCGAATCCGGCTCGTTTTGGTTGGAAGACAGTACCGAAATTTCGACGGAGATGATGTACCACGATAAGCGAGCCACCGTATACCAATACAGCGATTCGGATGTGAGAATTGTCGACATGCCATACGGAGGGCAAGCGTACAGCATGACGATCGTATTGCCCGACGAACCGTCAGCCATCGATTCACTGAGCACGGCGCTGAGTCAGGACCGGTGGAATACCTGGATCGCCGGACTCAACGAGAACGGCGTCATGATTTCGATGCCAAAGTTCACCATCGAGTACGATATCGAGTTGAAAGGGGCGCTGGAAGCGCTTGGAATGGGCGTCGCGTTCGAGCCGTTTGTCGCGGACTTGAGCGGTATGTGTTGCCAACCGGGTAACCTATTCATCGGCGAGGTCAAACACAAGGCATTCGTCGAGGTGAACGAGGAGGGAACCGAAGCTGCTGCCGCAACTTCCGTCGGAGTCGTAGCTACCTCGGCGGGGCCCCACTACTACTACATCGACAGGCCGTTCGCCTTTGTCATTCGCGAGAAATACTCGGGCGCCATTCTCTTCATGGGAAAGGTGATGGATCCGCGCGGTTGAGCTAGGACGCAGGCTCACTCCACCCTGAGCGCCTCCAGCGGATCGACTCTGGCTGCGCGAACTGCAGGTACGCAACACGCCAGCATCGAGGCCAACGCCAGCGCGATCACCATCGCGGCAAAGGTGACCGGGTCTCGAGCGTCGAGGTTGAACAGGTAACTCTGCAACACCTCCACCGAGAGGTACGCACCAACTAGGCCGAGGCACAAGCCAATAACCGTAAGCGTCAAACCACGCGATGCCACCTCTCGTAGCGTCCGCACCTGGTCGGCGCCGAGCGCCATTCGTATCCCGAACTCCCTGGTTCGCTGTGCCACCGCGTATGCCATGACACCGTACACTCCGATCACAGACAGCAAGTGCGCCACGAACCCGAAGGCTCCCAGCAGCAGAGCGCGGAACCTAGGCTCCGCCACTGCGGCCCATAGGAAGTTGGACAGTGGATTGATGTCTGCCACCACGACTTCCGGGTCCATGGACGCTATAGTGCGCCTGACCGTGCCCGCGTAATCCATCGGATCGCCTTCCACCCGAATCAAGCCAGCCATGCTCCAGGCGAAGGATCCACCCGCATAGGGGCGATAGAGCTGAGGCAGATCCCTCAGCTCGCCACGATACCTCACGTCGTTGACTACGCCCGCCACGGTGAACCACTCGTCATCCAACAAAATTCGGCCGCCGACCGCACCGCCGTCGGGCCAATATCTGCGCGCCATCGACTCATTTATCACGAGCACTTCAGGGCCAGACGTGCCATCGCTGCTCTCGAACACCCTGCCTTCAGTACATGTAATTCCCAGGGACTCGAAATACATCGGCGTAACTTGCTTGACCTCGGCCACGAGTTCTTCAGACGGTGCCGCGGCGTAGCCCTCGACTGCAAATCCGGTGGTATGGAACCAGCCGTTTGCCGGGAAATAGACGGAGAGCGACGCAGTGCGCACTCCGGAAATGGCATTGAGCCGAGGGAGCAAGTCGTCGTAGAAGAGCTTACGATCTTGGAAGTTCTGATACCTCGACTCCGGAAGAGACGTATCGAAGACGAGCACTTCACCGGGAGCTACTCCGGTCTCGAGATCGAGCAATGCGGAAAAGCTTCTGAGCAGCACGCCGCCACACACGAGTAGGGTGAGTGCGAGGGCGAGCTGCGCGACCACGAAAACATCGCGCAAACGCGCGTTGCGTATTCCGCTCGACGAGCCCCTGGTCGCCGAGTTGAGCCCGGTGGCGAGGTCTGCCTTCGATGCGTTGAGTGCCGGTGCCAGGCCGACGGCCAAGCCTACGGTCACTGCAAGCGTTAGCGTGAACAAGAGAGCACCGGCATCGACCCCGATTTGTTCTCTGCGCGGTATGGAATCAGGGCTCAGTGCAACGAGAACGTGAGTAAGAACCACCGCCAGAATCAGGCCGAATAGAGATCCCACGAAACATACGATGAGGCTCTCCGTCAGGACCTGCTGGACGAGGCGTTTCGGCCCTGCCCCCAGTGCTCCGCGCACGATGTGCTCGTGTCCGCGCCGAGTGGCTCGCGTGAGAAGGAGATTGACCACGTTCACACATGCGATCAGGAGTACCGCGAAAACCGCCGCGAAGAAGATGAGGAGAAGCGGCCGGACGTTTCCGACGAAGCGAGTGTGGAGCGACGCAAGTGTTGCTCCGAACGCACTGATGTCGCCGTCGCGGTTGGTGGCCTCGATGCTTCTGCTTTCCAATAGGGCATCGGCCTGCTCCATCGACACGCCTGGGCGCAACTTCCCAAAGACATCATAGTTCCACCCTCCCGTGCTTTGGGTCGCCTCGGCCATGGGCAACCACAACTCGGTCCGTGCAGTGGGAAATGTGAAGCCCTCGGGCATGACGCCGACTATTGTGTGCGGCCTACCATCGACGGTGATTGCGCGACCGATCGTTTCCTCTGCGTTGCCAATGCGGCTCCTCCACAGCGCGTGGCTGAGAATGACGACGTTGGGATTGCCGGGTATGTCGTCTTCGTCCAGGAACCATCGGCCCACTGCCGGCGGCACGCCCAGGTTGCGGAAGGCTCCTGCGCTCACCCACGCCGCGGGTAAACGCTCCGCTCCGCTGCCGAAGTTGACGTTGCGTGGCCAATCGTCATCGTAGACGGCTAGATCGTCGAGGACGCCGGCGGTGGCCGCTCGCCACTTCTCGAAGATCGGATAGGTCGTGGATCGCCTGAAGTGCTGCGCCCGTGCTTCGTTGTCGGTTTGAAAGAAATCTTCGGCCTTGGCATTTGCCGGCTCGAATTCGAGTGCCATCAACCTGTGAGGTTCTCGGTAGTCGAGTGGCCTCAACAGCACCGCGTTGACGACGCTGAAGATCGACGTCGTCGCACCGATGGCCAGTGCGAGAGTACACACTGCTCCGGCGGTCCAACCGGGTTCTCTTCTGAGCGTGCGTGAGGCGTAGCGAATGTCGGATCCAACCGTTTCTAGGAGCGGCAACTTGGCTAGCCGCTCCCTCTCCGGTGACGGCCGACTGGGTAATCCGTTAGGACCCCGGTATTGGCCACGGTGAGTCGAACGTTCGAGCAGGTACCTGGAACCGAGTTTCAGGAAGACGGTCCAATACCACAGAGATGCAACAAACCGCCCCGCGGCATCTCTGCGAGCAGCATAATCCGAGTGGAGGTCGCCAAGCAGCGCTTCTCCGACAAAACCTGTGGGGAGGCAAGCGCGGAGTAGAGCGGTTGCGAATGCCGGCGGATGCGTAGGTCTCGATCCCTTCATTTACCGAGTACCGTGTCGAGTCCGGCCCACATCGATGTGAGGGAATCGCGGGCTTCCCGGAGCGCAGCAATCCCCTTCTCGGTGACGGTCACGTACCGTTTAGGGCGGCCTCCGCGGTCTGGCTCGGGTGCACCGGAGGTGGAGTGAAGCATCTCCTTCCGCTCCAGGCGATCGAGTGTGACGTAGAGCGAACCGCGCGAAACCGGCCTACCAGATCCTTCTTTGAGCTTGTGGAGAATGAGTGGCCCGTACGCGTCTTTTCCGATGTGGAGGATGGCAAGCAGCACCATCTGTTCGAACGTTCCGAGTAGTTGGTCTCTAGGCATGCCGACAGTGTAAGCATGTGACTGAAATGGCGCAAGGCTGAGATTATTTCAGAGTCGCTTCAGATCGTTGTACAATGAAGGAACTGCACACCTTGACTGTAGAGATAGGGACACGAACACCGTGAGACAGCTTTCACTCATCATCATCCTGCTTCAATGTCTTTTCGCGTCAGGCTGCAATCCGAGTCAGTCTCCCGGTCAGGAGCAATACGGCGAACTACCTAGTGAGAAGAACTGAAGCCGCGCGGCTCAAGGTGTAGAGTCCAACCACGCCAAGGCTTCATCAACCTCTCGGAACACTGCGATTTGAGTCGGGCCTTCGGAGGCGTGTAGTTGAGCCATGCGAGCGATGCCAACCTGGGTTTCCCGGGGTGCGACCACCGCCGTTCGCGATTGCCCTCGAGAATTGTGGTACATTCTTACGAAGTGCACTATCCGCTGCACATCATCTGCCGACAAATCGTCGGTGGAGTACCTCGTATCCCACAGGAAACGCATACCTGGTCGATAATCTGGATCGTTGAACAGCCCCGACAGGGTGGCGATGATGTCGTCCGCGGTGTACGGATCGAACTGTTTCATTGTCACCAGACCTTTTGCCGGATCAACACTCGTCTCGAACGACACTCCCCCACTCTCACGGGTCATATATTCTGAGTAGAACCGACCGGCGAGCACCATAGGATCATTGTCGAGAAGCTGGGATTCGGTATACGAGCGGGTGCAGAATTCACCGGTGCGCGGCAGCAGAACTCTGAGTGTGAGAGTGGACCTTTCGTGTGGAGCATATTCTATGTCCAGCAGCCTCTGTTCCTTTCCGAAGGCGTCGGCCGCTATGAAGAGGTCTTCCACTTCCTCAACCAATTTTTTCCATCGGTCGCCCACCTCACTCCAGGCCATCATTCCTCACTTCCTTGCTGCCAGCCAGGCCGGTGTCAAGTAGAAAGTTTTCGCAATCTCTGCGAGAAGATGTTGATAGCGTTACTCCGCTCGTGCAAGAGAGTTCCGCGGCGCGGTCGGTTCACATAAAGCCCGATAAACGCAGAGGCACAATGGGTGGCTAGTTCACCCCGGGACCGATCAACACGCTCGAGGGTAATACGGTCGCGGTCGCATAAAGGAGTCTGTGTGCTGTGAAGAGACTCACCTCCCTTCGGTCTTCGACAGCCCTCGCCCTCGCGGTGGTTTCCGCGACCCTCTTCTGTGCAGTGGATCATCTGGACAGTCAGGTCATCGAAGGGCTGGTTGTGGATTCAGCCAGGGGCACCCCTGTCGGTAGGGGGTTCGTGGTTCTGCTGGATCCGTTCGGAGTCGAAGTGGACCGAGCGTTGAGTGGGAGCGACGGGAGGTTCAACCTTCGAGCGCTGACGGGCGGGGCGTATGTACTGAGATCGGAGCGAATTGGTTTCCGCGCGGTCGAGTCGGACCTGCTGCAACTCGCACACACCGACACTCTGCGTTTCACTCTTCATGTAGCTGCACTGCCCATCAAGCTCGCGACTCTTGTGGTTCGAGAGCGCGACCACTGCAACACCAATCCCGCAGACGGGGAGCGCACGCTGTTGATCTGGGAGGAGATTCGCAAGGCGCTCGCGGCAACCTCCTGGGGCGATGAACAGGAGCTGTTTCGTTACAGGCAGTACACCTACCACCGCATGATGAACAGGCGTCGCACCAGGACGCTCGAAGAGACCGGACGGACCAAATCCGGGTTGACCGATTCACCGTTTCGTAGCGCTCCGCCCGAGGTGCTCGCGCGCGAGGGCTACATAACCGAGCGGGATGACGGCACCTGGTATCTCATACCCGATGCACACACACTGCTCGACGACGATTTTTTGAGCACCCACTGCTTCCATGTGGTTCGCGACCAAAGAAACCGTACGGGAGAAATCGGCCTTGCATTCGAGCCGACGAGCGGACGTGATCTTCCTGACGTGGAGGGCACGTTGTGGCTCGACGAGAACTCGGCGGAGCTGCGGGAGCTGGAAGTACGACACACGGGAGTGAGCTTCAACTTGAGAGACCGGCGCATAGGGGGCACCGTCCGGTTTCTGATGTTGCCCTCAGGCGCGTGGATCGTGCGCGAGTGGCAAGTACGAACGCCGGCGATAGAGGTGACCGAACACCCCAATTACATGCGCGGACGTAAGGCCGAAGTGGTTGGCTTCATGGACACAGGGGGTGAGATCCTCCGGATATCAGCGCGGGACGGCTCTACGGTCTACGAAGCTTCGTTGAGCATCATCAGCGGCTCGGTCTTCGATAGCACCAGTTCACGGTACCTCGGCGGGGCATTGGTCGGTGTGGCCGGAACCGACTTCCGAACGATAACTGACGCGAATGGGCGATTCGAATTGCACGTTCCGTTTGACGGCGAATACTCGGTGGCACTCGAACACCCAAAGCTCGACTCGGTCGCCGCGCCCCCTGAGGAATTGGCCGTCGACTTGATGCGGGGGGCCGAAACGTACGCAAACTTCAACATTCCTCACGTACGGAGTGCGATGGAGCGACTCTGCCCCGCATCCGATGAAACCCCGGATTCGCGAATGGTATTCGGCGTCGTACGCGATTCGGCAACCGGTACGCCTGTGGTTGGAGCGCGTGTGTTTGGGTGGTGGCAATCGATACGCATATGGCGTGCGGCCGGTGGGCGTCCACGCACCGCCCCGGTCACACAGGATTGGGGCGACAAATCGGGACTCACTGTGTCGGTGCACGACGTGAGTGAGGAGGTCACGACGGATCGATCCGGCTGGTATGCCGTGTGCCATGTGCCGGCAGGACGCACGATCTGGCTATTAGCGGAAAAGGATGGCGCAACCAGCCGAGAGGCGAGCTTCATCTTTCCGAAGCGGACATCAGAAACACTGCTGTTTGGTTGGAACAGGCCACGCGGCGCTCATTACCAAAACGAGTTTGCGACTGACCAACCCGCATGGAAGGTCGATTTCTTTCTTGCACCAGATCGCCTGGCCGAATCGGCTCCTTCCCCCCCGCGATTGGTTGGGTTGGTGACCGACTCTGTCACCGGAGAACCGTTGGAGGGTGTGACCGTCATTGCAGACGGGCAGCATCGCACCGCCACCGGGTCTGAAGGCCGATACGAGTTGTCAGGTGTTACCTGGCCAGATTCATTGGTTCACATCGAGGTCAGCCGGTTGGGTTATGGGGCGGCTCAGGTGGCACTTCAAGTCGTTAGCCATGAGCCGGAAACCCTGCTCAACTTTTCGCTGTCGCCTTTGCCAATCCAACTAGAAGAAGTGGTCATTGAAGGCGACCGTGGGGCGGGGTACTTCAGCCGCATCAGCGAATTCGAACACCGCCGCGAAACCATGATCGGGACCTTCTTTTCTAGAGACGATATCGAAGAACGGCAGCCGCATGTCATCACCGACCTGATTGGGCTGGCGCCCGGAGTTGAGGTATTTGCGAACATCATGGGGAACAACGTGATTCGCATGACCTCGGCCCGATTCAGTGGGTGTAATCCGGCCATCTACGTCGATGGTACCGAGGTCAAGATGGTGCCGATAGGGTTCAATCCAAAAAGCGGGTCGCCCATTTACCCTGACATGATCGTCGACCAATTCGTAGACGCTAACGACGTCGCAGCAGTTGAGATATATACCAGTGCGGCAAACGTTCCGCCCGAATTTATGGCTGTCGGCTCGGATTGTGGGGTGATAGCGATATGGATGAGGTGATGAGGTACGATGCGCTGCCCAGCCGGCGCGTGAGGTAGCGTAACGTGTGAGTTCGCCAATGCATCTATAAGATGGACGGGAGGCTCCCTCATGATGTGGCCAGCCTACGCAGTAATCCTGATCGCATTTTGTATCACCGGTTGTTCGAGTCACGACGATCAGAGGCCGGTGCTATACAGTGATAGCCTATGGGCACAATCCCAGTTACGCATGAGCGCCAACGTAGCATCTGCAGACTCGGACGTCTTCTTCGTGACTCGGTACGATCACGAACGCGATCCGTTTGAAGATCTTGCGGCAGCGGTCGAGCTGGCTCAAGCCGAAGACAAGCAGATTCTTCTCGTTGTGGGTGGTTGGTGGTGCGGGCCTTGTATTGGGCTCGAGCGATACTGGGCCGAAACGGAGTCAATTCGTGAGAGACTGATACAGAACTTCATTGTGATGAAGGTGAACTACGGCCCCTTGAACCACAACGAACGGTTCTTATCTCAATTCGCCGAGATCCATGGGTATCCTCACGTATTCGTATTGGACTCGAACGGCAGAGCTACGATACCTCCGGTGAAAGGGCTCATGAGTGGGTACTTCGATGAAGACAGGATGACGGCGTACCTCGACTGGTGGACGCCCGACAGTGCATCGACCGTGAAGTGAGCTACTCGTAGATGCCCTGGTGGCTTGTTGTGCTCGCGATATTCTTCACTGCCACGCTAGAACGTGAAGTGATTCTCCTGCTTCTGGTGGCTCTCGTATCAGCCGTTCTCGGCCGCGAGATACTGCTGTTCATCCAACAGCGACGTAGTCACGCAACAGCAGTGGCGGGCGATGCAACTGCTACTCAACAGAAGGCGTTCACTCTCCGATCGCTTGCTTGGTCTGCAGTTGCCTTCGCAATAGCCCACCACGGAGCCATCAGATTCGGCTGGCTTCCGGACAACACCGATCCACTCACCGGCGTGTTGCTGTTGGCAGCACTCGCGTTGGTCTTGGGAGCACGGCGGATCGGTGCCGGCGTTGGATGAGATGGAGTGTGAAGGTTTTTGCGGAGTCGAAAGACGACCCCAGTAGTCTGACTCGAGTAGGAGACCGACGATGGTTAGACACGCCCCGCCCGTTCGTTTGTCGCTCATAACCTCCGCAGTGTTGTGCGTGGTCCTATCTGCCTGCGACCACGGCATTGATGGCAGTGACAGCCACATCGATGCGATACCCCATCTCAGAGCCGAAGCGGAGATGCGCATCGGAGACGTCGACGACCCGGACGTTGGGTTTTCACGGGTTACCCGTATCGACGTAGATCGTGATGGCAACTTGTATGTCATGGAGGCATCGGTTCCGGAGATCAGGGTGTTCAATCCGGACGGGGTTCTGTTGCGCCGGATAGGTCGGCGCGGTGCCGGTCCTGGCGAGTTCGAAAGCACACCGAGGTTTGGAGTGGTTGGGGATACGGTATGGGCTATCTCGCGCGGACCGAGCCGAATCACCCTCTTTGACAGAGACGGAGGCGTACTCTCGGCAAGGCGGGTCGAGAGCGTAATCGTTCCGCTTCCTAACAGCATCGGCCACGTGCTTCCGTGGACTATGCGCTCCGACGGTAAGTTCGCCAGCCACCTGGGAATGGTGAGCGCTCGCCGTGACGATCCAGCCACCGGAGTGGAGCCAACCGACAGTATTCCAGTCCCGTTCGTTCTCTTTGATCACAATGGTGCCGTGACCGATACCATCGGGTGGGCGGGACGACCGCCACCGCGGATGTGGAGGCCGCCGTCGAGCGAAGATGGTCGTATTGAGTTTGTGGAGTTTGGGGGCAGTCGTTTGATGACGCCGAGGGCCCCCATCACTACCCCGTGGTGGGAGCCGTTGCAGGATGGGTACGTCCAAGTGGAGGCGCCCGCTCCGCAGAAGGCTGACGATGGCGCATTCATGGTGACGCGGATTGGGCTGGCTGGCGACACCCTGTATCAGCGCACGCTTCACTACGAGCCGGTGCGTTACACCTCGGACGACCTCGATTCCATCGCGGTGAAAGCCGCCCGAGGAGAACCCGGAGGAATGGTCGCCTACAGGCCCGGCGCCCCCGCTCCGCCCGACTGGGAGGCGAGAGTTCGGCCCCTCCGTGCTGCGATGGACTTTCCCGAATACAAGCTGCCCATCGTGGCTCCCTGGGTGGCACAAGACGAGTCGGTGTGGCTGCGTCTTTCAAATGCAGACCCAGCCACATGGCGGTGGTTGATACTGAATACCGATGGACGACCGCGCGGGCAACTCGAGCTACCCGCGAATATGCGGATCCGATGGAGCCGAGGAAACACATTCTGGGCAGTCGAGCCTGACGATCTCGGAGTGCCGTGGGTGGTGCGGTTCAGCATATCACCAGGTGGGCAGTACATGTGAAAAGCGTAGTGTCTCGACCGCTCAGGTGTTCACTGATTATGGCGGCATTCACGGTGTTGCATGCAGCACCGGCAGCCGCACAAGACACCGTAGTAGTCCATGCGAACAATCCTCCGGTGTGGGGGGAAGATGTGCGGTTCACCGAGGAACTCAGGATAGGGATGCTCGAAGGCCCAGAGGAGTACACGTTCGGTGGGATATCAAGCGTTGCCGTCGGAAATGAAGGCAACATGTTCGTTTTGGACTATCAGGTACCTGCAATTCGACGGTATGACAGTGAAGGCAGATACCTCGGCGATGTGGGCCGACCTGGCCAAGGCCCCGGTGAGTACCGTGCCGTACTCGGTATGCGAGTGCTCCACAACGGGCATCTTGCAGCTTGGGATGTGGGGAATACGCGGATAACAGTGTATGACACCGCGGGGCAATACATCGATAGTCACCGTGTTCCCAGTGGATTGTATACGAGCGAGACGTTTTTCGTTGATACTGCGGGTTACTACTACGTGCTGGCCACCGACATGGGTCGTCGTCGCCACGTGCCACTGCGCGAACAGCGAACTGCTCGAGGCGTCGTCACATTGGGTGGTGGAGAGGTGCCCAAGCTACTGATCAAGGTCTCACCAGCTGGTGACTTGGTCGATTCGATCCGACTACCGCTCGAGGAGAAGGGGCCGGCATTTGTTCTCATGACGGCGGATGGCGCTAGATGGAACTTCCCGACGGCCGTGTGCTATACGAGAAGCCCGTTGGGTTACGCGGTGCTTGGTCGCAATGACCCATATGCGTTTGATATCGCGATGGCGAACGGTTCCGTGACACGAGTAGAACGCGATTATGAACCTGTAGCCCTACACCGACAGGAGCGGAACCAGTGGGAGGCACGGGCAGATCGGTTTGAACGCCGGGGAGCTGAACGCTTCGACGCGATTCCGAGTAGGAAACCTGCATACCGGGATCTGTACGTTGGAGACGACGGTCGCATCTGGGTGGAACGATACGTCGAGGCAGTGAAGCGTGACGTGAAGCCGCGTGAACCTGGAGATACTCGTCCAATTCTGGAATGGCGTGAAGCTTCATCGTTTGATGTCTTCGAACCAGACGGAACGTTCCTAGGGTCTGTCACTGCGCCAGAAAATACGAGGATACTCGTGAGGCGAGGCGATCGCGTGTGGGGTGTCTACCGCGATGATTATGATGTGGAATACGTCGTTCGTTTTCTAGTCGAGGGAACACGCAATTGAGCATGCGTTCAATGATGACGCGCCTCACCCCGTATGCCTGGGCATCGAAACCGCTTATGCTGGCCACAGCGGAGAGAATGTGATTGCTCGGATGAGAATGTGAGCTTATGAACGCTCATATGCGTAGACTCTTTAGGTGGCGAACGCCGTGTCCGGTGCCTTCAGTGACGATCTTTGCCTTCTTCTGTGTCATGTTGATGGTGCCGTTGGAATCGGTTCATGGGCAGGGTGGCGTCGGCGACCCCGGATGGTACGCTGGCCTTCGTTCGGACTTCGCGGTTCCGCGAGCTCGCCAGTTCAACGATTGGGATTGGGGAGTAGAGGTCGTCGGCATAGCTGGACGAAGGATTTCGAACCACTTCGATGCTGCGCTTGGACTTGCGTACGGCAGGCACGGCGATCGTAGTCGTTTCGCACCTGGATCTAGCGGATCATCGACGAGTGCAGGAGGGGGCAGTGCTGGCAATCGCATTACCCGGATGTTCCTCGAAGCACGCTACAGCAAGCTGAGTTCAAGTTTGGTGGAGCCTTTTCTCTTAGCTCGCATTGGCTGGGTGGGTAAGACGGAGGATTTGGGGCGCCACAGACTGACGAGCTCGGGCGTCGAGCTTGGATTTGGGCTCGGCGTTAGTCTTTGGACCAGTCGAAATGTCGCGTTCGAGTTTGCAGCTAGTGAAGCGCGTGTGTACCTGGGAGACGAGCGCCTGAGTTCGACATATTGGTATCCACGCGCTGCGTGGCACAACATCATCGACGTATGGTTGGGAGTGCGTATAACCATGTAGCCACAGTGGCGGGCTGTAAACACAGCGCTAGCCCCGATTCAACCAACCCGACCCTTGACACCTGCAACGACTTAGTACTAAATACTGCGTAATAAGTAGTCAACCCAAGAACGTACCCGCAGTCGGGGCCGGTATGTCCAACCGGTCTTTGCTGCATGGAACCCGGGGGCAACGTGGCACCTCACCTCACCAACAGCGAACTCGATGTTATGGCCGTCTTGTGGAAGCTGGGCTCGGCTACTGTTACCGAAGTCCGGGAACAATTGGAGAAACCACTCGCTTACACATCGGTCCTAACCGTGCTGCGCGCGCTCGACGCCAAAGGGCACGTGCGACACGAAGATGAAGGCAGGGCGTTCCGGTATTTCCCAACCGTTGAGCCCACTGAAGCAACCGACAAAGTCCTCAAGCGATTCGTGGACAAAGTGTATCAGGGATCTCGCGCACTGCTGATCGCGCAGTTATTGGAGGATGAATCGGTTAGCGATGACGAACTGCGCCGAATAAGGTCGCAATTGAACAAGCGTTTGAAGGGCGGAAAATCGTGATCGCCGCGTGGATGCTTTATTCGATTCTAGTTGGCGCTTGCTTCGCAATCGTAGGCAATTCGGGGGAGTCGTTGCTTCGATCCACCCGGCGCCCTGGCCGCTGGGCCTGGGTTGTGGCAATAACGGCGTCAATCGCGTTGCCAATTGTTAACCTGAGTTTTCCGGGGATGCTTGCCGAGAACGGCCTACTACCGACTGTGAGTATTGGCGAGCTGACCGTTGTTGGGTCGCCATTGGCGGGCGAATCCGGCGCCAATGAAGTTGGCTTTTTCGGCGGCGAGTTGTTGGATCGTATGCTCGTTACCGTGTGGTTTGTGACAACGCTTACATTGGCCAGCCTCGTTACCGGAACTACAGTACGGCTCATTCGTGAGAGGCGATCCTGGCTTTACGCGTCCGTAGCCGGTCAGCATGTGCTCGTTTCCGAAAACGTGGGACCAGCGTTGGTTGGATTCTGGAACCACGCTCTGGTAATACCGCGCTGGGTGTTGGACCTGAGTGACGAGGAACAGCGTCTGGTAGTTCTGCATGAGGCAGAGCACGCGCGCGCAAACGATTTGTACTTGCTGCTTGGCGGTTTGCTCGCCTTGGTCCTATTGCCCTGGAACCCCGCCATCTGGTGGCAGGTACGCAGGCTACGGTTGGCAGCGGAGGCCGACTGCGATGCGCGGGTGCTAGGTAGCGGAGCTGAACCGCGACTGTATGGTGAGTTTCTGCTCAATGTCTGCAGCAAAGCACGGAGTCCGCGAGTTGCGACCGTGGCTCTGTCTGAACGGCGATCTCCACTCCTGAGACGAATCGAGTTGATGACCGCCCAGACTCGTGGACGGACAACCCAGATTGTGATTGCACTGGCTACAGGTGGCATCGCGTTCTCGCTCGCATGTGAGGTCCCCGCTCCCGTGATAGCACCGGCAGTAGACAATTCAGTGACCGTTCCGCAGACGGCGGAGGTCGCAGGCGTCACGGGCAGGGTGTATTCGGAGTACGAGGTTGACGAGCCACCAAGACTGGTTGCGAGGCCGCCGTTCGAATACCCACAGGAGCTGCTCGACGAGTCTGCCGAAGGCGTCGTCCAATTGGAAACCGTAGTGGGTATCGACGGCAACCTCGAACCTGGGTCATCACGGGTGACAGAATCGACCGACGATCGATTCAACGACGCTGCATTGCACTACCTCAACCGGTTGGGATTTGCGCCAGGACTTGTTGATGGCGAACCGGTAAGAGTTCTGATCAGGATGCCGATCCAGTTTTCCATCGTCGGCGGCGATTAGAGGTGTATTCGCACCTCAGCCAAGGTCAGGCAGATCGTGCTCGATATCTCAGTGTTCACATTGGCCTGGAGGCCAGGATGAAGAGAGCATTCCTTGCGGTTACCTGTATTCTAGCACTCACGTACTGCACAGGTGACACTGAATCGGGCAACGGCGATCGCCGATACGACAGTTTGGTTTTGGATGCAAGCTACCCCCACGCATTCAGCTACCTCAGCGGCGTGCGGGAGCTCAGCGATGGGACAATCTTTGCGGCAGATCCTACCAGTCAGGTGCTGCTTCGCATCGACATGGCTAACGGTACTGCTGACACACTCGGCAGGAAGGGCGCAGGCCCCAATGAGTACAATGGACCTGACAGGGTCTTTCCGTTACCGGGTGACTCAACGCTTCTCGTTGACTTGGGTAACGGACGCCTAACGGTGATTGATCCGGAGGGAAAGTTTGTGGAATGGGCGCCGATCACCACTCCGACGGAAGACGGGTATGGGCGATCGATCCGCCCAAGTTTCGTAGATGCCGAAGGAAATGTGTACGCCGGCGGCATGAACTATAGGAACGATCCCTCGGACTCCACGACTATGTACAGGGTAAACAGGGCGACGCGTGAAGAGACACGAGTCGTGTCGACGTGGCATACTCCATTCGCACGGCGCCAACGGGGAGAGAAACGCCCGATGCTGAGGCCATACGACGACTGGGCAGTGGGGAGCGATGGCCGCGTTGCTGTGATACGGGCAAACGGGTACTCGGTGGATTGGCATTTTCCAGACGGGCGCGTTATCAGTGGCCCGCCCAACGAGGCAGAGACCTTTCCTTGTGGAACTCCGGAACAGGAAGCCGAGCTGGAGAACTTCGTGTCCAATGCTTCCTATGTAATGACAGAATTCAGTGAAGATGGAGTGCAGAGTCGAAGCACGCAAAGAGGGATTCCTGCTAGTGCTGCGCCGAAGTTGGATGACCTCGGCTGGCCAGAGTCTCTGCCCGTGTTCACCCCGGGCAACACAATCATATCTCCAGCGGGAGAAGCCTGGGTGAAACGCATGATGCCCGCGGGAGGTCCAGGTCGAATTGAGATCTTCGACGACCGTGGGGTGCGAGTTGGATCACTCGAGCTACCGCCTCGATCGAAAGTGATTGGATTCGGTGCAACTGGCGATCGGGTTTCAACAGCCTATGTCACGCGAAAGGACGACGTGGGTCTCATCTGGCTGGAGCGGTACCGGTTGGTCGCTGGGCGCGGCTAGCAGCTACAGCACCAACACCGCCACGCCAACCGTAGTCGCAGAGATGAATGTTCGATCTGCAGGCTCGAGTGTCTTCTTTCGTCACTCGATACGATCGCGAACGCTTTACGGCTGACGAGAGGAACGCCCTCCGACATCCCGTGTAACAGATTGAGACAACTGGGCTCCTCCTATTTGGACAACCGCATGCCAGCGCTCGTAAGACCTGGTCGAATCAGTTGTTCCACACGTCCGCCTCCGTTGGCGACAGTTCGTATCGCAACGATCAACCTCGTTGGGATTCTTACTGTCCTCCTCTCAGGGTGTAATACAGACTCAAACTCGCATGATTCTGTCACGGTCGTCGACAGTGCCGGCGTCACTATCGTCAAAAACACCGACACCCCGGCAAACCTGGAGCAATGGCAAACGGAGCCGGCACTCACCATAGGGCAGCTCGACGGTCCAGACGAGTACACATTTGGCCTCATCTCGGACGTAGACATCGATGCTCGCGGCCGAGTTCTGGTGCTGGATCGTCAGGCCCAGCACGCGACGGTTTATTCGCCTGCTGGGGAGTTTCTGTTTCGCATAGGCGGTGCGGGTGAAGGGCCGGGCGAGTTCAGCATGTCTACTGTGCAGATCAGGGCCGGTATTCGAGATTCGATCTTCACGCTCGACGGATGGCAAATGCGGATAACGGTGTTCGACCAAGAGGGTTCGACCGTTCGAACCTTGCCGATGCGCCATTCGGTCCGTCCAGGTCCCTACCAGTTTCAGCTGCTCGATGACGGACGTCTGCTCGTGCGCTGGTTCACGGTAAACGTCAGCGCAGAGGGGAAATTCGTGCCATGGGATGCTCTGCTTCTGACTGACTCTGCTCAAACGAAGTTTGACACACTACTGACGTTCGACTACCGCCCACCGGACCAGGGAGATGTGAGAGCATTGCTGCGCCCGCTGATCGTTAACGCTGCGTTTTACGATGTACTCTCTGAGGGTGACGTCATCTGGTCCGATCTCGAGGGAAACGAGCTAACAGTTCACGGACTCGACGGATCGCTCAAACGAATCGTCCGTAACTCCTCGTGGAGTGCACGCGCTACGAACGACGCCGACAGAGAAGCACTGACCGATGTGTATCTCTCGGCCGCCGAAGACCCTAATGCTCCTCTGCCGGAAAATATCACCTTTCCTGACATCGTGCCCACGATCACAGCTGTTCTTGCGACACCCGACGGCGGCTTCTGGGTTCGTCGCATGGGGCCGCTGACGGAACTAGATCCTATAGCGCTGCACAACCCGTACTACGTCGCAGTGCTTGGAGGAACCACATGGGAAGTACATGACCGTGAAGGTCGCTGGTACGCGAATGTGGAAGTCCCGCATCGTTACCGAATGACACGCGTGCGTGGTGCGACGATAGTTGGAGTTGTACGTGATGAGCTAGACGTGGAACGAGTTCAACTGCTGAGGATCGTTCGGTGATGAGAAACGAGGTCTCCACGACGCGGAGCATTGTTCGCGGATCCACAACCATGATCGTCATAGCGTGGGTTTTCGCTGCGTGCTCCGATAGCGGTTCGTCATCGATGGTCGTAGTGCGGGACAGCGCCGGCGTAACCATTGTCGAGAGCCTGGCTCCCTTGTGGGAGGAAGGGGAAGGGTGGCGCCTCTCTGAAGAACCCGTGTTCACTATCGGTAGCGAGGACGGGCCCGAAGAGTATTCGCTGCATGGTGTCGCAGCAGCCTTGCGCCTTCGCGATGGCAACATACTGATCGCCAACTCCGGAACAGATGAACTCCGATTCTACGACTCGGCCGGTTCTTTCCTTTACTCGGTTGGCCGAGACGGTTTCGGTCCAGGAGAGTTCAAGAGAATGACGGGTGTGTGGCTGGTGGGAGACTCGCTCTTCATTAACGATTGGGGTCAAGATCGTCTCTCGGTGTTCTCATCCACAGGTGAATACGGAAGAACGATCATGTTGCACCGTGATCCGGGATCCTCACAGACCGTTGGGGTTGGTGTGTTCGCCGACGGCACCATCCTCGGCAGGCAGTTCGTATTCGATCGCAACAAACCATCCCAATCGGGATTGCGGTACGACAAAACCAGCGTGGTGTACGGGCGAAACTCGAAGGAAGGCGAGCTGCTGAACACCCTGGGAGAGTTCCTCTGGCGCTTTGGATTGAGTGAGGTGGTGGGCAGGGGGAGGGATCCCTCGACTGGGGTGGCAATGCAGAGCGGAATCTTCGCGGACGCCCCGTTCGGCAGAAATGCGACCACGGTTACTTTCGGAGAGAATCTCTACCACGGCTCGAGCGCATCGTATGAGATCCGCGTGATCAGTGAGACTGGTTCGCTCCGCCGCATCATTCGCAGACCGATACCGAACCCACCTGTCACCGAGCGCGACAAGAATGAGTTTCGCGAATACTTCGTAGAAGACGGAGACGATTGGTCGAGGCGAACGGTAAGAGATCTCGTTTTCCCCGAAACGAAACCGGCGTACGGTGACTTCTTGGTCGACGAACTCGGCAACATCTGGGTGGCAGAGTTCAGCTTTGGGCACGACGACCGGGCAGGCACCTGGAACGTGTTCATTGCTGAGGGTCGCTGGCTTGGCACTGTGCGCATACCGCCAGGCGGCCGGTTCATCCATGTTGGCGTCGACCATCTAATCGGCAGGTGGCGGACCGAGATGGATGTCGAGCAGGTGAAGATGTACAGGCTGATCAAAGACTAGCGCTGCAGCGACAAGTGTAACCAATGACCATCCCAAAGCATCTCGTAAATGAGTGGCCATCAACGAATCAGCGGGCGTTCGGGGATTACGGTCTATGACCGGTGATGACGGCCGGGACCTGCCGCTTGGCGCCACGCGATGCGGAGATCCAGCTACCATTGCCCGGCTGTACGAACGATACGGTGGCGTAGTGTACCGGCTCGCTTTGCGCTTCATGAAAGACCCGGCCGATGCAGAGGATGTGCTGCAGGATGTTTTCCTCGGTCTCCCGGAAGCGCTCAAGACTTATGAGGGTAGAGGAAGTCTGGAAGGCTGGATCAAGCGTGTAGCGGTCCGAACCGCACTGATGAAGCTGAGAAAACACAGAATCAGGCGCGAATCTTCGCTCGAGCACGGGTCTTCGATTCCGAGTGCAACGTCACCCGGATCGGTTGTTGATAGAATCGCACTGGAAAGGGCATTTCAGAAACTCCCGCAGCACCTGCGGTCGGTGTTCGTGCTCAAGGAAGTCGAGGGTTACACGCACGCCGAAATAGGCGAGATACTCGGAATATCGGTGACGGCGTCGAAGATCAAGCTGTATCGAGCCCGCAAACGGCTCAGGCAGGAACTGGAGGTGCTGCCGTGATACTCCATCCGCGTTTCAACCAGCTGAACCGCTTCGCAGACGGCGACCTGGGTGCTCGTGCTCGCGCACGCATTGCGCGGCATCTGGCCGAGTGCACGAGGTGCCGCTCGATCGTACAGTCTATCAGGGGTATCTCTCGCGAGGCTCCCTCGCTTCTCGACGAGGACGCACCAGCCGGTGCGTTGGAGAGTGTCTTGGCACGCCGCGCGGCGGGTGAACGGATCATATTGCCCAGCGCCGACCCGCTGCCGGTGAAAAAGTTCGACTTGCGCGTTGCTGCGGCCGCAGCCGCGGTATTAACGGCCGTCGCCGCGGCGGGCATCGTCATTCTTAATCCAAGCTCGCTGAGTGCCGACCATAGCGAGTTGCGCTTTGTCCCAGAGCACCCAACAGCCGGTGCAACGATTCAGGTCGAGTACCGGGCGAACAGCTTCTTGGCGGACAACGACCGATTAGTACTGCGCGCGCGCTTCCGGCGACCAAACGATCGGACCTACCGGCGCACATCCCACCAGGTGAATGCAGCGGAATTGATACGTGACAGCCAGGGAGTTTTCCGTGGATCAGTCGTGTTGCCCGATTCCACCGTGTACGCAGTCTTTGCCGTCGAGGATTCTACTGGCCAGCGAGCCGATACGAATGGTGAGGCGCTTTGGGAACTCTTTGCCTATGACGGCGAGAGACCGAGCTTCGCGTCACTGAAACAACGTTACGCCGAACTCATGGGGAGGAATTGGACCGAGGCGGCAAGGAATGCAAAGCTCACCGCTGAGCTTCACCCCGAACGAATCGAGTCGTGGTACATGCTGTCCGCGTTTGAGCGTTGGGTCCCGGGAGGCCGCGGGCAGGACAGCGTGTTGGCCGTCATTGCCGATAGAGCTGACAGCCTGCACGGGAGGTTTGCCGACGATAGTTCGCTCAGCAGAGATGACGTTGCGATGATGTACTGGGTCGCCTTCTCCGACTCAAAGGATTCGGCGATTACAGATTTCTGGTGGAACAGACTCGCTCGAGAAGCGCCCAACCACCCAACGCGGGTGCAGCACCTCGCACGCCGCACATACGATGATTACCCCGACGATCTGGATGCGCGCCTGGACCGTCTCGAGGAGATCTGGGAGGAGTACGGTCAGGCCCATGAATTCCTGCCAAGCGCCGCATACTATGCCGCGTCACAGTTGGGCAACACACGCGCAATGGAGATATGGAAACCGCGCGTGGAGGCCATGCGGCCGTGGCCACAGTGGAGCATGGTATCAGACTTCGTCCGGCATCCGGAACTCAGAGAAGCAGGAATGATCAGCGTTCGCGACCTGCTAATGCGCCTGGATGCTATAAGCGAAACCGACCGTTACCTGCTCGAACCGGTCGACCTGTTCAAGGCCCGTCAGGACAGTGCGCGCCGACTCTACCTCGCCACGCTCGGCAGGGCCTTGATTGCGGAGGGCGATGTGGCGGCCGGAGTGGACACCCTCGACCTGGCCTTGGCAACGGGTTGGAATGCCGACGTTTTCAGCACAGCGGCCGAAGCGAAAATGGAGTTGGGCGACAGCGCCGGTGCGATAGAGCTGTTCTCATGGATCGCGGCTGACCCTACCACCGATTCCGCACTGAAAACGCAGGCGGAATCCGCCGCGCTAGCAATGGTGGACGGCGGCCGTTGGGCGAACCTAGTTGCGAACGGGCGATCGGAGATGTGGCAAAGGTTGCTAACCGATGCCGCCACTCATGCGTCGTACCTCGACGATCCGTCGGTAGCCGACAGTGATGGCGATGCCGTTCCTATACGTGCGCTCGCAGATGGGCGCGTGCTGCTGCTGGTGCTCTGGCACTATTCCTGTGGGCCGCCTGGCGAACGGACGCTGACTCAAGTCGATTCTCTGCGCAGACGGTGGGCAGACGTCGACGCGGAGGTTCTGGTCGTTACCGATGGGGCACCAACCGAGATGCTCGAATTCGTCGAATCCAGTGGTCTCGACCTGGATCTGTATTACGACGCGTACGGGGAAGTCAAGCAGAGCTTCGATTGGTGGGCTACTCCGAGCTATGTAGTGATCGACGATCAATTCAGGATGCGTTACAAGGGCGACTTCAAACCGTCGGTGCGTGTGGTGGAGGCATTGGTAGCTCAGAGCAGAGATGTCGCATCAGGAACCGCGGTGGCGGCGCCTAGGTGAAAACGCGAAGACAACTGGAGCGACAAGATGAAGATTCGTTTTCGGCTGATCACCCGTTCGCTGGCCCTAGCTTCACTCTTGAGCCTGACGCCTGTGAGTTTTGGGCAAACGGCGTCCAACGGTGTTGCGGCAAACATCGTAAGGAGCGAGGCCTGTGCTGAAGGAGAGGACTGCTGCAGCGAGCTATTCTCCTTCTGCGGTGACAGGCCAAACATGACACCATGCAAGTTGTATCGCTCGAGCGGGGGCTGACCCCTTGCGGCATTTCGCGGTTCGTGCCTCTCATGTGCTCCTGGCCGGGGCGTGCCTTTGCTCAATTCAGTGTCGGTCTGCGGTGGGGAGAGGTGGTTCAGGCCCGCCGGAGCTGAGCCACGACGATCTACTTCTCAAGAACCTGCCCGGTCAAATCGTTTACGATGGACCCTCGATAGCGATACCCACTGAGATAGCAGTCGTCGGGAGGTACGTCGTAGTCTCGGACCTCTCTTCCGATTCCGTGTTTCATGCGTTCGATCCCGAGCACAAAGGAACGGCCGTGCAATTCGGGCGGCGCGGCTCCGGGCCCGGAGAGTTCGAGCAGGCATGGACGATGGATCCGGTATCTACGGGGCCCGCGAATATGTGGGTTTATGACGCGGCACTGGCACGGCTCACGCATGTAGGACTACTCGAAGGGAATGCAGGGCCGGCACCGGTCGTTGGCAGAATAATTGGTATTCAAGCTCCCGCCGTGCTCACCGGGCCGGCATGGGTGGATTCCAATACGCTGGTGAGCCTTGGGTTCTTCACCCGCGGGCGCATCGCGTTCCTCTCAGCCGAAGGGGTTTTCAGGTACGTTGTCGGTGAATTGCCCGCGGTTTCTACAACCGCGCCACCGGAAGTTGTGCAACAGGTGAACCAGGCAACGCTAGCGGTTCACCCTGACCGAAATCTCTTGGCTGCCGCGACACGTTACGCATCGAAGGTCGAGATCTACCGCTCGGACGGAACTACCGTCGGCACGTTTCAAGGTCCCCTCACAGTCGAACCGAGATTTCAAGTCCTCTCGTCGAAGGGAAGGCCAACCATGGCTACGAGTGGGGAACTTCGGTTCGGGTATATCGACTTGACCGCTTCTGTCGAGTACATCTACGCTCTCTTTTCAGGTCGCACCAGGGAGGGTTTCCCGGGTTCCGCCAACTTTGGCCGCTTCGTTCATGTGTTCGACTGGAGTGGGGAGTTCGTTTATGCGATAGAACTCGATGCCACTGTTCTGACTATCGCAGTGGATGATGCCGGACAACACTTGTACGCGACCAGGCACGAACCGGAGCCGGCGGTGTTGCGCTATGACATCGGTGACTCTTCACCACTCGGCGTAGCCACAATCGCAAGCACTCACGTTCGCAATTAGGAGCATCCCATGCGACTGATACCATACATTGTTGCACTCACCTTCGTTGCGTGTGTTTCCAACGGCGGCTCCGGCAATTTCTCGGACACACGACTCTCGGCCGCCGAGGAATTGAGGATAGGCAGCGTAGACGATCCGGAGCTTTCGTTTACCTGGTTTCGAGATCTGGAAGTCGGCCCCGACGGCACGATCTACACTATACACCCCCAGGAACACTCCATTCGAGTTCACTCGCCAGATGGCACGCCGATCAGGACGATCGGCGGGGAAGGAGAGGGCCCGGGTGAATTCAGTAGGCCTGGATCGATGGGGATGCTGGGCGACACACTGTGGGTGTTGGATCATGGGCTCTATCGGCTCTCTTACTTCAGCCTGAGTGGGGAAGTTCTCGCGATGCAGAACATCCCGATCGATCTCGGCGATGCGACCTACTCACCCCCTCGACCAACTGGATTGCTCGCCGACGGAACGTTGCGGGGAGCTTCCCCCGCCTGGTCGCGCCTCGTCGCGAGCGGAGAGATAAAAACGAATGCGACACTGCGTATCGACTCGACGTGCCGCATCATCGACACCATCGCTGTGTACTCCGTTGAGAACACCTCCTGGGAGGTGACCGACCCCAACGACGAGCGTTCGATGGCATCCTACCAGAATCAACCATTCTCCGACACGGAGATCGTGTCCGTCTCCGGCCATATGCCGTTGGTGGTGAGGGTCGATCGGCAGGTACCGTCGGACGTTGCAGATGCTACGTTTGCGGTAACTGCCGTAACATTCACCGGCGACACGACATTTTCGCGATCGTATGACTACACGCCGATCCCAATCGACGAACAGCTGATCGACAGCCTCATCGACAGGAGGGCGGCACGGGTGTCCAGCTCTCCGTTTCCGAGTGCCCCCACGCACGATCGAGCAGCCGGGTGGGCGCGCAAATCGCTCTACGTACCTGGGTTCCATCCGCCGGTGAGCACTGCAATGCTCGGCAAAGACGGGTCGGTGTGGTTGTGCGCCGAAAAGTTAGGCAGACCGACCGTCGACTGGCGGGTCATCTCGCCAACAGGAGAGCCAGTCGGCACGGTCACCCTCCCCGTCAGATTCAGGCCCATGGGGGCGGACGGAGATTTCGTATGGGGCGCGGACTATGACGAGTTCGACGTGCCTTACATCGTGAGGTACAGGCTCACGGGTGGGTGAGACTACTGAACCACCTCAGGCCGTTGCCGCCACCAACTCCACCGCCTCCTGCTTCCTCCGCTCGGGCCTCAGCTCGAACAGGAAGTAAAGCGCAGGCGTGACCGTGAGCACAAACAGCGTAGAACTCGCGAGGCCACCGATCAACGCGTAACCCAGCGCGTTCCAAATGTTGGCGTCGGCGTATTCGCTGAACATCACGAGAGGCAGCAGGCCAAAAATCGTGGTCACACTGGTCATCAGGATCGGGCGCACGCGCTCGAGTGTGCCTTTCACCGTCGCCTCTGCCAGGGCGAGCCCCTCGACACGCCGCACGTGGTTCACGTGATCTACCAGGAGGATGGCGTTATTCACGACGATGCCTCCCATCATGATCACGCCGATCCAGGCCTCTCGAGTGAATGAGGCATCGGTGTAGAAGAACATGAGGAACACACCCACGAGTGCCATGGGTACGGTTAGCAAAACCACCAGCGGTTGCCTCACCGACTCGAACAGCGCGGCTGTGACCATGAAGATGAGCACCAGCGAGATCGCGAGAACGCCGTAAATCTGTTTTTCCTCATCCCAATCCCAGCGCCACTCGTCACGGCCTTCGACCTTGTACCCTGGCGGCAGGGCCGTTGCCTCCATGACACCTTCGTGCACCCTGTCGCCCAGCTTTTGCGGTCCGCGAAACTCGTACGAAACGTTGCGCTGGTATTGCTGATCCTCACGTACGATGCGGTTTAACACCCGCCTTTCCTCGACAGAAGCGACGTCGGCAAGCCGCACCCCCTCACCACCTGGCACCTGCAACAGTGTCTCGTTCAGGGCCATGATGTCGAGGTCCTCGTTGCCGGCAAGCCCAATCTCAAAGCGCATCTCCTCACCGCCAACACGAATGATCACACCCGATTCCTGACCGCTCACGGCCACACGCACCTGCCTGATTACATCCTGTGTCGTGAGTCCGTACAACCCGAGCCGCTGCCGATCGATCTCCATCACGAACTCGGTCGCTTTGTCACGCTGATACCACATGCCGGACGAGTTCACATCCACATCGCGCACGCGGGAGAAGCGCGCAAGCCTGCGCCCGAGATCTTCGGCGATCTCCCGCACCTTCTCGTAGTTGTACCCCAAAACCTTGATCGAGTAGTTGGGCGAGCCTCCCCCTCCGCCATAGAACGACGGCCCGTAACCGTATACACGCACCTCCGCTCCGCCGAACAGATAACTGTACGCCAACAGTTGCTCCTTGATAGCAACTGGAACGAGTGTCGTCTCGAGCGAGTCGGGGAACTCCACTCGCATATTCGCGTACTGGGGCCGAACCGTGGTGACGAACTGCTCGATCTCCGGAAGCTGCCTGAGCTTGTCTTCGAAGAAACGCGTCAACTCATCTGTGCGATCCAGTTCCGAACCGCGCGGTAGGCGTATCTGAATTGCGATATACGTATCGCTCGAGCCCCAGCGCCCCCACACTATGCCGCGGTTTACGTAGTTATAGAACAGATAGTACGAGCTCCCAAAGATCGCGGCGGCCAAGGCAACGGTCGCGAGCGGCAAGGCAGGCCAGCGGCGCTTCTTGGTGAGTCGGAGCGTGAAGCCGAGTATCGCGGCATAAAACCGAACGTAGAGCGGTGAGTGGTGAGTCGTGAGTGGTGAGTCGGCCCCGCTCCCCACTTCCCCCTGCTCGCTGCCCGTTGCCCGTTGCTCGTTGCTCGCTGCGCGCTCTCCCCTTCCCCTAATCCCCAGAACCTTACTCGCCAACGCCGGAATAAACGTGAACGCCACAAACAGACTCGCCAGCAAGCTCATGCCCACAACGATCGCCAACGGCACGTAGTAGACACGCAGCTCGCCCTGGAGATACACGAACGGGATAAACACGATCAACGTCGTGAGTGTCGCGGCGAAAATCGGCAACATCACCTGACGAGCACCCGCCTCTGCCGCCTCTGCTCCCCCCTGCCCCTCCTGCCTCTTCCTGTAAATGTTCTCGAGCACAACGATCGCGTTGTCTACGATCAGCCCAAACCCCATCGCCATGCCCATCAGCGTAAGCACGTTTAGCGTGAGGCCGCCGAAATAAGTGAGGTTGAGCGCAATCAAGATCGAGAAGGCAATAGTTGCAAACACGATGCCGGCGGAGCGGAAGGAACGCAGGAACACCAGGAGCACTAGAAAGATCACGACCGCCGCGATCGACGCGCGGATCCTCAGGTCCTGAAGTTGGGCCTTGATGTCTTCGCTCTCGTCGTCGTCGAGAATCAGTCTCACGCCGGGCGGGTGAATATCGGCGATCTCGGCTATCCGGGCTTTGACGTGATCGGCCACCTGCACGGTGTTGACCATCGCTTCTTTGTAGACGAGGAACGCCACCGCCGGCTGGCCATCTATTCGGTAGTACTCGAACGGTTCTTCGAATGTGTCGTGTACCGTCGCAACGTCTTCGACTCTAACGATGCGGCCATTGTCGGTGAGCAGTGCGGTTCTGCGAATCTCATCTGCCGACTCGGTGCGATTGCGGATCGCAACCGTGCGAAGCAGTCCGCCGGATTCCACCATGCCGGCTTCGGCAACGTATTCCAGGTCGGCTATCCGCTGCGCCACCACATAGGAGTTCAACCCGAGAGCGTTGATCTTCTCTTCATCGAGGCGAATCGCCAGCACGCGGTCGCGGCCTCCATAAACGAAGACGGTGGCTACCCCTTCCACCTGAGTAAGCTCGGGAACGATCCGGTCGTCCACATGCTCCCGCAGCGCCTCCAGCATCAATGGGCCCGTGACCGTGTATTGCAGGAACGGAGTCCGTTGATCCTGGAATTCTCTGGGCGTGTACGGCATCACCTGCGGCGGGCGCACACCGTCGGGCAGCTCCTCCTCGAGGGCTGTCAGGCGTTCCGACAGTTCTAAGCGCACGAAGTCCATGTCGGTGTCACGCTCGAACTCGACCGTGATCCTACAGGTGGCCGATCCGGTGTTGCGGTCTTCCTCCGAGTAGGACGTGATCTTCTCGACACCGCGCACCTGCTGAATGGCGGCCTCGAGCGGAGCCGTCACAAACGCTTCCATGGCCTCGGGCGAAGCACTGGCCCACTCGGTTCGCACATTCAGCTGGGGGAGTTCAGTATCGGGCAGGAGCTCTATCGGAATGTTGTTCCACGCCGCGATGCCGAGCAATGCGACTCCGAGATACGCCATGCTGACAGCAACAGGCCTGCGAATCGACATACGGATCACGATTCACCTCCCGATCCGACGGGTACGCTCGCTCGTTTGGCCATGTTGTCGGCCATTCCGAACACACCCCGCACCTTGAGCCTGAACTCGTCCAACAGGTCGTACGCTACCGGTACCACAACCAGCGTGAGAGCTGTCGCACTCAAGAGTCCGCCGATCACGGCGATGGCCAACGGCGCCCGGAGGTCTGCGCCTCGGCCGATACCGAGCGCCATCGGTGTGAGGCCGAGGACGGTGGTGACCGTCGTCATTACAATCGGACGCAATCGCACCCGCCCGGCTTCGAGTATCGCCTGTCTGAGCGGCTGCCCGGCCGCTCGCATCTGGTTGATGAAGTCCACCTTCACGATGGCATCGTTGACGACAATGCCAACCAGGATCACCAAACCGATGAGACTCATCGAGTTGAGGCCTTCACCCGTTGCCCACAACGCGATCGCAGCGCCTACAGTGGCCAAAGGCACACTGAGCAAGATCGTGAATGGATGTATGAACGATTCGAACTGAGCTGCCAGAATCATGTACACGAGGAGGAGGGCCAGCCCGAACGCAAACGCCAGATCGCGGAAGCTCCGCGTGCGTTCTTCGTTCTCGCCGCCGATATCCACCCTTATACCATCCGGCGGCGGCGTTGCCGACAGCGCATCGGAGACGTCGGCCAATGCACCGTCTAGCCCACCCTCAGCAACATCAGCGAAAACCGCCACGGTGCGCGCCTGTTCGATGCGGCGAATTTCTGCCGGGCCGACCGTTTCTCTGGTTCGCACCAGTTCCCTGATAGGAATCCCGTCGACCTGGAGTATGTCCAGCGTTCCGATCGCTCTTCTCTGTGCTTCCGGGAGCCTGATGATCACCGCCACCTTTTCATCGAAGTCGACGAAATCGTTGTCGGTGCGGCTGCCGCGCATATAGTCCTCGACGGTCGCGGCTATGTCTCGAGGTTCGACGCCGAACGCGGCAGCGCGGTCGCGGTCGATCTCCACGAGTATTTCGGGTTGTCCTTCCTCGACGGCCAACCGCACGTTCTTGAGCGACTGAAGCGGTTGCAGGTTCTGCTCTACCAGCCTCGCATGCGTCCATGTCTCTTCCAACTCGTCACCGCGTACCCTGACGGCGATGTCTGCTTCTCCCCCACCGAGGAGTTGGCCCAATGCCGTGGCGCTACCTGTTTCGATAGTGAGCGCGCCAGGGGGGTATGACTCGAGCGCCGGCGCCATGCGTTCCAATGCGGCGTCCGTTCGTTCTCCCTGCTTGATGCGGACCTCCAACACGGCAGTGTGGAGTCCAAATTCTTCGTCTTCGACGCCCGCAACGGCGTCTTGGCGTCCGACACGCGTGAAGACCGCATCGACGGCAGGATCGTCCAAGAAGATGCCCTCCAGTCGCGAAGCATTCGCCGCGGTCTCATCGAGCGCCGTGCCGCGGGGGAGCGTGAGTTGTACCTGAAATGCGCCTTGATCGACATCCGGTAGAACGTCACGGTCGAGCACCCACGCGATGGCGAGGCCACCAACTAGGGTGAACGTAGCTGCGGCTACCACGCGCCCGCGTCGGTTCAGGGCCCGCTCCAACACCGTGTGGTACCAGGCGGCGAATTTAGCAAACTGCGCGTCGAACCAATCGAGGAACGGCCGGAAGAAGTTGCCAACGGCCACGGATGTGCGCAGCCATACCGCGGCAACGAGGCGCCGTGTGAAGGTGCCCTTCTGATCGGAGCGCATACCCCACCGCGCCGCCATGGTCGGTAGCAGAGTGAGCGCCACGATAAGGCTCGTCGCGAGCGCAAATGCGACGGCAAACGACAAGGCCCCGAACAGCTGTCCTGCGACTCCCTGCACGTAGATGATCGGGCCGAACACGCTGATCGTAGTCAGCGTAGATGCGGTAATGGCGCCTTGAACTTCTTCGGCGCCGCGGCTTGCCGCGTCGATCGAATCGGCGCCCAACTCACCATGCCTGAACACGTTCTCCAGCACGACGATCGAGTTATCGACCAACATGCCAACGCCCAACGCGAGTCCGCCGAGGCTCATGATGTTGAGCGACACATTCGCAAGATCGAGCAAGGCGAAACTAGCCACCACCGAGATCGGAATCGCCAAAGCGACCGCAACCGGATACCTGAAGTCGCGCATGAACAGGAACAACACTAGGAACGCCAGAATTCCACCGAACACCAGCGCCTGGACGACGTTCGAGATTGCGTCGGATATGAACCCAGCCTGGCTCATGGCAACATCGAGCCTTACTTCCGGGTATTCGGCGCGAAGCTGCTCGATGACGTCATCCACTCTTTCGGCGACACGCACGGTGTTGGCGCCTGATTCCTTGAACAGCAACAGACCGACTGATTCGACACCGTTGTAACGAGCAATCGACTCCCTGTCACGGAATCCGTCTTCCACAACGGCCACGTCACCGAGCAGAACGAGATTCTCCGACCCGGTAGAGTCGGCCTGGCTCTGCCCCAGCGGCACCTGGGCGATTTCTTCGACACTCTGGAACTCGCCCAGCGTTCGCAGGGCGTAGCGATAGCGGCCGCGGCGTATGTATCCGCCCGGAGCCCGTTGGTTAGCCGCGTCGAGTACGGCACGTATTTGCGCGATTGTGAATCCGTAACTCTCCAAGAGCTGCGGGTTCACTTCGACGTGGATCTCTCGCTCCAAACCACCAGCGAGCGCAGCCTCTGCCACACCATCCACCTGCTCGAACCGGCGTTTGAACACGAGGTCTGCGAGCTCTTTGAGTGACGCCAGGTCCCCCTCGCCAGCAACGCTCAGCGCCATGATCGGCTCTGAGTTGGGATCGGTGCGGAGTACTACGGGTCGGGAGCTGAGTTCCGGCAACGCGTCACGGAGATTGTCGAGCTGCTCTCGCACATTGAGGACCGCAAATTCCATGTCGGTGCCCCAGGCGAATCTGAGCGTGACGAGTGAAACGCCTTCGCGAGATACACTCTCAAGCTTCTCGACACCAGGAACGCGCGCCACCTGCCGCTCGATGTCTTCGGTGACGAAACGTTCCACTTCGGCCGGGCCAACATCTGCATACGTGGTATAGATCACCAGGCGCGGATAGGCGACGTCGGGTAGCAGGTCGATGGGCAGCCTGCGGAAGGAAATCAATCCAAGCATGGCGATGGCCAGGAACAACATTGCCACCGCCACCGGACGTTTGATGCAGCGACTAGATATCGACATAGCGCGCCGCCTACGGTCTCACCGGTCGGCCAACGACTTCCTCCAGGGCAACTAACGCGGTTGCCCAGCTCCCCTGAGCGGAGAGCGCGCCGCGCTCCGCATCCGACGCCTGAGTCACGACCTGCTGTAGCTCGGTGTAACTGATGGACCCTAGCTGGTATTGTTCTCGCGCCATCTCGAGCCGCTGTCGCGCCAACTGCGCCGATCGATCTGCATGCTGCACTCTTCGGTATGAGTTCTGCACTTCGATGATGTTGCTGCGTACCAGACGCTCCACCTCGAGTCGCCGTGCTCGTAAATCCTCCTCGGCAGCATCCTTGTTAGCGTCGGCCTGGGCTATCGACTGATTTGTCTGGAACCGATTGAACACCGGTAGGGATAGGCTTAAACCGAAGTTGAAACCCCTGTCCCTAGGGTTGAACCTGAACATGCCGCCGTAGCCCTGGTCCCGGAACGACCGCCCGTAGCTTGCGTTTGCACTTATCGACGGCAGCCGGGTGCCTCGTGCTGCGGTCGCCGAGAAAGACGCTTGCGCGGCGTTGGCCTCTGCCTGCCGCACCGTGGGATTTCCGGCGAGAACCGTGGTCACGAGCGCGTCGGCATTCAAGCCACTTGGATCATACACATCTGGCAGCGTCCCCACCGCTTCGAACTGAGACGAGTTTTCGAGGCCGATCCATTCCGAAAGCATGAGCTGATTGGTGCGAGCACTGCCGCGGGCAGTTTCGAGCGCCTGCTCTTGCTGCGAAACTGCTACCTGAGCGCCGAGCACGTCGACCTGCGTACGAGCCGCGACCCGAAACAGACGATCGGTCGCTTCGAGGTCGCGTAGCCTGACCTCGAGCAGACTCTCCTCGATCTCGATCAGACGCTGGGCCTGAAGTACCTGGTAGAACCGCCGCTTGATTTCGGCCTCGAGCGCCGCTCGCTGCGCATCGACGCCTGCGTGGGAAGCAGACGCACCCGCGCGAGCACTGCGGAGGTTGTTGAGATTCGCGAAACCGTCGAACAGCGTCATGTTGCTGCTGAGGCTCTGTGAAGAGCTGCTGCTCTTGAACGTGGTTGCTTCCGGAAGTTCGACCGAACGCCCGTAATCGTCAGTCCCGGTGAATACGGTACTGGCGGAGCCGTTGAACCCGAGGCTGGCATTCAGGCTGGGAAGCAAGCCGCCAACACCTGCCAGCACATTTGCACCCGCAGCGTCCGCCTGTGCTACGGCTCGTCGGTACGTGGGGTTGTTACGTTGTGCTAGTGAGAGTGCGTCTTCCAGGGTGAGTTGGGCGGGAACTTGCCGCTGCTGCGCTGACGCGTGGGCGGCGAAGGTGCAACAGAGGCAAACAAGTGCCGCCACAGTTACACTGCGAGATCTCATTGAGGCCTCCCACCGGCGGCGCGCACATTTCCGACAATCCGCACTCTCGCATCGTGGATCAAAGTGTAGTGCCCGTCGGTGAGCACGATCTCACCCGGCTCCACCATGTCGGTCTCCGGGTTCTCCACGATCTCGACCAGAGAGTCGTTCATGAGCCCCGTGGTTACGTAGCGCCACTTGGCGAGGCCCTCGCCTTGCGCCCCATCTGCCTCGAACACGAAGAGCATGTCTCGACGGTCGCGCTCGAGAATCGCCGAGCGCGGCACCATCAGCCTATCGGGAAACTCTCGCGCTTCAATGGAGACGCGGGCATACATCCCCGGAAGGATTCGGCCACCGGGGTTGGGCACGCGTACGGTTACCCGAGCGGTCCGCGTGCCCTGCTCAACGACGGGATTGATCGTCTCTACTGTGCCGGTGAAGACGTCATCGGGGAACGCGGAAAAGAGAACGGTCGCGTTCCGGCCCGGAGCGAGATATCCCACCTCACTCTCGAGAACCTGCACCTCCACCTTGATTGGGTTGAGATCGATTACGGTCATCAACTGGTCGCCGACATTCGCCTCTTGACCCTCCACGAACTCGATACTGGCAACGCGGCCGCCAAATGGCGCGCGGATCTTGGTTCTCGCCAGCTCTAGTTGCGCCTGTTGCAGGGCCACCTGGGCCTGGTCCACGCCGCTCCTTGCCCTGGCAACCCTGTCACGTTCGGCTCGCACTTCGGGATCTACGATTTCATCGTCGAACAGGGTTAGCTCTCGATATGATGCATCGGCCTGAGCGAGTTGTGCCGCAGCGCTCGCCACACTCAATTCGTATTCGGTCGAGTCGATTGCTGCCAGCAGCGCGCCCGCACGCACAATCTGATTCTCGTGCACGTATAGCCGAACGATTCGGCCCGAAACCCGCGCCGCCAGAGGTGCTTCTCGTTCGGCCGCGGCCTGCGCTGCGGCCGACACCGAAATCACGAGTGTGTCTCGAACCGCCACACCGCCACTCACGGGAATGGCCACGCTGGTGGAAAAGGTGCCTGTCGCGGAGACTTCAGGTCGGTTGCCGTCGTCGATCTCAGCACCTTCAGTGTCAGAACCACCCTCACCGCTGATCCGCCACCAAGCCGCACCCAGAGCACCGGCGACGACGATGAAAACGATGAACGAACCAATCAGGCCACGTGATGTAGACATCGCTTATCCGCTCTCTTTTTTCCAAAAATGTCCAGTTTCAGCCGTTGAACACATGTGTTGCTCCACAGATGCATGACGGCTTGTTATGGTTGCGTATCTGAAATATGTATGTCAGATACGTATTTGGGTAGGAGGAAGTGTCACGATTACTGAAAAGGGCCCCGACATTTGCGGGGCCCTTTGCGTTGCACAGGTACCTGCTTGTGCTCAGCGGCGACGGAACGAGGGCGATACCAGCTGATCGCCCGTATTGGCCCTTTGCACCTCGACCGGGATACCCCCTTCAACCGTGGGTATCAGGTACAAGCGGTTCTCGATGCCTTGGGGGCCCTGTGCCGATACAGTTGCAGCCAGCATGTCGCCGGCCCCCGAGATGGCAAAATCAGTAACCATCAATCCTTGTGAGAACAGGGGAGACAGCTCCCGCGTGGCGTTCATTTCCATTCTCACTACCGACCTGGTGAGGTTCCGACCACGTCCGCTCTCTTGAATGAAGGCAATCGCCGTATCATCGATCCACACGGGCACCATTTCATTCCATGCCGACGCCGTGAGGTTCTGCTGATTCGAGCCGTCAACGTTCATCATGAATATGTCGTAGTTGCCATCGCGTGAAGAAGCAAAGATGACTCTCTGTCCATCCGGCGATACCGAAGGGCGATAGTTCGGCGTGTCGCCCTGAGTAACCTGGACCAACTCGGACCCGTCGGCGTTCATCACCCAAATCTGAGACGATCCACCCTGATCCGATTCATAAAAGATCCGGCTGCCGTCTGGAGTCCACGCGGGCGAACCTTCGAGCGCAACCGTCGTAGTCAACTGCACCGGGTTTGTGCCATCCGCGTTCACCACGAAGATGTCGAGGTTGCCGCCCTGATCGGAGACGTAGGCGATCTTCGTACCATCGGGTGAGAACGTTGCAGACAGTTCGCTACCAGGAAGGTCGGTCACCTTGTGGAGCGTGTCTGGGCGGTCGCGGTCGAACGAATAGACGTCGACATTACCGCCGCGAGTCGAGGTGACCAGAATCTCTCCGACCACGTACACTGTAACTGTGTCGGTCGCCCCCCACGGAGTGGTCGCCGCAATCAGGGCAGATCCGATACCGGCCGGAGCCAGGTTGCCTTCGGCATCGACCCCCACCACCATCGGATCCGAGGTAGTCCACGTGAGACTCGAGGCCTCCGCCACTGTATTCCCGGCATCGTCGGTGAAGGATGCGTCGAGCTTGTACTGATCCCCCCTGCCCATCGGTATGTTTTCGGGTTCTACGTCCAGCCCACCTGCTACGACTTCCACGTCCCACACCACTTCCAGGCCTTCCCCGGGGGCACGCACCGTCAGTCGGGTCTGTCCGAGTTCCTTACCGGTCAGAGATCCGGTGGCCCCGTCCCATGATGCGACGGTCGTGTCTGCCAAAATCCACGTGAGCGGGGCTTCGGGAATGGGTGATTCGTCTACAGCCAATGGCGTCGCCGTGAAAGTTCTCGCACCGGCGAGAGGAACCACCACCGCACCATCGGAATAAGGTGGCATCGCCTCCAAGTACTCTACCTGCCGGTGTACGGTCACCGAGATTCGGCTCTCCTGTCCAAACCCGGTGGCTATGATCTCGGCTTGTCCGCTGCCTCTGCCAGTGACGACTCCAAGCGGTGACACGTGCACCACACCGGGATTGGTCGAGCGCCAAACCAGCCAGTTAGGAGCAAGCGGCCGGTGGTTCTGATCGGGAACGGTCACCTCGACAGTGTCCGGTAGATTGGGCGAAACACCCATCTCCATGGATGCGAAGGTGAACTCGGCCTGGGCGACCTGCACCGTCACGCGAGCCAGCAAACCTGTCTGCGTCACTGCTTCGAGAACGCCCTGGCCAGGCGAAAGCCCCAGAATACCGCCCTGCTCTCTTATCTCCGCTACGCCAGGCTGGCCGAGGAAGCGCCATGAGACAGCTGTAGGCGCAGCCAGATCTCCGTTGTCGTTGAGAAACCGCGGCGTGGGTCGAATCTCCTCAGAGGGAAGGAGGAAGATCGATGCCGGTTCAATCTGAAGCACGGTTGCTACCCCACCGCCAATAGCTCCCGACCTCGGGCCACCTGCTCCTACAACCTGTACGGCCGCAGACGCACGCCTGTTCCCAACTCGTACCTCGATGGCCGCGATTCCCTCACTCAGGCCGATGAGAGCCGCGATGCCGGGCAAGCCCGGATCTTCTTCCACCCTGACGACACCTGGTGCACTGCTGCTCCAGGAAAACGAGGCCGTAGTGACGATATCACCACGGGCATCGTATGCGTCCGCCATCAACTCCCGCCGTTCGCCAACGGACATTGTCACCGTTACCGGCGCCACCTGTACTTCAGCGACTTGTTTGCAGAAAGCAGCTTCTGGTAGCACTAGTGCTAGAACGACTAACGCCAATGGCGTGACTTTTCCAAGCGCTCGCATCATTTTGATTGCCCGGTCCAATGACTGTAACTATGTATCATTACTCAAGATATGTGCCGCAACGTTAGGAGCCCGCTACGTCAGTGTCAAGAAGATGAATCACCCCAAAAAAGTGATACACGACTCAAAAAACCAACGCCTTGCGCTCGAGGCTCACTAACACCGAATGTACAGGGCGTAAAAATGCTCCTCCCGGACCGATCGACTAACACTGGAAGGTCACACATGAATCGGTATCTGCAACCCCCGACGCCGACAGTTTCCGACCCAATTTTGGGCGGAATTTCACCGGAACGATGTTCCGCCTGCGCACACCGGTTATACACCTCACTCTGTAGAATTGTGCTCGTAGGGCTCGTAGGGCTCGGTCTCGTGGCATGCGGCGGTTCAGGTGAGGGAGCCACGGCGTTCCTGGGAGTCAGCGTATTCGATGGATCGGGAGCTCCACCGATTCTGGACGCGGTAATAATCGTCAGAGACGGGCACATTGAAGAAATTGGTCGTGAAGACGAGGTCAAAGTCCCGCGTGGCGCACTAGAGCTGCGACTAGACGGCCGCTGGGTAATTCCGGGGTTGATCGACGCGCATGTGCACGCCGCGAGCTGGACGTTGAGCAGGTTCTTGGCTTACGGGGTCACGAGCATCAGGAGCATGGGCGGTCAACATGAAGCGATGGTGGCGCTGAGGGATTCGGTTTCAACCGGAGCTCTCCTCGGTCCCCGGATGTACATCTCGGGAGCGATGATCGACGGGAGCCAGGCGACGTGGTCTGACGCCACATCGGTCACTTCGACATCCGAAGCCCGCCAAGCCGTCGACAACCGTGTCTTGATCGATGCAACTCAGGTCAAGGTGTACACGAAGATCGACAGGGAATTGCTGGCAGCCATAGCAGATGAAGCTGGAGAACTCCAGATTCCGATTGCCGCACACCTCGGTAGAGTGGATGCGGTGACCGCGGCCCGAATGGGGGTCAGATCGCTCGAGCACATGACGGGCGTGGTAGAGTCGACTATGCCGGATCCGAGCAGGCTCTTTCGTGCACACTCCAACTTCTTTGCCGGTTGGAAGAGAGCGAGCCGGGCTTGGGCCAACCTCGATTCCGCATCTCTGGATGCTACCGCTCTAGAACTGGTGGAAGCGGGCGCGACGATCGTGCCCACGCTCGTGCAATACGAAACGTACGCCCATATGGAAGACAACGATTACATATCCGCTCTCGACCTGAGCGGCGTGCCGGAACCTGTCCGCGACGAGTGGAATGTTCCGGGGCTCGTCCGCCGGGCGCAGCTTTCGCAGAGTGACTACCGGCTGTTCCGGCGTTCCCGCCCACAGCAGGATCTCTTCGTCAGGTTGTATCACAGCCACAACGGAAATGTCGTGGCCGGCACCGATGCACCGAACCAATTGCTCGCGCCCGGCGCCAGCATTCACCACGAGCTCGCACTCCTGGTCGAGGCAGGATTCAGCCCTAGAGAGGCGATCATGGCTGCAACCAAAAACGCGGCTGAGTTGCTCCAGGCGGATTCAATGGGCGTCCTATTGCCGGGCAAGATCGCCGATTTTGTGGTCCTGGCCAATAATCCGCTGCAAGACATAACGAACACCCGCAATGTTGAGAGAGTCGTTTTCAGAGGTATGAGCTACCACCCCGAAGAACTCCGAATGGATTGGCGATGATCGAGACGACACCAGGTGACAGCGTGGTTCTCGTACACGCCGACGAGAGCTGTCTCGGCAACGGGATGGACGGTAAGAACCCCGGAGGTGCCGGCGCACTCGTTGAGACGATCGCTGATGATGGGATCGTCAGGAGAGACCTCTATATTTCGTCGCCCGACACGACAAACAACAGAATGGCGTTACAGGGAGCGATTGTCGTTCTACGCACTCTGGAGGACGAGAGCGGAGCAATACACATCAGGTACGTATCTGACTCGCAGTACCTGGTGAAGGGCATGAACGAATGGCTGCCGGGTTGGCGAGCGCGCGGTTGGAAGCGAAAGGGCGGTCAGATCGAAAATCTCGCAATGTGGCAGGAGCTCGATTCCATCGCCGCCACATTGTCCGTCGAATGGCAATGGGTGCGTGGTCACTCTGGCCATCCGAAGAATGAGTATGTTGACGAGCTTGCGGTGCGGGCGGCGAGTAATCAGGTGGATTCGGGCGGTTTCTTGAAATCGGAGCTCGATAGCTGGCTGGCGCGTAAACAGGCAAGGGGTCAGTTTATCAACTACGACGCCGACAGTGACGTGTCAGAGGCGAACGGAAAACTCACGAGCGAAATATGACCGTGTTCAAAGACGGAATCAGTGCCAACACACATCAGCTAAACCTCCTCCCTGACGGAGCGGACCCACAAACAGACCGGATCCCGCTGTACGAAGTGTACATGCGTATGGCCGAGGAACTGGCAAAGCGCTCTACTTGCTTGCGACTCCAAGTGGGAACCGTCGTGACCGATTCAACTCTGGAACATGTTGTCGCGATCGGGTACAACGGGAACGCGAAGGGGTTGCCCAACATGTGCGACTCGGCTGTGCCCGGTAGCTGCGGCTGCATACACTCGGAGATGAATGCGCTAGTGAAGGCACCCGGAGCAATGCGCGACAAGGTCGTATTCGTAACCGACAGCCCCTGCGTGATGTGCGCCAAGCTGATAATCAACTCAGGCGTGTCGCATGCGTTCTATCGCAGGCCCTATCGAGACCCGAGTGGTATTGAACTGTTAGCCTCTGCCGGCGTCGTGCCGGTGCACTACGATCGCTGGGTGGACGAATGGCGGTAGGGAGAAGTCATGGATGATCTTGAACGACTCTTCAGACAGCTCGTGACGGTGTTGGTGGAGAACCAACCCGACCGCCTCTCCGCTGCATTTCAGCTATCCGAGCTCTACCAATCGATAATCCCTTACCGCAAATACAAGAAGCAGCTTGGGTTCGAATGCAACGAGGACTACGAGATGGCCGTTCTGCGCCTATTCGCGGGGGAATCCGACTACGCTGAGGTCGAACCGGCTGAGGTGCGGGAACAAATGGCAGTCGAAGCGGAGGCCGCAAACCCGAACCCCGGGGCGTTTCGTGAGTTCGCTGCCGCGAGGGTCAAGCTGAACGATACCGCCGTCCGTTCGGTGCGGGTTTCGTCGCAATCGTTCGCGCCTCCTCCCACCAGCATACCGGAATCCAAGCCCGAACAGTGGGCAGAATTCGCTCCCCCGGTCGAGGCGACGATCGAAGAGATGCCGAAGCCACCCGTATTCGAGGCCGTGGACCAGCGTCCCGCGGAGCCTGGAGATGTGGATCCAGATGCAGTAACACTCACGCCGGAACCCGTCAAGCCGATTCCATCGGCGCCAACCTGCCCTGGCTGCGCCGAGCGTTTGCCGACTCATCGGGCCGTACAATACTGCCCGTTTTGCGGGAACCAGTTGACTCCAGTACCGTGCCCTATTTGCGGTGACGAGATCGAGGTTGGCTGGCGGTTCTGTGTCACCTGCGGCAGGAATGGTTCAGAGGAATGAACGACCTGGTTCCTAGGGAACCCCCGATAGATCGCCCGGCGCTCGAGCGGATCTTGCATCGGGCAACCGAACTGCAGAGCAAAGACCGCGAAATCGGCGAGGGTTTGTCTGACACTGAGTTGATGCAGCTCGGCGAAGAGGTGGGCATACGACAGCAGCACCTTAGGCAGGCTCTTTCGGAAGAACGGTCTCGAGCCCTCGCAGCCACAGACCGCAGTTTGGTCACGCGCTTCATGGGACCTCGAAGGGTAGCTGCCCAACGCACGGTCAACGGCAAGGTGGCCGACACTGAAGCGGCATTGAAGGAGTGGATGTCGGAGGGAGAACTGCTGCAGGTCAAACGCCGCTACCCTGATCGCACCTCGTGGGAACGCAAAGAGGGCGCGTTCGCATCCCTCAAACGCTCGTTCGGTGCCGGCGGGCGCAAATACGTCTTGGCTGGTGCCGCGGAGATCGTTACCAAGATATCCGACGCGAACGAGGCCCGAAGCCACGTACAATTGGTTGCCGACATTTTGAACAAGCGAACAGGCTATGTAGTTGGATCTAGCGTGTTGGTTGGCAGCGGTGCCTCGGTAACGGGCATTTTGTTGCTACTCGGCGTGATGGTGCCAGCAGCTGTTATTCCGGCCGTGGTCTGCGTCCCAATTGCGGCAAAGGTCGCTCGTTCGAACCTCAAGGAAATCGAGAAGTTCCTCGTAGCCCTGGAGCAGATCCTCGACCGTCTCGAACACGGTGAAATCGAACTGAAGCCGAAGCAGATCGGTCCGTCTCCAGGCGGCGTCGGCCGCATTGCAGACGAGATACGCAAGAACCTAGGGATCTGACGCCGATGCTCAGGCAGTCTGTGTCGTTCTTGGCCATCGCCATACTGATAGCGAGCGGGGCATGCGGAGCTGGCGGTGTGCGTCCCACATTTCGCCCATTTCCACAGGCGATCGTCGACACGGTGGCAGGAGGGCCAGAAGAAATAGTCGAGCACCTGGCCGAGCTGTTGCAGGAAGAGGCTATCGAGCTGCGCTGGGTGAGAATACGCGAAGGATACGTCGAGACCAAATGGTTCGATCCGGTTTCCGGCACCCCTGGAGGAGGACGGAGTCTCAATACGGCCGGCGTGGTAAGGCTCCGATTCTGGACCGATATAGTCATGGAGCACCGGTCAGTAGTCATAGGGGAAGCCGTGTGTAGGCGGGTGGTAGACCCATCTCTACCGGTGCGAGAGACCGAGGTGCACGTCCCGCCGGAGCATGCAGGCTACGAGATTTTACAGCGTGTACTGGAATCGCTGGTCTCGGGCAGCCATGGCGATGAACATTGACGGCAACCGACCTGAAACTTGCCGCCAAAGCGGACAGAAAGTTCTGCAACGACATGCTGCCCCGTGTGTCGCGCACCTTCGCAATCTGCATTCGACTGCTGCCACCCGACCTCGAGCATTCGGTACTTATCGCATATCTGCTCTGCCGGATCGCAGACACTATCGAGGACACCACCAGCTTGAACGCCGCTGACAAACTGCGTTTGTTGGAGCACTTCAGCAACTGCCTCCAACCAAACGGGCGGGACTCTGCGCCGCTGCGTGAGGCGTTTGCGTCATACAAGAACGACGACGAGCATCTGGCGAGCGAGGCCGATGCTGTGTTGCGTGAATTCCACCGCCTGGCTGAATCCCGTCAAACCGCCATACGTCCTTGGGTAAAGGAGATGTGTGCGGGGATGGCCGAGTTCGTGCGCAGTCCCGATTCCGACGGTTCAGGTTTCGTTACCTCGCTCGACACGACCGAAGATCTCGACCGATACTGCTACTATGTGGCTGGGACAGTCGGCCACATGCTGACCGCGTTGTTCGGACAGGCAACACCGCCGATTCCTGATGAAGATTTCCAGAGAATGAAGGCTCTGGCCACGAGTTTCGGACTGGGATTGCAGCTAACCAACATCATCAAGGACGTTGCTGACGACCGTCAGCGAGGACACAACTACGTGCCGCGTCAGCTGTGCCTCATTGCCGGTATCGAACCGCAAGACGTGCAGGACGGCAAGTACGTACACGAATCCCGTGAGGTCTTGAACGCCCTTGTCGAAAAAGCACAGGGGCATCTGTGTGACGCACTCGAGTACTCCATGCGCCTCCCTAGGAAACAACGCGGGATCAGAGCCTTCTGTCTCACATCGTTGTTCTTCGCCGTCAAGACGCTGCGTCTGACCCAACAGGACGACACTGTGCTCGATCCCAACCGGAAGGTAAAGATCACCCGTGCATCGGTGAAGCGCACGATCGTCATCACGGGTCTCATTGCATCGAACAATGCTTTGGTGAAGACGTATTTCCGCAAGTTAGCCGGACCCGACTGGTGGTCGCGCTACCTGACGTCGCGCTCTTGAGTTGTGTCTATCTCTCTTGTCGTAGCGGTCGCCGAGAACGGAGTTATCGGCAAGGGTGGTGCCCTGCCGTGGCATCTTCCGGATGACCTCGAGAGGTTCAAGGAGCTCACGTCGGGTCACACCGTCGTGATGGGCCGGCGCACGTTCGATTCGATCGGAACGGCCCTTCCCAACAGGCGCAACATCGTATTGACAAGGAATAAAACGTTTGAGGTTGAAGGCATAGAAACATTGCACACGCCCGAGGACGTACTGCGAATCGATAGCGAAGAGCATGAGACCTTCGTAATCGGTGGTGCGGAAGTCTTTCGGTTGTTTTTATGTCACGCGGATCGTGTGCACGTGACGCTGGTTCATGCAGAGGTTGCCGGCGATACTCACTTCGAAGCTTCGGTTCTTTCGGAATGGGACCTCTGCGCGGACGTGTTTTGCGACAAGGACGAGAAACACGAATTCTCGTTCAGCTTCCGGACATACCGCCGGCGCATGTAGAGACAAAACCCGCGCCGCAAAAACACGGCACGGGCCTTTGAACGAAGCAGGCGCCGCTATTTAGACGCTTCTTCCTCTGCCTTTTTTCGTTCTTCGATGATCTTCCCTGCAACATCCGATGGCACTTCCTGATAGGAATGGAACTTCCAAGCGAAAGTCCCACGGCCGTGAGTCATCGAATGGAGTTGCGTCGAGTACCGGTACATCTCGGCCTCAGGAACAGTAGCCTTGACCTTCGTCATGTTTCGGTCGGGCTCCGACCCTAGAATCTGTCCCCGCCGCGACGATAGATCGCCCATGACGTCCCCGAGATTCTCGTCTGGCGTCCAAACTTCCACATCATGAACGGGCTCGAGTATGATGGGCTTACAACTCGGCGCCACGTTCCGGAATGCCTGAATGCCGGCCATCTTGAATGCCTGTTCACTACTGTCCACGGCGTGGAAGCTCCCGTCGTAACAATCGACCTTGAAGTCCACGACAGGTGATCCGGCGAGCACACCGCGCGCCGAAGCCTCTCTCACACCCTTGTCAACGGCCGGGATGTACTTGGCAGGAATCGACCCGCCCACAATCGAGTTGCTGAACTCGTAGCCGGTGCCGCGAGGTTGAGGTTCGATTCGGATCCAGCAGTCACCAAACTGGCCGCGGCCACCCGATTGCTTCTTGTGCCGGCCTTGCCCCTCGGCCTTCTTCTTGAACGTCTCTCTGTATGCAACCAACGGCTTCTGAATCTCGGAGTGGACTCCGTACTTCCGCTCGAGCCTGTTGACGATCACTTCCAGATGCCGTTCTCCCCTACCGCTGATGAGGGTCTGTCGCAATTCAGGGTTGAACTCATGATGGAACGTAGGATCTTCGTCGTGAAGCTTCTGCAACCCGATCGAAAGCTTGTCTTCCTCACCTCTCTTGGTTACCGCGACAGCCAACACGATGAGAGGATCGGGGAATGGAATCTTGTCCAGGGCCGTAGGTGTCCCCTGCGTGGAGAGCGTGTCGTTGGTATGGGTGTCTTTGAGCTTCGCGACGACACCGATGTCTCCGGCATGCAGCTCAGGTACCTCGGTGCGGTCTTTGCCCTGTGCCACCGAAAGGTGGTTCAGTTTCTCCAAGGAGCCGCGAGGCGCGTTGTACACCTCGGAACCATTGCTCACTTTGCCTGACGCGATCTTGAAGAGCGACACCTCACCGACATGCGGCTCTGCAACCGTCTTGAAGACTTGGGCAACCACTGGACCGTCGTCTGACGCTTCCAGTGACAGTTCTGTTCCCTTTTCCCATACGGTGGTGTTCAACGCCGTGCATTCCGCGGGTGACGGTACGAGCGCCACCAGCTCAGACAGCAGAGCGCGGGTGCCACATGTCAGTGTGGCGGAGCAACACATCAATGGGAACACGTCGCCCTTTGCGATGCCGGCCTTCAGCGCCGCAAATGCCTCTTCTCGCGTGATCTCTTCACCGTCGAAGTAGCGTTCCATTAGCGCTTCATCGGTCGCCGCAATCTCTTCTATGAGCTGCTGCGAATATTCCTCGAGTTTGTCCTGAAACTCGGCGGGCACATCTACTTCCTCGTACTCGCCGGTCTTGGTGCCGGCCGAATACATGTGGCATTTCTTCGAGAAGAGATCGATAATTCCCTTGAATTCGGCGCCTTCGCCGACAGGTAGTTGAATTGGCACGACGCTGCCGGTGAGATCCTTCTTGATTCCCGCGATCACCTTCTCGAAATCAGCGTTTTCCTTATCCATCATCGAAGCCACAAAGAGCCGAGGAATGCCCCGCTCGGTGGCATATCGCCACACCTGCTCGGTGCCAGCCTCCACACCTGACGTCGCGCCGACGGCCACGAGAGCCGCGTCCGCAGCATACACGCCCGCGAGAGCGTCGCCAGTGAAATCCAGGTATCCCGGGGTGTCGATCAGGTTGATCTTCGCATTCTCCCACTCGGCGTGGGCGAGTCCCAAACTGATGGAGTACTGTCGTTCGATTTCGTCGGGGGTGTAATCGGTGAGAGCTGTACCGTCAGGTACCGATCCATGTCGCTTGCTGCTGCCTGCCACGAACGCTAGAGCATCGACGAGGGCCGTCTTGCCGCTGGCGCCGTGGCCTATGACAGCCACGTTGCGAATGGCATCACTTTCATAGACACGCATATAATCCTCCTGCACAAGGGAGGGGGAACATCGTCAGGGAGGGGGGCAATGTCAAACCCCAAGACTGGGGTTTTGGCGCTTCCGGTGGATGGGCAGCCCGGGTAGCTTCAACCTTCAATTGTGTCAGAATAGCGAAAGGAAATCGTCGGTGACACGGCTACATTGGCTCGGATTGAGCCTCTTGCTGCTCTCAGCTCTGCCTACGCCAACATCGGCTCAGGCTCGGGCCCTTCTGGTTTTCGGGCAAGCGGGGAGGATGTTTCCACTGGCAAACCTCAGCGAGGCGGGTGACGACATGAGTCCCGGAAGAGCCTACGGTGGAGGCCTCGGGCTGCAAATTGGGCCCACCACGGCGCTTAGGGCCACTGTCAACATCTCCAAGAGCAGCCACCGCGGGCCATCGCTAAACCTCAACGACCCCACGTTTACTCGCTCATATTATGGTTTGGATCTCATGTTCGGCTCCCCGTCAGACGCCGGTCTTGCCCCATACATCTTTTTGGGGAGTGGCCGCATCGTTGTCGATCCGGCAGAGCCAAGCGCCGATTCATTCACCAAGCTGGCCGGAAGGTTTGGCTCAGGCATCAACTACGTACCAGACAACAGTTTTTTCGTGCTGTTCGTTGAGGCTAGCGGCTGGCTCTACGAATTTGAACTGCTCGGTTTCAGAAAACTCCAGTTCAATACTGCCGTTCTAGGAGGGATCGCAATTGCGGTTCCGTTCTAGGCAGTTGAGCACGCAAATCGGCTGCACCCTAATCGTGCTGGCCGCTGCCGGGTGCGGAGGCGGAGCCACATATGGAACCGTCGAGCTCGGCGAGTTGGTGTATTCAGGCACAGTAAATGGCGACTATCTGTCCCGCCAGCTGATACAACTGGATCCGCCGTTCCAAGCCTGCTACGTGCGGGTGAAGCGGACGGCTCGGACGACTGAAGGTGTGATTGAGTTGAACCTCACCGGTGGCAGCGGACAATTGGCAGGTGAGATCACATCCAATTCTACGGGTAGTGCGGAACTCGGAGAGTGCGTTCTGGGCGCCATATCGGGCCTGACGATAATCGAACGCGGCGACTCGACTCCGTGGGATTACACTGCCGATTGGTCGGTATCGTTTGAGCTGACTAACCCTCAGCGAAATACCAACTGACATCTTCCTACTGCATCAAGCCATGAACGCCGGCCCTTTGGGGATCCGGCGTTTTTCGATTGGATCGAAGTCAGAACCTACGTAGCTTCTGGCTCGACCTTGCGCACATTTGTGGCGTGGAGCCCCTTCGGGCCTTCAGCGACCTCAAATTCCACTTGCTCGTTCTCAGCCAGAGTGCGGAACCCCGAACCTTCGATTGCGGAGTAGTGCACGAATACATCCGGACCGTCTTCACGCTCGATGAAACCGAAGCCCTTCGCGGTATTGAACCACTTGACCTTGCCATTGGCCATGCTGCCGAATTCCTCCGTACGAGCCAAGAGCCACCACCGGTCGCCGCAGCCTAGAATGGCCGAACGCCGGGCGATTTCGATAACCTTCAGGCGATGTACCGGGTTGTCAATAGCACGGCGGGCCCGGGTTTCGGCATACACCCTGCCTGAACCGTCGGCCCGTCAATATGGCGCGTCGGGGAATCGCAGCGCCGGAGCCGCGCCCCGGTCGAGCGCGTCGAGGTGCAGGAAGTAGCTACCGACACCCGCGGCACCCTGCATGTAACCGGTCTGCGCCACTAAAAACTCCGGCCTAGTGCGATGCTCAGCCTGCGTCCAGGAGACGCCTTTTGCATCTTCGGATGCACGCCGAAGCAGATCGGATGTCACCCGCTGCACGAAATCGCGGTATCCGGTCCACTCGCCTAAGCGGCATAGAGCCACGAAGAACTCTCCTGCCCCTACGTGGCCGCAGCACTGGCTCACGTTGTTCCAGAAGCCGGGCGTCTGGCGTTCGGGAATTCCACTCTCCATCAACGCGGCTGCCGCTCTGTGCACCCAGTCCATCCAGGCGTCATCGTCAGCTACGTCCGCCAACTTGTAGAATAGCCGAGCGGTTCCCGGAGGCCCGTGGCACCAGGACAGATAGTGGAGATCGAGCCCATCCGGTTCATTGTGAAACACAGAGAAGGTATTGCCGTCGACGCGGGCTACGGCCTGCAGGTACGTCGCCCCAGATATCGCCGCGTCGAGGAACTCTCGATCGCCAGTCACCTCATACAGAGATGCCAGGAAGTACGCCACCCCAGCTGTTCCGTGAGAGAAGTTGGGCATGAGGCGGGGGTATTCGTCCGCCATTGGCCATTTGAGGCCTCCTGCTTCGGGGCGAGCAAGGTCGAGCAGATTGCGGCCGGCCAGCTCCGCTAGCTCCGCTAGCTCCGTTGACTGATTGTCCTCCATCATCCGGTTTGCATACAGCAGGGTGAGGCCAATTCCAGAGCTGCCGGAGACGATGTCCGTGACGCCATTCCAGGTCACGCCCGAGCCTGCCTCGGTGACCATTTCATGCAGCCAATCGACACATCGTTTTGAACCATCTCGATATTCGGCGCGGCCGCTCGCGCGAAAAGTTTCCTCGAAACAGAAGAGAAGCCCGGAGACCCCCGTGTAGAATCCCGCTCCACCCCCATTGTCCGGAAACGGCTGAGCCATCAGGTGGTCGGCACCCCGGCGCGCGCGCTCCAAGTAGGCCGAATCGCCCGTGGCTCGGTAGAGCTCGAGCAAAAACAAGACTACGCCGGGGCTGTGCGTGTAGAGTGTGCTCCCAACGGTGCTGGGATCCAATGGATCGGCGGGCCAGGTAACACCATCCGCCGTTTCGATGCGGGACGATTCGATCCAGCGGGCTACGTTGGTTGCGGTTTCCAGGTGAGGCCTCTGAGCCTCATAACCGCTAGGATGGGGGCGGTGTTTTTTGTTTCCCATGGACATCCCCAGCATTGCGGCGGCAGACCCAGCTGAAGTGACAACGAACTCTCGGCGGGTGTGTTTGGGGGGTGTAGAATCGCACATGTTCAGCTCCGTTGTTTACGCCGTCCTCGCAAGATCGCATCATACGACCCTACCACTGATAGGTCACCTGATGACGAGCCCCATATGGCATCAAGGCTAGTACTGACGCCGCTAGCCATCGCACCCCAGCTGGCCCCGTCGTAGTGCAGAATCGTACCCGCCAAACCCACCGCGAACACATCGCTCGATGAGTGCACCGTCGATGGTACGGTTCTCAACCGAGAAAGTGTGTGTGGCTCCAACACCTGAGATGGAAACGCCGGGCGTGGGCACACGAAGATCCACCACGACAAATTCCTCAGGACTAATCGGATCACATCCCAGCGACACTCCGCTTCCGAGCGTGATAAGCGAAAAGAACGTGATACGTTGCTTCTAGTCTTGAAAGGAGCCATCGTCGTTACGGTCTCATGCCAAAAAAGTGCACCCTGCACGATGCGAGTCGAATAAACACTCTGGGCCGGTGTCAAATAAGTACCAGCCACTTAATCGGTCTCTCTCCGGAACTCCCTTGCGTGTTCTTCTGACCAGAAGAATAGGCTTTGGCGTCAGTAGCCGTCTATGATGTTGGGATCGGTGAAATCGACCCACTGCACATCGGGTTCGAAGACTAACGGCTGGGAATCACCGTCGAGAACCCGAAAACCCAGCCCACTGTCTACCGACAGCCTGATCGGCGCCTGACAATGACCACAAACGGTGGCGATCTCGATTTCAAGCGCGGTTTTCATCAAGTGCCCTTGCACGAAGGGCGTCGCAATCGCGTCCTCTGCTCAGGCAGCATCGAGCCTTTCCCCCGTCGAGAACGACAAACTGTGGCCTGTGGATTCCGCCGTTACCGGAAAGGCCCACGATACGGCGCCATCCTGACTCCGAACTAGAAAGAAGAGGCGCTCCTCTAGTTCAGACAGAATCTCGAGAGTGCGCTCGAGGGGAATGCCGACGGCCCTGGAAATTGTGTCTGGGGGAACTGGCCTTCGGAGTCTGGGCAAGGCTTGCACGACGTAGTTCCGCACGGCGTGGTGCTCGTCGGACATGAAGGCCAGCCTCGCTTCGATCAGTTGCGGTGCCCCGAGGAGCGATTCTTCCCACTCCTGCCTGGGTATTCGGGAGAGCTCTTTTCCACGACCAAGGAGAATCGTTTCGTCCATATCTTTGCCGTTCGACGGAGTATTTGCTGACGGGGAAAGGACGGTTGCAGGGAGATTCCAGAGGCGCCGGGCGGATTCGAACCGCCGATGGAGGTTTTGCAGTTCTATCAGAACCTTTGCGTTTGGTTGCGTTTGGTAGTCAGTTCGGGCGTTCTTGGTATCTACCTTTTGCGTCTGTTTGCGTCCTTTTCGATCTATTGACACACAAACCTTCCCAAGAACCTTCCCAAGATCTTCCCATCTGACCTTCGACAGAACCCCGAGCGCCACGAGACGCTTGAGGCGAGACAGTGTCTGAAGTTTTGCGTTACCGGCAAGCCTGAGTGTATCCGAGGTCGCAAGCCTTTCGTAACAGTGACGCAGCGCGGACGTCGTCTTGAGGGACGCCGATGCCGAAGGAGTACATGACGCCGTTCCATGCGTCTCCTGCCGGGGCAGTACACGCTGATGTCTAACGGGATTCCTCCACGAACGTGAAAGACGTCCAGCTGCCGTCTTCCTTCCTGGCCGCGAAGTCGATCATTCCGTCGTCATTCATGTCCCAGAACATCACGGGATCATGCTCCGTCCAGTAGGGTCCCCCCGGCAGGGTTACATCATACCACTCGCCTAACGCCTGGTCGTAGCAGTCGAGATAGTCCGATCTCCATGCCTCTTCCCAGGTCTTCTCCATACCGAAATAGACGCAAGGGGGTACGGTGACCTCTGTGTTCTCGCCGGCCTTGGGCGCATAGACTCGCACATACTCATCTCGTGTCGCGTGATATTCTGCATTGATGAAGTAGCCATCCGGATGTTGTATGGCGGAGAACGGTCTGGAGTGTTGCCCTACGACGACCAGATCCAAGAGGCCGTCCCCACTGAAGTCAAGAAAGACAGCGTCCACCATGGCAATGCCATCAATGTTCGGTCCAGTATGGCCGCGCTGCGCTGGCCACGGCAGACGGTACTCTCGCGTCACATCATGGGAGAACACCGCCTCGCGATCGAGTCGGGAAAGGCCCACTGCCAGAACAAAATCAGCGGCTGAGTGCGGCTCCTGCACATCGCTTTCTGCGAGGATGCTGTCGAAGACTTCACCGTCCATCCACAGGTAAGCCCGAGCCTGCTCCCGTGGGTCAGCCTGCGAAAGCCAATCGAGTGCGGCGAGGAGCGTGTCGGAAACCGAAGCATCCGGGCCCGGCAAGTAATCGGGCAGGACACGATCAAGCGTTGCCGAATCCACGCGGTACGGCTTCAGCCAGTCTCGAGCGCTGAGACCCTCGGGATCCTCAGCATATCGGCGGTGCTGCTCCCAACGCTTCTGGATCCTGTTGGTATGGTGAGCCCTGAACGCTGGATCCGTGGCCAATCGCACATAGCCCTCCGTGTCAAGCTCAATCAGGCGGCTGACACCGAGGTACCCGTCCTCCATTGAAGCGAAGAAACACACAGGGAGATCATTCGATTTGAGCCAAGCACAATCGAGACCGAGGGCCCTCATTTTGTACGCATACAGGCTCTGAAACATATTTGTGCCGGGATACGCACCCTGCCGCTTATGAACAAGCCTTCCACCGTCGTTGTAGACCAGATGCTGATTGACGGGCTCTTTTCCGTGATGTGGGCGGGGGCAGGTGGCCAGTACGATCGAAGGAAACTTCCCGTCTGGCCTCAAAGAGAACACCTTGGCGTCATCGATTGCGGGTGATTCGTCGCCGGGTTCCCGCACCGAGTAGTTGAACTCACCGCCGCCAGTTAGGACGACCGTTACCGCCGAGTCGTTCACGGTGACTCGGTCGATCTCGCCATCCCCGTCGAAATCGGCCGCAAATCGGTCAGGTATAATTTGGGGATCGATGCCGTGCTCCAGCACCTGGACTTTGTACCTTCCGGATGTTGACTCCGCAGGTCCGCGCTCGTCCGCGCAAGCGGCAAAAAGCAGCGATCCGCAGATTAGTCCCATGACGATGGATGGTGACGAGCTACTCATAGGGGTCTCCGCCTCCATCAGGAGAAGCAACACGTGCCAGAACGACCGCCGGTGAATCTCGATCAACTGCGTGTCCCAGTGCACTCTCAGCGGTAATTTCCCAGAGGCCTCGTTGTCGGGCGGGCGTCTACTGCGGCGTCAAAAAGCGGCGTCTACTACGGCGTCAGTCAGGCGGCGGGACCACCGGCGTGTTTCTGTTCACCTCTGGAATAGCACCATATCAGGTCGGAGTCAATTGGCGGTCAGCTCCAGGCCAGCCAGAGTGATTTCGCTGCGTGCTGCTGCCGTAGTGTTGGAATCGACGAGGGGAGAAGCATCCTGCACCTACTGCGAACGCCAAGCATTTCCTTCCCAAAAACCTTCCCAAACCGGTCAGGAATGTCCGAAAAAACCAGAGGCGCCGGGCGGATTCGAACCGCCGAATAGAGGTTTTGCAGACCCCCGCCTTACCACTTGGCCACGGCGCCTAGGATACACAACTTCGCATGAGAGGGGTTTTTACTCAAGCGCCGCCTGAACCACGCGCGAGGCCGATGTGCAGTTCCAAAGACCGTGGGAGCTAGCGGTTCGCCTCCGCCAGCTCTCGCACCACTGCCTCCAACCGATCGAATTCTGACGACTTGTCGAAAAAGTGGCTTGCTCCCAACTCTATACAGCGTTTTCTATATGCCGCATACGGGTAGTTGGTGAGGACGATCAAAGTCGGCAGATCTGCGCTATCCTTGATAGACTCGAGCAGACCAATCCCGCTGCGGTTCGGCATTCGTATGTCGAGAATGACTACGTCAGGATGCAGCGCCCGAATCATCTCCGCCCCCTCGATAGCATCGGATGCTTCACCGGCGAGACTCACCCCATCGATTTCCGACAAAAGGCTAACCAACCTTCGACGGATCACCTTCGAGTCATCAACTAAGAGAAATGTGCGAGTGCTGCCGGTGGCTGTGTCAAAATCGTCTGTACGAAGCGCGGTAGCCGAAGTGGAATTCATGTAGAAGAGGTAGGTCCAGGAACGAATCGAGGGTATCAGCGGCGGCGGCCGATCCTGGTAGGACCATGGGGCACCCACGTGTAGGCGAGAGACTACACCGCTCAATCCACCAGTCCGTGCCTCAACACATAGCGAATCAACTCAGCATTGGATTTCAGCTTCATTTTGGACAGCACCCGAGTCCTATAAGTGCTCACGGTCTTCGGGCTCAGCCCAAGTTCCGCGGCCGTGTCCTTCACGCTCGTGCCGGACCCTAGTTTGCACAGAACCTGATACTCACGATCGGAGAGCATGGAATGCGGCAGCATTTCGTGGTCGGCCTCGAGTTCGAACGCGAGACGCTCAGCCAGCGACTCTGTTACGTACTTGCCGCCCCGGTAGGCCCTGCGTATCGCTCCGGCGAGCTCGTTTGGCGAGTGGTCTTTGGTGAGATATCCCGATGCACCCAGGCGCAGGGCACGCACGGCATACTGATCTTCGGAATGAACACTCAGCACTAGCACTCGAATGTCGGGGCGCTCTTTGCGAAGGCAGTGCATGGTTTCGAGAAAACCCGGCCCAGGCATGGACACGTCGAGCAGTAGAACGTCTACATCAACCTCGGCACACTTGGCCAAAGCTGCGTCTCCATCGACGGCTTCTCCGACCAATTCCATGTCGGGGCATTCGGCGATGATCCGCTTCAGACCCTCGCGCACGATTGGATGATCATCAGCTATGAGCAATCGGATCACGATGACTCTCCGACATATCTACGCTCGAGCGGCAGTTCTAGCTTCACTCGAGTTCCGCCTTCGGGCAACCTGAGGATGTTGACCTTCCCGCCAAGGGCCGCAGCTCTTTCGCGCATCCCGATCAACCCGATGGAAAGTGAACTAGAAAGTGTGGTATCGCCAATACCGCAGCCGTCATCGCTGACCGCCAGAAGCAGTGTATCGCCTTCCAGCCTGATCTCAACGGTGACGTTTTCGGCGTCCGCGTGGCGTGCCACGTTGACGAGTGCTTCCTGAAGGATTCGGAATGCGGCAGTTGCGTGTTCGTTTTGCACAAACCTCTCGCCGATTCGCAGCTCTAGCTGACAGTTGATGCCCGACTGCCTGCAGAACTCGGTGGTCTGCCACTCTACCGCCGCTTCCAGGCCAAGGTCGTCGAGAATCGGCGGCCTAAGCTGCGTGGAGAGCGTCCGCACCGAGTCGACGGTCGAGTCTAGCAAACCCTGCATCGAATCAGCCCTCTCGCGCATCGATTCGTCTTCCGGCAGCCGGCGCATCAGCCACGAGAGATCCATCTTCAAGCCGGTGAGCGCCTGACCAAGATGGTCGTGGATTTCCCTTGCGATGACGGTTCTCTCTTCCTCACGTACCGCGTGCAGACGAGCAGCGAGATTGCGGAGGCGCTCTTGGGAGGTGGCCAGAGCCTCTTCGGCTTGGTTGCGCTCCAAAGCGTGTGCGAGAATGTTGGCGACACCTTCCAAGAAGTTGACGTCGTCGTTGTCGAACGCTCGTTGATTGTCATCACACGCCGTCAATACACCAAACGGGCGTCCCCACCCTCGTATCGGCACGGTCACCGAACTGACCACTCCGTGCTCACGGAACAGAAGAGGTTGTTCGAATCTATCCTCTGTAGAGGCATCCTCGACGACGATTGTCCGAGCTTGACGAAGAGCTAATGCGCCCTGCCATTCGGTGTCCGAGTCAATAACGACAGCTCCAGTCTGCCCCTCGTCGCATCCGTACGACTCTCTCATGATGAACGTTTTGCCGTCTGCACAAAGCTCGATAACGCCGCAAAGGCCGATATTCAAAGTGCTGGTCACCGACTCGACGGTCTCAGACAACAGCATGTCCAGGTCGCCGCCCGCAAGCGCGTGACGTCCGAGTGTTGCCACCACCGCCTGCTGTCGCTCTCTGATCTTGAGTGCCTTCTCGGCTCGCACCCGCGGGGATATGTCGACCGCAGTGGCCGCGAGTATCATTGGCGCGCCCTGGTCGTCGGGTATCGTGATGCCACTCATCAACATTGGGAAGGCGGAACCGTCTTTGTGTGTGTGCCACACCTCGGTAGGGCCGTACTTCCCATCGCGAAAGAGAGTGGTGTTGACCTCGTGGACTACCGCCATCTGCTCATCAGAGTGAAACACCGACAGGCTTTCTCCGAGGAGTTCATCGACCGTGTATCCGTGTACGGTCGCGAAGTTGTTGTTCAGATAAAGTAGATTGCCGGCGAGGTCTGCCACGGCCATGCCATAGTTCGCGTGGTCTGCAATCTCCCTGAATTGACGGAGCTCCTCTTCCGCCTGTCGACGCTCCGTGATGTCGGTGTTCGTGCCTACCACTCTGATCGGTTTGCCCGTGGCGTCGCGCACTACTTTTCCTCGGGCCAAGATCCAGCGCACCGATTCATCCCTGTGCAGCATGCGGTGTTCCAGGGAATACTCTTCCGTCGTTCCAGCGAGGCATGCGGCAGCGGCTTCTTCGGCAGCTTGACGGTCCCCAGGATGCAGTAGGCGACTCCACCCCTCGATGTCGCCGGGGAACTCGTCGTGATACCCGAGGAGTTCCATGATGATCGGATCGATGAAAAAGCTACCGGTCAGCAGATCCCAATCCCATACGCCCGTTCGCGCCGCCCGGGTCGCCATCGAGTAACGGTCTTCTATGAGGCGGAGCGCTTCCTCTGCCTGCCGGCGTTTGGAGATATCGCGCGCCACGGAGTAGGCGAAAGCCTCCGTCCCTAAAGTTCTACAGCTTACCGATACTTCCACTGGCAACAGATCGCCCGAGCTTGTGCGAAAGAGAGATTCTTTGGTGAACGATCCTAGGCGTTTGATCTCAGCCCAACGCCGAGTCCAATTTGCTGCCTCAAGGCCCATGTCGATGTCATGAATCGTGAGAGATAACAGCTCTTTCGCCGAATACCCCAGGATGCGGCAGGCTGCGTCATTGACATAAAAGAGTTTTGCATCCGAACGCATCAGGAGAATGCATTCGGTTGCGCGGTCCACCGCGTGCCGCGTTAGCCGCAGGTCCATCTTTTCTCGCTTGCGCTCCGTCTCGTCGCGCCAGATGCTAACCATGGCGCCACTTCCCGTACCATCTAGTGAAGAGGCGACCACGCGAAGACGTCTGATCCCGTTTGGCGTGAGCATTTCCAACTCACATTCTCCGCGGCGAGCATCGGATTTCACCGCGTGCAACAAATCGGTCCAAGTCTCACCATCGTTACCGCCCGATTTCGCCAAGAGAATGCGCAAGTCGGTAGCCAAAACAGCACATCGATCCAATCCCAGGATGGCGAGGAAAGAATCGCTTGCCTCGACGATGATCCCGTCCGCATCTGTGATCACGATGCCATCATTGGAGGCACTAAGAACTGCATCCAGGAACAAGGAGGATTGGGGTTTCGCCTCAGAACCATTCATCTCGAATTGTTCGCTCATAGGCAGCCCCCCGGGCGTGCGAGTCACATCAGAAGGCAAAGCCCCTACCGAAGCTCACCACCCACCGCTTGCCCTCGATGTAGTCACCAAACTTGTATGCCAGGTCGATCCTTCCGACGTTGGGCCCGGTCGCCCGCGTGGCTCCAAGCCGGAGCCCAAACCCCACGTCTCCTCCGACCCGTCTCGGTTCGTCGCGGAACCAGGCTCCTCCGTAGTCCACGAATGCCGCGAAACCAACTCCCAGCATCCCCAGTACTTCGTCGATCACGAACGCTCTGTGCTCCAGAGATCCCCAAACCTGACGCGTGCCAGTGAAGGAATGCGGGCCGAACGCCCTCGGTCCGACCCCGTGCCCGATGTCGTACTCCGCACCAAATGCGATTCCCCTTTGTGCCCCCGCCTCAATGTGAAATACGGTTGCCTGTCGGCGGAACGGTAGTGTCGCGACGGTGAGCGCGGCCCATACCTGCCCGGAATCTACTCCGGCAGAGTTAAAAAGTGCGTTTGCATTGGCCTGAATTGTCGCGAAGCCACGCCCGAGAGGAATCCCCGTCTGAATGCCGACTGCGGCACCTACACCAGTTTCCTCATAGCCAAATGCCTTGGGAGCAAGCCAAGTTGTCATGGAAAGGCGGGAGCTCAAATCGACGTCGAAATCCTGCGCGAACCCGTTGTAATGGGTCACCACCTTGAAGCGTGCCCGGTTCAACTCTCCAAAGAATCCAACCGCACCCGTGACACTGTCCGGCATAGCCAGCCCGGTATCGGCATAAGTGACGTGTTCGGCGCGGTAGAGTTGCGCCAGTACGCCCACCCGCACGTATCCCGCCGCGCTGGCACTGATGGCACGCCCATAGTTGACCGTCTGAAGCAGGGACCGACGTTGTACTGAGTCAGAAAGGACGCCATCTCGATATCGCAGAATTCGTTCGCGGCCGGTGGCTCCGATCAACTCGATCGACTGCTTGTCCGTGAGCGCTCGCCAAGGCACACCAACGTTCCATCCTCCTCGATCGCCATCACTGAGATGATCGTAGAGGCCAGCTATGGCAACTGGCGAACCGAAGGCCCTATCCATGCCAAGGCTGAAGGCGGTTGCAGTGCGATCCGGTTCGTCACGATAGTGGGCCCCGGCACGAGTGGCGGTGCCGAGCAAGTTCTTCTCCGCCATGCCGACAGACCAACTCAGTGTTCCACCAGTCGAGTATGCCGAGAGATCTATCTGAGTCGTCCATCCGTCGGCAGTCGCGACTACGACGGCCAGTTTCGGACCGATGCGAACGCTGTCGATCGTCACATCGCGGAAGATGCCCAGTCGCCTCAGGTTGCGTTCGGTTTCCGCTACCAGCGCGGAGTCGTAGGGGTCTCCAGCATGGAATAGGAGCTCGCGCTTGACTACCGATACCCTGGTTGTGATGTGAACGGAGTTCGCCGCCCGAAACAGCACGCTTGCCCGCGCCTCCTCTTCGCCGAACACATTTCGGGTTACGACCACGACCGTGTCCACAACGGGCGGGTGCGCACGCTGCTCCGCCTGCGCACGCTGCTCCACTTGCGCGAACGTCTCAGAGGTGCAGACCAGCGCAAAGACAAATGCGAGGGCAATAAGGCTTTTCATGTCCTGACCGGATTCAAACCTAAAAGGAACGCCCCGAGCCTGCATGGTGGCCTCGGGGCGAGCCGGTAACTGCTCCCCCACTGATACTACCGCTGCCGGGTCAAAATGCTCCCAGGTACCTGTCGATCTCCCAGTCGCTCACCATCGCCGAGTACTCGAGCCATTCGCTTCGTTTCGCTTCCACGAATCGCTCGTAGACGTGTTCGCCAAGGGCGGATCGAATCTCCTTGTCTTTCTCCAAGCAGTCGATGGCTTCGTGCAGGTCGCGTGGCAATTCGTCGATTCGGTAGCGGCGGCGCTCTCGATGGCTCATCGTGAATATGTTCTTGTTCACCGGATCCGGGGGGATGAGCCCCTGCTCGACTCCCTCTAGGCCGGCTGCAAGCTGAACAGTCAACGCCAGGTATGGGTTTGCCGACGGATCTGGCATCCTCACTTCGCATCGCGTGCTCTGCCCGCGCCGATCGGGTATGCGCACCAATGGCGAGCGATTGCGCATGCTCCAAGCAACGTTCGTAGGTGCCTCATAACCGGGCACCAGACGCTTGAAACTGTTCACCAGCGGGTTGGTGACCGCGCAAAAGCCACGAGCGTGCTTCAAAATGCCGGCAATGTAGCCGAGACCAACTTCGGAAATTTCCCACTTGGCTTTGGGATCGAAGAACGCGTTCTTGCCGTCTTTAAACAGCGACTGGTGCGTGTGCATGCCTGAGCCGTTCTGGCCCTCGATCGGCTTGGGCATGAACGTGGCCATGAACCCGTGCCTGTACGCAATGGTACGCACGATGAACCTGAAGGTCGCGAGGTTGTCGGCGGTAGTCAGAACGTCGGCGTACCGAAAGTCCACCTCGTGCTGCCCACGCGCGACCTCATGGTGCCCCGCCTCTACCTGGAAACCCAGATGGTCGAGGTCGTGAATCATGAGCCGGCGGATGGGTTCGGCCTTGTCCACAGGAGCCAGATCGAAATACCCTCCTGCATCCTGGGTTTGCAACGATGGATTGCCCCGCTCATCCATGTGGAAGATGAAGAACTCCGCCTCACAACCGGCCATCATCTCATAACCAAGCCTGTTGGCGCGCTCAATCTGCCTCTTGAGCGTGAGTCGCGGGCACCCAGGGAACGGACTCTGATCCGGGTTGTAGATGTCGCATATCAAACGCGCCACCCTGCCGCCTTCGTCGTCGTAGGGAAACACTTTGAATGTGTCGAGATCGGGCTTCAGCACCATGTCACTCTCCTCGATCCGCACAAAACCCTCGATCGACGATCCGTCGAACATGATGTCGCCGGCCACCGCTTTGGGGAACTGACTGCGGGGCACCTCTACGTTCTTGTTGATCCCGGTGACATCTGTGAATTGGAGCCGAAGGAAGTCGACCTCTAAATCTTCGGCCAGCTTCAGTATATCCGCCTCAGAGGCCCCCTTCGTATCAACGACTTTCCCCCGAATTGCCGTGTTTTTTGTGGGACTCGGTACGGTCAGCGATTTACGCGACGGCATCTACATATCTCCTAAGTTGGCGCCTGCATCGGCGGCCTCGAGTGTGAATGCAGTGTTAATTCCACTCCACTATACCGACATGTCGACAGAGTGTCAATGAAATCATGCACAACGCGCACAGCCATGAAGACAAAAGTGCGAATTTTGTAGTGCAAAGTCTAAAATTTTGAATAAATTGGAAGAATGTGCAGATCTTACGGAACGGCGCCGACGGCTTCCAGACTATTCCCCACCCAATGACTTCAACAAATTCCAGAGGTCCTGAGCGGAAAAGCCTGAAAATCGCGCTTCGATTTCCTTTTCCGACCATTCGAGGAAGATCCAACCCGACAATCTGTGGAGATTTCCGGAGATGAAGTGAATGCGGCCGCGAACGGCCTGGAGTTCGGCATCGTGGGCTGTTTCCAGCAAGACGTCCCAGTGGCTGGAACCGCGAGTCAACTCTCCAGCTTGACGCGCTTTGATCTCGCTCCAGGAAGGCTCGAAGCGCTTTGAAGAGTTTTTTCCTTCGGAATCCACTGGCATCAGGCTAGAGTAACCTTCGTGCCGCGAGGACGCTAGCCACAGAACCAGAACGCAATTCCCGACCTACCGCTGCGTGACGGTCACGATGCCGACAGGAGCGGTTCTGATCCGTAGCGAGTCCGCGAGCGAAAGTACAAATGATGCGTCGGGATGCCGATCGCCCGCCAGGAGCATCCTCTTCACGCCGTCGGCGCCGGGATACAACCCGACGAGATGAAAGTGGTCACCTTCCAATTCGCCTTCGAACAGGAGCCGCTCTGCGTACACTGCACCCCAGGTGTGGTCGCCCTCTTCTACAACCACTCTGTTCAGCCAATCCCCCGTCAGGAGTGCCGAGACTTCAGTGTTTTCGCTCGACCGTACCGCATAGACTGTGAGGATGGCATCCACTGAAATTCCTTGGATGATGCCGCGGAGCCAGTAGTCCCCTTCTCGTTCGTCGTCGAAGTCGCCTGTTACCCTCAGCGGCAGCGAAGTCGCGGCTAGGCTGCCGAACACTCCGATTCCTCCATTGAGCTTGTTGAGTAACCCCCTACCCGTGAACTTATTGCTACTCGAGCGGCTGAAATCGTAGTAGTTCGCGTCCGTGACCGCCGCTGTCATGAGATATTCGCGTCCCGCCCTGAATACATCGCCGCCGTCAGCCCAGCCACCGGCGTCGACAAGGTCGCCGGGAATAGCCAAGCTCATGGTGTCTGCATGTAACCGCGCCCCCGGCCAGATGTCTTCACCGAAGCGCGTGTCGAGCTGCCCGGTTCGAAGCACCTCTACCTGGAGGAGCCTACCGGCCACCGGTTCGACTTCTAGCCGCAGTATGTCGCGATCTCGGTTGAACTTGACCACCGTGTCTTTCCCGAATGGCACCCTCTCACCCAGTACAGCCAGAGTTGCGGAGTCTATGCTCGTAACGAGCGCTGCACCCGTTATCGTTTCTCCATCCGGCGTCTCAACCAGCAGCTCCAGGCTGTCTCCCGGGCGCAATGTCGGACATCCCGCCGGCGCCCAATACACGCCGGACCGTTCGTTCACATACGGGTCGTCGATGGTCTCTTCGAACTGTACCGGGCTGCCGCACGGATCGTCCGGCAGATCAACATTGGTGACCTGTACGTTCGCCCCTCTGATGGGAACTGCTGGCGCTCCATCCGTAGGAATGGCGTAGCCCAGGAACACGTCTTCGATATCACCTGTGAACGATCTCTCCACCACGATGAACTGATACTCTTTATCAGTGCGCATTACTCCGTGCACCACTACCATCGGGTCGCCGAGAGGAATTTCCACCGGAGTCAGGTCGCATGCGGTCAAAACAAGCGGAAACGCGAGCCACAGACGCCGGAGTCTCCGGTCGATCCGATTGAGATGGCTACGAGAAGAGTGAATGGTCATCCTAGCGTTGCTCCATGGTGCCACGAAAGATGATTGTGCGATCCTCACCACACGATCTGGGGCTCTCCCCCGGAGTACAGGGGTTGAAGAGTATCACCTGCCAAGTCGAGTCGTCCTGGCGAACACCCCGCAAAGTGTCCGCTCTGGTGGTACCACTTAGGGTGTCGATGATGACTCCGGTGAACTCATTCCCGGCGAAATGACCATCGACACTCTTGTTGATATCACCGAACAACCAGCTCCCCTCGACAAACGCGGAGAATTCTGTGCTGTCAATGGGGAACGCCAGATAGAGGTCCCAGTTGATGTCGATTGCGACGTCGTTGTCGAACGTGCCCCGCATGGTGTATCTGCCCTCTCGAGGATCATCTACGTCGCCGATCGCCTTCATCAGCGTCGAAGAGGCGACGAGGCTGCCGAAAATCCCGATTCCACCAGTCAGCCTATTGATGAAACCGCGACCGGTAAACGTGTTGTTCCTCGAGCGGGAATAGTCGAAGTAGTTCTGGTCGGTCAGGGCAACCGATACGACATAGTCTCTCCCGGCCCTGAACACGTCGTCCTCGTCTCCAATCACGAAGGTGTTCACCACGCTTGCCGGCAGTCTGAAAGAAGTTGTATCTATGTAGATCTTGGTGCCGAAATCGGTGAGATCTCCCCACCGACGCACCTCGAATTGCAGCAGACGCCCCGCCTCTGCCTCGATCCCGATCTCCAGGGTGTCCCGGTCGCGGTTGAACGTACCCACCTGGTCGTTCCCAAACGAAAGCGAGTCTCCCGGAATCAAGACGTAGGCTGCATCCATCGCGGGAATTAGCGTTACGCCTGTGACCATTTCCCCTTCCGGCGTTTCCACCGTGAGAGCAAGCCAGTCCCCGGTGCGCGTTGTGGGGCAGAACTGCGGCCCCCAATATATCCCTGGCCCCATTGCGTCGAATTTCACAGGGGTGCCGGGATCTTCCAGAAACTGGACCCGGGCGCCGCATGTGTCATCGGGGAAATCGAGGTTCTCAACCCAAACACTCGCACCTTCAACCGGCACCGACGGGTAACCCCCGTACGGAATTGTTAGCGAATCGGCGCGGTGGTACCGCCCGTCTTCGGATTTTTCTTGAGGGATGTAAACGTTGACGCCACCTGTATCACTTTGGGTTTCGTCCGCGGGGTTCAACAAACCAGTCAACGAACGTTCGACCACGATATACTGTCGGCCGACGAACTCGGCGGGCAGGTCGGGTCTGATGACTCCATGTACGACGACTACGGGTTCGCCAACCGGCACAACCGTATCAGTGAGGTCGCACGCGACCATCGCGATCGCGAGAAGGGCGGCAAGCAGTCGGCATGCGCCGACGGCCGAGTGTTTCGTCTTCACCACTCGAACTCCACTCCAATCGTCGGCAGAATCGGAAGCTGCGAGAAACCTGTCCGCGTCGGCGGTGCGTGATCGTAGTCAAACGAGTAGACCCACACATTCGCTCGATTGTACGCGTTCACGAGCTGGAAATACGGTCGCCATATTGCGCCCCATTTCTCTACCTCCCACCGGAAACCGATATCCAACCGCGAATAGTGCGGGAACCGCTCTCCGTTGATCACCGAACTAACAACCTCGTCCTCATACCAGTCGAACGCATGGAGTTCGGCGTTGTACTCTCGGTGCAACCATTGCCCAGAAATCCCAGTGTACGGGAGTGCCGAACCGAAACCCCACCGGATTCCCATGTTGCTGCCGAAAGGCCCGTCGGTCTGAATTACGATGTCCAGCGTATGCCGGCGATCGTGAGGAGGCGGAAACGAATGTTCGGCGGTATGGCGATCTGCTTTTACGTATCCGTACGCAATCCAGCCGGTGATTCTCCCCTCGTATTTTCTGATCAAGACATCGACGCCCTTCGCGTCCCCCCAAGCCAGATCGAACTCATCGCCCCTGACTTTGGGATCGTCCCAGTCGTTCTGAACCAGCAGACTGTCGTATGTCTTCGTGAAGCCTTCCACTGTCATGGAGATGGTGCGGCTGAGCCATTGCTCAAAGCCCAACACCAGATGGTCCGACCTCGCTACGGGAGTCAGGTCGTCGGCTCCGATCCAGAAGTCGAACATCGTGATCGGCACACTCTGATCGCGAATGGAATGAACGGCCTGGTGAAATCGGCCGGCAGATCCGGTCAGCGCAAGGTTCTTGGTAAGAAATGCCTTGAAACCGAAACGCGGTTCAACGGCATTTACATCCGCACCTCCTGAAACGTTGATGAAACGGACTCCAGGACGGATGAGGAGTTGTTCGAATGGGCGCCATTGGTCGTCGAGGAAAGCAGAGAACACCCTAGGCCTGTATCTGAGTGTGTAGGAGTTCGTCTCGAGAGCCGTGCTGCTCATGTCGTAATCCATCGCATAGCTCTCGTACTCGGCGCCGATATTGATGTCGTGCTTGCGACCCGGCGACAATGCCAAAGTGGTTCTCGCCGTCATTACCTGCGCGGAGTTGTCCAGTCGCTGAATGTCCGGTTCCAAACCAATGCCGGTCGAGAACTTGCTCACACTGAAGTGTTGCACTAGTTCCATCGAGCCGATGGGCTGCCGGTAGACCAAACCCGCAAGCCTGTTCCCCCAGTTTATCTCCAGGTCGATTCCCTCCCGCCCTTCTTCATCATCCACCCAAGACAAGTCCAACACGTCGCGGCCCCAATACGCCGTGAGCGAGAGTGTGCCGTTCGTCGGCAAGACTGCTGTGACTTTGCCTAGTGCATCGGCGAAGTAGTACGGAAGCAAGTTCGGATCGAACGGCGCCAACAGTTTGTCCACGTAGGTGCGCCGCGCGCCAACCATATACGAAACCGACGGGACGATCGGCCCCTCCACGAGCAGCTTGCTCGAGAGCGCCGACACGGCCCCGTGCACCTGGTGCTCGGTTTCGTTGCCGGGGTTCAGCTGCACATCGAGCACGCTACTCAGGCGCCCTCCATACTGGGCCGGAAAACCGCCTGCCAGGAAATCGACCCTGCCTACCGCGGAATTGTCGAATGTGCTGAACAGCCCACCCAAATGACTGGGGTTGAACACTGGAACCCCGTCGAGTTGCACCAGGTTCTGGTCTGCTTCTCCTCCACGCACGTTGAAGCCAACCGTGTAATCGTGCTTTGCAACGGTGCCTGGCAACAGTTGCACGACTCTCACCAGGTCCGGCTCAGCCAGCGTCGGGGCCCGTGCGATTTCGACCGGGTCGAGCGTTACCGTGCTCACCTGCACGAGGTTTTCAAACCGCTCTCGTGCGACGGGTGCTGGCCCGGCCCGCACCGCTTCCAAGTACACCGGCAGCGCGCGCAGATACACGGTGAACGTCGTCCAATCCGCCGCGATCACTGCTGTATCGGCAACCAGCCCGATGCGTTCGAACGACACACGAAGGTCTTCCCTCGGCAGGTTGCCGAAGTACACGCGCCCGTTGTTGTCGCTCAACACGAGCGACGGATAGCCCACCACGGTCACGTGAACTCCGGCCAAGGCAGAGCTGTCCATCGCCGCTCGCACGTATCCGGTTACTGCGCGAACCGCCTGAGCCGAGGCCGGCTCATGCACAGCCGTTTCCAGAATCAGGAAGAGTGCCGCAATCGTCCACAGTCTGTTCATCCCCATACTCCGGTTTGCCGGTCTATATTGCATGTTCCGGATTCGCACCAAGAAACAAATGTCGCACAAAATCATGAGTACAGAACCGTCTCCACGCATATGCCCCAAATGCGGGGCCAAAAGCTCCGGCAAGTTTTGTCACAGCTGCGGTGCCGCGGTCGACGCCGACCAGTGTCCTAGCTGCAACGCCACTCTTTCGCCCGGTGCTCTGTTTTGTCATGAATGCGGTACCCCGTCGGGAGGGGCTACGCGCCCTGCTGGTTCAATGAAGTTACCCTGGGTGATAGCCGGCTGCGCGGTGGTAATCTCGATATTGGTCCTGGCGGTAAGAGGCGGGCCATCCGCACCCTCGAATGCTGGACCGGTACCTGCATCTCGCACCGCTGTTGGGGCTCCCGACATAAGCGACATGACGCCGCTCGAGCGAGCCGATGCCCTCTTCGAGGTCGTGATGATCGCGCTGGAACGCGGCGACACGGCACAGGTGGGCTTCCACGCGCCGATGGCACTGGGAGCGTATAGCAACCTCGACAGCCTTGACGGTGACGCTCTATACCACGTGGGACTGTTGCGGGGTGCACTCGGCGACCATGACGGTATGCTAGCGATGGCAGATACCCTCCAGGCAATTGTCCCGCGTCATCTTCTCGCCACCACGCTGCGTAAGGCGGCCGCCGAGGCGCGAGGCGACTCCGCCGCCGTCCAAGAAGCATATATGCGCTTCCTCAGGGACTACACTGCGGAGGCTACGGCAAACAGACGAGAATACATGCTCCATCAAAGGTCAATCGACGCTTTTTTGGCGGAGGCGCGCCGAGCGACAGCCGGAGAAGGCAACTGACGTCGGGCACTCAGGAAGCAAGTTCTCTCCACGGTCTCGAGAAGCCTACTCTATGTACGCCACATGCGCGCGGAAGGTCCATCGCCATGTTGGGACTCATTGCGTTGCCAAGCCGACAAACGCGGTTATTCTACTCTACAGTTGAGACGGCGCTGCAATACGCCTGTTGGTGCTGTCCCTGACAGCTTCGAATCGCGGAGAAACCAGTCAGTGAATCCATTAGACGAACAACCGCATGTCCACAAACTGCTGGTAGTGGATGATGAAGAGTCAATACGCAGCGCGCTTTCGCGCTTTCTCACGGCACAGGGCTATTCGGTCAACGAGGCTGCGAACGGTGAGGAGGCTCTGCAGGCACTGCGTGCCGACAGTTACACGCTGATGCTGTTGGACGTGCGTATGCCGGGAATCGATGGTGTGGACCTCGTTCCGGAGATGCTCGACCAGGAACCCGAGCTGGCGATATTGATGCTCAGTGCCATCTCCGATGCGACTACCGCTGCCACATGCATGCAGCGCGGCGCATACGACTACCTAACAAAACCCATCGAGCTCAACGACCTGCGTAACGCGATCGAACGAGCGCTCAAGCGCCGCGATACCCTCATGCAAAATCGAGAGATCTCATCGTGGCTGAAAGAAGAAGTGCAACGCCGCTCCAAAGAGGTCGAGCAGGAACGAGAAAAGCAGCAGCTGCTCACATTGGCCACGCTCGAGGCGCTGGTAAACGCCTTGGAGGCGAAGAACTCTTTCCTGAGCGGACATTCAGCCCGCGTTGCAGCGTTCGCCGCGTCCGTAGCGCACCATATGAATTTGAGCGACGATGAGGTGGAAGATGTTCGAATGGCGGGCCGACTGCACGATCTGGGCAAAATTGGCGTCCAGGAGTCGGTTCTGAACAAAAAGGGATCGCTCACCGACGAAGAATACGAGCACGTGAAGCAGCACGTCCTGATAGGCTGGCAGATTCTCGCACCACTACAGCACCTGGGCCCGGTCGTCTCCTACGTCAGAAGCCACCACGAGCACTGGGATGGAAGTGGCTACCCCGATGGATTGAGAGCAGAAGAGATTCCGCTTGGCGCACGGATAATTTGCGCCACCGAGGTTTACGACGCTCTCACTACGTCTAGGCCGTATCAGGAGAAACTGGATCCCGAGAACGCGGTCGACAAAATAGGGCATCTCGCCGGCAAGGTGATCGATCCGGCGGTCCACGCTGGTATGGCGTCAGCTGTCGAGAGCCGCAAGACGCTCATTTTCATCGACGACCAGGAAGACACCTAGTCAACCACCACGCAGGCGACCCAACCGAGAGATCGTCAGCGAATCCACAGCATTTCCTCGCTGGATCAAAAGCTTCGTATTGGCGCCTCCCAATCCGAGGCCATTGGGGTAGAGCCGTATCTCCCTTCGCGACGCCGTCATGGCCACACCGTGTCGTGCCGGGCCGGGAGCTTTCCATACGATTGAGTCTGTCGAACCCTCGGCAACGGCGAGCAGTGAGTCGTCAGTGAACGTGACCCTCAGGCGTACCGCTCGGTACACTGCCGCAATGCGTGCCTTGTGATAGAAACTCGCGATTTCGTCTTTGGCTCTCCGGACCGCGAGACGGTCCACGTACGCCGCCAGCCGAGGTGCCGCCAAACCAGCCAAAACTCCAATTAAAACCAGGACGATCGCCATTTCGATCAGCGTAAATCCTCGTCGCATACACACACCATATGTTCGGGCCGCCTGTGATATTTGACCCAAAAAACGCGACAGGAAGCCAAAGAACGCAGATCGAGTTTTGGCACGACCTGTGCACCTTTTCTATGAGTGCCCTTGCCGTGTGGCCACCCGTGAGCCATACTTACCAGGTTGAGCGTATACGCGGCCGCGAGGAGATTCCAAGGTGGACTCGACCGACACCATGATTGCACCGCAAACGGCGTCAAATCGGGGATTGCACCAACCGTTCTTAGAGCGGGCTGCCGGCGGAGAAGCCTCCGACCGTGCAGTCGGGCTCGGTGCATTTCTGGTGATGCGGCTGGTCGATCAATTCCGAGTTGACGCTACCGGCCCAGGCATCGATGCAATAGGCTATCAGTGTTTCTCCACGCGCTCGTATATCGCGGACATCCGGCCGCAGACGGAAACATCGAATATGCTGTACGAGGTCACACGCGTGGCCCAGGTAGCCTTGGAGTCCGATGAACGCCGTTTGCTCTTCCCGCCTCTGTTGGCGCTGGCGTTCTGCCTCGAAGAGGAATTCCGACTCTTTGAGGCCTTGGACGTATTGCAGACCACACTTTGCCTGAGCGACGGCCGAGACGCGGAGGAGGAACTGGGTGTTTTTCTGCATCGTGGGAGGCTGCTCCGCAATACCAGCGCGTTCGATGAAGCACGAACATCCTACGAGCGAGCCGGTGGAATAGCACTTCGCCTGGGCGACAAGCATTCTGAGCTACTCAGTCGAATCGGACGCGGCATAGTGGCTCGACAAGTCGGAAACCTCCCTGATTCCGAGCATATTCTTCGCGGCGTCATTGCAGAATCGCAAACGTCGGGAGATAGTGATGCCGAAGCACGAGCATCTCAGGACCTGGCAGGAACGCTTTACTTCTCTGGGCGCATCCCTGACGCAACTCCATTTGCATTCAAGGCCTATGAGCTCTATGACTCTCTGCAGAATAAGGCGCGGGCGTTGAGTGACACCGGCGCCATGCTCAAGGCACTTGGGCACTATAACGCGGCGCGGAATGCGTATTCGTTGGTTTTATCCTATGATCTTCGTTCAGATATTCGCGCGCGGACTGAGGTAGAGTGTCTCGAGGTCAGCGCCCTGACAAGAGATAGAGTTTCCTTCGAACGCTGGCGTCAATCAATTGCGGCGAAAAAGAGTAGTCTGCCGCACGACGCTCTTCTCGACTTCGAGCTTCAGACGGGCATCGGACTGTCCATGTTTGACGAATACGACCGTGCCGAGGATCACATTCTACGCGCAATCGCTCTCGCAGAAGAAATGGGCATGGGTGAGCGCGTCTTCTACGCCGAGCGACGGTTAGCCGAAGTACGTGAACAGCGTCGCCAGGCGCTCGAGCATACACCATATGTCGCCGAGGAAGGCGAGTGCACTTCCCCGGTTAGGGATACTATCGAACGCCTGGAGGATCTTGTAACCACTGTGCGCGGATGAGCTTCCCCCTCACTCGCGCACGTTTCAACTCAAGTATTGGATCCTTGAATCGTCAGTAACATATCGCCGCACGTATTGGATCCCTGAATGGTGCACGAATCACCTTCCGGGGCCGTGAGATTACCGCAAGCGGCTGTACCAAAGGCAAAGCAGGCAAGGAGAGCAATAGCAAGTAGGCGAACAGGGCGTGACATGTTACCCCTCCTGATCGGAATTGGTGGCATGTTGCTGCTGAAAAGTTAAACATCGCGCAAGAAACACAGTTCCGTTAGTGCGTTTTTGGGGCATCGTATGTCGTTTTTGGGACATTTGTGCTAGTACTAGCCGCAGTAGGCGAAACACTGGAGCCCAGACTCCGGAGAGCGGCCGGCCACAAATTCCGGTTTGTGACGGCGCGTTCTTGGGACGATGCCGTTGAAACCATCCTGAGTCAGCCTGTGGAAATAGCGGTTGTGGATCCCGGCCTGTCCGGAGAGCCGAGGACACAGGAGATCGAACGCATCCGCGTGTTGTTCCCGTCGCTACCACTGATTCTCTATGGAGAGCTATCCCCCACGATCGCGCGAATCCTCCTGAAGCTCGGCAACGCCGGAATCGAAGAGGCGGTCATAGCCGGGTACGACGACCATCCTGACAGGCTTGGCGATTTACTGTTGACCGAGGCAACCCGAGTCGTGTCGGGTGAACTCGTGGCTACGATTCTGAAATCCCTGGAATGGTGCCCGGGCGAGCTGCGATGGGCGATTGAAACGATCATCAGAGAACCGGGCGCTGTGCAGTCTGTGCAGGACCTGGCCGACCGAGCCCGGATGGACCGCCGAACCTGCGGCCGTTGGTTCGTGAGGGCAGGTCTACCTCCGCCGAGTATCATGCTGATGGTGCTACGTGTGCTGTACACGCACCGTCTGTTGCAGGACCCCGGGTACACTGTAGAAGACGTAGCTTCCAAGCTCGGTTACGCCCAGACGCGAACGCTCGCGCAGAATGTCAAGGAAGTATTCGGAGTCACTCCGGGAGAACTTCGCATAGCACTCAGTCAGGACGACGCAATGTCAATCGTTCGGGAGAGATACCTCGGCAGGTCAGACGAGGGGCTGGCGAACGTATCATGAAGAACGCATCCGTCCTGATTGTGGATGACTACCTAAATGTGCGGAAGACGCTCGGTCGCGCGCTCGAAAGCGTCGGATATTCGGTGTTCCTGGCTGCCTCGGGGGAAGAGGCGTTAGGTATTCTCCGCGAACATGACGTTGACGCGGTCGTTCTCGATCTGCACATGCCCGTGATGTCTGGACAGACTCTGTTCCACCTGATCATCGGCACCTGGCCCGCACTCAAGGCGAAAGTGCTCATCATGACCGGAGATATTAGGGTTGAGGAAAAAGAGGCGTGGCTGCGGCTCTACGAACTTCCCGTCGTGAAGAAACCGTTTGCTCTGGACGAGGTTCTCACACTCATAGACGTTTTGACCGCGGATGAGCGACAGGTGGCAAACGGGTCATAATGAGCTCTGTCGAAAACCGGTCCGACGATCCCCTATCAGCACTGAGAGAATACCGCCACCTGGCCCCGTGGAGTTTGCGCGACATGGCGACTCTGGCCGGCGCAATACTCGAATCATCGGGGGTAAGACCTCTAAACGCCGCTGCAAGCGCGCTACCGAGTGAACGGACCATACGGTTCTACGTGGCACGTGGTCTGGTAACGCCTCCGAGCGGCCGAGGAACCGCCGCTGTCTACACGTATCGCCACATCCTGAGCGTGCTGCACATCAAACTCCGGCAAATGGAAGGATTCACGCTCAACTCGATCGCGCAGGAACTGAACGACTTGACCGGTGATGTGCTCGAACGGAGGGTCGCGTCAGCCTTGGGACCGGGGCTTCCAGCACCCGACCAACTTCCTCTGACCAGTTCCGACCGGCCGGCGTGGGGCAGAGCGGGGCGCGCGCTGCGCGCGTGGCTATCGGACAATACGCCCGAAGACGTAGATGCCGACGGAGCCCCGAACAGCGCTACGACTTGGCGTCGCCTACCGGTATCCCGAGGCATTGAGCTGCATGTCCACGACCACCATCCTCTTGCAAAAATGGGTGACCGCGACACCGAGTTGGCAGATGCGGTGAGATTGGCCGTGACGCGAATAATGGGCATGGCGCCCGCTCAAACGGCATCGAATCAAAGTGCGCCTCGGCCCGAGCCCGATTCCGAGCGTCATCCCTAGTAAATCCTCTTGCGGGACGCTCGTAGTACCCGTTGTTTTCAATCACAATCCCGGTACCGGACCGACGGCATTGTCGTGTTGATTCAGGTCACGGTAGCACAACCAACGAGGTGAGCATGTTCGGAGGCATTCTATTCCTGGTCGTTGCTGCGGTGGTCATCGGATGGGTCATCTCTGCATACAACAAGCTGATTGCACTGAAGGGTGAAACCGAAAACGCGTGGAAGCAGATCGACGTTCAGCTGAAGCGACGCCACGATCTCATTCCCAACCTCGTCGAGTCCGTAAAAGGCGCGATGGAGTTCGAGAAGGAGACGCTGGAAGCGGTAATCGAAGCACGCAACCAGGCTGTGAACATTCAAGCCGACGCTATGCCAACGGGCGGAGTTCAACAACTCGCCGCTGCCGAGGCAGCACTCTCGTCAGCGCTTTCCAGGCTCAATGTGGTTGTGGAGCGGTATCCCGATTTGAAGGCCACTACCAACGTGGGGCAACTGCAGGAAGAGCTCACCTCTACGGAGAACCGAGTGTCGTTCGCGCGCCAGCTCTACAACGACACCGCTACTACCTTCAATGTCAAACAGCAGCAGTTCCCGTGGAACCTGGTGGCCGGTATGGCAAAGGCTGCAATCGTGGAGCTTTGGGAGATCACAGACGAAAGTGAACGTGCGGTGCCGAAAGTCGATCTTTCGATGAACCCGAAGCAGTGAGCGACTCCAACCTCTTCGAGCAACAGGCGTCAAATCGCCGCCGTTCGGCGGTATTGGTGGCGGTCTTCTTGCTTTTCTTCGCGTGGATCGGGTTTGGCGGCGATCTGATCCTGTACCTCCAAACGACAGCGTCCTACGCTGAGTCGGGAAGCGGTTACCGCCATCTGTTCCCGTTTTGCGGAATCGGGGCGACACTCCTGGCCGCCGGTATCGCCTGGTACAGCTGGCGTAAAGGACCCAAGGAAGTGTTGTGGGCAACCGGTGCCTGGGAGCTGGTAGAGCCGGCAAAGCCTGAGGAAAAGACGTATGTAAACGTGGTCGAAGAGATGGCGATTGCGTCCGGCCTGCCGCGTCCGACCATCTGGGTAGTGCCCGACGAAGATCCCAACGCATTTGCCACGGGAACCGACGAAAAGAACGCCCACGTGGCTGTCACCGAAGGATTGCTCTCCACACTCAGCAGAGACGAGCTGCAGGCGGTGGTTGCTTACGAAATGGCGCACATCAAAAACCATGATGTGAAACTCATGACTCTGCTGGCGGCACTCGTGGGGGTTTTGGCGTTGATTGCCGACGGGACCTGGCGGGTGCTTTGGTTTGGTGGCGGACGACGCAACCGCGGTGGCGGTGGTGGTGGGAAGAAGGGTGGCCGCGGTGGAGGTGGCGGCCTGGTTGCTGTCCTGATCGTGCTCTGGGTGATCAGCATCATTCTCGCTCCGGTGGTTTCCAGACTGCTCGCACTTGCGGTAAGCCGCAAGCGAGAGTTCCTCGCGGATGCGTCAGCCGCTCAGTTCACGCGAAATCCGGGGGCGCTCGCCTCAGCCCTCAGGACGATCGAGGATGTCGCCGCCCCAACGAAATCCATAAAGCGAGGTACCGCCCATTTGTGCATAGCCGATCCGATGGGCCGTCGGCTCACACACAAGCAGGGTGTAGTAGCTAACCTGTTCGGCACCCACCCACCGATGGGAATCCGTATCGCACGCCTGAAGGCTATGGCCTACGAACAAGAGAAGACCGGTACGCTTCCAGAGGAGATCTGACTCTGACGCCAGGCGCGTGGGTGCTCGTAGGCGTTGCTGTATTTCTCCTCGCGGTGCTCATCGTCTGGACCTTTCGCGGCGCAAGAAACGCCATTCGGAAGCGCCTCGCGCGCGCCGCCATCAGGGTCATTCACCGTTTTGGAGTTCGCCTCAATCGCCACGCTCTCGTAGGCAAGGAAGACGTTCACGACCAACTGCTGAACGACCCGACAATTCTCAACGTCATCGTTGAACACTGTAGAGCCAATTCGGTGACCGAAGCGGAAGCACGGAGGTCGGTGGAAGAGTACGTGCGCGAGATAGTGCCGGTATTCAACGTTCTGTCGTACTACAAATTCGGATACAACGTTGCACGCTTGTTCGTGAAAGCACTGTTCAATGTCAGCTCGGCGTATCAGGATCATGAAGCGCTAAATGCGATCCCGAGAAATGACGTTGTCATCTACCTCATGAATCACAGGTCCAACGCCGACTACATCGTGGTGACGTATGTGCTCGCGCACGGAGTGAGCATCAGCTACGCCGTTGGGGAATGGGCGCGAGTATGGCCGCTCGAGCGTGTCTTCAAGTCATTCGGAGCTTATTTCGTACGGCGCGGCTTTCGCGAACCACTCTATCACACAGTACTCGAGCGATATGTACAACTCATTACTCAGCACGGAGTGACGCAGGGCATTTTCATCGAAGGTGGGCTGACGAGAACTGGCAGGCTGCGGCCGGCCAAGGTGGGGTTGCTCGACTACTGCCTGCGAACCATTTGCGACCCAAAATTCCAGAGAGACATCTGGCTCGTGCCAGTTGCCATTAACTACGATCGCGTGTTGGAAGATCGTACGTTGATCCGGGAGCGCGTAGACAAGACCGATCGCCCAGGTCGACTCCGACAGCTATCGACCGTGCTGCACTACGTGTTCTTCAATATGGTGCGCGCCTTCACCGGAAACTTGAAGCGGTACGGTAGAGCGGCAGTGAGTTTCGGCACTCCAGTTTCTGTGAGGGAATGGACCGAATCGCACCCCGGAGTACTCGAGCAACCACGGGACGAGCGGTCTCCGATACTCACCAAGCTGGCAGACGAGGTAATTGCCAGCATGGCCGAGATGATGCCTGTGACTCCTGTACCACTCGTCTCCGCAGCATTGCTCTCGTTCCAGGAGACGTTCGTCAGACGAAAAGACCTGCTGGATCGGATCGATGAATACCGTCACCACCTCATTGCAGGCAAGCGAAGCTTGTTGCCACACGACGTGGACTCCGAGGGGATGCTCGACCGGGCGTGGCGTATGCTCACGATGCGCCGCCTGGCCATTCAAGAGGGAGATGCGATCGTCGTGTTGCCGAAGCAACGCCCCTTGCTCGAATTCTACGCGAACTCGGTCATTCACCTTCTACCCGTCCGCGAGCGTTTGTCTTCCATGACCCCTGCGCTCGACCCCGACGAATCCTTGCCGCACCTCTGACCTCTGCCCCTTCAGCACACAATCATCTAGCTTGCGACATGACCCCAACCAACATTCCGACAACGCAGGTCGGCGACGCCGTACAGGACACTTTCCTCGTACTCGAGATCGACAACCGCACCCTCGACTCGGGCGATCCTTACACGCTGCTCACCTTGGGCAACAAGTCGGGTGAGCTTGCCACTGAACCGTTTTGGCCCACACGCCAAAAAGAGGTCAAGGGCATTCGAAAGGGCCACTCTGTTCAAGTGGTCGGTGAGATCCAGCTCTATAGGAAACGCAAGCAGCTCAAGGTTTCCTCGATACGAGTTCTTCCGGAAAACTCGGTGGAGTTGTCAGAGTTGTTGCCGTCAGTGGGGCCTGTGGATCGTTATTGGGAAACAATCGACGGGTGGCGAAACGAGATAACGAAACCGCGCCTGAAGAAAGTGTTGGGTTTGTTTTTCGACGAAGACGATTTCAGGATGGCCTACGAGCGTTGTCCGGCTAGCACCAGAGGCCATCACGCCCAACTCGGCGGACTCCTGAAGCATACGACCGAAGTGGCGGCGATCGCTCGTGCCGTGGCTCGGTCATGCGGAGCGGACATCGACCTCGTGTTCGCTGGAGTGCTACTGCACGACATAGGCAAGCTCGAGAGTTACTCGTGGCACGGAGCCTTCGACTTCACAGTCGCCGGTTCACTGGTCGGTCATGTGACCCTTGGCGCATTGATGCTCGACCGCCGCCTCGACGAGGAAGAGGAACCGCCGTGCACTGAGTCGGAGCGACAAGTGCTGCTCCATATGATCCTCTCCCATCATGGGAGACTCGAATACGGCAGTCCCGTAACGCCTATGACGCTCGAAGCCGAAGTTCTCCACTGGGCTGACAATGCAAGCGCAAAGACCGCAAGCGTAGGAGACGCCCTCAGCTCCGACGAGAATTTCCAAGATGGGCCGATTTCTAAACCGCAATGGACGCTCGACCACCGGCGCGTTTGTCGCACGGAATGTGATTGGGGAGTGAAAAAGGGGTAGAAGCTGAGACGGCGGGCACACTCTAGATGAGCGGCCCGCCGTCTACGCACTGGTTACCCGGAGCCAGGGGATTCACTCCCGCTGTTCTTCTTCCCGCAGCCACCGCATGGACTGTTGCGCCCGCGGTAGGGCATATAGGGAGCTCCGGCCTCCATCCCCAGGCAGCCTGGCCGGGCTGCAAGGTTCACCAGCGCTAGCGCTGCGAGTCAGTCGAGTCGCGGACCGACTTCTCACACTGCACACCGAGGCGCCAGATCGGTGTGGACAAGGCACGCGACTGGCCTTGCCAACCCCAGTCGAGGTGATCACCCGGATCGCCGGACGCCTGAGCCCTTGATTGCATCGGCGGCCTCCCCGGAATTCCCGCTGGGAGAACCTTTCAGGGCGTGGTCGCAACGCCGGGGTTTTGACCCTTCCCCTGAGAGGTATTGGCTAATGTAGGAATGAGCAAGAGCGCCGCAAGCGCCGATTTTTCTTCGGCGTTAGTAGCTGTCTGTGCGTATTTTGTGGATTATAAAGGGCTTCGCTCCAAGCCTTTGCGATCGCTTTTCCACGTTATGTGGAACTGTGTAAAGGTGTTTTCCATAGAGAATCCACAGAAATTCACCCTCGAAAAGGAGGCGAATTGTGCCCGTTCAGCCCGTTTGCACTACCTCGTGGTAAACGAAAGGTTCGTTTCCAGGTCGAGGCACGAACAGCATACCGCCGCCGCTCGTGGCAAACCAACCGGCGAGGAGCATGTACGACGTATCGGGCGCGGGCTCTTGAAAGAGCGCACTCAACCAGCGACGCACATGCTTCAGTTCCGGCGCACGGCGAGACAGCATCGAGATCACACTCCCGACTCCTTGGGTTGCTCTCAGAAAATGCGCTACGGCATGCACCCGTTGGGCAAATTCATACGCCCTTACCCCGGGTTCGTCATGTAACAGCGAGCCTTCGTAAGGATCTGCAGGGGGCGCATCCATTCTTGGACCGAAGTAGACGAATATTTTCTGACCGTCACGAATTCGTTCCACGACCGTTGCGCCGGTTTCGCCACTCAAGCGCGCCGCATGCATGAGGTCCGCATCGTTGAGAATGCCTACGCCGACTGTCCACTCGAGAGTTGCAAGCGCGTTGTGCAGAGGGCAACCCATCTCCTCATCGTAGGCGATGAAGCGCGGAGCCTCGCCGGCACGCTGGAAGAAATGCCCAAGCGCTTCAGCGCGATCGGTGAATGTTGAAGTAGTGCGACCCAGAGAAGTATCCGACATGGGCAACAAGATAACCGGCTCAACAAGCCTCACATAGGTGTAGAACCTTTTGTTGGGCGTGCTCTTGGCATTGCGTTGACACAGAGAGCACCGCAAGTTTTGCAGGGGGGTTTTCACTTGAAGAAACGAAATCATCTCGCGACGGCGCTGCTATCGGCAATCGTACTGTTCTTGCCCGCGGCAATTGCCGCTCAACCAACAGTTGCCGACACCGTGCAGCTCACTTGGAGAGATTCCTTACAGACCAGATGGGTAGGTACTCATCTGGGCCGCCCGCTTCATATCGACTTCTACTCTGACACCATGGTGGTGGTTCAGGACCGGTTTGTGTGTGACTTCGAGGCAACGCGAGACTCCATCGTCGCCTTTGGAGACACGACATTTTCGGTTCACTACCGGTTCGCGCTCGATCGGATGATCGTGACAACTGATTCGGGGGGCGTCATAACGATGTCCGCCCAGAGTTCCCTTGCTCGGCCGCTGAGAGGAAACTGGTTCGGCACACCCGCGCGGGTGCGGGATTCATTGATCGTAATCCAGATGAATGCGAGCGGGGCGGCGTACTGGCGAACGCTCCCACGAGGGCAATGGATCGAAGGTGAATGGGATCGCTTCAGCCGAGAGATCACCTTCACCTGGTTGCCCGACTCGACTGAGGGTCGCCCCGATTCCACTGAATGGGTCGGCATGTACAACCCCGCAAGGAGTCAGTTGTTGTTTGATTCGACATTTGCCGAAAGTGGAGTAACCATCCTGCGACGCTTTTTCCGCAGACCGCGAAATAGGCCGTGAAGTCGCACGCAACGCGCACCTTCCTAGCAGTAACAGGTACGCTTGCTTCACTAGCCTGTGGCCAGTCAGGCAACCCAATCGTGTTAGGGCTATCCGGGCCTTTTTCAGAACCTGCTGGGCGATCGATGCGGTTGGGCGCCGAATTGGCCGTTGCAGAAATCAACGACCGCGGTGGTGTGCGGGGCCGCACGCTGTCACTGCTCCCGCTGGACGATAGGGGCCAACCCGCGACCGCGGTACAGATGGCACGGCGGTTTCTCGACGACAGCGATGTCCTCGCGGTGCTTGGGCACCCTCAGAGCGCCACGACGGTCGCGGCGGCGCCCGTGTACGGTTCGGGTACCATTACCGTCGCTGCCGTATCACCGTCCGCTTCGTCAGTGGACCTGAACCGCGCAGGCGCTACCGTGTTCCGGGTGTGTCCGGACGACCTTGCGCATGCGGATGCTTTGGCGGAGGTGGCGAGGGAGCAGCTCGGTATCAGGCGTGTCGTCACTCTCTACCGAAACGACCGTGATAGCCGCACGTCTGCGGCGGCCTTCAGCAGGGCCTTCACCGAGCGCGGTGGCACCGTGCTCTCCGAAGACCCTTTCTCGCCCGCGCTGCCCAGCTTCGAACCATACCTGACCCGGGCTGCAGCCAGGGGAAGGTTGGACGGGTTGCTCATTATTGGGGGGGAAGGGGCAGTTGAGGAAATCCTGGCCGCACTCGACAGTGTGAATGCAAACCCCACCATATTGGGTCGAGTCGACCTCTTACGTTTCGCGCAATCCGCCGGTGTCGACTTGGACGGTGCGCTCTTGTCCGCAGCATATTTTCCAAACCGCCGCGACGCAGTCAACGAGGCATTCGTAAACGCGTATCTGCAAGCACATGGCGGGCAGCAGCCCGACTACATAGCCGCGGGCGCATACGATATCGTTCGGTTGATCGCACGCGCCATTGAGAGGCGGGGAGCTACGAGAGAAGGAATCCGTTCATACCTGGCAAGGCTGGGAACGGATGAGGAACCTTTTCGGGGCGCGACCGGCCCAATCGCGTTCGACCGGCACGGCAACTTACAAAGCACCATCGTCGAGGTTGGAATCGTGCGTGACGGTCATGTAGTCCCGATCCTCGAGCGTCGCTGATGAAGATAGCGCTCAACACTCTCTGGATGAGGATTGCCTTGAGTGAAGGCGCTCTCGTAGTCGGCCTCATGATCGTCGCGCTCATCGGGATCACGGCTCTGAGCACGGTTCAAGACACAGTGAGCTTTGAACTGGCGTCCCTCACCACCGTTTCTGAAGAAACGAACCAATTCACCGCCGCGGTCTTCGAAGAAATGCTGGCCGCCGAGCAGTACCTCGTAGACGGCTCGACCGAAGCACGCGATCGGTTCCTAGCCAATGGAGGGATCGCCTACGCGTCGCAGCGGAGACTCGCCGAACTTTCGCAGTTGACGGTTGCGGATCAGGCGTCCATCCAACGAATCGCCACGCTTCAGAGCGAAACGGAGGTGCTCTACAGCTTTGCGCACGCCGAGCGGGATCTAGCCCGTAGGAACCGGGCCGAGGCAAGTGCTGTGGTGGCGCGGGCCAGGGCCACAGAGTTGATGCAACTCGTACGCGAGTTTTCCGGCACACAGGTCACGCGTGCTCGGACTACGTCAAGCTCGCTGCAGGGCACTGCCGCCGATCGTAAGCTTCTGGTGTGGGCGGTTTTGGTGGCTTCGATATGTATCGGTACCGCTATTGGTGTCGCCACCCTGCGGTCGGTGGAGCGTCCATTGGCGAGGTTGGCCGCGGCTGCTGAACGTTTCGGCGACGGCGACCTCAGACCGGTTTCCATGGGCAGCCTGCCGGAGGAGTTGGCGGGGCTCGGCGGAGCGATGGACAAACTTGGAAACACGCTGCGTGGTCTCGTGGCCGAGGTGATTGCGGCTGCCGAATCTGTTGCGACAACCGCGGACGATCTTTCTATCGGGAGCGGGCAGCTGGCAGCGAGCGCAGGAGAGGTGTCGGCTGCGGTACTCGAGATATCCGATGGTGCTCACGGCCAGGTCGAAAGCATGGAGAAGAGTGCTACCGCAGCCGAGCAGCTGGTCGGCGCCGTGACCGCGTCTGGTGATTCATCAAACCGAGTGGTGAATCTGGGCGGCGACATACACCGGCTCGCAGAAACGTATGGGCGCGATGTCTCTGCCGCACGAGATTCCTTGCTCGCACTTGGAGACGTGGTGCAGGAAGCGGCCCGTCAGGTCGACGAACTCGACAAGCTATCTGAACCCATCTACGACTTCATCGATCTGATCAAGCGTATTTCATCGCAAACGAACCTCCTAGCGCTCAATGCCGCAATCGAGGCTGCTAGAGCAGGTGAGCGTGGAGTGGGATTCTCAGTTGTCGCCGAGGAAGTACGCCAGCTCGCGGAATCCAGCTCCCGAGCCGCGGAGGAGGTTTCCGGAACGATCCAGACGATCAGAGATCATGTGGCCGAAATGGCGACGACCATGTCCAGAGGGCGATCTCAGGTTCGTGGAATTGGATCCGTATCGGAAGGAGCGGCCAAGGCGCTGGATCAGATCGTACAGGCGGTTCGCGAGGTGGAATCGGAGGCCAACCGCGTTGCCGGCGAGGCTACGAACAACCTCACGGCCGTTGAGGAGATCAAGAGGGAACTGCGCAGCGCTTCAGAGGCCGCTCATTCTCACGCGTATGCAAGTCAGGACGTTGCATCCACGGTTGAACAACAAGGAGTATCAACTCAGGAAGTAGCCGCTCGCGCCGCAGAACTCAGCATTGTGGCCGAACGGCTCAGAAAACTCGTCGGGGCGCTCAGGACCTAGCGCTTGCGTTTGGCCGATTTCGCTGCGGTCTTTTTGGCAACCTTCTTCTTGGCCGTGGTTTTCACGACCTTCTTCGCGGCCTTAGTTTTCACGGCCTTTTTCTTCGCTTTAGTGGGTGCCGCCTTCTTCGTAGCCGTTTTTTTCACGGCCGTTGTTTTTACGGCCTTTTTCTTCACGGGTTTCTTTGCCGCTTTTTTCTTCACGGCCGTTGTTTTTACGGCCGCCGTCTTTTTCTTTGCCACCTTTGCCTTTGCCTTCGCCTTCGCCCGTCCTTTCTTGGCCACCCCTTTGACTTCTTCCAAAAGCCGAGCCCCCTCAGCCGACGGAATCAGACCTCTGCGAGTGGCGTATTGCACCAGTTCTTTTGCGTCGCTGATATCGAAATCGCCCAAACCGGCACCGGCACGCACCATATTCACTATCGCATCCGCTACCGGGCTTCGTAGCACACTTGCTAGCCCGGGAACAGTCTCCAATAGTGACGAAAGCTGTGACTTGCCAAGGTCGCCCACCATATTCAGAATTCCCTTCAACAGTAAAATGGGCCCGGCAAACTAGTAGCCATACAGGCTTTCGTCAAGCAGGCCCAAAACCGGCAGAAATCATGTAAACCATTCAACAACAACACATTACAGTTCAAATGTGGATTTTGAATCCACTTTATCAACATCCTGAATGCCGGCATCCGCCGGCCGACTTCAAAAGCTAGGACCTTACAGATTTCCGTTGGCGAAGAGTTGCGGGTCGGCGCATGGAGGCTGGAGCTCGCCGAAAGACCTTCATCTCAGATTGGGCCAGGATCTCACCCAAAACCGCTTGTGTCTGTTGATCGACCGGGAAATCCAACCGCATCTCTATGCGATATTCGGCCCTATCGGCACCTCGGCCCTGCAGCACGAACCCTGCTCGTTCTGGGCGTACAGCGTCTATCTCGATGTCCGAGACCGGCAAAAAGTCGTTTTCGGTGTCTTTATCTTGGTTCATCGTGCACTCCTTTGCCGCTATCCGGGGGATATAACCCCATATGGACTTCCGTCAAGGGTTCACCAATTGCCAGGATGCAACAATCGGGCTAGATTCTCCGTCCCCCCAATCCTTTTTTTTGCTCGGGAGTCATAAGAGTGGGACGTCGCGGGATCAAAGAATACCGACCGGCGGAAGCGCTTCAGTTGATTCTCGCTGATCGCGACCGTGTAACTCTTGGGTGCCCTTCGTGCGGACACCCAACAATCGAAAGAACCCCTAAGAGACGTTTGAGTGGTACTCGGTGGAGCTCGCACCGTCAGGTAGTGCTGCGGTGCAGTGAATGTGGCCGACAAGCCATGTATGTGCCGAGAAGCGTCACACAACCTTCGCACCGGGAGCTAGTATAGAGCACTGACAAACCACATACCTGGCAGTTTTTGTCCAGCAACCGGGTTTGGTTTGTCTACTCGTTTCTCTCGAAGATCGTCGTATTCGCGGCTTCCGCCGAATTGGCCGGCCTCGCGTTGTAAAATCACTGTTGCCAGACCCTCCTTTAAGCAATCCACTACCAGAATAGACGTTGCCGCTGTTTTTGGAGCTGCCGAGCTTGGCTCTGCTGTCATTGTGCAGGCGCGAGCCAGTAGGCAGTAGAATTGCGTGAACACAGAAGCCCACCGGCCGAATCTCAAATGGCGGCGGTGGGCCTGACAGCCCTGCGGAATACGCTCCGACCGCTAGAAGAAGAACCCCCATTCGAAGCGGGCCGAAGCACCCGAAGCGTTCTGGACGAATCCGCCAAGGGAACCGGCGGCAAATCTCATAAGGAAGTTCCTGCCTTCGACCGCAATGCCCCCAGTGTAGCCCAAGCCCTGGTTTACCCCATACATCAGTCCAAACCGGATTGGTAGGGTTCGGGAAAATCGCCAAGTCGACCCCAAATCGACTGTGAGTGGCGACTCGAAGTCACCTGTCACCGGAAGAGTGGTGCTCACATCGAGCTGAAGAATCCTGTTTGCCCAGGCGCTGGCTGAGAACCGAACGATGCGCGGTAGTGTGATCTCGATATCCGTGGTATCGCTCACTTCAAAATCCCTAAAATCGTCTGTCTCCAGATGGTCAGGGATCGTGTCCAGAGGATCGGAGCTGAGCGAATCCATCACCTCTTCCAGATTGGTGGCATCGACATTGAAGCTCCAATCGCTCTGCTCAACGTTCCAAACGGTCAATTTCCCTACGTTCGCTACCATTGCCTCGAGCGATAGGCCCGACGTGGGCCAGACGGCACGGACGAGAAAGTCTGCAGCGATCCCCCTGCCTTTCCTCGATATTATGTCGTCGAATTCGACATCATCCCAGCCACCTACGTTACCTGTGATGGCTACTGACTTTTCGATTCCCACATTGGCCGAGATTCCCTCTCCGGATACGCTAATCGAACCTCCGTTCGCCAGGGACGATGCGCCACTAGCGTAGAAGTGCGGAGTGATGAGTCGGCCACCCAATCCGAATGTCAGAAACACTCCGTCTACCGTCCCGATTGGTCCGGTACGGATGAGGGCGTGACCTCCTATCTCGCTGGTGAGCAAAGCATCGGCACGAGAACCGCCAACGGTGAAATCTTGCCGTGCTCCGTTGCCGTCGCGCAAGAGCGCGACAAAATCATCGTCTACCGACGCTCCTCCGTAGGCACGAGCCTGAACTGTGAGGCCAAGGCTGAAATGCCGGCCAAAAGGCCCACCCAGATATAGGCCGCTCTCTGCCTGCGCATTCGCGGCAAACCCGGTTCCTTTTGGGATGAGCCCCATCACATCCAAATAGTCACCGAGGAGCAATCCGTCGGGATTGTTGTCCTCATCGCTCAAGTACATCAGGGCACGGACGTCCTTGAAGTTGAGCGAGTTGTTCTGTCCAGATGCGCCTAAGGAGGTCACCAGCCCCCAATGCGGAATGAAGACATGCCGAAACGGATCGACGCGGAAGTGCGGAGATCTGAGATACCCGATGTCAATACGCGCAGCCTGAGAGCCTTCCGGAATCGTCTGGGCGGCGAGGTTGGATCCCAAAAACACGCTGGCACATGCCAGTACTACAGTCGTCCGCCTCACTGTCCACCTCCCCCCGACCGCAGCACTATTCGTGCTCTTGAGTTGAGCGATATCTCATCGGAAGCTCGAATCGCCCCCCTTCCTCCGGATCCAGAACCGGGAAGCAAACGCGCTCTGACAGATGCCGTAATATGGTCTCCCGTCAGCTGGCGAGCCTGCTCTCCAGTTAGAGAGATCGAAACGATATCCGTACTCGGAGCCGTGACCAGCCCGGACGCATCCACAGAGGGTGCGCTGAGTGCGATGGTGGTGAGGATTACGGCACCTGGATATGTAAAGATATCCACATCTTCCCCTAGCGAATCCTCCACGAACGCGATGTCGACCTCGACGCCGAAAGGTGTGTTGTTAACCGCATCCGTAACGACACCGGCGCTGTCGAGGCGATCCACCAACTGATCAGCGTCTTCGGGCTCCATCTCCAGCCCAGTTTGAGTTGTGTTGCGCGTGAAGCTGACCCCGCCTGCGGGGATCGTGAAGTCCAGCCCGATGGCCATTTCCAACTCAACACTCACCGAATCAGTGCGATTTACCCTTGCCTGGGACCCGTCTCCGACCGCTACGTCACCGGCAGCCACGATTGCTACGCGTTCGTCGTCTAGAAGCAGGTGAACAAGACGGTCTACCAACGGGGCGGCATCCAACTCTACACTGCTCGTTCCCGATGCGGCGAGCGTGAGCGTCGATTCCCCGGGGTCTGCAACCGAAACCAGTATTGGGGCCCCACCGGCATCTTCCTCAAAGATCGGGTCGCCAGCTCCATCGCGCGGAACGTTCCCGGCCGCATCGAGGTTTACCACACCAAGATTGAAGTTCGAGAACAACGCAAGGACTCCGGTTCCGTTGTCGAGCGTGAGCGAGATGGTGGCGTGGTTGATCGTTGACGAATCGATCGCGTCCTCGAGGTCACCGAGGTCGAGGTCGGCCTCTGGAATTTCCTCGATCTCTTCAACGCTTATCGTGAGCTCGGGGGTTTCCGCGGGATCGAGCTGGCCGGCCACCGATTGGACTTCGAGCGTAGCAATCCCGCCGGACTGGACAATCGCGCTGTCCCCAAGACCCGCGGATATTGGCGTGCCGCCAACGGTGCCACTTCCAACCACCGAAACGTTGACTGACTGTGGCACTACAGTCACGCCAGCGAGATCAAACACAAGCACATCACTCCGATACGTCCCATCACCTGGCGCGCCGGGAACTGTCCCACTTCCCACAAGAGGTGCGCCTCCGACTCGCATGAAACCGTTCAGGGTAGCCGTGTACGAGATCGGAATCGGCAATCGATTGCTGGTTGTCACAGATAGCACACCAGAGTAAACCACGACAGTATCAACATCATCGAGTATCGTATCTGACGCCAAACCATCGTAGGCCACAGAGAAGGGGATCTGAGTGCCAGGCGGTACCGCGAGTGCAGCCGGTGGGAAACTCACCGCTAGAGTATCCAGGTTGATGTTCTGAAACTCGAGAGCCTCGCCGAAACCGACACTCACAGATTCAGGTTCCATGACAACGGCAAGGATGCCGCTGGCAAGAGTATCGAGATCCGAATCCTCGAGTAGAGTCTCGACCTGGAACACTGTGTCGATGATCGGCAGTTCGAACACAATGGTGCGTTCACCGCCCCGTCCTAGCTGATCGCGTGCTTCGAGAATTGACGCTGGTTCACAAGCCGTGGCGAGCACGACGAGTCCCACCAATCCCGCAGTGGATCTGGATAATCCGAGGCTCATTTGCAGTTCCTTGATGAATACCGTTTGCGCTTCTACCAACACCTTAAGGCTCAACGGACTTTTTGGCCAGAGCAAAACAGTGGGCTGGCAGGTTCTGCCAGCCCACATGTCAGCTTAGTGACCCTACTGCAGTTAGAAAGTCGGGTCGACCACTACTCACCACCCATGTACGGATACTTGTAGTCCGTTGGCGGTACGAACGTCTCTTTGATGGTGCGTGCCGAAACCCAACGCAGCAGGTTCATCATCGAGCCGGCTTTGTCGTTGGTGCCGCTTGCACGCGATCCACCGAACGGCTGCTGCCCAACAACGGCGCCGGTCGGCTTGTCGTTCACATAGAAGTTTCCGGCGGCATGCCTGAGCGCCAGATGTGCTTCGTGGACAGCTTTCCTGTCGTTGGAGAAGACCGCACCTGTCAACGCGTAAGGCGACGTGTTGTCGACCAGTTGGAGGGTTTCTTCCCACTTTTTGTCAGGATAGATGTAAAGCGTTACCACCGGGCCGAAGATCTCATCGACCATCGTGATGTAATCGGGCTTGTGGGCCTGGATCACCGTGGGTCGAATGAAGTAGCCTTCGGTGCCATCGGTTTCGCCGCCAACGAGCACGTCGGCGTCGGACGTCTTCTGCGCATCCGTGATGTAACTGCCGATCTTCTCGAAGGCCTTTTTGTCGATTACGGCGCCCATGAAGTTGCGGAAGTCGGTGATGTCGCCCATCTGGATGCCTTCGACCTGCGACAGCAGCTGGTCTTTCATCTTCTTCCACAACGACTCGGGGATGTACACCCGCGACGCAGCGCTGCACTTCTGACCCTGATACTCGAAGGCGCCCCGCACGATCGCCGTTGTCAGTGCGTCGGCATCAGCACTCGGATGCGCGATGATGAAGTCCTTACCGCCGGTCTCACCCACGATCCGCGGATACGACTTGTAGTTCGGCGTGTTAGCGCCAATCGTCTTCCAGAAGCTCTGGAACACCGGAGTGGACCCTGTGAAATGTACGCCGGCGAAGTCCCTGTGGTTGAGCACCACGTCAGTAATTTCCCCCGACTCGCCTGGCACGAAGTTGATCACGCCAGGTGGCATTCCAGCCTCTTCGAGCATCTTCGCGATGTAGTACCCGCTCAGAATCGTGGTTCTACCCGGCTTCCAGATCACCGTGTTGCCCATCAGTGCGGGCGAAGTTGGGAGATTTCCGGCTATCGACGTGAAATTGAACGGAGTGATGGCGTAGATGAAGCCTTCCAGTGCCCTGTAATCCACGCGGTTCCACATACCGGGGCCGGAAATCGGCTGGTCCTGGTATAGCCGCTCGGCGAAATAGACGTTGAACCGGAAGAAGTCGATCAGTTCACAGGCAGCATCGATCTCGGCCTGGTGGGGTGTCTTGCTCTGACAAAGCATGGTCGCCGCATTAACGGTATCTCTCCACGTCGTGGCGAGCAGCTCCGCAGCACGCAACAACACGCTGGCTCGTTGCTCGAACGTCCAATTCGACCATTCGGCGTGCGCATCTGCCGCAGCTTTAATGGCGGTGTTCACTTCTTTGGTTCCCGCCCAGTGCCATTTTGCCAGCGAATGTGCATGATTGTGCGGCATTACGTTGCTGGTCACCTTCTTAGTTCGCACTTCCTTGCCGCCGATGAGAATGGGGATCTCAATCTCCTCGGCCGCCATTTCCTTCAGCTTTGCCTTGAGCGCGGTTCGCTCGGGAGTTCCGGGTGCGTATGAACGCACGGGCTCATTAATCGGAATTGGGCTCTGAAATTCACCGCTCATCGCTACTCACTCCTCGTTCCCGATCTAGGCAAATCTGCCGCCGGGGGGTTGCCGTTCTTCATTTGTGTTTGTTCCTGGAACCTGACAATGTAGCCGGTAGGTTGGCATGCTGATAGCCATGTTGGAAGGCTCAGATTTCGATGGTCGGCAAGCACTAGCTTTGAACGACCCGGCGCGTACACTTGGGGTATCCACACGGCTACGACGGAGAGGATTGCAGATGACGCATACTCGAGTATTGCTTTCGCTTTGGGCGTTTATCGCCGTTTGTTCCCTGCAGGCGTGTGCACAGGAGGCAGCGACCTCCAACACCGCCGATACGCCAGCCGTGGGAACCGCTGGAATGGTGAGTTCGGGACATCCGCTTGCGACGGAAGCCGGGCTGTCGATTCTGGATGCGGGTGGCAACGCATTCGATGCCACCGTCGCAGTAGCCGCCATGCTCAATGTCGTGGAGCCGATGATGTCGGGGATCGGTGGTTACGGGACGATTCTCATATTCGACGCGGCCACCAACGAGACCTGGTTCGTGAACCCGTCCGGCCGAATACCGGCCGCTGTCGACTCCGACGTGTATAGAGAGCCCACTCCCGGCTATAGACAGAACCGGCGCGGCGCCAAAGCCGTCTCTACACCGGGGAACGCGAATGCCTGGGAGGCCATGTGGGAGCGCTACGGCCGTCTGGACTGGCCAGTGTTGTTCAACTCCGCGATCGCTACGGCGCGAGAAGGATTCGAACTCGACGAGCGGACGGCGTACTCAATAAGGCGCGCATTCCCGAATTTCCCGGACCATGCCAAGGATTTTTATGGAGAGGACGGATCTCCACTCGAGCCCGGTGATTTGCTTGTGCAGCGCGACCTCGCACGGTCGTTCCAACAAATTGCGACATACGGAGCGGGAGTCGTGCACGGCGGGGGCATCGGCCTGGCGATCCACGAGGCAATGCAGGAAGCCGACGGGTTTCTCACCATCGACGATCTCGCAGCGAATGAAGCCGAGTGGTGGGAGCCGATCGGGATCGATTACCGCGGTCTTGAGGTTCTGACCGCGGCCCCTCCCGCGAATTCATTTCCCGCCCTCGTTCGGTTGGGAATGATGAGCATGTACGACCCAACAGAGTTGGGGCACAACACGACGGAATACCTACACGCCTTCGCCGAGGTCACGAAACACGGATTCTGGACCAGGCTGCGGTGGGCCGGCGATCCCGAGGTGACTCCGCCGCCGCTCGATATGCTGCTGTCAGAAGCATACTGGCGCGATGAAGTGGCAAAGATCGATCCGAATCGCGCCAAGTCATTCGAGCCACCGACGTCGTTCTCCAACGGCGACTCTCACACGACTCATTTTGTGGTTGCAGACCAGTGGGGGAACGTGGTCTCCGCCACCCAGACGCTGGGTAATGCATTTGGGTCGAGAATCATGCCCAGAGGTACGGGGATCTGGCTCAACAACTCTCTCGCATATTGCACGTTCGAACCCGAGGGCAATCCGATGGACGCGTTTCCGGGACGCCACAAGCTCTCGGGCGATGTGCCGTTATTTGTGATGAGAGACGGCAGGCCGTGGTTCGTGATCGGAACGCCCGGCGGCCACACGATCGGCCAGACAATTCCGCAGATAGTCATGAACGCAGTCGATTTCGGGATGGACGTTCAACGAGCCATCGCCGCACCGCGCATCAGCTTTTACGAACCTGATTCACTGGCAGTCGAGAACACCATCCCGGAAGACGTGCGTGAGGCATTGAGCGCCATGGGCCACAAGATAGGGCTCACACGTGGCCTGGGAGTGGCTCACGGCCTGGTCATCGAGTACGACTCTGTGGGGAGGCCCATTCGGTTCTACGGTGGTGCAGATCCGCGGGGTCAGGGTAGCGCACGGGGCAGGTGACGTCCGATCAGAAAATACGATCTTAGCATCGCTCAGTCGCGACGGAGTTCTCGCTCGGCAAGAGCCCTGATTTGAGAACCGATTCGATCGCCCGGTTGCACTGCGATCATCCTGTCTGCCATCGAAAGGGCCCTGCGCCAAAGGCTGCGGTTGACATAGTGGTCAGCCAGCGCGAATAGGTAGTCGTAGTTGCGTGGCTCCTCCCCCAGCGCTTTGAGCAGCGCAGCCTCAGCCTCGGCAAGCCGCTCTACCGACTGGAGAATCAAGCCATAGTTGTAGTGCGCGCGACTCCGCATCGGCAGACCGTTTGACGCGAGCCCGAGAAATTCGACTGCCTCGTTGACTCGGTTCATTTCAGCCAGCAACAGCCCCAGCAAATATGCTGTGTCGAATTGTTCGACATCCTCTTCCAGCACGTCGCGGAACAGCCTCTCTGCCTCCGCGTTTCGACCGTTCGAGTTGTACAGTATCCCCAGGTTGATCTTTGCGGGGAGAAACAGGTCATCGATTTCCAGCGCCGACCTGTAGTTCCGCTCGGCTTCTGCTGCATCACCGAGGCGCGCCGCGAGGTTCCCCAGGTTGTAGCCGGCATGTGCGAAGTCGAGCGAGTACGCCATCGTTACTCTGTACTCCGCTAATGCCTCCGCTAGTGCCTCCTCCTGGTAATCGTCCAACAGCTCCGGTGGTGTGCCGGCGAGACGAGTGGCAGCCTCCAGCCTGACGGCTTTCACAGGGTCGAACAACAACGGTGACACCAGCCCAACGTACTCTTCAGCATCGGATACATTCAGGCTCGACAGGGCGGTGTGTCGAATGAGCGCTTCCTCGTCTGCCAACGCGAGGTTGAATGCGTCGGTGCTCTCTTCGCTCGGATGAGATGCGAGAAGCGTGAGCGCCGTGGCCCTGACGATCGCGGGGTACAGATCGTCACCGGCGAGCCGGATCAGATCGTCTCTCGCATCGGGAGCGCCATCACGGCCCGCTGCGATGACAGTCCCGTAGTGCGGTTTCCTCGCTTCACCGTACCACTGCCGGTAGTACCTCGCCTGCCACTGCACACTCTGATCGTCGTGGCACCCCGTCTGGCCACATGCGTTCGGAGTACCGATCGCGAGTGTCAGGTCGGGGCGCGGCAGCCTCAAACTGTGATCAGCACGCCAGTCAACAACCATGAACGGCTGCTCGACCATGTGACACTTTACACATGAAGCGCCGTCGCTCGGTTGGCCTTGGTAGACCTTCTGATGGAAGTGGTGCTCGTAGCTGTCGTATGTGTCGCCGCGGTGACACTGGAGGCAGAGTTCGTTGCCTCGATCGACCAGTTGAAGACTGTGTACATCGTGACAGTCGCCGCAACGCACATCGTTGCGGTACATCTTGCTCTGCACGAACGATCCGTAGACATAAACTTCCTCTAGTATCTGACCATCGGGGTGGTACAATCCATCGCGCAGAACGGCTGGGACCTGGCTGTTCATCAGATCCCCGCCACGGTGGTCGTAGTCGCCCAGCTCCGACCACCGTGCGTGGCAAGGTGCGCACAGCTCTACTTGTTGCCGAGAGTTTATGTCGCTGGTTTTCACGACCAACTCGTAGTTGCCGCTCTGTGGTCGCGCCATCGGCGGCAACTCAGCCCAGGCAACATGTCGAGACGCCGGACCGTGGCACGCCTCACAGCTCACATCTATTTCCGACCAGGTAGTCTCGAACGTCTTGGTATCTGGATCGAAACCCTTGATCAGGTTTGTGGAGTGGCACTCGGCGCACATGCCGTTCCAGTTCTGGCCACCCCTCGTCCAGTGCAACCAATCGTCAGGTGGGATGTCCTGACCGGGATAGAGATAGAACCACTCCTCACGTTCAATATTCCACGCCGTCGTCAGCGACTGAAGATGCCCGTCCGGGAAGGGAATCAGATACTGCTGAAGGGGCTCGACTCCAAAGGTGTAGGCAATCTCGAACTCGCCGTTCTCGCCGTCAGGCCCCTCGGTGCGAACATAGTATTTGCCGTCTCGGGTGTAGAACTCGCTCGATACTCCGTCGTGTTCGAAAACCGCATTCGAGAAGTCGCCAAGTATCGTGGAGTCAGACGCGATATCCATTGCGTTGTCGTGATCGGATCCGAGCCAGGCCTGCGTGGCAGCCTCGTGGCAAGAGATACAACTCTCGCGTCCTACAAACTCGTGCTCCAATGCTGAGAGTCGCTGTCCGTTGTTCGGTGCGAGTCTCTCCTTCACGAGGTACACCGGTATAGAGAGCACTATCGCCAGCGATGCGAAAAGCCCGAGCGACGTCCAGCGTCGCAAGTCGCGCAACTGCCCGCCGGGTTCGGTCACGCTGGCGCCACCTGGTTGGGCTGAAAGGATGATCTCTCGAGTCTTTCGCTAGTGTCGACTTTCACGATCCTGTTCTCGATGCGCACCGCGTAGTAGTCGAGTGCTCGTGGCGCCGGCTGGTCCAGTACATCACCGTGAATGTCGAACGCCGACGAATGACAGGGACAGACGAACCGGTTCTCCTCAGGATTCCAAGGAACTGTGCAACCGAGGTGGGTACACTCCCGAGCGAGCGCCAGGAACCCACCGCCCTCGAGTCGCACGAGATAGAACTTCCCCGCCGGAAACGCGGCGACAGTGCCAGGTTCAAACCGATCGATCGGGCCAGCGACTACTACTGCGGCGGCGTCCGCGGTTCGCGTGCGCCGCGGCCGCAGGAAGTCGAGCACGATCCAGACGGCTTCTACGAGGGCAAGCAGTCCGACTGCGATCCATGCCTTGCGCAGAAAATTGCGGCGCGATTCGCCTGGACTCTTATCGGTCACCAAAACAGAGCCATCCCCGGCCCGCGAAACCACACGCCGATTGTTGTGAGCGTTGCGTAGGCAACGAGCAGCGTCACGAACATTGTCTGCACTCTTTCGACCCTCGTTGCCTCGAGCCTCCTACGGAGCAGAACATCCACACCCCACAAAGCGAACCCCAGAACTGCCGTAGGAATAACCCCATTGCTGACGACGTTGGGGAGCCACGGGAGCCACGCACCAAAATCGATCAGGTACTCATCCATTATCACGAGTGTCGCGGTGACAGCCATCGTGGCACAGGCGGCCACGACCGCGAATCGCCTTCCCGCCGGAGAAGCGAAGAGGATTCCCGCCGTATCCTCTTCATATCTGAGGTAAGGAATCGCGAGCAGCGCGACACTCGCAGCTAGCGGCAACACCAGTACCGTAAAGGTTGGATGCAAGTGCAATAGGAGCTCCTGCATGCCCACGAAGTACCAGGGAGGTTTCGCTGGGTTTGGACTCATACCCGGATTTGCCACCTCACCGAGCCCTGCAGTGAAGAGCGCTGAGAAGAGCGACACTACGGCGATCAGCACTAATGCAGCCACAAACTCGCGGTAGATGAGGTTGGGAAGCGCGAGCACCTTCTCGGGACGGCTCTCGACCTTTTCTCCGGGTGATCTCGGTACGACGACCCCGCCCGCCTTCCGAACCCTCCAGAAGTGAAATGCCATCAGCACGAAAATCGTGACCGGCAGGAGTGTTGTGTGGAACGTATAGAAGTTGATCAACGTCGACTGCGAAATCTCCGGCCCGCCGAGAATAACGGACTCTAACCATCCACCCACAACTGGTACGTATTCCAGCATTCCGGTAGAAATCGTAATTGCCCAGTATGAGAGCTGGTCCCACGGCAGCAAGTACCCGGTGAAGTTCGAGGCAAAAACGCACACCAGCAAGCCGAGCCCGATCACCCAGTTGAACTGCCGCTGCTCGACGTACGCTCCCGTGAAATACGTTCTCAGCATGTGGAGCAGCACCACCATTATCAGAAAGTTTGCGCTCCAGTGGTGTATGCTGCGGACGAACCTTCCGAACAGTGCATCACGCTCGAGAGCAACAATTGACTCGTAGGCGTCTCCCGGAGCAGGCTCATACCCGAACATCAGAAGCACGCCTGTGGCGACCAGCAGTAACACGAGTATCAGAGACGAACCGCCGAGCCCAAATGTGTGGGTGTAGGTCAGAGACTTCGCAGGCAGTCGGACCGGCCTGAAGTGGAGCACGAAGTTGTTCGCGACTGTCCAGATGCGATCACTATCGTCATGGGGAAGAAGCGGGCGGCGGAATATCGAACGCCAGATGCGAGTGGTGATGCCACCCGACCCAGCTCGTCCGCTGCGATCAACCAATCTTATCGCTCCACACTATGCCAGGAATTGGCCTGCAACAATAACGACGTCAAACGCATGGCGGCAATAATACACTCCGGTCGCGCCGACTCAACGTGGGGCTAGCGCAAAGCCCTTGTATATTGCCATGTTAGGTCATAAGTAGTGTGCCCAGAGGATCGATCTTCAGCCGGTTCGGAAAATAGGAGGCACAGCACCAATGGCACGACGCTCGCTCAGCGGCATGGGTCAGATCTGCGGCATATACACGCTCGGCACCGATGACCCGTACCAAAAGGATGAAGAATCGCTCGTCAACGCCGACCTGCCGATTCTGACCGCCTCAATCGGAGAAGATTTCGCCGAGTGCCGTTGGCCCGTAACCGTCAAGGCACAGGCATATGTTTCGGCCGAAGACCTCATGAAATATCTCAATAGGCTCGCAGATGCAGTCGCGGAGGGCTTCTTCATGGACCCCGCGATCGGGGCCGCAATATACTGGCGCTGGACCGGCACGCGTCTACCAGGCGTGACTCCGGCGGACAAAGATTTCGCACCAGATGAACCGAGGCGGAGCGCGGAACAAACTCGTGGCACGGGCGAGAGGTCATTTCCCGGTCACGGGCCTCGCTGTGGCATTTACCTCGCCGACGAAGCCGAGAAGTAGGCGGGAGATCATTTCTACGGAAAGATCTGCGGCAACACGGCCATATCAGGTTCGGTCGATGAAGACTATGCTGCGTCGCGTTGGCCTGTGGTCGTAAAGGTCCACGAGGGCGTAACCCGCCCACGATTCATCGAATACTTGAACGACATGGTAGCGTGCGTCGAAGAAGGGTTCTTCTTCCCGGCATCGGAACTCTAGTTGAGCCGAACAACTCAGCGCACTGCCGGTCCCTTCCGTATCTGAGGTTGTTCGAGTAGCGCCCCACCCTGCGTGGTTTTGCCTGGGAAGTTCATGACACAGCAACTTGATTTCACCACACGTTACACGACGCGCGCAGACGAGTTCAGAAACCTGATGGAGTTCAGGGTACAAGAAATCCTGCTCGTAGCGTCGCATTATGACACGTTCGTGCTGGAAGAAGACGGGCAACTCACCGAGCTACTCCTGGAGGAATACCGGCACCTCGCGTTGAGCCTTCGCTTCACGCCGCACATTTCGCCCACGACCAGCGCTACCGAGGCGCTGCACCTGATCGAAAACGAAGCACGCAACTTCCAGATGGTGGTCGCCAGCCCTCGCTTGCCGGACATGGAGGTCGGCGAGTTCGCTCGACAGGTGAAGGAAATGCGGCCCGACATCTCATTCTGTGTGCTGGCGGCTCACGCCTGGAACCTCCCAGAGCTCGATAACCTACGTGAGTCAGGCAACGTCGACTTCCTGTTCCTGTGGCAGGGTCACGTCAAAGCTCTGGTGGCGATGATCAAGCAGGTGGAAGATCATCTGAACGCCGAGAAGGACGTGCTCGGCGGAGGGGTTGAACCACTCTCACCGAATGCTGCGCATTCGCGCGCGCCCAAAGATCCTGCTCGCCCAAAACTTCGAGGAAGCGTGGGGCCAGTTCCAGAAGTACCGAGACAATGTCCTCGGGCTCATTATGGATGTCCGATTTCCCAAAGGTGGCAAGCTCGTCGATGACGCTGGTTTGAAGCTGGCGCGAAAAGTCCGCAAGGAAGTACCCGACCTCGCGTTGCTCCTGCAATCCACGAACAAAAAACACAAAGAAGCGGCCGCCAAACTAGGGGCGATGTTCCTTCACAAACGCTCGTCACAGATGCTCGATGAACTCTCTCATTTCATCATCGATCATTTCGGGTTCGGCGACTTCGTGTTCAAGGACAACGACGGCAAAGAGGTAGCGAGAGCCCGAGACTTGCGTGAGATGATACGGGCATTGAGCGAGGTGCCGGAGGAATCGATTCAACACCATGCCAAACGCCACAATTTCTCGTCCTGGCTGAAAGCTCGGACCGAGTTCGAGCTCGCTTCGCTGGTGCGTCCGCGACAAGTGGACGATTTCAAGTCCATCCAGGACCTCAGGCAGTTCCTCATCGCGTCGATCACCGACTACCTGCGCCAGATTCAGCGACAGGTAATCATCGACTACAGGACCGAGACTTTCGACGAATACGTCGCGTTCGCAAAAATCGGGTCGGGTTCCCTCGGCGGAAAGGGCAGAGGCCTCGCGTTCGTCCAGAAGTTGCTCACCAAGGAATGGCAGGAGATTCCGGACGTCGACATAGACGTTCCGCAGACAGTCGCGATTGCCAGCGACATCTTCGAGGAATTCCTGGCCGAGAACGGCATGAGAAAACTGCCTCGCGAAGTAGAGTCGCTGACCGACGAGGAGATTCACCGCCGTTTTCGAGCGGGACGTTTCAATCACGCGCGCCGCACCGAGTTGGCCGGATTCCTGGAGGAACTAAAAGAACCGCTGGCAATCAGATCGTCGAGTATTCTGGAAGACTCTCTCTACCAACCATTCGCCGGCGTGTACGCCACGGTGATGCTGCCCAACAACCACCCCTCGCTGGACGTCAGGCTCGCTCAGGTACTTGAAGCGATCAAGTTGGTGTACGCGTCTACATTCCTGAAGGCAGCCCGCGACTACCTGGTTGGTACTCCCCACCGTATCGAAGAAGAGCGCATGGCGGTGTTGCTTCAGCGGTTGGTGGGTGAGCGGCACGGCGACGTGTATTATCCAACACTGTCGGGCCTCGCGTCATCGTACAATTTCTACCCCTTCGGAGAAATTCACCCCGAAGATGGTGTCGCTCAGGTAGCATTGGGACTCGGCAAGTCCGTGGTCGAGGGATTCGAGGCGTTTCGGTTCTGCCCTCGATACCCCGATGTTCTGCCGCAGTTTTCGAGTGTCAAAGACGCGCTCCGCACTGCACAACGTCGCTTCTACGCGCTGGACATGAATCGGAACGACATAATCTCCACCATGCCTCCCGACCCCAACCTGCCGCACCTGGAGATTGAAGAAGCAGTCGAACAAGGCGCGGCCGACACACTGCTGTCGACTTACTTGCGAGATGACGATGCGATCGTAATGGGTAAGGATCCACGCGGGGCACCGGTTGTGACGTTCGCCCCCCTTCTGAAGGGCCGCATCTATCCTCTGCCTGAGATCCTTCAACGCGTTCTCCAGATGGCACAGGCAGCGATGGAATGTCCAGTGGAGATCGAGTTTGCGCTGCAGGCTGGTGCAGACAGAGGCGAGCGGCCGGTTCTCAACCTTCTGCAGGTTCGACCGTTGATGGTGGAACAAGTGTCCGGGGAAATCGATGTCGATATCGGCAACGCGGCCGACACGGTCGTCTATTCAGAGGACGCGATGGGCCACGGGCAGAGGATTAGGGTGACCGACATCGTTGTGGTCTCGGCGAAACGGATCGACCGCTCGGCAACCGGTGAGGTCGCGACTGCCGTGGAGGCGGTGAACAGGAAGATCGCCGATGAGGGCAGAGAATACCTGCTAGTCGGGCCCGGCAGGTGGGGTTCACAGGATCCCTGGTTAGGCGTACCGGTGACCTGGTCTCAGATTTCTGCGGCCCGGGCCATCGTGGAAACAGACTTCCCGGACCTCGAGATCGACCCCTCGTATGGCTCACACTTCTTCCAGAACATCACCTGTTTTGGTATCGCCTACATGACAGTGCACGACAGTCGAGGACAGGGTCATGTGAACTGGGAATGGTTGGACCAACAAGAATCTGCATGCGAGGAACTAGACGGCGTGGTTCGCCATGTCCAACTGGAGCATCCCGTGCACGTGTTGGTAGATGGGAAGGAGCGACGAGGGGTTGTGCGGGTAGAGGAGGGGATGGCTCCGGCTTAGAGCTGGAGCTAGGGTTTCGCTATTCGAGTTCTGAAGTACTGAGAGAGAACATCGAACAGGGAACTTCGATCGCCCAACTGAAGCACGAAATACACACCGTTGGATGTGTTAACGCCTCCCCACAATCCTCCCCTGAACAAACACCATCTCTACAGTCGAGAGTTCCTCGAGCGGGTCACCACTGAACACCACCAGGTCGGCGGATTTGCCGATCTCCAGCGAGCCAAATTCGTCTGTCACCCGGAAGATCTGAGCTGGGCTGAGGGTGAGTGCCTTCAACGCTCCCTCTCGCGGCAATCCGTTTGCAACTGACGCGCGCGCCTGTTCGAGCAGTCCGCCTACGTTCTCGACACCACCTGTCTGAAACGCGAAGACCACGCCTGCCTCCGCCAGCATTGCAGGGGCCTGGAGGCTCCCGCGCATTGCTTCGAGTTCCTGATAGGGGGCGTTCGCCGGGCCCCAGACCACGGGCAACCCTCTGTCTGAAAGCGAGCCCGCCAATCGGTGAGCTTCCGCACCACCGTTGAGGATCATCGGCACGTTGAATTCGCTAGAGATCCGGAGCGCCGTGTGTATGTCGTCGAAACGGTCTGCGCTCACGATGAGCGGTTTCTCACCACGCAAAACCGGCAGGAGGGCTTCGAGTTTGAGGTCTCTGGTAGGGGGTGTGGGCGCGTCTTCGTCTTCGCTACGCGAGGCCAGTTTCCTTTCGTAGCGCTCCAGCTTGCCTGCGTACTCCTGAGCTTGTATCAGCGTTTGCCTGAGCAGGGCGGCGGCGCCCATCCGTGTCATGGGCTGAGTGTTCTTGGGCCCGTAGCGGAGTTTTGGGGCCTCACCCAAAGTCACGTGCACACCCATTGGCGAGCTGACAACCAATTCTTCCACGGTCGCGCCAAACGTACGAATCAATGCGCTCTGACCGGTGACGAGGTTGCCTTCGGCCGGCGCGCAGAGTGCAGCGGTCACACCAGAATTCCGGGCAGGACCGAAGAACCGGTTAGCTGGGTTGAGACCGTCCACCACCCGCATCTGCGGCGTGACCGGCGTGGTGCCTTCGTCGTCGTCTTCGCCGTACGACGGATAGTCGGAAAGGCCCAGATTGGTGAAGGCGTCGATCATCCCCGGCATGATCGTTTTTCCGGACACATCGATCACGCGAGCGTCGGAGGGGATCGAAATGTCCGCGCCCACAGCCGCGATGCGACCATCGGCGATTACGATCACGCCGTTCTCGATTTCACCCTGCGTAATCGTGAGTAGCCGAGCGCCACTGAGTGCAATCGTCTCACCCTGCGCTAGAAGCGCTGCCGGCCAGAGGGCAACGCCGAGCACGAGGGATCTGAGAAACCTCTCGAGCGTTCTCATCGGTGCCTCTGCATCCCGGGCGTCAGTTGTATGCGAGCGTTCGGATCGCGCTGATAAACGAGTTCGCCATCTACCAGCACCGCTTCCGGAACCGCTAGTGTCTGAAGCGGGTGACCGCGGAGGATGAGCAGGTCGGCATCCTTGCCGCGCTCGATGCTGCCTACACGATCGTCGACGCCTATGATCCTGGCAGCGTCGATCGTCACGCTTCGGAGCGCAGCATCCATGTCCATGCCGTTCTTGACGGCGAATGCCGCAATCTCGAGCATGTCTCCACCCGGTCCCGACGAGCCCGGCGTGTACATGCTACCGTTCATGCGCGGCCGGAACGCGATACGCACACCCGCATCGGCCAGCATCGCCGGCATCTGCGGATTGAACCCTTCGTCTTCGATGGCACCGACGCCTCTGAAGAGGTTCTCGATGATGACAGGGATATCGCGGCTCTGGATCTCGTCCACGAGCTTGTAGGCGTCGGTGGCTCCATCGAGGATGATCTTCAGGTTGAACTCGTCTGCGATTCTAAGTGCTGTGTAGATGTCATCCCTCCGTTCGGCGTGTACCAAAACCGGCGTTTCACCCCGAAGCACCGGCAGCAGCGCCTCCATGTCGAGGTCGCGCTTCAAAGGATCGTCGTCTTCTTCGTGCGCATCGACCTTCCGCATGTATTCCTGCGCCTTCACCAGCGCCTCACGCAGGAGCGCGGCAACGCCCATGCGAGTCATCGGCGACTTGTTCTCCCGCTTACTCGACCGCCCCAGCCCCACCACCATCGTGGCGTTGTTGCTCACGATCATCTCATCCACAACCACGCCAGACATCTTGAGCACCGAACCCTGGCCACCGATCACATTTCTGTCACCCGGCGTGACCAGCGCCGTCGTCACGCCAAGCTCACGGGCGTGACTAAACTGTGGTGCGTGCGGTTCGACGGCGTGTATCACTTCCATCGCTGGAACGACTGGCTTGGACGTTTCGTCGATGTGGCTCTGCCTCCGCCAGTTGCTGCCGATCCCGACGTACGACCGTGGAGACACGAGACCGGGCATCACCACAAACCCCTGTGCGTCGATCACGGTGTAATCGCTCGGCACATTGAGACCGGAGCCAACTCGGGTAATCTTGCCGTCCTCGATCAGGACCGTGCCGCCTTGGATCGGGGCGCCTGCCATCGTGAAGACTGTGGCGCCGCGAATCGCCAATCTGTTCGATCGATCGATGGCTTCGGGGATTGCGAGGCTGCGGTCGGCGACGGTGTACGAGCCGAGGTCCGGTTTCTGGATCATCTCGCGTTCGAATGCGACCTCTCCGTCGATGACCACAGTCTGAACCTCGCTCAGCATGTCGAACGGTGCGCCGTCGAGCAGCACGAGGTCCGCGTCCTTACCCACCTCTATGCTGCCTACACGTTCCTCGAGATCCATCGCTTCGGCGGGCGCCAGCGTGATAGCGCGAAGGGCATCGTCCTCATCCATACCGTAGCGGACCGTCAGCATTGCCAGGTGACGCAGGTTCTGTTGCGGGCCGCCGAGCGCATCAGTCTGGAGCGAAACTCTGTAACCGGCGTTAGCTAGAATTGCGGGGCCATTCTTGAAGGTGAGCGCATCGTCGAAATAGCTGAAGAACATCGGTGGTCCGATATTGATGTGCAGCTCGTCTTTGCGGTCGGCCAATGCGTCTACCAGTAGATGTGCGTAGTACGAGTGACAGAGGCTCAAGTTCAAGTTGAACTCGTCGGCTAGGCGGATTGCGGACATGATCTCCGAAGCGGTGGCGACGTGGATGTGTGTCGGGATCTCCTGCCGCATCGCCATCACCAGAGCTTCTTTGCCGAGGTCGCGTGCAGGAGGGGTGGCGTCGTCACCATTGTCCTCTCGCTCGCGTTCATACTTGTCCCAGCTCGCCTGATACTCCTGCGCCTCGATGAACGCCTTTTCGGCGAGGTGGTAGACGCCCATCAGGGTTGTGGGCATCTGGCTCCTGGCTCCGTAGACCCCGATCGGATTGCCTTCTATTGCCATTTTAAGGTCCGCGACTTCGCGGAGCACCATCTCACTTGGCGGTGCGTCTTTCAGCTTCACCGCGACGCTGGTACCTCCGATGATGTTGCCACTACCCGGCCGAGAGATGACGGTCGTCACACCACCTGCGCGGCCAGCAGCAATCGCGGGATCGTCCCAGTTGAACGAGTCGAAGGCGCGAACCGCGGGAGTGATCGGGTTCGTCATCTCGTTCCCGTCCGAGTTCTCATCGACCATGGGAACCGAGTAGACACCGACGTGGCTGTGCATGTCGATCAGGCCGGGGATCACTACCGCTGCCTCCACTACGGTCGCGTCGCTGGGAACGTCGAGGTTGCTGCCGACCCGAACGATCTTCCCGTCCTCGATGAGCACGACGCCGTTCTCGATGATCCCGTTTGCGACGGTGTAGACACGGGTGCCGCGGACAGCGAGAGACTGAGCGGAGCTGGGAGCGGAGAATAATGCGAACGAGAGAAGGAAGAGGAGGGTAGCGCAGCGAAACCTCATGGTGCCTCCGAAGCAGTCAGAATCCCTAAACAATCGAGTGGTGCAACGAACAAAGGGGAATGTCGGATGATGAACAAGGAGTTCACTCTAGAAAGTAGTCATTCAGGTGCAGCCTAGAACTGATTCG
>CAZFHS010000013.1:0-123249 GCA_964518955.1 uncultured Gemmatimonadaceae bacterium | reverse complement strand
CGGATGGGGTAGGGATGAAAACTCCAAGATGTCCCCGCACCTGTTGATTCGTACAGTACCCCCCCCGGATTCTTAACCCGTCGTGCCCCTGGGATCCCCCAACTGATGTGGACTTTCGTTGCACTTTGCCCCGACCGAGCCCTCATTGCGTCCAATGCTCGTGGTCACCTTCTCAAACACCGACGCGCACCCGGCCCCCCTCCTAGACTCCCCCCCCCGTGACTCACATGCTTCTCGGAGGGTATAGACATCGTCCCTACCAGGAGATAGTCGGTGCAGCCTGTCGTACTCGTTGGATCCGAACACGAAGAGAATCTCTCGATCCGGTATCTGGCTGCAATGGTCGAGGGGTACGGACCAGACGGTTTCGCGTTCGACGCCCTTCCCATCGAGGTGCTGTAAACAGGTCTGGATCTCGTGAACCTCCAATCTGAAAGCAGTTGTAGATAGGTTTCTATAGGTGCCTGCGTGGGCTGCTGAAACCCACGCACCCTCCCACTCGTCGGGGATGCGACACTATGAAACCTTACGACAAGCTCACGATCATCAGAAACCGCCACCGAGCGAGAGACCTGCGTCAGTTCCGCGAGCTGGTGGAGGCCTATTTCGAAGGGTCGGAATACGCCGCTGACAATCTGCCGGTGGATTGGGAAGGTGCTCGCAATGCCCGCTCGCACATCAACAGAATGCTTCCGCGCGTGATGCAGATTGTGCACGCCGCTCGCTTGGACGCAACTGCAACCGGAAGCGATCAACCCGGTCCCGCGGTTGCCGACGTCAAGGTCCTCCGAAATATCTTCAACGCCCGTTACGCCGAAGGTGCCGAACAAGAGATCCTCGACGTCATAGACATGGCCATAGGGGTTTACGACGCCAGCCGGTTCAATGCGCTGGTGAGAACGGTCAACCCGTTGCACTACACGGTGACACTGCTGGTATACGTGGCCAAGATCCCTGGAAGAGCCCTCTCAACGATCTTCCAAAGGCCTCAGAGGAATCGCGTCCCCGGCCTCGGCGAGGAAGAGATCTCCCGACTCGAAGGCGTGGTCTCGCGCCTCTCAGATGTCGAAGAGCTGATCGAGACAAGGTTCGCCGAGATGCGAGATCGGCAGACGCAACAGCACGGCGCGAACGCAGAACAATTGGTGGACCTCGCCGAACGGCTCGACTTTGCCGAACGCGTCATCGCACAACAACGACCGGCCGGTCGCCTCAAACCTCGGAACGAAAACGACGTCGCCACCCCAGTATGAGGCGCTCGACATCGATCGCTGACCTGGCAGAATCGGAACTTTGACCGCACCTTGAGGGCTGGCAAGGTCTCCGGAGGCAACGTATGCCGCTCGACTACGTTTACGATTCAACTCTCAAGGCTGTCCGCACCACGGTGACGGGTACGCTGCAGGAAGAGGAAGTCATAACGCATCTAAGAAAAATGCGTGATGATGACGAGGTGCCATCCGGGATCATCGAGATAGTCGATTTCAGCACAGCCGATGATTTTGCCATAAGAGTTTCGGCTGCGGGCAGAATTGCATTCATCATTCCGGAACTCAGAGAACGCAAGGACTACAGAGGCACGGTGTTTTTTGCGCCAAGCGACCTTGCATTCGGCATGGCCCGCGTGTTTCAGACGTTGCTCGAACAGTTGGGGCAGGAAGCTGAGATCTATCGAGATTGGGACGAGCTCGAAAACGCGGTGCGGAGTCGGTTGGACGAAGAAGGGACCCGATGACAGTCATCTCGCTGAACCTGAATCACAAGCAATATGGCGATTGCGGCATTGTTGCACTGCGGGCCTCGGACGCTTACGTCAGCGTCGTACCGATTGGTCTGTCTTCGGTCGGCTTGGACGGCGTGCCAGACGCAGACCAGGTGGCTTCGTTTCTCGCTTCTCTCGCCGGCGAATTGAGTGCCGAGTTTGTTTTCGTCGATGGTCCCCAAGCGTGGAAATCTCCGGACGAAGGATTAGATCATGCGCGCCGGTGCGAACAGGAGCTGGCTATGCCGGCCCGGACGGGTCTCCCAGGTGAGGCAAGACCTGCAGAACACCTGGGGTTCGCGCAGTTTTGCATAAGCCTCTTCGACGCACTCAGTACACAGATGTTTCCGAGGCTCTCTACGACCGGTGATTGGCCAACGCATGTAGCGGTCGAATCCTGCCCGACTTGTGCCTGGCAATCATTGGGTATCTCGCCTTTGCCTGGAAAGGGCGAGACTACGCCGGCCGATCTCGATGAGCGGCTAAAAGCCCTCGAGAGCTGTTTCCCCATCGACGTGCGTGGTGAGCTCTCCCACAACGAGTTGCAGGCCACAGTGGCGGGCATGGCGGGAGTGGCACTGGAACGTCGAAACCTGGCAGGCATCGCCTTCGCCGGTGTCGAGCCGATGTTGGTGGACGGTGCCTGGCGCGAGGGGTACATACTGAGCCCCACGCGCGAGGCCGCAAATCTGCCTGGCTGACGCCCGCCCTTTTACCAAACCAGATGAAACTCCGTCTGGCGGGCCAGAATCCAACGCATGGTTCCGTCAGCGCTCAGTTCGGCATCTTCTTCCATTGCCATACGAACGGGCTGATCGTCCCACTCGGGAACTGGGGTGGTTGCCTGCAACTCGATCGCATACCAGCTCGGCACGCGCAGCGGTACATCACCGCGCCCCGGCACTCCGGCCTGATTGTCCCAGCGCCCGATCAACGGCCCGGCTGCATGGCCATTGTCGCCTACAGGGTGAGTGTAGATGGTGCCGTTGATGTTTTCGGCGCGCATCTGTGCTAGAGCGGCAAGCAGCGCTTCAGTGCCGGTACGCCCGGGGTGCATTTCGGCTAGGAGAATGTCCTGCAGGCGGTTGCCATTTCTAAGAGCCGCCTTGAGACCTTCCGGCACGTCGGTCTCGTAGTCGTTGAGAACGTAACCCAGATGCTGCGTGTCGGTGTTGAGCCCCAATGCGGTGATGCCGACATCGCAATGGAGTACGTCGCCACGCTGAATGACCGTTGGCCCATCTGTCTCCACGCCGCCATGGCGCTGAACGTCCACGGAAGGGTGGAACCAGGTCTGCAGGCCCATGTCGTTTATTCGTTGTCGCATCCACCAAACGACATCGTCGGTTGTAGTAACACCGGGCATTATCACTTCGTTCGAGAATGCCGTCCCGATGAGATCCCAGACGAGCTCCTGCATATTCCTGAACACCGGGTACATACCGGGCACGCGAAGGTACAACAGGTTGAGAGGCAGCAGCTCGGCACGCACAACCCTGCTAGTCAGGTCCGGACCGAGGGCCTCCTGCATCTGCTCCCATTCGGCCGCGGTCAGGCCGTCGGAGAACGCGTGCACGTCCGACATGTTGACCGCAATGTTGCGCGGGTTCCGCTCGCGCACCAAAGCTGCTAATGCGTTCCACTGATTTTCGCCCGTCAACTCCTCTCGGCGACCATCAGCTGTCACCAGGGCACCGCGCATCGCTTCATACAATCCGCCCTGTGACGATCCACCGAGCGCAATGCGGTCAATGCCTTCACCTGGGCCACGATCGTGAAAGACATAGATGGTCCTGCGCCTAGCGGCAAATGTCGTGGCCGAGACCAGAGCGGGGAATACGGGGTCCTCGTTGTATTCGCGCATGGAGACCACCCACAGCTCGATGTTCTGCTCGCGCATGAGTTGTGGCAGCACTGTCTCCAGTCGCTGCTCGAGCCATTGCTGTTGAAGCTGCGCTTGATCGCGGAGCGTGCCGAGCGGGCGGTAAGGGGCGGCCGATTGAGAATGAAGAGATGCCGTGGTCGTTGCGAAAGCAAAAAAAGCTAGAAGAGCATTGCGAAACATGAGCCCGTTCCTGGTCAATGTTGGAGATCTGGATTTGGCTTGTGGAAGATTAGTGCTTGGTACGGAGGACTACCAGAGTGAGGTAGATCCTCCGAAGGACCTATACGCACCTCGAGAAAGAACGGTCAAAGCTCTCTGAACAGAGTCGGTAGCTCGATCGCCAGCGGTTCATCCGCAGCGCTCTGCGCCCACACCACTCGGTCTTGTTGGACCGTTGGTTGAGTGTCGTTCGGTGTCCAGATCTCGACCAGCTTCTTGTCTGGGTCGACGATCCAATACGCTGGTACGCCAACGTTCTGATACAGATGCCGCTTGGTGAATCGGTCGAACCTGGCGGTGCTGGGGCTCAGCACTTCAATGGCGAGGAGCAATGTTTTCACGTAGCTCCATTCGAGAGTACGTGCCTCGCAGAGATCGGTGACGAATACGTCCGGCTGAACCAGCGTGTCGGGACTCCATGATATGTCGGCGGGAGATGTGAGCACCACGCCAATTCGGTGTGCTGCAAGGTATTTATCCAATGACACCAGCAGTCTGCTCACCACCGCCTGATGCAAAAGCCGAGGCGACGGCGTCACGAGCAGCTCTCCGTACACCAGCTCGTAACGTTGCCCATCCTCGGGAATTGCCCGGACCATCTCAGCGGTGTAGTACACGGGTTCGGCCATGCCCATAAGGTCACCTCGGCTCGGCAGTTTCTGCAAGAGTAGAACACGCCCAGAAGCTAGCGTGCGGGCGTTGGCTGGAGATAACCGGTTCTTTGCGGTGCGGTGCGTTTGCACGCAGCGTCGCACACAACCGCACTCCGACGCCGCGATCCCATAAGACGAATTAATCAGAGATTTCGGCGCATATTGCCATATCACGTCCTGCTCGGTGCTACAATACAGCGTTGCCACAGCACTGTTTCGAACTCAATTGTCCTTCGTGACGGTGCACGTACATCCCAGGGAGAATCACGTTGACCAGTACAGAAATCGATCGTCGGATACGCGGACTCAAGTGCCTCGTGGGAAACACGCCCCTCTTAGCCATCGACCTGAAGTTTCGCGGTGAAGCCAGAGTGATTTACGCGAAGGCCGAGCACCTCAACATGACGGGCAGCATCAAAGATCGAATGGCACTCCATATTCTCCAGGAGGGATACGCTTCCGGTTCCCTGAAGCCGGGGGATCACATCTATGAAGCGACGAGTGGCAATACCGGCATTTCCATAGCGGCCACCGGCCGCGCGATGGGTCACTCTGTCACGATCTTCATGCCAGACTGGATGAGTGCTGAACGAATGAACCTGATCAGCAGCTTAGGGGCGGAGATCGTACTGGTATCAAAAGAAGAGGGCGGGTTCCTGGAGTGCATTGCTCGCGCGGAGGAAATGGCTACGGAATCAGATCAGTCGTTCTTGCCACGGCAGTTCTCGAATGCGGATAATGTCGCGGCTCACGAACGAACCACAGGTCCCGAGATCTGGTGGCAGCTGAAGTTTCGCGGCCTAGTTCCGGATGCATTCGTGGCCGGCGTCGGTACCGGCGGCACGGTAATGGGCACCGGCCGGTTTCTGCGGAGGCATCACCCGGAAGCGCGGCTGCATCCGCTGGAGCCTTCGAACTCGCCAACCTTGTCGACGGGGTGCAAGGTCGGGAAACACCGAATACAAGGGATCTCAGACGATTTCATACCTGCTATCGTAGATCTCGACGTTTTGGACGATGTTGTGTCGGCAGATGATGGCGATGCCATACACATGGCGCAGCAACTGGCCAATACGCTCGGACTCGGAGTCGGGATATCATCCGGGGCCAACTTCATCGGTGCTCTGGAAGTCTCGAATCAACTCGGGCCCGATGCCACTGTTGTTACGGTCTTCGCTGATGACAACAAGAAGTACTTGAGCACAGATTTGCTCAGGGATGAGCCGGTGAAAGATGGGTTTTTGACTCCAGATGTTGAGCTGTTGGGATTCCGCGCCCTGAAACGAGTGTGTCACACTTGTTGCGACCCGCTCGAGTGCACCGAGAGTTTGCCGGCAGACTTTGCGGAGGGTGAAGAGGCGTTGCCTGCCTGCGCGCGCCGCGCAACTGTGCCGGTTTGATCAAGGAGTTGTACGACGAACAAAAGCAGGGGTAAGAAGGACAAGAGGTGAGCGTGATGTAGCTCCAGCACCGCAGGTTCTCTCCCTCCAGATCCGGATGCAACGATTTCAGCATTCTCCGCAACTGACTAGCAGCTATGGGAAACGCCCAACATGTCGTGGGAGTGTCATGACTAGAACCGCGCTCACATTCTGCGCAACTTCACGGCCGGGTTTCTGATGTCGGAGAGCAACGAACGCCAAGGACTGTGCTGAATCTAGCTCTTCGAAACCTATTTCTATCATCATCGTAGTAGTAATGACCTAATCACCTGCTTCAGGAAGAGTGGGTCATGGAGAAACGTCTCCGCGAATTCGAAGAACTCGTTCTTCTCAGTGTGCTCGTCGCCGGCGACGACGCGTACGGAGTGTCGATTCAGCGCATCCTCGAGAGAGATGCGGGAAGGTCGGTGCTCCTGGGCCCCATATACACTGCCCTGGATCGCCTATCGCAAAAGGGGTTGGTGGCCTCCGAGCTCGGTGAGCCCTCTCCCGTTCGAGGCGGTCGCAGGAAACGGCTCTACGAACTGACATCCGCTGGGATTGCGGCTGTTGCTGATGCTCGCCGGGTGCGGGCCACCATGTGGTCTAGGATCGAATCAGAGGCTCCCAAGGGAGGAGATTTCAAATGAACACTCCGCCTAGGGTTGCAGCGATTTTGCTCCGGGTGTTTTGTAGAGGTGACCAGGGTGCTGAGGTGAGGGGTGACTTGCTGGAGGCATTCGGCAATTGGGTAGAGGATCTCGGGCCTAATCGGGCAAGGCGTCGTTTCTGGAAGGAAGTCCTTCTGATTCCAGTGTGGAAATTGGTTGGAAGGTGGCGCGGCGTCCGTGGCGGGAGAACGTCTTCACGCCGAGTACTTTCGAAGCCTGCGCCGTTTCGCCACGACAACGGCGGCGAGTGGCGTGGTATGGCTGACTCGCGGCAGGATCTTGCCTATGCATTCAGACGCCTGAGGCAGAATCCGGGCTCAACTGTCGTTGCGGTTCTCATTCTCGCATGTGGCGTTGGCGGCAATACGACCATCTTCACCATAGCCGACTCAATCTTCCTCGATCCTCCCCCGCTGATTTCCAGTCCAGACGAACTGGTGAGGCTCGACGCTGCCGTGGCGGAATTCGGGTACTACGACTTCGAGTACTATGGAGAGCAAGGCGATGCTTTCCTAGATGTATTGGCCTACGGAGGTTTTCCGGGTACGCGAGGTCGTAATCCGAGAAATGGCGGTGAGGTAGCGGTGGGCGATGGAAACGACCGGGTGCAGGCGAGTGCCTGGGTTGTGTCCAACAACTACTTCACAGTTCTCGGAGTTCCGCTGTTGGGAGGCGCCGGATTCACCGGCAGAGTTGGTGAGCCGCAGCTCGATAGGCCGGAGGTGATAATCAGCCTCGGTTTCTGGCGTCGGCAATTCGGCGCCGATCCGACGGTGACCGATCGACCGCTATACCTGAATGGTGTCCCCTTCAGAGTAGTAGGAATTGCCCCAAGTGAATTCAAGGGTGTGAATCCGACTCACCAGGTCCCCGATCTATACGTACCGATAATGGTTGCCGGTGCCATCAGCAGAGGTTTCGAGAATGCTCTCACGCGCTTTTCAGAGTCGGGTCGGCCTCAAGCATCGCGGTTTCTCCAGCTGGTGGGGCGTCTGCGACCTGGCCTGACAGTCGAAACAGCGGCCGCCCAAATGGCCGTGCTCCAAGAGCGTTGGAACGCTGAGTTCACTGAATGGGCAAATGAGGTTTACGGTCAGGGCTATCAGGTGACCATTCGAAGCCAGTTTCATCTGACACCCTGGGAAGCACGCCAGGCTAGGCAGATGCTGACCTTCCTCTGGTTCGTAGTTGGTGCCGTATTCCTCATAGCCTGTACCAACCTGGCCATTCTCTTGATCGCCAAGGCCGCGGGGCGGGAACGAGAAATGGGCATCAGGGCTGCAATCGGTGCGGGGCGTGGTCGCTTGTTGAGGCAGCTATTGACAGAAAGTCTGGTGCTTGCGGCCATCGGTGGAATTCTCGGAGTGTTCTTGGCGTTCCTCTTCACGGATGCCGCGGCTGCAACTCTGCCTTGGTCTGTTGCGTTCGATCTTTCGCCAGACGTAACGGTGGCGACCTTTGCGGTGCTCCTGTCGACCATCGCGGCACTCTTGTTCGGAACGGCGCCGGCGTGGATGCTATCGAATGTGAATGTGCTCGACGCTCTTCAGCGACCTGGCCAGGGACGCGCGCGAGCGATCTTTCGCGGCGGTCTGGTTGCCGGGCAGACTGCACTTTCGATAGTGCTCCTCGTGGCGGGTGGCCTCTTCGCCAGGAGCCTGCAACAGGCTAGGCTGGTCGGTCTTGGGTTCGATCCGGAGAACAAACTCCTGTTGAGCGTCCAACTGGACAACCATGGCTATTCCGAAGAGCAGGGAATCGAGTTTGTCTCGGGCGCACTCGAGCGGTTGGAGGGCGTGCCGGGAGTCCAGCGTGTTACAACTGCCAACAGAATGATTTTCCGCCCGAGAAATTCCTGGACCTTTACCGTACCCGGCACCGATTTCGCAGAGAATGGTCTGTGGGCTGGGTTCAACACCGTCGGTCCTGAATATTTCGAACTGCTCGACATCCCAATCATCGCAGGACGCGGTATCGAGGCAGGCGACCGAAAATCCAGCCAGCAGGTGGTGGTGGTGAACCGTACTTTCGCGGAGCAGATGTGGCCGGAACGGAGTCCGCTTGGAGAGACTCTATCATTGGCCAAATTCAGCTTTTCTGTAGTGGGCATCGCCGAAACATCCACGTATTGGCGTTTGGGCGAAAACCCGGTGCCGTTCGTCTACTTTCCGCAAATGCAGCTCTTTTCCGGCCGCATGACATTCCACGTTGCTACAGGGCCTGACCCGCTAACGTTGGCCGGGCCTGTCGAGAGCGTTTTGCGAGATTTCGATCCCAATCTGGCGATTTCCGTAAACACCCTGGAATCCCTAAGGGATGACCAGTTGGCGACGCTTCGAGTTTGGACGGTGTTCGCAGGACTGTTTTCGGGAATAGCCTTGTTCCTCGCTATGGTCGGCCTCTATGGAGTGCAGTCCTCGCTGGTGGCTCGGCGCACTCGAGAGATCGGCATTCGAATGGCTTTGGGCGCCAGGGCCGGACCGGTAGTGGGCAGAGTGGTGCTGAGCAGTTTAGTGATGGGCGGTACCGGGGCGATTGTGGGTATTGGGTTGTCTCTGGGTTTCGGAGGTCTGATTCAAGGCTTCTTGTTCGGCATTTCACCCCAAGATCCGTTTGTATTCGTCTCCGTGACAATTACGCTGCCGGTAGCCTGCGCCGTTGCAAGCTTGCTGCCCGCGGCCAAGGCTAGCCGGGTGAATCCGGTGGAGGCTCTCGCGCAGGAATAGAGCTCAATCGCCGCTGCGTAGCCTCTGCAATACCACGTCCATGGCCTCCACCCACGCCTTTAGGTTCTCCCGATTCTGGAGAGTTTCCAGACCTTCTCTGGTGATCCCACCTGGAGTCGCCAGGGAATCCAGCAGGGCTGACAGATCCTGATCCGGTCGCGCGAGCCCCATCTCGGCTGCGCCTCGAGTTGTCTCCAGGATCAATGGGCGCGCGATCTCCGGCGGTACTCCAGCATCTATCGTCCATGCCACTGCCTCGTCGAGCAATGCGTACACCCATCCGTAATACGCCGTACTCACACTGGCCGGTGTGAACTGTTGTTCGTTGTCCAGCACATGAACGGTGCCGAGCAGCTCGAAAAGACTTCTGGCACACTGGTCGTCGGGGTAGAGCAGGGTGGGACTCCGCCGGATTGCGGCACAGGTGATCGGCATCGCGCGGACAACTCTCGCTGGGGAAACGGCAGGCTCGAGCGCAGCGAGAGTAACGCCTGCGGCGGTAGACACAACAGTCTGATCGGGCCGGAACGAAATGGCTTCACATGCTGCAACGATATCGTCCGGGCGAGTCGACACGATGACGAGGTCGGTGCCGTCGGCGACCGCCTGGTTGTCTGCAACCGCTGTTGCCGCGAATCGCGCGGTTAGCGATTCGGTAAAATCGCTCTTGAAAAGCGATAGCAGGATTTGGATCTCCGAGTCCGCTGCGCGAAGACCTTCGACCAGGTACGTAGCCAGATGGCCAACTCCGATGATACCGACACATTCAACCACCGCATTTCTCCTCAGCCATATTAACCAGTTCCTCGAGCATGTCTTCAACGCGGTGACACACTTTCGCACCCAACTCCCTCAGATCGTCGCTGACGTCCACGGGCATGCTCGTACCTGCGGCATCGGGCACCCGGTTCAGCTTGCCTCCGATGAAGATCGGGATTTTCAGGCCGGCGAGGTCCATCTCGCTGCGCAGGTCTTGGACGAAATCCAGTGCGACTCCGCTATAACTGCTCACCGCCACGCAATCTGCGGCGCCCGCGCGCTCCGCCACCACGTCCGGGTCTGTTGACACCCCTGCATCGATCAATTCCACACCGAGCTGCGCCAAAACGGACTCGACGAGGATCTTGCCGTATTCGTGCACGTCAGTGCTGCAAACACAAGCTTGGAAACCTGCGCGCGCCACGATGTCGCGTTGTTCTGGGGTCAGTGTTTCTAACACTCCGTTGCCCTGTGCTTCGAGAGCGGCCACAGTGGTCGCTGGCACAATTGGAGTCCGCTTTCGCAGTGCATTGTCGTTGGTCTCGCCTGGACCGAAGAGCTCTTCGAGTCGCTTGGCACCCACCCGCCTGATGGCCAGCAGCATCTCGAATGGATCGGTAATGTCTATGCCTGCTTCTTTCAGGCCATCGAGCACCCTCCGTTTGAACGTCTCGCCGCCTTCGACGAGCTGCAGTGCGATCTCGTCTGCGGTTTCTAGGTCAAACAAAGCGCCGAATTTGGATGCTCTTTCAGCCAGCCGATTGGCGAAGAGGTGTGCGTCTACGATCTCATCGATTTCGGGAATACGAAGCGCCTCAGTAACTGGCACAGGATTCAATCCGTGACCTGTCGGTAGGTCGCGCTGTGCGGAGACATCGACCAACAGGTAGCTGGCGAGATTCGCGTAATTCTCCACTTCGCTGGCCACGAAACTGGTCGTGTTGCCGTAGACCATCGTTCCGGGTGTGTCGCTCACGTGAGCTAAAGCACGTTGGAATGCAAAACGGGTGAGAGGATCGGAGTACACGTGACCGTAACAGTGCGAGACCTTTCCGCCGATTAGTTCGTCCACGATGTAACGCTCGATCAATGCGGCCCCGATGGCGCAGGCCATGTCGCAAAACAGTGCCGCAAATCCGTCATCGAGATTCGAATGGATCAGAACGTCGACCGGCTGCGCCGCGCAGAGCGCGATCGCCTTCACCGTTTCCGCGGTGGTGCCGACGTCGTCAGTCCAACGCGGCATGCTGAATGTGAAATACTGCCCTAGGTTTCCAATGCTCGTGGAACCGGCCGCGAGCGCGGCGACGGTGTTCTCGACGGATGCTGGCGTACCAATCACGAAGTCGCCGAAATGAGGTGCGACTGGCGCTTCCTGGGTGAGACTACAGAATTGGTTGGGGCTATCGAGAATCATACCGGTTCCACGAGGCATGTCTGCACGCAGACTCGAAGGGTAACCCATACTCCAGTCGAGACAGATCCCGTACCTGTCCACACGGTAGCCTGCGGCCGCCACCTTATCGTAGATCTCTGCGTACGCGCGCCGGCTCTTGTCGAAACCGCGGAAACCGAATTGAGCGTGAAACATCAGATCGCCGCGTGTCATCCGCGCGCACTTGTACTGGTGCTCTGATCTAACTTCGTGGTCTGTCAGGAACGGGCACGATCCGATTTCGGCGGAAGCGGCGAGCCGTCTGCCCTCGGCGAGCAAATCCTCCCCGCCGGGCAGTTCACGTTCTGCAAGAATTTGCGAGCGATCCAACTCAGACATGAGCGGCCCCCTGCTCGAGTTCAATCCGGGTCCCAAACTATCCCCGAAGTGCCAGGTAACCAAACTGTCGTTATTGCGTTTTCCCGTCGTTGGGGCGATTACTGTGCGGAGTTGTACGGGGCGGCATCTCAACCGCGAATTAGGAGTGAAGGAGCTATGATCGAACGCCAAGGTGTGTCGAGACGTGAGTTCATCGGAAGCACTGCCGCTGCAGCCACGGTTCTGGTCAGTGGAACTGAGGTTGATCTGGGCGCCAGTGCGGGTGCCACACGTCAATCCGACGAAATGGTGTACTACGTCGGATACGGATCGAACTTGAACGTCGAAATGACCACGACCGAATTGCTGCCCAACGGTCGCTTCGTGATGAAGGCATACATCCCCAACTACCAAGTGCAATTTCGCAAGTGGTCGAACAACTCCAGGGGTGGAATAAGCAACATCATGGAGGTTCCTGGAGAGTTGGTTGAGGCGGCCATGTATGAATGCCCGCAGGCCGATCTGGATCATCTGGATTACCGGCTCGACTATTACGTGCCCGATTACAAGCGGGAGGTATTCAAGGTGATGGGTGAGGACGGCCAGTGGTACCAGGCGTCGCTATATCGGCTGTGGGAACCCATGGGCCCGTTTCCGCCCGCTCGCGGGTACGTGGAAGGCATGCTCGAGGGCGCAAGACAGCTCGGGTTGAGTCCTGAGTACATCGAGAGGATAGAGGGGTTTCTCCGTGAGAGCATCGTTGCCCCGGACTGACAGAGCCGACGGTGGCAGCGGACCGGAACACATATCCGGATGAACTGGTAATAAGACCGGAGACGATCCGAACGTGCCGCGATTGTTCGGTTGGACTCGGGGGGGGTGTTACCAAGTGACGTCGTGAAATAATGGCGATAGCTTTCGCGTAACGGGGAGAGCGATGTCCCATTCCAGCCACACACCGGTAACCTTCACGCGCGAGGAGGCTCGGCAGATCCGGGAGGCTCTTGGTACTCCCGCTGCCAAGATGTCGTGCCCGCGCTGCGGCGGAACCCTGGAACTTCAAGGGCCGATGGCCGGAGGCGGCACAACGGTCCCGATGTACCAAGTTCGCTGCTCCCCCTGCCATCGGAGCGCGATCATCAACGAGTCACCTGGAAGCCAACGGCCGGCTGATTAGCCGCGCTCTCGCCGGAGATGACTGTGAACTTCGTCGAGTGGAGGCAGAAGGCCACGGCAACGTTCTGGCGTTTAGCGGACAAGAAGATCCCAAAAGAATGGCTGCTGTTTCTCATTGGAGGGCTGGTTCTGGCGGTCTACATGTTCGTGTTATTCTTCGGAACCAGACCGCGCAAGTAATCTGCCAACCCAACATCTCCTAGCGGTTGTCCCAGTTGGTGAGCCTGGTACGAAAGTGAGGCTATCGTGCGAATCAAGTTGAGTAGCGTATTGGTGAGCGATCAGGATCATGCCCTGGCGTATTACACGGATGTTCTCGGGTTCGTCAAGAAAGATGACATTCCCGCTGGTGAGTACAGGTGGTTGACCGTAGTATCGCCCGAGGACCCCGATGGCGCGCAGCTGGTGTTGGAGCCTAACGCTTTTCCTCCGTCGGCCACTTACCAGAGGGCGTTGTTCGAGGCTGGGATTCCTCTGACATCGCTCGAGGTAGACGACGTGACTCGCGAATTCGAGCGACTAAGAGCCCTCGACGTGGTATTCACGGTACCGCCGACCCCCGCGGGAGACACCACCATAGCCGTGTTCGACGATACCTGCGGCAACCTCATACAGATTCATCAGGCGGCCTGAGGGGCTAGGATGGGGCTGCGATCACCCGGAACCCGACTCACTACTCCCAACTCAATGGTCCCCCCATATTGAAACACTGGTCACGGAACCGAGTACAACCAAGGATGCCCAATATTTCACGTACGCTTTCGCGAGGAACTGTTGTTCTCACGGCTTTGGTATCGGTGTCGTGCTCGATTTTCTCGTTGGATGTCGAGAATACTGCGCAGGTGCTGTCTCGCTCATTTGTCTCAGACGGGCGCTCGCGCTCCTACCTGGTACACCTTCCATTGGATTTTGAGGGCCGACTTCCGGTTGTGATCGTCTTCCACGGCTCTGGTGGAAGTGGCCAGGGGATCAAGGCACTGACCGAATTCGAACAATTGGCGGACCAGTCGGGGTTTTATGTGGCCTACCCAGATGCAATATCTGATTGGGCCGAGGGATGTGACTGTTCCCAAGCTGACCTTGCCGGCATTGACGATGTCCAGTTCACGTCCGACTTGATCGATGCACTGGACGCTGAATTGGGAATAGACCGCAGCCGCGTTTTCGTGGCGGGGTTTTCTCAGGGCGGGCTGATGGTTTTCAGGCTGGCTTGTGACCTCGCGGACGAAGTCGCGGGTATTGCTACCGTAGGCGCCTCGATGGCCGTTCCACTATCTGAGAATTGTGCCCCAACCGAGGCGGATCCGATTATCGTAATGTTGGGGACAGATGATGAGTTTTTCCCATGGGACGGGGCGTATGACCTTGGTCTCCAATCCGTCCTTTCCGCTGACTCCACCGCGGCCTATTGGGCCGCGGCGAATGGATGCACTGGAGAACGCGGCGCAGTGCTCGAGTACACCGGGCAGACGAGCGGTGTCGAAGTGTGGCACGAAGAATACGCGGCATGTGCGGTAGGCAGTGAGGTGACTTTCTATCGCCTCGAGGGGGCGGGACACATCTGGCCTGAAGGTGGGTTCTCGGCGAGCTGGTCGATTGCCGATTTCTTTGGATTGCAATGACTTCGCGGGTGCAAAATCAGCACGGCCTGCGGGGTTCAATGAAAGTATAGGATAGAACATGTCGCACGATTCACTAATCCCGAAGCTCGTTATTTTGCTTGCCGCCGCAACGTTTTTGTGGTCGTGCGAGTCCGAATACACAATGACAGCGACGGGATCTGAGCGCGATCGCCAAGACTCATTGCAGTCTGGTGGGATCACTCGAACTTACTCCGTGCATCTTCCCGTAGCCCATGAAACGGCGAACTCTCCCGTTGTGATCATGTTCCACCAGGATGGAGCCAGTGGTCTCAATCTCAAGTATCTCACCGAGTTCGATCTAGAGGCGGACAACTACGGGTTCCTAGCGGTTTACCCCAATGCATCGTCAGACTGGGGCTATGGGTGCGGATGCACGAATGCGGATTCAAGTGGAGTGGATGACGTCCAGTTCGTGACGGATTTGTTGAACGAGTTGGATGCGGACTACGGAATCAACCGCGACAGCGTATTTGTCATTGGCTACTCCGAAGGCGTATTCATGGCACAGAAGCTTGTTTGCGAGATGACAGACACGTTTGCCGGAATGGCGACGGTCTCCGCAACGATGTTGGCATCGCTCGCCGAGACCTGCACGCCCTCGAAAGCGATCCCGGTTCTGATGATCAACGGGACCGGCGATGACGAATATCCCTTCGCAGGCGCACTGGACCGAGGCCCCAGTTCCGTGGTTGCGGCCGATACGGCACTACACTTCTGGGCAAATAGCAACGGATGCGGTGAGCGCCAAACGAGTCTATTTATCGGCACTGACACGTACTACCAGTTCGATGTATACAGGGAATCGTTCGATGCCTGCCCGGCAGGTGGCGAAGCAGTAATGCTCCGGATGGACGAGGCGGACCATGGTTGGCCGAGTGTCGACTTTTCGGCTGCCTACGAGATCGGCCGGTTCTTCCTCGGCGCCTGCTGTGGAGCCGCTGCACCAGAGCATTTGCCTCGGTAACAGTCTCTTCGACTCGAGTTCGAAACATCGGCCCAACAGGTTCCGTTGTGAAAAGCAGAGACCCGGTGGGTTAATTTGCCCGCGCGGCCATTTGGCTCCTCCACTCCACCCAGGTCGTACTCCATGGAAACACTGCTGAGCGACATTCGTTATGCGTTGCGCACCATACGGCGCAGCCCCGGCGTCATAGTTGTCGCAGTCCTCTCACTCGGCATCGGCATCGGTTCCAATGCGAGTTTGTTCAGTGCCGTGGACGTGTTCATGTTCCGCCCACTTCCGTACGATGCAGCAGACCGCCTCACGCATGTTTACAGCACCGTACCCGCACGCGGTTGGACCTGGAACAGTGTCTCCATCCCCGATTTCGTGGACCTTCGCGAACAGAGCCAGACTATGGACATCGCGACCGTGTACGGTCGTGACTTCAACTTGTCCGGGGGAGACATACCCGAGCGCATAACGGGCGAACGCACCTCGTGGAACTATTTCCGTGTTCTGAGAATCACCCCGATTTTGGGCCGCTCCTTTCTGGAGGAAGAGGAACGGATGGGCGCGCACCACGTCGCGATAATCAGCAACGGCCTCTGGCAGCGGCGCTACGGTGGCGATCCCGAGGTGATCGGCTCTAACGTCGAACTGGACGGTGAGTCGTACACGATCATTGGAGTCCTGCCACCAAAGATCCGTGTGTACGAGCGGCGAACAGAAGTGTGGACACCGATCCCTCTGAGCGGTGAGGAGAATCGCGGCAGTCACTTCCTGCAGCCGATAGGGCGCCTGAATTCAGGCATTACCATCGAGCAGGCCAATGTTGAAGTAGCGACCATCGCAGACAGGTTGGCGCAGGAGTACCCCGAAACCAACAGCGGCTGGAGTGCAGGCGCTCGTGACCTCCATGGGATGATCTTTTCTGAGGAATTCCGCATGGGCAGCACCATCGGGATGGTCTCCGTCGCTTTCGTTTTGCTGATAGCCTGCGCGAATGTGGCCAACCTGATGCTGACCAGGGTTGCTGGTCGAGGCCGTGAGTTGGCGCTCAGGTGCGCCATCGGTGCGAAAAGGGCTCGCATCGTGAGCCAACTCCTAACTGAGGCGATGATTGTCTCGCTCCTAGGAGGGCTCTTGGGGCTGGGGCTTGCGGTCTTCGGCATCCGCGGTCTCAAATCGCTCATGCCGCCGTTTTTCCCGCGGGTCGACGACATCATGCTTGACGGTAGGGTGTTGACCTTCACCGTAATCATCACTGTTGTCACGGGAATCTTGTTTGGGCTGGCTCCGGCGGTGCAGAGTTCGCGTCCTAATCTGACAGAATCTCTAAAAGAGGGCGGTAGAGGCAATGTCGGCTCGAAGGGGGACCGGCTTCGCAAGGCGCTGGTTGTTTCAGAGGTTTCCCTGAGTCTCGCTCTGCTAGTTTCGTCGGGTTTGTTGGTGAAGGCCTATCTCAGCTTCCAAACGGCTGACTTTGGTTGGGAAGATGAGGAGACGGTGCTCACCTTTAGGCTTTCACCACCCAACAACGACTACCCCGACGGGGAGTCGCTGAACGAGTTTTATAGGCAGCTGCTTCCTGGCCTGGCGTCGATTCCAGGTGTCGAATCGGTGAGCGGTGCCTCGATGTTGCCAATGCAGGGGAATAGCAACACTTTCTTCGAAGTTCCCGGAATGGAATCGCCTGACCTGGAGCATCGTCCCCTCACCGAGGTACGAGTGGTGTTTCCAGAGTATTTCCATTCCATGGGAATCACGCTGCTCCAAGGCCGCGACTTCGGCGATCAGGACCGAGCCGATACGAGGCCGGTTGTGTTGATCAATCAGGAACTCGTGGATCGTTTCATGCCGGGTGAGGACCCGGTCGGGAAACAGCTAGGCAGTATTTGGGGTCAGTCACGCACCATCATTGGAGTCGTCGAGAACACGCTGGACAATGGGCCAAATCCAAGCCCGATGACCTTCATGCCGGTATCACAACAACCGCAGACGGGAATGGCATTTGTGATGCGCACGGCGGGTGACCCGATGTCGGTTGCCGAACCGGTGAGGGCAGAGGTATTGCGACTCGATCCCCGGTTGCCCGTATATCGGGTTCGACCACTAGAAGAGCATGTGGCTGAGCAACAGGGTGGCAACTTCATCATGGTGAAGATCATGTCGATACTGGCGGTGATTGCTCTGGTGCTGTCGGTGGTAGGCGTTTATGGCGTGATGGCGCATTCAGTTACACAACGCACTCAGGAAGTTGGCATACGAATGGCGCTTGGTGCCGGCCCGAGTAGCGTGCTCAGAATGATCCTACGGCAGGGCACGGTGCTGGCGATGATAGGCATCGGTGTCGGGCTCCTGATTGCGGCCGGGGTTGCTCGTGGGCTCTCACTATTTCTGTTTGGTCTGAGCCCCTACGACCCAGCCACCTTTGCAGCTGTGGCTGTGCTCCTGCTCTGCTCGGGAATCGTGGCTACGTATTTCCCTGCGCGGCGAGCAACCAAGGTCGATCCGGTTGAGGCGCTGCGGAGCGAGTAGCTGCGATTGCAATGTGTCTTTGTTGCGGGCAACGAACAACGAGCAACGCGCAACGGTCTCTGGGTAAAGGAATCCGTTGCTCGCTGTTCGGCGCAGCACCGTTTCTCTGCACCCTCAGTCTCTCAACGCCTCTCCTTCCCATCGTGCCACGATCGCGGTGCACGTTAGGTCGCCAAGCACGTTGACCCCCGTGCGGAACATGTCGAGAAAACGGTCCAAGCCGACAACTAGTGCGATGCCTGCAGCCGCCTGCGGCCCCATGCCTATGGCGCCGAGCACGATTAACGTCGTCACTAGCGAACTGCCCGGTACCCCGACTCCGGCAACGGCGGCGATAGTCGACGCAAAAACGATGGTCACGTATTCGGCCGCACCCAGCGGCACGCCGTACACCTGAGCGATGAACACCACGGTGAGCCCTTTGTAGAGGGCCGAACCGTTCATGTTCAGAGTGGCTCCCACCGGCAGTACGAAGCTGCGCACCTCCTTGGAGACGCCGAGGTTGTGTTCTGCTACCTCGAGGCTCACGGGCAGAGCCGCGTTCGAAGAAGCCGTGGAGAAGGCCAAAAGCGGACCGTCCGCTACGTGGTTCCAGAACGCGCGTACCTTCACGCCGGCAAACCTGAGTGCCAGCATGAGCACTCCAAATCCATGCAGTAACTCACCGACGATGATGAGCACTGAATAGAGAAGAAGTGCGCGTAGGAGCTCCATACCGAATCGCGCCATCGCTCCGGCAATCAGGACAAAGACTGCATGGGGAGCGAGCTTCATTACCCAGTGGATGATCACTCCAGCGGCAGAATTCACCCCCTCCATTAGTGCCACGATCGGCTCCCGTTTGGCGGTCTCCAGCGCCGATGCCGCAGCTCCGAATACGAGTGTCGCAAAGATGAGCGGCAAGAGGTTCATGTCCGCCGCTGCGCGAATTGGATTGCGGGGGATTACCTCGACGAGTTGATCTTTCAGAGACACTCGCTCCGCCGTTGCCGCCGACGCGTCGGCATTCTCTTGATATTCTGCCGCTATTCGGTCGCGCACATCGGGCGCAAGGTAGGTGCCCGGTTTGGCCAGCACCCCGATGCCCAGTCCGATCGATGCAGCAATGACCGTCGTTGTCAGAAACAGGATCAGTGAGCGGGTGCCGATCCGGCCGAGGCGGCGGATGTCGCCCACCGAGCATGTGCCGACAAAGAGGCTGGCGACAACCAGCGGAACGACGACCATGCTGATGAGCCGGATGAATGCCGTACCAAAAGGCTCGAATGCCAGCACGGCGTTTTTCGCCCCTTCCGACCCGGACGCCTGGACGGCCACACCGACGCCTGCGCCGACAGTCAATCCCAACAAAATCTTTGTCGTGAGTTTCACAGTGTATCCTCGAGGTAGCTGCCGTGCTTCTTCAAGTAGGGGACGAGGCCGTCCGACTCGAGAATGCTCATCACAAATGGAGGTAATGGTCTGGCGCGCACCGCGGCACCTGACGAAACGTTATCAACCGTCACAGTCTCGGCTGCGAAACGCAATACGATTTCGTCGCCCTCACCGATTCCAGACGTGTCACACTCGACCGGCGCCAGGCCATTGTTGATTGCGTTCCGAAAGTATGTGCGTGCAAAGCTCCGAGCCACGACAGCCTTGATACCAGCCGCCTTCACCACGGTAACAGCTACCTCCATCGCCGATCCGCAGCCGAACGAGTCACCTGCGACGAGAATGTCTCCAGGTCGCACCGTAGACGCAAAATTCGGATCGATGCCTTCGAGAAGCCACTGCCCGAGTTCGATTGGGTCGAGGCTCTCCTTCTTCCGATTCGAGGCTATGATGTAGTCGGTGTTGACGCGATCCGGAAGAATCCGCGCGCGGCCTCTGATTTCGCGAGTCACAAGAACTCCCTCGGATCGATGACCTTGCCCGCGGCCGCGGCTGCGCTGCAGGTAACAGGAGAGGCGAGGTGAATCGTCGCCGATCCGTCTCCCATTCTACCCTGAAAGTTCCTGTTAGCGGTCGAAATAATCCGGGCGTTAGGAGGCGGAATAGGCGCAGAGGTCCCGCAACACGGCCCGCACCCAGTTTCGGAGATTGTCGCACCCAGTGCGCGTAACCGGCCCATCGTTCCGTCTTCCTCGAGCGCGGCCCTGACTCTCTGAGTGGGAGTTGCGACTACCAGAGTTACGCCGTCCGCAATGCCTCCGAGGGATTCGAGAGCCCGAACGGCATCTCGAAAATCGTCGGCGAAACCACCGCTGCAGGTGCCCAGAAAAACCCAATTCACTTTCTCCCCGAGCACGTCGGTCACTTGCACTGCATTGGCTGGCGAATGCGGGAGAGCAACCAGCGGTTCCAGCTCCGAGCATTCTACGCGCAGCTCGGCTGAGAACCGAGCGGTGTTGTCTGAACACATTTCGGGAGTTGGGAAGACACCGATCTTGGCTCCTGTTTCTGCCGACATGTTGCAGATGACCATCCGCCCGTCGACGGGCATGGCATCGGCCGTAGATCCAAGAAACTCCAGGGCGGCGTACGATGCCCCGTCGTCACCGAGTGAGCGTAGCACGTGGTGCGCGATGTCTTTCACGCCCACGCAGGGGGGCAGGCTCCCCTCCAGAACGACGCGTATCGTCTCCGGTACTCGCAGCCAGACTTTGCCTGTGAGAAACAGTGCCGCGAGATCGGTAGAGCCCACCCCAGTCGCGAATGCTCCGACGGCACCGCATGTGGTCGTATGGCTGTCGGCGCCGATTACCAGGTCGCCCGGTTGGACCATCCCCCCCTCGAGCGCGACCTGGAAACTGATGCCGTCTCCGACCGAGAGTAACTCCAATCCTTGATCCGAAGCGAAGGTCTCCATACGGGCGTGGAATCCGCGCGTCGAATCTGAATTGGGGGGAGCGTAGTGATCGCGAGCGAGGAGCACCCGTTCGGGTGTTAGAACGTTGCGCCCCCCCATCTCTTCGAACAGTTTGATGGCCATCGGGGTAGAGCCATCCGTACCAAGGACGAGATCCGCCTCACATACCACTATGTCTCCGGCCGAACATCTCTTGCCGGATTTGGCCGACAGGACCTTCTCAGCGAAAGTCTGCGCGGCCATCAAACTCCGGAGAGTGCTTCCAGAGTGGCCTCGACATCGTCCATACGGATGTCGCCCATGTGCCCGATCCGGAATGTGTTCGACTTGAAGGATTCCAGGCCTACGGCAATCCGAATCCCGGCATCGAGGACGTGTTTGCGTATCCGATCCGGGTCTACTCCGTCAGAGACGGTCAGTGCCGTGAGCGTTGGAGAACGTTCACTGATATCAGTTCCAGCCAAACCGTAGCCAAGCTCTGCAGTTCGCTCGCGAACGCGTTGAGCCATTGCCGCGTGCCGGTCGAACACAGCCTGCAGCCCCTCCTCATGGATCATCCTCTCGGCTTCCAGAAGTTGGAACACTAGAGATACTGGAGTAGTGCCCGGCGTTTCGGGCAAATCGCGGCTCATGATCTTGCGGATCGCTAGAAAATCGAGGTACGCCCTTGGCATACCGCCATGTTCAGTTACCGTCCACGCTCGCTCACCGACCACTGCCAAGGCGAGACCCGGACTCGACATGAGGCACTTTTGAGATGACGTGACCGCAAAATCCAGGTCCCATTCGTCGAAGAGAAATGGAACGCCGCCAACCGAGCTGATGCCGTCTACGAGGGAAAGTGCCTCGAATTCACGAGCCACCCGGGCGACATCTGCGACCGGGTTCAAGACGCCTGTACTCGTGTCTGACTGCACGATAGTCACTGCTCGAGTGCCGGGGTTTGCACTGAGGGCCGCGCGAACCTCGTCGGGGTCGATGCTGCAGTGCCAATCCGTTCCGACACGCACCACGTTCAGCCGGTAACGGTCGGCGAACTTGGCCCACATCTCCCCAAAGCTCCCATTGCAGCACGCAACCACCGTGTCGCCGGGAAGGCAGAAGTTCACGAGGGCGCCCTCCATTGCCGCACGGCCGGTGCCGTGAACGGGCAGGATATCTGCCGTCGATGCTCCAAAGAGCGGGCGTGCTTTGTCAACGAGCTCTATCAACGCTTTCGAAAACTCGGGGGTGCGGTGGTGAACGACGTAGTTGCCGGCTTGCAGTACTCGGTCCGGTACGCGCGTTGGGCCAGGTGTCATGAGAAGGGGCGGGGTAGGACGGCTCACTCGAGCACTCCCTTCTTCTGGAGCGTCTCGTCGATTTCGGCCTTGAAGAGCTCGCCCGCCTCGATTGCTTCGATTCTCTTCTTTTCCCTATCCTCCAGGGCCTCCACCTTCTTCAATACCTCCTCTGCGTCCCCGCGAGGCACCACCGCAACCCCGTCGTCATCCCCGATCACGATGTCGCCCGGCATCACGACAGTGTTGCCGCAGGAGATCGGCACGTTCACTTCGCCCGGGCCGTCTTTGTCACTTGCGCCGGGGCTCACCGTACGGCTGAAGGCCGGAAACGCGAGTTCCCTCAAACCGTCTACGTCCCTTATCGCCCCATCCACCACAATTCCGCCCAACTTCGCACCCGTCGCCGTATGGCCCATCAGCTCGCCGAACACCGCACTGGTCGTATTCCCATTGGTCGAAACCACAACCACATCCCCCGGCTGAGCTACTTCGAGCGCTTTGTGGACCATCAGGTTGTCGCCCGGTCTGGAGTTCACTGTGACTGCCACTCCGCAGAGCGGAAGCCCGCAGCGGCTCCTGATCCCCGGGTCCATGAAGCGAAATCGCCCCATCGCATCGGCAACGTTGGACGAAGCCTTGCCGCGGAACGCTGACACGACTGCGGCCGACGACCTGGGGACTTCGGTGACGACTCTGAATCCGAGTTTGCCTTGTGTTTTCATTGGTTAACCACCCGGATGGTATTCGCGCTGGATGTGGCCTTCGAGGTCGTCGCGGTAGAACCAGACGTCCCGCAGATCACCGGTGCTGTACCTGAGAGCCTGGTCGTTGAAGTGGGGAGAATCGGGATCTCCGCTCTGCCCACCCGCCGTGATCGCTCGCGCACTCACGCGTTCACCGAATTCGACAACTGCTACGAAGCTGTTGCCGGAGGTACCGTACCATTTCTTGGTGCCCGGGCGCGCGCGCGCACCGTATGAGGCCAGCGATCCCCAGCGGCCCGAAGCAAAGCCTACGGGAATGCTTGGGGCGTTGTCGTCGAACGGATGTACGATATCTCCGGTGATGCGTTGGAACCTGTTGATGTCACCCCATGGGGTGCGCCATGTGCCGAAGTCTTGTGCGAGCTTCCCAGCTGCCATAAAAAGAGCCTCTAGGTGCTGGGCTCCCGTGAGTTGACTTGCCATGTATTCGGATGTCGAGACGCCCGCTCTGCGCGCGGCAGCGGATGCGACTTGCATCAACTCCTGGCCCCAAAAGATTGCGAGAGAAGTAGGCACGGATTCTATCGAGAACCGCAGATCCCATTCCCTGAGCAACTCGATCTGCTCGGAGAGCGAAGACTTGAGCGAATTCGAGCTAGGAGTCCGATCGTACGCTCTGAGCAATGCAGGAATGAGATCTTCGAAACCTGTCAGGTAGCTGTCGTATGAGGCGTCGATCAATGTCTGAGGAGTGAAATCGGTTACGCCGTCCAACACCCGAATAGCATGTAATCCCCGCGCATTCTCTCCCGAATATGACATGTAGCTCGGGAAATCGCGTTCCCGCGGGCTGTGCTCGCCCGATACCGAGTAGGGCCAGTTGTTCGTGTTCTGAATCCAGCCGTTGGGTGGGTTCAGAACCAGAGGAATTTCATCGACCGTGTGCAATCCCTGCCATTCGGTGGCGGGGTTGCTACCGTCTACCGGTTGTCTCCAATTGAACCGAGTGTCGCGCCTGGGTATGTAGTTCCCGTGGAAGTAGGCGATGTTGCCGTCAGCGTCTGCGTAAACCGTGTTGTTGGAGGAGTTGGTATTCAACTCCATCGTTTCGTAGAAACTCTCGTAGTCGGTCGCCTTCGTGCGCGTGTAAGATTGCGTGAGCGCCTTGATCGGTTCCTGCATCAGCTTGACGGCGACCCACTTTCCGTCCGCCTCGCGCACAATCGGCCCGTGATGGCTGTAATAGACCGTGACGACCTTCTCAGCCATTCCGTCATCAGTTTTGTATGGAAGTGTGATCTGCTTCTCCGTCAGCTTCCGTTCCTCGTCTCCATACGCGTAGTAGAAACCATCCTCTTTCTCTACGACCGTCTCCAGGTACTCGTCCATGAAGTCGGACCCGGTAGAGGTGTGCATCCAGCCGAGTCTGTCGTTGAAGCCCTGGTAGATGAAGAACTGCCCCCAAGTCACAGCACCATACGCATTGAGCCCCTCCTCGCTGACCATGTGCAACTCGGCGCGGAAGTAGAACGATGTATGGGGGTTGATCCAGAACAGGGCGTTTCCTGACGCGCTGTTGGACGGTGCAATAGCGAATCCGTTCGAACCTCTCGGTTCCTCGAATAGGTCCAGGTCGGCGGCAATCTGCTGATCCTCCAACCGGTCGCTATAGAACGATTCCAGGCGACCCAGGTTCACTCTCTCGATGTCTCCGCCAATGCTGCCTTCGGTGAAGGTCAACGCCATCCAAGGTTCGAAACTCGTGATCACCCTGGGTGTGACGTCTGGGTTCTCGTGGAGATAGTAGTTCAGGCCGTCGGCCCACGCGTCCATGAGGGTCTGCAGCCATGCCGGGCTTTCATCATAGAGAGCCTGCATCTCCACCGGATCGATGAAGAGTTTCATTCGCAGGTCGCGGTACAGCTCCTCATCACCTTCCGCTTCCGCAAGGCGCCCCATGGCATTGACGAGGTTGAGTTCGACTCTCGGGAAATCGTCCTCGCACTGGGCGTAAATCATTCCGAATACCACGTCGGCGTCAGTCTCGCCGTATATGTGCGGAATTCCCCATGTGTCGCGGATGATGGTCACGTCGTCCGCGGTTTGTTCCCAACGGGCGACTTCGGGATCCTGTGGAGCGCACGATGCGCTGAGCAGCAAGAAGAAGAGTATGAATGTCTTCATTACGAATTTCTTCATGAAGAAAGAGCTCCAAATACGTGATATGGTTTGCCGGAGCGACTGCTCCGGTTATGCCAAGCCGAAAACCCAGGCCGAGGCTCAGCGCAAGAGACGTCATGGGCCACGCGCAGTCAAGTCGAGGGGATGAAAGCAACCATTGTGAAACTTCCGGCCAGCTCAATTCGTCATATTGTAAACAACGCTAACAATTAGACGGAGGACCTGTCATGGGACGGGAATCGCTTGGTGAATTCGAGCAACTGGTGCTACTCGCAATCCTTCGTTTGGGATCAGAGGTGTATGGTGTGCCGATCGTTCAGGAAATCGAGGAACGCACAGGACGTTCGGTTTCTCGCGCTGCGGTTTACATCGCGCTGCGGCGATTGCAGGGCAAGGGGCTCGTTTCGTCGCGGATGGCTGACCCCACTCCCGAACGGGGCGGGCGGGCGAAACGGTACTTCAGTGTTGAACCGGCGGGGCTGGAGCTCGTGAGAGATTCGCGCCGGGCGTTAGTGAGCATGTGGGAAGACTTGGAGCCGGTCTTGGAGGATCGATGAAGCCTCCAATATTGGCTCAGTGGCTATTGCGCCGGGTACTTCCTCCCGAAGACAGGGATGGAATCCTCGGCGACATGGAGGAGACAATCCAGGAGGGGCTCCCGGGAGTCTCGTCATTTGGCTTGTGGTTCTGGTACTGGAGTCAGGCGGTTAGTCTCTCGATTCGTTTTGTCAGGGAGCGGGTGACGGAAGGACGCGCGCACCATGCCTCTCAATCGCCGACAGAAAGGCAACAGCGCTCCGGGCCGAGAGTACTCCTGCAGGATCTGAAATACACTGCCCGCAATCTCTTCAAGAGCCCGGGGTTCTCGGCGATTGCAATACTCACGCTGGCACTCGGCATCGGTGCAAACACCGCCATTTTCAGTGTGGTGGACGGCATCTTGTTGCGACCTCTCCCCTTGCCCGAGTCCGAGCGGCTCGTGGCACTATGTGAGGTCAATCCGGCAATTGCTGGGTTTTGTATCGGTTCCCCGGCGAACGTCGAGGATTGGGATGAACAAGCACAGGCGATCGAGGACTTCGGTGTCGGTCGTCAGGAGGCTTTCGTCGTTCGGGGCGAAAACGGTGCAGAGGGTATTCGGGGTGGAATGGCGACTTCGGGTTTGTTCGATGTGCTGCGTCTGACTCCCGCCTTGGGTCGACTGATTCAGAGGTCCGATTTGGAACCGGACAACAACCACGTCGTCGTTCTCAGCCACGCGCTCTGGCAGACGCGATTCGGCTCCGATCCCACAGTCATCGGTACGCCTTTCGTGTTGGACGGAGAGAGCTACGAAATCGTAGGCGTTCTGTCTCCTGGGGCCGAAGTGCCACGATACGAGGGGGTAGAGCTCTGGACTCCGCTCTATTTCCATCCGACACTCGAACGCCACCGCGCCTGGCGCGGGTTTGCAGTGTTCGGACGACTCGCGGCCGATGTGACTCTCAGCGCAGCGCGGGAAGAGATGAGCGTGATCGCTCATAGGCTGGGTGAGGCCTATCCCGAAACCAACGAAGGTTGGGGAATATCCGTTGTCCCACTCCGCGATCATATAGTGGGCTCGGTCAGGCCCACCCTGCTGATATTTCTTGGCGCTGTGGGGTTCGTGCTGCTCATCGGCTGCGCCAACGTGGCGAACCTCCTTCTCGTTCGCGGCGCCAGCCGCCGTAGAGAACTCGCGGTGCGCTCTGCCCTCGGGGCGGGCCGTACGAGACTGATGCGGTTGCTGTTGGCCGAGGCGGCGGTCTTGTCGGTTGTTGGCGGGCTTGCTGGCGTGCTGTTGTCCCTCCTTGCCGTCGACACATTCGTATCGCTGGCTCCGGCTGGAATACCGCGCCTGGATGAAGTGACCGTAGACGGACGCGCGTTGGCTTTCGCTTTGTCTGTTTCCGTTGCAACGGCGCTGGTGTTCGGCCTCCTGCCCTCGATTCAATCCACCACGGTCGACGTGAGCCTGGCACTAAAGGAGGGCGACCGGCGCGTGGCAGGACAGCCGCGATTCGGAGTTCGTGGAGTATTGGTGGTGTCTGAGGTTGCGCTAGCTCTCATGCTTCTCATAGGCGCCGGCCTGTTGACGAAGAGTTTCGCGGGACTCCTCGACTGGGATCCTGGGTTCGATCGAGAAAACCTGCTCACGGTTTGGCTGCTGACGAACTCGCCGAGGTTCCAGAGTGGCGATCAGGTGGTTGCGCTCCACTCTCAGGCGGCCGAGGAAGTTGCAGCGCTGCCGTCGGTTTTGTCGGTCGGAAAGACGTCGGCTGGCCCGCTCTTCGGAGGTAGGGAGACAGATGAGTTCTTTATTGCCGGCAGGCCTGTGCCCGAACCTGGGGAACGTCCGGTAGCGCGTTGGTACGATGTTGGACCGAACTACTTCCGTACCTTGGGGGTGCCGCTCCTAGCCGGTCGGCAGTTCACACGTGACGACGTCAGGGAGGCACCGCATGTGGCGATCGTCAACCAGGAACTCGCCGATCGGTACTGGCAAGATGAGGACCCGCTCGGCGGGCAAATAGACATCTACGGCAGGTCGATGACGGTTGTCGGCGTGGTAGGTAGCACCACACCGTTCAGGAGCGGCGAACCGGTTACCCCAGAGATCTATTGGCCGCAGGCACAGGCGCCCAGGCTCGCCACGTTCTTAGTGATTCGTACGGCATCCGACCCCACAGGCATCATCCGACCGATCCGGGAGCGTCTCCAGGCGATGGACCCAGATATGCGGGTGGCGCGGTTCGAGACGATGGATGGTCACATAACTCGACAATTGATTCGGCCGAAATTCAACATGCTGTTGGTCGGGATATTCGCCTCAGTCGCACTGGTTCTCGCATCGATAGGTATCTACGGAGTTGTGTCTTACTCGGTATCTATGCGGACACGCGAAATGGGCATTCGCATGGCCCTCGGCGCGCGCGGAGTGGATATCGTCAAATCGGTCGTGGGCAGGGGCATGATGCCCGCCGCGGTTGGGATCGGGATTGGGCTCGCCGGGGCATTTGGCGTGACCCGATTGCTTGCCAGCATGTTGGTGGGAGTGGAACCAACCGACGAGATGACGTTCGTGGCGGTCCCGACAATGCTGGCGGTAGTGGCTGCTATTGCGTGCTACGTGCCGGCAAACCGTGCGACGCGCGTGGAGGCGTCAGCCACTCTCAGGGAGGAATGAGGTCGCTACTCTATCCAGCTCTCGCCTGCGATGAGCTCGGCGCAGATGTCCTCTGTGGTTCTCCCGGCGGCTTCGGTGGCGAAGTTGACTACCAGCCGGTGACGTAGAACCGAGAGAGCCACTTCCTTTACGTCGTCCAGATCCGCCATCGGGCGTCCGTCGAGCGCGGCCTTTGCCTTCGCACCGAGCACCAGAAACTGTGAAGCTCGCGGACCTGCACCCCAATCGACGTACTCCTTCACGAGTGCCGGTGCACTCTCTTCAGCAGGCCTGGTGGATCTCGCCAGGGCCACCGCCGCGGTCACGAGCGACTTGGGTGCCGGAATGCGGCGTACGAGATGCTGCGTTCGGATCAACTCTTCACCAGTTAATACTGCGTTGACCTTCGGCGTTTCGTCGCCGGTCGTTGACTCCACCATGCGTTCTTCTTCATCCCGGTCGGGATAGGGCACCCTGAGCTCGAGCATGAACCGGTCGAGCTGCGCCTCCGGAAGTGGATACGTGCCCTCTTGCTCGATCGGATTTTGGGTCGCGAGCACGAAGAACGGCTCGGGAAGGTGGTATGTCTCGCCGGCTGCCGTGACCTCGTGCTCCTGCATTGCTTGCAGAAGGGCTGCCTGCGTCTTCGGAGGGGTCCGGTTGATCTCGTCGGCCAGCACCACGTTTGCGAACACCGGACCATGTATGAACCGAAAGGCCCGTTTCCCGGTGCCCGGGTCTTCTTCGAGGATCTCCGTTCCGGTGATGTCCGAGGGCATCAAGTCCGGCGTGAACTGGATCCTGGAAAATTGAAGGTCGAGTGCGTCGGCCACGGTCGAAACCATCAGCGTTTTTGCGAGCCCAGGGACACCTACCAACAGCCCATGCCCGCCTGACACTATGGCCGTGAGTATTCCGTCCAGCACCTCCTGCTGGCCGACGATCCTGTGCCGCACCTGTGTCATCAACTCCGCTCGCGCCGTCGACAGGCGCTCGAGCAGTTCTATGTCGTTCTCGGCCACGCGTTTTGGCTCTGCGTGCACGTGTTCTCCTGGCAATACGCCCGGTCTACCTACCAGGCTGGCGTCCCCAACCTGAAGGCTGGGGTTTGAACCTTATCACTACTCACCACTCACCACTCACCTCCCCAATCCTACACCACCCAACACCTTTTCTGCTACCTTTGTTCTCGGTCCAGAGTTCTACCGGGAGTCCCAAGAGCAACAATGCATAGTCGCGATCGAAATGCGGGAAGAGCGCTCGGCGAAGGATACCGTTTCCTGGGGATCGGGATGCAATTTGCAGGAGGCATCGTCTTCTTTGCTGTTGGCGGTGTGTTTCTCGATCGCTGGCTCGGGCTCATGCCTCTTTTCACAATCACTGGCACCCTTCTAGGTACAACTCTGAGTTTCGTGAACGTCTACATCAAGCTGCAGGCGTTGGCTGACGCAGAAGCCAGGCGCAAGAAAGCCCAGCGAAGATGAAGAGCGTCTGGTTAGGGTTCGGTCTGACGGTGGCGGTCACCGCGATTCTGACGCTGGTTTTCGGCAGGGAGGCGGTCATACCCGGACTGGCGTTCGGTGGTCTGGCTACGCTCATCCAGTTTGTTGCCGAGCTGCTGGTGAAGCCTGTCTTGAAGGGTGAGTTCAAGATACTCATGAAGCGTTGGGCTATCGGGATGGGGCTCAGAGTGGCGGGCGTTGCGCTGTTCCCAGTTGCCGTTCTGGTGTCTCGTGATATCTTTCCTCCGCTGCCAACTGCGTTCGCATATATAGGGGTACTCGTACCCCTTTTGTTTACGGAGATACGTCTGATAAAATGATGCTGCAGGAGCCACCAAACATCGGTGAACTGGTGCTGCACCATACCGCCGATGCCTACTCGTTTGGGATTGAGCCGTACCTAGCCTATACGTGGCACCGTTGGCCCGATTTGCACCTGGGCCCGCTCACGCTGAATCTCACGCCGACCAAGCACGTAGTCTTCATGTTCATCGCGGCCATCCTGGTCTTTCTGACAATGTGGGGCACAGGCCGGAAACTCGAGAAACAGAGGGCTGGAAAAAGCGCCCCAAGCGGGTTCGCCAACGCGATGGAGTCGATCGTACTCTATGTCAGGAACGAGATTGCTATTGCCAATATCGGGCATGAGAGTGGGGCAAAATACGCACCATTCGTCATGTCTCTGTTCTTTTTCATCCTTTACTGCAACCTGCTGGGATTGGTGCCGTTCGGCGCTTCTCCTACCGGCAACGTTGCGGTAACGGCTGGATTGGCGATTTGCTCGTTGATCGCGATCGAGGTGGGCGGGTTCCTGAAGCTGGGCCCGAAAGGGTACATGCGTACAATATTCCCGACGGTGCCCGGACTCACGGGAGCCGGTGCGACGGCGATGTCGATCGCGATGGGCCCAATCGAGATCATCGGGAAGTTGGTGAAGCCGTTTGCACTCACAGTCCGACTGTTCGGCAATATGACTGCCGGACACTTCGTGATCCTGTCGCTCATGGGGCTGATATTCCTGTTTGGCCACCTCCATTATTGGAGATGGGCCATCGGGTTCGCGTCGACGGGCCTCGTAATCGGGATCATGATGCTGGAGATGTTCGTTGCGCTGTTGCAGGCGTACGTATTTGCGCTATTGACCGCCGTGTTCATCGGGATGATGCAACACGAGCATTAGAGATATGCAGGATCGGGCGGCCTTCGCGTTTCGGGCCGTTCGCCATTGTACCCGGCCGGATGGTCGGGGAAGCCCGCTGGCCGAGAGGCCATTGGTGGGTCGCCGAGGAAGCGATTGTCCAGGGAGAGACGACGTGGAAACGGGAAACGCAACGAAAGAGAATCTCCCAACTACACAGAGGAATTGAAGCATGTTGATGAACATTCTCGCAGCACTGCAGGAGCCGATGACGGCTGAGGCAGCCAGGGGCGCATACTCGCTGCTTGCCGCAGCACTCGCGCTCGGCATGATCATCATCGGTGCCGGCATTGGATTGGGCCGCATCGGTGGCCAGACGGCAGAAGCTATCGCGCGCCAGCCTGAGGCGGCCAACGACATCCGCGGAATCGCGCTGATTATCGCCGTTCTACTCGAAGGTGTAACGATTATCGCGCTCGTGTTCGCCTTGCTGTTCAAACTCATCGCATAGTTGGTTTAGATGTTGTATTCACTTCTGGCGGTATTGCAGGAACACGGCGCGGCCGATTCACATGGTGGCGGCGGATTCGATTCGCCGTTCCAGGTCAACCCTGGTTTGATCATCTGGACGTGGATCGTGTTCATCTCGCTCTTCTTCTTGCTGAAGAAATTCGCGTGGCCGCCAATCGTAAGGCTCACGGAGGAGCGCGAACGGACCATCCAAAAGCAGCTGGATGACGCCGACCGCGCCAACACCGAGGCCAAAGAAACGCTGGAGCAGCACAAGCAGCTCATGGCTTCCTCCAAGGAAGAAGCCAGGGCTCTGGTTGCCGAGGCGAAAGAGCTGGCTGAGAAGGAGCGCGAGCGCCTCTTGGCCAAGACTCGCGAGGAGCAGGACGGAATCCTCGAGCGCGCGAAGCGGGAAATCGAGACCGAACGCGAGCGTGCAATTGCGGCTCTGAGGAAGGAAACTGTCGACCTCTCGTTGGCCGCAGCGTCCAAGTTGATCGAAGCACGGCTCGAGGGTGAGGCCGACCGCAAGATCGTCGAGGATTATCTCAATGCCCTCGGGGAGAACCGGTGAGAGAGGCGACCATAGCGCGCAACTATGCCGAGGCGCTTTTTGACTCGGGTGAGCGCAAAGGCACTACCGACCTCTACGCCAATTTGCTCGAAGCCGTAGCGGGTGCGGTCGAGGCGGATGACACAGTCCGCGATTTCCTCGAGTCGCCCCGGGTTCCCAAAGCCAAAAAACACGAGGTTCTGGCTCGGGCACTCAAGGATCACGCACCCGAGCAGTTTCTGAAGTTTCTCGAAGCCGTTGTGAAACGCGGCAGGCAGGGGATCTTCCCGGCAATCGCGAAGGAATACCTGGCGCTCGTGGACAAGAAGTTCAACCGCGTGCACGCTGGTGTGACGGTTGCGCGAGAGCCCGATCTGGCGCTGCAGGGAATCGTCAAGCAAAGGCTCAGTGAGGTGCTTGGGATGGAAGTGATACCCGATTTCCGCACTGACAAAGCGATTCTCGGTGGCCTGGTGGTTCGGGTTGGGGATCGCATCATGGACGGGTCGGTTCGACGAAGGATGGTTACTCTTCGGAGGAAACTGATCGGAACGTGACTCTGTAGTCGCCGTTTCACGAAGCTAGTTGGTACTATTGCAGCCTCGGGTTTCGGCCCGGGGCTGTTTTATCTCTGATGTCAACAAACAACGAGCAACGAGCAACGAACAACGAACTTCAAACTCGGATACTCAAATGAACGTGTCACCTGATAGAACAAAGATCGGCTGGATTGGTACGGGTGTGATGGGGCTAAGCATGTGCGGCCACCTGCTCGAAGCCGGCTACGATATTACGATCTTCACCCGCACGAAGTCCAAAGCCTCGGGGCTGCTCGACCGCGGCGCCAAGTGGGCCGACTCACCTCGTGAGGTCGCCGAGGCTTCGGATGTCGTTTGTTCGATCGTAGGCTTCCCCGATGATGTTCGAGAAGTGATCCTCGGCGAAACTGGTGCCCTTGCCGGATGCAAAGACGGAAACGTCGTGATCGACTTCACAACCAGCCGCCCGGCTCTGGCAGTTGAGATTGCGGAGGCTGCGGCCTCTAAGGGAGTGAAGACTATCGACGCCCCCGTATCGGGTGGAGACATCGGTGCTCGTGAAGCGAAGCTCTCCATCATGATCGGCGGTGACGAAGGAGCGGTGAAGGACATGGAACCCATTTTCGAGATTTTAGGTGCGAAATGGATTCGGCAAGGAGGGCCGGGAGCTGGGCAACACACCAAGATGGTCAATCAGACGTTGATCGCATCAGGCATGATTGCAGTTTCGGAAGGCCTACTATACGGCTACAAGGCGGGCTTGGATCTCGAAACGGTGATGGAATCGGTGGCAAGCGCAGCCGCGGGAAGCTGGTCGCTCTCAAACCTGGGCACCCGCATGATGGCCGGAAATTTCGATCCAGGTTTCTTCGTCGAGCACTTCATCAAGGACATGGGCATAGCGTTGGAAGAGGCCAAACGTATGGGGTTGGCACTCCCCGGACTTGCGTTGGCCCATCAACTCTATGTGGCGCTGGCAGCCCAGGGACACGAGAAGAGTGGGACACAGGCGCTTGTCTTGGCGCTTGGAGAGTTATCGGGGATAGACTGGGCAAATAGGGGCTGAAGGGGGCAAAGACGGCGGCAGGGGTGCAGAGAGGCAGGGGTGCAGGACTGCCGCTCTGCGTCACTGCAACTCTGCCTCTTGCCCCGCGAATACTAGAATTCCACCGCCGGAACCTCCCTCGCCGCCTCATCAGTCACCTCGAAATACTCCCGCGGTTGAGCGCTCGTTAGCTTGGCCGTAATTACCTGAGGAAACCGCCGAATGTAGGCATTGTATGCTTGGACCGCAGAGTTGTAGTCCTGGCGCGCAGTGGAAATACGGTTTTCCGTACCCTCTAGCTGCGACTGCAAGTCTCTGAAGTTCTGGTTCGATTGAATCTCCGGGTTGTCTTCGGCAATTGCGATTAGGCGTCCCAGTGCGGAACCCAGCGACTGATTCGCGACCGCCATCTCGGCCAAGTCACCTCCGGACACCGCGCCACCGAGCTGCGCCCGTGCGCTTGTGACCGCTTCGAAAATCTCAGTCTCATGTTCCGCAAACCCGCGCATAGTCGCCACCAGGTTCGGGACGAGGTCGGCCCGCCTCTGGAGCTGAACCTCGATCTGACTCTTGAAGCTCTCCGCTTGCTCGTCCAACGTCTGGATTCTGTTGTATCCGCAGCTGGAAAGAGTCAGTGCGGCGACTGCAACCAATGCGATGCGTCTCATTCTCCACTCCCTTGCGCTGGTGTTGTCTCGGACGAAACGCGCGCTACTTGTTTGAATTTGTGTCCTCGTTGTCCATCTGCGTTTCGTATGAATCGACAAAATGCGCCAGCTTCTCTATCTGTTCGACGTAACGGTCACCTGTCACGTCATAAGGCTTGAGGTTGGGTTGTTTCTGCCCCGCCAGCCGCCCCAATATCCAATCAAAGGCCGTGCCGTCCAGATCTGCCAAATCTGCAGTTTCTCTAACCAATTCTGCCGAATTGAGTGGAGGAGTGCGACCAGCCAGCCTCAATGTCGCACGGAAAAGCACGAAGAACGTGGTGGCAGAGTCTGCCAGGAGACTGCCAAGCGCCTTTCCGTCGGCGGCGTATGCAGCGAATTCTGTGCGTAGCTGCAGCAGTTTGCCGCGGACCTCGCGTTCCAGCTCGCGACGCAGATCCTCCTTGGTCGTTTCGATTCCATCGAGCGGGTCGGCCCCGCGAAGCAGCCGATGGGCTTCGCGCATGTCCTCGATCTCGATTGGGAAAACGTCCGACGACGCGCTCCACTCCTGCTCCGAAAAGATTAGAGGTGGTGGTGAACCCTTCTTTACCCACCCGCCGATTTGTTCCTCGATGCAACGCAGTGCTGCGGGTGACGCATCGCGCACCACCAGTAAAGTGGTCGGGACGTTTGGGCCTTCTGCACGCACCGCCGGACCATACAGCATCAAAGACACCAGATTGTCGCCGAGCGCGCTTTCGAGACGCGCGGCGAACTCCTCGACTTTCGTGTTCAGATCCTTGGCCATTAGAAACTCCCTGAAGCTCCGCCGCCGCCAAATCCTCCGCCGCCCCCAAATCCGCCAAATCCGCCACCGCCAAAACCACCTCCACCCCAGCTACCACCTCCGTAACCGCCGTGCCGTCCACCTCCGCCCAACAGCATGCCCAACAAGAGCCAACTCATGCCACCGCCGCCGCGGTAATAACCTCCTCTGCCGCCACGGCCCCGACCGCCAAAGATCGACGTGAAGATGATAATCATGACGATGGCGCTGATAATCCGGCTAAGGCCGCCGCCTGGGCGTCGGCTGGTTCGCGGCTCACTTATTTGTACTGGCGCTGTTCCGGTGAGCTCGAACTCGAACTCCTCAGAAAACGCCTCGGCCAGAAGCCATACACCAGCGGCAAGACCTGCCCCGTAGCTATCGGTGTCCACTGCCGTCCGGCCGATCGCGTCCCTGATGCGACCGGCGCATGCATCGGTTACGAACCCCTCCGCACCGGTCCCTGTGGCAATCGCGAGTTGAGCGCGGCCGTCACCCAAACGGTCGCCGGGCACGAGCAACACGATGACGCCCGCATTGCGAGCACGGTCGCCTGCCTGGCCTACGGCACCGACCTGCCACTGCCTGCCTATGTCTCTGGCAACCTCGATCGATGGCCTGCCGGCAATATCTCGGAGGGTGACGACCGCAATCTCACCGCCTGATTTCTGCCGTACTTCCTCCACCACCCCGCTCATGAGCTGTCTGGACGGGGAGTCGATTATCCCAGCGAAGTCATTGATGTAACCCGTCGGCTGCGGTATCTGCAGCTGCAATGCCAGTGCAATTATGAATGGAAGAATCATGATGTCGAATTATAACTGGTGCGGGAAACCCGCCGAGCAGTTGGCGCTGGACTAGAACACGAAACCCAGCGCCATGTTGAGGTGGTTTGCCGTCTGCAAATCGTAGATGGCATCGGTGTAGGTCGTCTCGAGTCTGCGGTATTCGGCAGCGATCAATAGCTGATCGGCGTGAATATGTAGGTGAAGCTCCCAGGTGACATTGAAACTGCGCCCGGTCGCCAGGTCCAGATCGTCGTTGTCCGGGTCGTCCATGCCGTATCCTCCACCCACAACGAGGCCCGGCATCAGGTAAACGTTGATCTGCGACCACCCGCCTTTGGTGCGCACGGGCGTTCCATCCGGGGCGAGGGTTTGATCGATGCCGCCTCCTCCGAGCATTCCCAATCCCTCTCCCAGAAACGCCTCCCCGCGCAGTTCAAACATTGGAGTTACGAAGAAACGCGCCGACGCGGCCGCGGCGCGGGTGATACCCAAAGAGTCGGTGCCGGCAGTGAACCAACCATAGTGGCCGCCGACACTCGCTTCACCACCACTCCCGTCGGGACCCCAGCGAGTCAACAACCGTCCCTGAACGAACGGGCGTTTACTCAATTCGGCGGCGTCCGGCTGTGGCGGGTTGTGGTCCGACATGTTGTTGAACCGTGGCGCAATAGCCGCACCTTCGATCCCGACTCTGAGTGACGAGCCCACCTCCATGCCGAGGCGCACCTGCGGCATCCAGCGTGATAGGTTGCCCGATCCAGTGAAGCCCGGCACCGAAACCGTGGAGTAAGAGACCGGGTCGAACGGTGAAACCGGCAGCGTTTCCTGACCGAACAGCAGCCATGCATTTGACCAATTGATGCGGGCAACCACCCTTCGAAGCCTTAGGCTCGGTTTCGGTCGAAATCCGTTCGTTGCGGGTCCGAAAAAGTCGACATCCAGCTCACCTGCCGCTACACCACCAAGCACATCGTTCGCCCAAGCAGAGAGTACAACGCGACTCTGCCGCACCGAGGCACCCAACGCTTCGAACCGCTCTCCACTGATAGGGTTTCTTGGTGCCGCCAGCCACGGCACCTCTCTATCGTCGACGAGGTCGTCATTGTAGTACGCATTCAGCTGCAAGACACCTGTGAGCTCGACTCCCTGGCGAGGTGCCTGCGCAGCGGTGCTTTGGGCGGAAAGCGAAGATGTGACACCGAAGGCGAAAACAACCATCAAACATCTGCTCGGCCGCATGGGGCCTCTCCATTCGTCAGTGCGATGAACGGTTTCGTTGATCCAACTTACCAAGATAAGGGGTTAATCAATGCCTGCCGTGAATTGTGTGGAGTCGGTAGCTTGTATCGTTGCCGCGATGCCGCGGGATCACGACTCGAACCAGGAGTTAACGTCGCTTGGCTTTTAGGCAAAAACTTGCCGACCTGGCGAAGGGAGAGAGCGATCGGCGCCACTTTTTCCGCGCCACGCTCGGACGGTTCGTGGAGGAGGTGGCGGAACGCACCGAACGCCGTGTTGTTCCTCAGCGGTACTTCCGCCCGCCCGGTGCACTTGCCGAAGTAGCATTCATTGCCGCATGCACTCGCTGCGGTGACTGCCTGGACGTCTGTCCTGCTCACGCGATTTTCAACGCTCCTCCGGGTGCCGGGCTGGCGGCTGGAACACCTGTCATAGAACCGGTTGCGCAGCCGTGTGTGGCTTGTGCGGAAATGAAATGCGCAGTCGTCTGCCCCACTGACGCTCTGATCGTGCCCGACAAGCTCTGGGACGGCTACCACATGGCGGAGTTGGAGCTCGTTCCCGAGCGGTGCATCGCGTTTCAGAAGGTCGAGTGCGGAGTCTGCGCTCGGCAGTGTCCGATAGGAGAAAAGGCCATCTCGCTCGATAGCGAGGGGCGGCCCGTCCTGAAGAAGGAAGGTTGTGTAGGGTGCGGCGTGTGCGTTCGAGCGTGCCCGTCGACGCCGGCGTCTTTGGTCTTACATATGCTCTGATACGGGAGATAGCAATGAAGGTTGTTTTGCCAGTTGCTGGAAAAGGTACGCGTCTGTTGCCGCTCACCAGGGAAGTTCCCAAACCGCTGGTCACGGTTGCCGGTCGGCCGGTAATGGATTACGTGGTGGACAAGCTGGAGGGGCTCGATGTGGAGGAGATGATCTTCATCACAGGGCACCTCAAGGAGCAGGTCGAAGAATATGTGACGGCCAATTACGACTTCCCCGCCCGGTTTGTCGAACAGATAACCCAAGATGGTACGGCTGGTGCGGTCGACCTGGCGCGGCCGTACGTCGATGGGCCTGTGTTGATCATCTTCGTGGATACGGTGTTCGATGCAGACTTGAGCATTATCGACAAGGTGGACGCAGACGGCGTGATCTGGGCCAAGGAGGTAGAGGACTATCAGCGCTTCGGCGTCGTGGTGACCGACGAAAATGGATACATGCAGCGGATCGTAGAGAAACCCTCAGAGCCGATCTCGAAGCTCGCCAATATCGGCCTGTACTACATCCGCGACTCGCAGACGATGTTCGACGGCATTGCGAAGACGCTCGATGGCCCGCAGATGAAGGGCGAGTGGTTTCTCACCGATGCCTTCCAATTCATGATCGACAACGGCCGGAAGCTTCTCACTGCCGAGGTTACCGGCTGGTACGATTGTGGCAAGGTGGAAACCGTGATCGCCACCAACAGACATTTGCTGCAGGCTGGAGGTGCCAGGACGCCCGAGGAGGTCGACTCCGTGCGTGTAGTCGATCCGGTCTATGTGGCTGACGGTGTGAAACTCTCGAATTGTGTGATTGGGCCGAATGTGTCAATCGAACGAGGTGCTTCCGTTGATGGTTGCACTCTGGTCGACACCCTCGTTGCAGAGGGCGCACATGTACGCGGCTCGACATTGAATCACTGCCTGATCGGCCCGAACGCGGAGATCGAAGATCAGGCTCTCCACAACATGGTTGCGACGAGAGACGAGACTGCACCGGCGCCCTGATGACGGCTGACCGCGAACGTTGGGTTCGAACTGGATTGTGGCTGCTCGTTGCCACAATGGTCTACAACGCCATAGAAGCCATCGTAGCTCTTTGGGCGGGAGCACGAGCGGGCAGCATTGCGCTGGTTGGCTTCGGCTTCGACAGCGTCATCGAGCTGGCCGCGGCTTCGGTGGTTTTGTGGCGATTCTCATTGGAGGCCCGCGGCGGCAGTGCGGACGCTATAGAAAACGCCGAACGCCGGGTGCATCGATTCGTGGGCGTCACATTCTTTTTGCTCGCCGCCTACGTCCTGTTGCAGTCTGCGTGGGACCTTTGGGCAAGAGAAGCTCCTTCAGAGAGTTTGGTGGGCCTCATTCTCGCCGGCGTATCACTCGTGGTGATGCCACTGGTCGCCATTTGGAAGCTCAAAGTGGCCGCGGCTTTGGAGAGCTCTTCACTCAGGGCTGAGGCAAAGGAGACGATAGCATGTTCGTACCTCTCCCTCTGCTTGGTGCTCGGGCTTGCCGCGAACGCTGCCTTGGGTTGGTGGTGGGCGGATCCGGCGGCGGCCCTGTTCATGGTGCCGTGGCTGATACGCGAGGGCAAAGAAGGCTGGGAAGGTGAAGGATGCTGCGCGCACGGTTGAACTATTGGTACAGGAGGAAGAACGGATGAATCGTCGCCTCACTCGTCGTGATTTCGTCAAAACTGGAGCCGTCGCCGCAGCGGGCGCAGCTGCCGCAGCGGGCGCAGCTGCCGCACCGAAGCCCACCGTCGGAAAAGCGCCTGTGGTGCACACGCCGAAGAGTGTCAGCCCGGTGGTCATCTCCGATTCCAGTGGCTTCCTCTACAAGAACGGCGGACCGGAATGTGCAGTCGAAAAGGCGTTCAGGCTGATCACCGAAGGATCTGACGTCCTGGACGCTCTCATAGCGGGTGTCAACATTCCGGAACTCGATCCCGAAGAGACGGGAATCGGCTATGGAGGACTGCCAAATGCGGAGGGGGTCGTTCAACTCGATTCGTGCTGCATGCACGGCCCAAAGAAATGGGCAGGCGGTGTCGCAGCTCTGGAAGGCGTCCGCACTCCGTCACTGGTGGCGAAGGCGGTCATGGAGTACACCGATCACCATTTACTGGTCGGACCGGGCGCGCAAGAGTTCGCACGTTCTCTGGGCTTCACCATCGAGGCGGACCTGAACACGGAGCGCTCGCGCGAGTTGTGGCTCGAATGGAAACGCCGAGTTGACCCGAGGCACTACCTGGATCCGGAGAAGAGATCGCAGGCAGCCTATGACGCGGGCTTGGGCATGGTGCAAGACGGGTTGATAGAGGAAGATCATTTCTGGGGTACGATCAACTGCGACGGCATCGGACCGAACGGCGACATCTGTGGTGTTACAACAACGAGCGGCCTGGCGTGGAAGATCCCCGGGAGGGCAGGTGACTCTCCGATACTCGGCGCAGGATTATACGTCGACGGTGACGTAGGTGCCGCCGGGTCCACCGGAAGGGGCGAGGCGAACCTCTACAACCTCACGTCGTATTTGATCGTCGAGCACCTTCGCCGCGGCATACACCCTACGGACGCGGGCATGGCGGGCCTGCAACGCATTCGGCAGAACACGGTTGAAGATCGACTTCTAAACAGCCGTGGAGAACCAAACTTCAACGTACGGTTCTTCGTACTGAACGCGAGCGGTGAGTACGCCGGTGTCACGATGTACGCGTCGGGCCAGACAGAGTATGCCGTGTGTGACGAGAACGGGGCTGTAGCGCGGCCACTGGAGAATCTGCTGGACGGCACACCGTCCGACTAGGTAGTTTTGCGCCTAGAACTGGCTCCCAAACTCGAACCTACGAGAACAGCACACTAGAATCATGAAATCATCTGAACTCATCCATGATTGGAATAGTGCGGATTCATTCGACTGGACATCCGCAAAGGTCGATCTGAACGACGAGACGCTGCGGGACGGATTGCAATCACCTTCGGCCATCGATCCGCCCATCGAGACCAAGAAACAGCTGCTGCATCTGATGGCTGATATCGGTGTGTGCGCTGCGGATATCGGGCTTCCCGGCGCGGGGCCCCAAGTGGTCGAGTCGGTCCGAGCACTCGCAAAGGAGATTGTAGACGCCAAGCTGCCGATTTCCCCGAACTGCGCTGCCCGAACCGTCATCGTCGATGTCGAGCCGGTTGCCAGGATTTCGCAGGAGGTCGGCATCCCGATCGAAGTCTGCACCTTTATCGGCTCTTCGCCGATTCGCCAGTATGCCGAAGACTGGACTCTCGACCGCATGCTGGAGACCAGCGAGAAGGCGGTGTGCTTCGCCGTGAAAGAAGGCATTCCGGTGATGTTCGTTACGGAGGATACCACTCGAGCAAAACCGGAGACCGTGAAGGCGCTCTACGACCATGCCATAGGTTGGGGTGCAAGGCGCATTTGCCTGTGCGACACGGTTGGTCATGCTACGCCGGAAGGGGTGAAGGCCCTGGTCCGTTTCGCGATAGAGGAGATCGTGAAGCCGTCCGGTGAGGATGTAAAAGTCGATTGGCACGGACATCGTGACCGCGGCCTCGGGCTCATCAACTGCCTTGCGGCAATCGAAGCCGGCGCCGACCGCGTACATGCCACGGGACTCGGATTGGGCGAGCGCGTAGGGAACGCGGAGATGGACCAACTGATCGTGAACCTGCACCTGTTGGGCACGATCAAGACTCCGCTGCCCAAACTTCGCGAATACTGCGAGCTGGTAGCGGAGACATGCGGGGCGTCTCTACCGCCGAACTACCCCGTGATGGGCGTCGATGCGTTCCGGACGGGCACTGGCGTGCACGCCGCGGCTGTCATCAAGGCTAAGAACAAGGGCGACGATTGGCTCGCCGACCGCGTTTATTCCGGCGTGCCCGCCGGGAATTTTGGTGCACGGCAGGTGATCGAGATCTCGCCCATGTCCGGCTTGTCAAACGTCAAGTTCTGGCTTTCTGAACATGGCTACGACGCGGCGGACGAGGCGCTGAGCGAGCGGTTGTTCGCCGCAGCAAAGGAGGGTAACCGCACCCTCACGGAAGCTGAATGCCACGCACTCGTTGCCGAAGTGCAAGGGAAGTAGCCGCACTGCATGGCTGAGCTCTCTCAGCTCGTAGAATCGTACTTCGATCTGAAATGGCAGATGGATCCGGTGGAAGCCACTGGAGCCGGGCTGCCCGATTACGATAGCCGGCTCGGAGCGTACGATGGCGAATCGGTTCGGGAGTACCTCGCCGCGCTCAGGTCGCTGGCCGGAGCCCTCGAAGAGTGTGAGGTCGACACTCTCGACGACGAGATAGATCGTACTGCTCTGTTGAACGACGCACGCGTCGTTGCCCACCGTTTTGAGGTCGAATGCCCTCACGAACGCAATCCCGCGTTCTGGGCCACGCATGCCCTGGAAGGTCTTTACCTGCTGTTGGCTCTCCGCGACCGGCCGCACGAGCACCGAGCCGGTGCCGCCGCCGTTCGCATTCGCGCGCTGCCGGGATTTTTGGAAACCGCGGCCGAGACGCTCGGCGACTGCCCGAGCGTGTTTGTCGATATCGGTGTGGAGGTTGCGGGCGCCGGTGCCAAACTCGTACAGCAGGTTGCGCGCGAGCTCGCACCCGAAGGTGACATTCTCTTTCCGAACGCCTGTGTAGAGGCAGAAGTCGCACTCAAGGAGTTTGCGGACAGAATGAAAGCCGACAGCTTCGAAAGTGAGCCCGGCGTTTTTGCGATCGGCGAGGACGCATTCAACTTCAGGCTGCAATACGAACACGCATACCAAGGCACGGCACCGGAACTTTGGCGCTACGGACTTCAGTTGATCGATGAAGTCGAGGCTGAATTGGTGGAGCTGGCCGAGGAAATCGAACCTGGAGTTCCCTGGCCCGAGCAGGTTGAAAAGCTCCGCGACATACATCCCCCGGGTAACCAGTTGGCGGGTGCGTACGCAGCCCAGATGGATCGGTCCAGGCGGTTCGTGGACGATCACGGGCTGGTGGACATCCCCAAAGGAATCCTCGAGGTTGTGGAGACGCCCGAATTTCTCCGGCCGATCATACCTTTCGCGGCCTATCAACCTCCTGGCGCCTTCTCTGACGATCGTACCGGGTGGTTTTATGTGACTCCGCCGGCCCGCGATGCATCTCCCGAGGCGGCCAAGAGGATTCTCCGCGACCACTGTGTACACGAGCTCGCGTGTACCGCTCTACATGAGGGTTATCCTGGTCACCACCTGCAGTTCTTGTATGCCCATTCTCAGCCAAGGCCTGTCCGTAAAGTCATCGGTTCGCCTATCACGATCGAGGGTTGGGCCCTCTACTGCGAAGACATGATGGGTGAGCAGGGCTTCTATTCGACTCTCGAGGAGAGGTTCTTCCAGAAGATCGCCCTCCTTTGGCGTGGCATCCGCATTATTGCGGATGTGGGGCTGCACACTCGCGGTATGTCGGTCGAGGAGGCCACCCAGCTGCTTGTCGAACGCGTGCACTTCGACGCGGAGCATGCGGTTGCGGAGGTGCGTCGGTACTGCGCGCATCCGGCGTATCAGGTCTGCTATGCGGTGGGCCGCAGGGAATTGAAGGCACTTCGCGAGTCGTACCGCGAAGCGCAGGGAGACAACTACTCTCAGTCGCGGTTCCACAAGGAGGTGCTACGCTACGGCGGTCTCCCTGTGAGTTTCATGCGCTGGGGCATGGGACTCGGTGGCTGACGGCGGCATCCTTCCTGGGCGATGACTCAGCGTAGCTGGTGGCTCACGCTGAGACGCCGAATGCGGGCGGCCAGGGAAATTTACGAAGGTGTTTACATAGCTCCGTACCGGTCCGCGATCCACCGCGAGTACCTTCGCCAACGCGACCTGTTCCTTCTCCTCGGTTTTTCAGATCTCTTGGGTGTCCCAAATCCAATCTCTTTCTACACGCTCGAATTGTATCCCGAGCTGATCGAGCAGTTTCACGAGTGGCACAAGCGAATGGGTATGGAACAGCCCCCGGAGGGTGGGTTCCGTTGTTGCTGAGAGTGCCATCGTTCGACCGATTCGTTCTGTTCCTCGGCGGAAAGGGAGGGGTGGGCAAGACCACCATGGCGTCGGCGGCATCGTTGCGATCGGCTGATTCCGGTAGCAAGACGCTGCTCGTGTCCACCGATCCCGCCCATTCCACCAGCGATATCTTGGAGACGGACCTCGGGGCGGAACCGAAGTTGGTTTGCGACAACTTCTGGGCAATGGAACTCGACCCCGAGCGCGAGGCGGACCGCTACATACAGGGAGTGAAGGAACAAATCGCGGAGTCCACCGCTCCGCGGCTCTTGGCGGAGGTGGAGAGGCAAATCGACATCGCCCGTGTCTCGCCCGGAGCGGAGGAAGCGGCGCTGTTCGAGCGCTTCACCCGCCTCATCGAGGATTCTGAATCTCAGTTCGACCGAATTGTCTTCGATACGGCACCAACCGGCCAAACTCTTCGCCTTCTGTCTTTGCCGGAACTCATGTCGGCGTGGATTGGTGGTCTGATCGGCCAACGCAAGAAGGTGAACAGTCTCGGCCGCATGTGGCGTAACGTTGCTGGTGCGGCGGCCGGCGACAACCAGGCCGGATCCGACCCCGTGCTGGATGCCTTGGAAGAACGACGAGCTAGATTTGGTCGCGCCAGGCAGATTCTGACCGACGCAGGTCGTACGTCGTTCGTTTTTGTGGTCACCGCCGAGAGGCTGCCGATCTGGGAAACGGAAAAGGCAGTAAGTTCATTGACTAAATACGGCATTCCGGTTGGCGGGATTCTCGTGAACCGGGTATTGCCGCCCGATGTGGGCGGAGCTTTTCTGGAAGATCGCAGGCAACAAGAAGCCGAATATCTGAGTCGCCTCGAACGCGAGTTTCGGTCGTTTCCGATCTGCCGTGTGCCGCTGATGGAAAGAGATGTTGTTGGAGTCGATGCATTGCGGCGGCTGGCGGCCTCATATCTCGGAGAGACTGAGAGGAGGTAGTCCCTTGAGTGCGATAGTGCTGTTGGTGATCGGAGTGTCCGCATTCCTAACGGGATATCACTTCTACTCCCGCTACATAGCTCGCTGGATTTACCAGCTCGATCCCGATTTCAAGACGCCGGCGCATGAGTTCGAAGACGGAGTCGATTTCGTGCCAACAAACAAACACGTCTTGTTCGGTCATCACTTCACCTCAGTAGCTGGAGCGGCGCCGATCGTCGGGCCGGCTATAGCGGTGATTTGGGGTTGGCTGCCGGCTTTCCTCTGGGTAGTGCTCGGCACCGTCTTCGCCGGGGCGGTACACGATTTCGGCACCCTTTGGATTTCCACGCGACACAAGGCACAGTCAATCGGCACGCTCGCCGAGACGTTTGTTGGCAGTCGAGCGCGAGTGCTGTTCCTGCTGATCATTTTCTTCCTGCTCCTGTTGGTGAATGCCGTATTTGCGGTGGTGATCGCAAACCTCATGCTGGCTAATCCCGGCGCGGTTTTGCCGGTTTGGGGCTCGTTGGTTGTGGCCCTTATAGTCGGAATCCTGATCTATCGCACCGGGACGGGAATACTGTGGCCGTCTCTGGGTGCGCTTCTGATTCTCTATCTACTGATCTGGTTCGGCCAATATGCGCCGTTAGAGCTGCCTGACTTCTTCAACTTCTCGGCTACCGAGGCTCAGATCGCTACCGCAGGAGGCGACGCCGAAGCTGCCGCCGCCGCCGCTCACACCGACGGGGTGCGTGCAGGCTGGGTGATACTGCTGCTCGCTTACGCATTCATAGCGTCAGTTTTGCCGGTATGGCTCCTTCTACAGCCGCGGGATTACGTGAACAGCCACCAGCTGTTCGTCGCATTGGGTATCATCTCGATCAGCATATTGTTCACCAATCCTCAGGTCGTCGCCCCCGCGCTCAACACGAGTCTGCCCGCCGACGCACCGAGCTGGTTCCCGCTCCTTTTCATAACGATTGCGTGCGGCGCCATCAGCGGTTTCCACGGCCTGGTTGCATCCGGCACCTCATCCAAGCAGCTCAACAAGGAGACTGACGCGCGATATGTGGGCTACGGGGGAATGCTGGGTGAAGGCATGTTGGCGCTCACATCAATTCTCGCCGTTACCGCCGGTTTTGCAGTGTTCGTCGGTGTCGACGGTTGGCACGAGCACTACGGCACATGGGCCCGCGCTTCTTCCGGAGCCACGACAGCATTCGTGACCGGAGTCGGCACCCTCGCTCAGGGAATCGGCATTCCGCAGCAGGTGGCGGTGATCTTCGCGGCGGTCGTCGTCATTAGCTTCGCTGCTACGACAATGGACACCGGGGTAAGGCTGCAGCGGTACATAATCTCGGAATTGGGAGCGCAGTACCGTGTCAAAGCGATGCAGAATCGCTGGCTCGCTACCGGGATCGCTGTCGCCTCCTGTGCGCTTCTCGCTCTCGGTATCGATCGCGGCGCCGGAGGCATGCGCCTCTGGCCTCTCTTCGGAACCACAAATCAGCTTACCGCGGGCCTGAGCCTACTCGTGATCACGTTATTCCTCGTACGCCTCCGACGTCCCATCTGGGTGACGGTCGTGCCGATGGTATTTCTGCTGTTCATGACTACGTGGGCAATGGTGGTGAACATTATCGCGTACGTGAGCGATAGCAGAATACTGCTGCTCGGCATGGGTGCGGCCATATTCGTGCTCGAGCTGTGGTTGGTGTTCGAGGCCATCGTCGCGCTCCGCCGGGTCTTGTCGAATAGGGCAGATACTTAGGTGATTGCTTAAGGGCCATTTTGGGCGTACGTTCGGGGTCTCAATAGAAGGGGGCACCAACGATCTCCGAGTTCGGAAGCGGCCCAGTGGGGTTCGGCTCAGATAGCGACGCGTCGACTTCGTCGACTCTCGACGAGCAGCCGCAATCCGCCCGACTGATCGTCCGGGAAATGCGTGGCAATACGGTCGTCATCACTGGGGGAGCGTCTGGATTGGGGCGGGCAATCGGGCTCGAGTTCGCGCGCCGCGGTGTCAATGTGGCATTCAATTACGTCGACCTGAGCGGTCGTGATATTTCCGCCGAAGCGATACTCACCGAAACGGCACTCCGGGCACATGGGGTACAGGTCTACTGCGAGCGCTGCGACGTCAGAGATCGACAAGCGGTGATCAACTTCGTCTCGAACGCAAGGGACTTTCTCGGCGGGCTCCACTACCTGGTGAACAACGCAGGTATTCACCACGACGGTGCGATGTGGCGGATGTCCGATGAGGCATGGCAGGATGTGTTGGATACCAATGTGACGGGCGCCTTCAACTGCCTCAGGGCCGTTGCCGGGACCTTCCGTGAACAGAGATATGGGAAGGTCGTGAACATCGCTTCACACCAGTTCACGCGCCCTGGGTTTGGCGTTTCGAACTATGTGGCTAGTAAGGCTGCCCTGGTGGGTCTCACCAAATCCGCCGCGGTCGAGTTGGGGCCCTATAACGTCAACGTCAATGCGGTTGCGCCCGGATTTTTACGCTCCGAACTCGTGGAGGCCCTACCATCGCATGTAATGGAGGAGGCGGAACGTCGATCTGCCCTGTGCAGGCTCGGAGATCCCGAAGACGTCGCTCCACTGGTGGTTTTTTTATCTTCTGACGATGCCCGCCACATCACCGGCCAAGTTATCTTGGTTGACGGGGGCGAAACGCTCGCATAGCATGTAGCGCTGCGAATCGCCATTCAACAAGAAAAAGGGTTCGAATGAAAACACGGTACCTGCCGATTCTTGCGCTATTTGCGTGTTGCACGGGTCGGGTCGACAGCTCGGTCGAGCCAGACACGGCACCTTTGCCGACAGCGGGCATAGCCGGTCAGGAGGTCTGTGTCTACCCGCTCACGCTGGTGGTGTCTGAAGAATCCCTGAATTGGGCCGAATTGCTGCAGCCGCGCCGCGAAGCGCTGGACCGGGCGGACAGCCTGATCGCCACTTTTTTAACGGAAAGAGCCCCAGAAGTTGCGTGGGTTTTGCCTCCGGATCTCCGGCGGGCCGCCGGCAGGGCGCCTGGCATGTTGGCCAATCCCGATCAGATTGGCACTGCCTTGCTGAGAAGTCCCATGGAACGGGTGCCCGATCCGCTACGCAGCCAGCTGCGGACGCTCACCGGCATGGCAGGCGGCCGCCACGCCCTCATCCCTGCCAGCCTCGTGTTCCGAAGTGACTCGGCCGGCATGGGACGCGCAGAACTGACCTTCGCGATCGTGGATGTTCGAACCGCAGCGGTTCAGTGGCGTACCATTGCGAGCGGGAAGGGCGACGAGCCCTGGGCGGCGACCTGGAATGCACTCAAATCGCTGGTACCCGGCCTGCCGTGAAGCCCGTGTCACCTCTGCTAGGCACCGCCGTGGGGCACGAATGTCCTCGCTGTCACAAGGAGATCGATCTACCGCTGGGTGATTTGTGCCAGGACTGCAAAGATCAGATCTCACTCAGAGCAAGGAAGATTTCGCGGTACGTAGCGATGGGGACTACGATCCCGTTCGCGGCTTACGTTTACTTGCGCTTGCCGGAAGACTCGACGCTCCGATTGGCTGGTGTCGGCGCCGTCGCCGCCTGGTATATCATCACGGGTTTGGTGACCAAGCGTTTTCTTTCGGAAACACTCAAGTGAAAAGGCAGAGTGAGTGAGCAGCATTGTACACATATCCGACTTGCACCTCGGTGGAGTCGCTGAGCCAACACTACTCGAAGCCGTTCAGGATCTGGTCCCCGATCTCGATCCGACGGCTATTGTCTTGAGTGGCGACCTTTGCCTGCGCGCGCGACACGGTGAGTTTTTGGCTGCGAGATCGTTCATATACGACCTGAAACGTACGGCGCCCGTAATCCACGTTCCCGGCAATCACGATGTTCAGTGGTGGCGCCGTCCGTTCATACCGTTTGGCAGCGCAGCGAAGTATCGGAAGTACGTCCAATATTTCGGTCCTACGCTCAACCCGACTCTATCAGTTCCGGGTGTGGTCATCGCCAGCGTGGTCACCGCGCACGGGATAGCGTGGGGATCGCTCACGCCGCGGCTCCGAGATTTGGCCGTTAAGGGACACTTGCCCAACAAAGAAGCACAGCGCGTGAAGGCAGTCTTCGACAAGGCAGAACCGACCCAGCTGCGTGGGCTAGTGGTACATCACAACGTGTTGAGGGGAGAGTTGTCGGAACGGATGGGCCTGGCACGTTGGAGACAGGCGCAGAAGCGCATCGTCGAATCTGGTGCAGAGATCGTCTTCTGTGGGCACGATCATCAGGAAGGGGCGGAGGTGCTCGACGGAAAAGTGGTTGTCTCGAGCGCCGGCAGCCTCTGCTCCAGGACGCGCGGGGGGCGCCCATCGGTGTTCCACCGAATTCGCTGGGATGAAGATTCCATTTTCATAGAGATGTACAAGTGGGAAAGCGACCGCGGTCTCTTCAAGCGCGATGACGTTCACGCATTCACTCGATCGCGTCGAAGCGGCAAGGGAGGGGGCGCTGGGAAGGCGGGGTGATGCCGAGGCGCGGATCGCAGACGTTACACTGCTGGAAAACCGCCTCAGGCAACTCGGTGTCCGTAGGCCGATTGTAGTCCACGAGAATCGCACTGTTTTGGTGAGCACCGGCCGCACCGGCCAACTCCGGCTGCACCGTGGGTATGCGTACAGTTCCGATCGAATTCTCCAGGCCATCATCAAGTTCGTGAACGCCAGGAACCGATCGGCTCGGTCGGTTGCAGAACGAGAGATTCAGTCGTTTACCATCGACACGCATCTGGCTCCCAGGCGTATCAGATGCAGACGGCCGCCATCGAAACACGATCGCGAGATACTCAGGGAACTCGAACGCTTGCATGCCCGCCTCAACATCGAACGCTTCGACGGGCAACTGGCGAAGGTGCCGTTTCGGGTCTCCGGGAGAATGCGTACGAGGCTGGGAGAAGTAACCGTAGACTCACGGTCGCCGAGGTTGGTGGAAATTACGATCAGCCGGCGACACTGGGATCGCGATGGCTCGCACGAGATCGAGAAAACTCTGCTGCACGAGATGGTCCATCAGTGGCAAGCCGAGTCGGGCCTCAAGGTGGATCACGGCAGATCGTTCAGACGCAAGGCGAAAGAGGTGGGTATTGCCCCGGGAGCGCGGCGTTCAGTGCACAGGGCGGCCGCAGCGACGAGTAAATGACTTTTCGAGAAATAGGTGGTTTCGATGTCAGTTGACTTCTATGACTTTGAATCCCTTTTGAGCGAAGAAGAGCGCGCGGTACGAGACACGGCGCGGCGCTGGGTGGACGAAACCCTGATGCCGAATGTGGCAAAGTGGTACATGCACGGTGAGTTCCCGATGTCGCTTGTGCCGGAGATGGGCGAGCTGGGTTTCTTTGGAGCGAACCTGCCTCGAGAGTACGGATGTGCTGGGCTGAACAACGTCGCATACGGCCTGCTGATGCGGGAATTGGAACGATGCGACAGCGGCATCCGGTCGTTTGCGTCGGTGCAGGGCGCGCTGGCCATGTACCCCATCTTCACCTTCGGGAGCGAAGAGCAGAAACGGCACTGGCTCCCGAAGATGGCAAAGGGCGAAGTGGTAGGTGGCTACGCCCTCACAGAACCGGATTACGGCTCGAATCCCGGCGGCATGATCACCACGGCGCGCCAGGAGGGAGAATCGTGGATTTTGAACGGAAGGAAGAGGTGGGTGACGAACGCGTCGGATGCCGACTTCGTGGTGGTCTGGGCGAAAACCGGCGAGGTGGATGATGCTCGTTCGGTGCGCGGGTTCCTCGTGCCGTCGAAGGCAAAAGGCGTCACTATCAACAAGTTCGAAGACAAGCTTTCTCTCAGAATCAGCGACAGCACCGACATGATATTCGAGGACGTCGAGCTACCCGACTCGGCGCTGCTTCCCAACAGCGGGGGGCTCAAGAGCCCACTGAAATGTCTCACGCAGGCGCGGTATGGCATTGCTTGGGGAGCAGTGGGCGCCGCGGAAGCCTGCTACGAACACGCCCTCGACTACGCAAAAGATCGCGTCATGTTCGACCGCCCGATCGCCGGGTTCCAGATTCAGCAGGAGCGGCTGGTCGAGATGGTTACGGAGATCACCAAGGCCCAGTTCTTCACCCTTCAGCTCGGCCGGCTCAAGGACAGGGGTACGCTGACTCCGCAACAGGTTTCGATGGCCAAGCGGAACAACGTAGACATGGCTGCCGAATGCGCGCGCGAGGCTCGGCGGCTGCTAGGCGCCGTCGGGATATTGGCGGAACATCACGTCATGCGTCACATGGCGAACATGGAGACGGTATACACCTACGAGGGGACGCACGACATGCACACGCTGATCGTGGGCCAGACAATCACAGGGTTGGACGCTTTCAGCGGCTGAAATTCAACCGGCCTGCTGCAGGCCTCCCTCCCTGTTGCGCTTGATGTTCACGGCGAACGGCAGTGTGACGAGCGTCATCGTTGCCGCGGTTAGCGTCCCCAGAATTACGGCCAGTCCGAACCGCTGAGTCGGGGGAAACGCCGACAGGCTGAAGATCCCGAACCCGGCGCATATGATCAGCGTCGCCCCCAGTACCGGTTGCCACATCTGATCCCGAGCGCTCTTCCATGCATCCCAGGCCGTTTTCGACTCGGGCCACAGAAGCCGCACGCGCAGCACGAGATGGATCATCGAATCGACGCCCATCGCAATTGCGACATTTGCCGCGGGCGACGTGATGATGTCTACCGGCATGCCAAGGTATCCCATCGTGCCGAGCACGATCATCGGTATGCCGCAGAGACAAAGGAACATCGCGAAGGTGCGCGGCACGGTGCGGGACACGATGAAGGCGATCCCGATGAAGAGTATCAGCAACCCACCCAAACCGATTCGGAGCGACGACGCTATGAGTTGTCCGAGTTGGCCCTGCAGCTCGTAGCTGCCGCCGAAGATTTCTGATTCGAGACCGGCTTCTTCGACGTAACCATTGATTCTGGCGATGATCGTTGCCCGATCTTCAGTGCGGTCGGCCTCCCGCATTCGTATGAAAAACTTGCCCTGATCGCGCTCTGCCCTGATGAAACTCGCGGTGGTAGCGGAAAATGCATCGCTCTCCAGGATCGAGAGCAATGTGCCCCAGCTCGCGTACCGCATGAACGGCTGCATTCTGACATGTGCGAGAAGCACAGCTGGAGAAATCACGCTGCCCACCGACGAGTCTGCTTCCAGCGAATTCTGAAACGCCCACATCTTCTGGTTGAGTTCGTCTGTGTCGATGGTGAGGCCGGTCGGGTCCTTCACCACGATGTTGAGCGGGCTGCTCCCACCGTCGTTGTCGATGATCTCGAGGCCGTCGCGGAGCTCGCTGCCGGGTGCGAAATACGAAAGCAGGCTCGGGTCGGTGTTGAATTGCCTGAGGCCAACGCCTGCAATCAGCACCACACCCGCGATTCCCACCAACCACCAGTTTCCGTTTGCTTCAGGCAGGAACGAACCAATTCTGCCAAAAAAACTTCGCGCTGACTGCCCACTGCTCGGAGGGATACAACGCAGGAAAGTAGGGTATAAGCCGTAGGTGACGAGAATTGCGGTCAGCGTTCCGATGGCTCCTGCTAGTCCAAGTTCTCTGAGCGGTCGTGCCGTTGCGATGAGGAGGCTCAGAAAACCGAGCAGCGTCGTGAGCATGCACCAGAAAGACGCTTGCAGCGTGATTCGGACCGCGGCCGAGACGGGATCGGCGGAATGCTCCACCGGTTCCTGACTACATCGCCTCCAGTTGGAGGTCATGAAGACGATGTGGGATAGTGTCAGAACGAATACGATGACCGCGATGTTTGCGGTCAGCAGGCCGATCTTTATATCGAGGAGGTTGTTAACGAAGAGAGTAACCGCGCACGCCGTCAAGCATGTGCTGATGGTGCCCAGAACGATGCGCCAATTGCGGTAGACGACCGACACCAGCGTTCCAAAAATCAGGAATGCGGCGGAACTGAAGAGCACTAGATCGCGCAGCAGGTTTCTGCGTATTAGCTCGATTACGTAGGGAACACCCGACACGTCGAGCGAGAAGTTGTCTGCCTCGTACTGTTCCCATACCGCCTCGAGCCGCGGGATGAAGTCGGCCGGGTCGGGGTCGTACCCGCTCACGATGATGTTGGTGGCGAGGTCGTCGGGTGTGAGCAGCAGTCGACTGTAGACGGGACTGCGCCGTTCGTCTTCAGTGGCCATGCTGATCACGCCATCAACACCGGTGACAGTGTCTAGCTCTGCTGCCAGATTGCGAACGAGTTCTTCGTAATCGTCGCTGCCAATGTCTGGAGCCGCAACTCTGATCACGACCTGTTCGGGAGCAGGAAAGCGGCGAGAGATTTCCTGGGCCGCGCGTAACTGGGGATCGTCTGGAGAGAAGAAAAAGTCACTTTCTACTCTCGGGCTGAGGTCGATCCAGAAAACGACTGCGGAGACGCAGACTACGGTGAGCGCCGCCAGCAACCACTCGGCGCGGGGAATGCGGAATCGTATGTCAGACAGTTGCATCGTCAGTATCAGGTTCAGTGCGAAAACAAGAGCAGTATGCCCGAGGGCCTCACAGTACTAGGTTTCGTCGTTGCGCACCACCGTGAGCGGCGAAAAGGAGTCCGCAAGAGTAATACGCGAAAACAGTTGGGGAGTGCCATGAGACTATTGAAGACTACGATTTTGCTGGTGGTTTGCGGTTTGTTGGTGTCGGTACAGCCGGCTGCGGCTCAGGAGGCGGAGGTACGTGCAGACATGGAAGAGAGTTTGGCCGCATGGAGAGATGGTGACTTCGAGAAGCTCGCCACCTTTTATGCGGCTCAGACCCGCGGGTTCATGCTGGACGGCGGTTTCTTGATCACGGGGTTCAGCATCGAGGCGCTGCAAACTGCTGCGTCGATGGGAGTAGCGTTCAACGTCGAGCCGCAAGAGGTCGAAATCATGATGGTCGGTGACGGAGTTGCTGTAGCCGTGGCCATTTTGGAGGGCAGTGTAACTTTCCCGGGCGGAAACGTTCAGGAGGGCTCCTGGCGGTACTCTGAGACGCGTGTGAACGAGGGCGGCACTTGGAAGGTCGTCCAATACCATTTCTCACCACTGGAAATGTCACCGCTGGGCGGGTACCAGTAGGGTGAAAACAACCTGCTGCACATACCGCGGCCGGGCGATCTCCCGGCCGTCGGTTTTCCCCAGGCACGAAGTTTTCCAACCTTATTAGCCGCGGTGCTTGAGTCACACAGTCGACGCCGGCACCTCGTTTGGGACACCAATCTTCAGGTCGTATTTGCGGTAACTCTCATGGCGGTGCTCGGGGTGTCGTCCATCACTCCGGTATTGCCCACCGTCGCCACCGTGTTCGACCGTACGCCACAATCCGTTGCGTGGGTGATCGCGATCTTCACTTTGCCGGGCGTTTTGTTCACCCCGCTGGCTGGCATTCTCGGCGATCGAATCGGACGGAAGGCTGTATTGATCCCTTGCCTGATTCTGTTCGCCGTGGCGGGCACGGCATGTGGATTCGTAAGGAGCTTCGAGGGGCTGCTGGTGTTGAGGTTTTTGCAGGGTACCGGAGCGACGGCACTCGGCGCGATCAACGTGACGCTGATCGGAGATCTCTTTTCCAAGCAGCAGCGTGCCGCGGCGATGGGCTACAACGCCGCGGTTCTGAGTGTCGGCACCAGCATCTACCCGGCGGTCGGTGGCGGATTGGCACTTATCGCGTGGTACTACCCGTTCTTTCTACCGGTAGTGGCGGTGCCCGTCGCTTTGGCCGTGATCTTCGCGTTGGACAATCCCGAACCGGAGGTGAAGGGCAGTCTCAAGGAGTACCTGTCGGTCACGCTCAGATCGGTGTGGCAACCTCAGGTGCTGTTGCTGTTCTCCGTGAGCGTGCTGACGTTCATCTTGATCTACGGCCCGTTCCTGACGTATCTCCCGTTCCTGCTCGAGCGCTCATTCGGAGCTTCGCCGGCGGTGATCGGGCTCGTAGTGGCGGCAACGTCGGTTTCCACCGCCGTTGCATCGTTCTGGCTCGGTGCACTCAGCAGGCGCTTCGGCACCCGTTGGCTGGTGGTGTTTGCCTTTTTGCTCTACGCTGTGTCGCTGGCCGGCATGCCGCTGGCGCCGAGCATAGCGTGGCTCTCCATCCCGATCGTGATATTCGGCGCGGCGAATGGATTGAACATCCCCAGCTTCCTCACGATCCTCACCAACTTCGCCCCGCTCGAGCACAGAGCCGCGTTCATGTCTCTGAACGGAATGGTGCTCAGATTGGGTCAGACGCTGGGGCCGGTGCTGGCGGGTGTCGTGGTAGTAATCGTCGGCATAGAAGGCTCGTTTTACGCGGGAGCCGCGCTGGCGCTAATTGTCTTCGGGGTGTTGGCGGTCTGGCTGAGGCCGGAGGCGTCCCGCGAGTAGGCTGGTGTTTTGGCCGCGGATGGAGATATGTGACACCGATGACAGAGTGAGCAACCTACCGACGGATACGGTCGACTGCTTTCGGATACTCTAGGTAGATTGCTGGCGCCCGTTACCCAGTTGAGGAAGAGATGTGCGCACCTTATAGACCATTCAGCCTGGCGCTCCGGTTTCTGCCTGCCGTTGTTGCCGTTGCCCTCATGGGAGCCCCGATGCCTGCTGCGAGTCAGGAAGATCCCAGTCTCACCGACGCTCTGATTCCCGAAATGGAGCGGGTATTTGCGGAGACTCAGTACATGATCGAGCACACCAACACCGTGCTCGGCCACGCGATGGCCATTTATGAGCGAGAGGGTGGAACTCTAGCGGTTGTCAGAGCCGCGGCCATCCTCCACGACATTGGTATTCCCAGGGCGAGAGAAGTCCACGGTTCGAGTTCGGGCGAATATCAGGAGATCGAAGGCCCGCCGATAGCTCGCGAGATAATGTCGAGGATTGGGTTCCCGTCAGACCAGATCGACATTGTGTGTGGCATGGTTGCGAACCATCACAGCGATTCCGATCCCGAGATCGTGAACAGAGTCGAGTTTCACATACTCTGGGACGCCGACTGGCTGGTGAACTTCCCCCGGCGGTATCGGGAGGCGACCGCGGACGAGAAAGCCTCCGCGATCGATGAGATCTTCAAGACCGACAGAGGGAAAGAGCTGGCGCGGGAGATGTTTTTGAACTAGGAGCCCACCTAGGGAAACAACGAAGAGCCGCAGAAATTTCCGCGGCTCTTCGGCGTAGCGGATCCGCGCCGAAGCGCGGCTGACACCTTGTAGCATGAAGCTATCTCACGAACGTGATGGCAGTCAATGGCTGGTGGGTGCTGGCGGCCGGATTCGTTGCATAGCATGGTGAGGATGAGCCGCAGGCTCACCGCAGGCACACCGGCACGGGCTTTCGCCCAACAAGGTGTCAGCTTGTTGCGTCTGCCATTCCGCCACGCCAGCACCGGAATCGGTTGCATACCAACCCCTGAGCCACGCTGAGCGCGTACTCCACCGAGCCGGTGCAGAGGATATGGATATCCTCGAGGTACGTGATAACCAGAATTGCGCACATTGTGATCGAAATGCGCGCGCACAGCTGTAGCCATGAGGTTGCGCGGTTCCCTCTGGCGTGATCGCGCTCGCAACCACATTTTAGCGGACCAATGTCCGATACCTTTGATCGCCTCAAGTCAGCCCTTTCCGACCGATACGCAATCGAGCGGGAGATTGGCAGTGGCGGGATGGCCACGGTGTACCTCGCCGAGGATCTGAAGCACAAGCGCAAGGTGGCGGTGAAGGTGCTGCGGCCGGAGTTGGCTGCCGCGCTGGGGCCGGAGCGGTTCCTGAAAGAGATCGAGATTGCCGCAGGTCTGATGCATCCACATATCCTGCCGCTGCACGACTCCGGCGAAGCAGACGGCTTCCTGTTCTATGTCATGCCATTCGTCGAAGGCGAGTCGCTGCGTGACAAACTGGCTCGAGGCGGTGAACTCCCGATAGCCGATGCGGTGAGGATCCTGCGCGAGGTAGTCGACGCGCTAGCGCACTCCCACGAGAACAACGTCGTGCACCGCGACATCAAGCCCGACAACGTTCTTCTCTCCGGCCGCCACGCCCTGGTTACTGACTTCGGCGTTGCCAAAGCCGTGAGTGAGGCGACGGGTCGCAATGAGTTGACGACGGCTGGTGTCGCGCTCGGCACACCTGCTTACATGGCGCCGGAACAGGCCGCAGCCGATCCGCATATCGATCATCGCGCCGACATCTATGCTGTCGGAGCGGTCGCGTATGAGCTGCTGACCGGAAGGCCTCCGTTTACAGGCAACACGCAGCAGGAGATACTGGCAGCGCACGTAACGCAGACGGCCGAGCCGGTAACGAAATACAGAGACTCAGTGCCACCTGCTCTCGAGCAGCTGATAACACAGTGCTTGGAGAAGAAGGCGGCCGATCGTTGGCAGACCGCAGAGGAGTTGTTGCCACAGCTGGAGGCGCTGGCGACGCCGAGTGGGGGAGTGACGCCGACGGCTGCTCGGCTGGCGGCCGGCGCGAAAACAGTCATGCGTAGGGCAGGTGCGGTCGCGGTTGCTTCGGCCGTAATAGTGGCCGCGATCGTGATCGGCGCACTGATGCTTGGCAGGTCAGATGACACTGTTACGAATCGGGTAGTGGTTGTCCCCTTCGAGAATCGCACAGGCGATCCATCGTTGGACCATCTGAGCTCCACGACGGTCGATTGGATCACGCGAGGTCTGCTTGAGACCGGATTGCTCGAAGTTGTGCCTGCTCAAGCGTCTGTCGATATCACGCGTGCCCTGAGGTCACGCGAACCGGGTTCTGCCGGAGCCAATCTGCCAGCGCGAGTAGCAATGGAGACCGGGGCCCGGCTGGTGGTGGCCGGATCATACTATGTAGCGGCGGATAGCGTACGCTTCCAGGCAGAGTTGACCGACGCAGCTGCCGACCGTCTGTTGGAAGCCCTCGAGCCGGTGAACAGTATGCAGTCGGATCCGTTACCAGCGCTCGACGAGCTGCGCCGACGTGTGATGGGCGCTCTCTCTTCACATGTCGATTCAACACTTGCAGCATATATGGCCGGCAGCGTTCCCCCTAAGAGTTACGAGGCCTATAGAGCGTTCGCCGAAGCGCAAAACGCGTTTTGGCGTGACAGGCGCCAATCTAAAGAGATGGTTTACCGAGCTCTTGCCCTTGATTCCACTTGGGATCCAGCTCGTCAGTTCGCCGCAATAGTGCACCTGAACCTTGGCGAAGACAGACAGGCCGACTCGATTGTGCGCCTCCTCGAGGCCGATCCGAGCGGGCTCGGCCCGCTGGATCGATTCAATCTCGACTGGGTCCGTGCATCGTTGGACGGCAATAGACAGGCCGCATACCGGGCCTACCAACAGATGGCGGAGATTACCTCCAGCCAGGGAGTGCGGCGCCAGCAAGCCTTCGAGGCAATCAAGCTGAATCGGCTCCACGAGGCGCTCGAGATTCTAGAGCAGATGGATCCATACTGCGCCGAAATGGATGGCATCTGGCGCTACTGGGCGCACGTGGCAAACGCGCTTCACATGCTGGGACGACATAGTGAGGAGTTGGAAGAAACTAGGCGTGCGCGTGAGCAGTATCCCGATTTGCTGAGTGTGTTGGAGCTCGAACTCAGAGCGCTCGCTGCGCTGGGCCGAGTTGAGGAAGTGAGGGAGCTGCTGGACGAAGCGGCAACGCTGCCTCCACAATCTGGGTATAGCCTTGCCGCACGATATCAGTCTGCAGCACTAGAGTTTTTGGCGCACGGTGATACTGCGGCTGCCATGTCGCTGATTGAACCAGGGGTTGAACTTTATCGCGCACGGGTTGCGGAAGAAGGAGCCAGTCGGAGCTTGCGATCGTCACTCGCGCTCTGGCTGTATTACGCAGGATCGTGGAACGAGGCCAAAGACCTGTATGAAGGTCTGGTTGAGGAATATCCAAACAGCTTGACCTATCTAGGGTACTTCGGAGGAAGCGCGGCGCGTATCGGAGATCGAGAGCTTGCTTTGGAGGTGAGCCAGCGGATCGAGCAGTTGGAACGTCCTTATGACATCGGCGGCAAATCGATCTGGCGTTCACGCATTGCCGCGGCTCTCGGACTTCGGGGCGAAGCCGTTCGTCTGCTTCGACAGGCACACGCTGAAGGTGCAAGGTACGGTATTGGAATACATCGATATCCGGAATTCGAAACGCTGCGTGGGTTTGGGCCTTATGAGGAGTTGATGGAGCCGAAGGGGTAGGGAGGATGGAGCGCAAATTGCAGATTGATGATCTACCCCGCCACCAATCTGCAATCACAAACCTTCAATCAAGAATCTGCAATCAGCTATTCCACCGTCGGCTTCTCCAACCCATAAACCCTGATCGACTCCGACCCGTTGGATTCCCGCCACCGGCCGAGTATGTAGTCGGGGCCGACATCGAAGATTGTGAGCTGTGGTGGCGTTTCTACTGAGCCGAGCATGTGGTATGAAGAGTCGAACACGTTCCACACCGGCTGTTCGACTCCGAACGGGCGGTGGTCCGCCACCCAGATATTGCCGTCGGTATCGACCAAAATCGAAGAGTAGGCCGGCATAGTTTCGGGCCACGGAAGCGAGTCGAGCTGGGCTTCCCGTGCCGCGCGCTCGCGAGAGTGTACGTTCGCCAAACGAGCATTCTTGTACCGGTCGATATGTGATTGGGTGACCGGTGCATTATCGCGCTGGAGTCTCACCAGCGCTTTGAGTGTGTCGAGGTTGTTAAGCACCCTGATCTCGTAGCTGTCCTGTGTACCGACGTAGAGGTTGTTGCCGGCCGCGGTGAGAACTGAATTCTTGCCGAACGGCCGCGCGTTTACGTGTACGATCTGAGTGCGCCCAGTCCGGAAGATCTGCTCGGAACCCGAGTAGGAGCCGAGGCCGTTCATGAAGCTCCCGTCTTCCCAGGAGTAACGGAACGCCAGAGTCGGCCCGCGCCGCAATCCTTGCGGAGGATTGGGCTGGCCCTGCATGGCCCTGATCCAATGCCGCGCCCCACGAACCACCAACAACGTGCTGTCGGCAAACACGCCGCCGACCGCGCCTGGCGGAGCCTGAAACGTCATGATCAGCGAGCTCGAATGCTCGAGAGTACCGTCGGTAGCAAAAACCGTGGTGCGCAGGTTCATGCCGTCATACGCCAAGACCGATGCGTCACCAAACCTGCCCAACCAGGCTAGGCTGGTGAACGTGACCCCACCAGTACCGGCACCACCGACTGACTGCTGAAACGAGCCGCCAGCATCGTACCAGCGCAGCTCCTGCGTGCCGGCGTTCGCCACGACGATCGCCCCGCCCGGATAACGCAAAGCCCCAACGATTCTGTCGAAGGTATATTGCTCGCCGCGGGTAGAATCTCCGATGTCTAGAGTAGGCAACTCGGAGACCGTCCAGGCATCACTTCCGCCCCAACTCGGCCCGAAGTTCTCGACGATCGTGACTCCGGAACTGTCCCGAACCACCGGCGGGAGTGATGGCGAGCCGCCGCATCCGATCAGGCCGATCAGTCCAGCAAGCAGATATCGTTTCATTTAGACTTCCTCTCAAATACTACGGACACCTACAAGCGGCTTTCTCGTACCGTTGGTGTCAAGACCTCGTTTTCGACCCGTACAAGATACATCCGTGGGCGCTTTGGCAACGCGACAACAGCGCCTAGATCAGAATCTTCCAAATTTGTGTTTAGCCGCTGAATGACGCGGAAAACAGCGGGGATTGTGTTCCCCCACTCCACCCAACCAACAATTCCGCGCCCATCCGCGGGAAAAACACAGATCTAGCTCCCCGCAACCGCCCAACCCGCACTAAATTCCGTTTCGACTTCCCTTTTCCGACGGTGGACATGAATCGCCAGGAAGCAGAGAAACGCATCCGCGAGCTACACGCGGTCATTCGGCACCACGACTACCAGTATTACGTCAAAGACCAGCCTGACGTTGCCGACTCGGAGTACGACCGGCTCTTTTCCGAGCTGAAGCAGCTCGAGGAGCAGTTCCCTGAGTTCGTGACCCCGGATTCGCCCACTCAGCGCGTCGGCGGAGCGCCGCTGGATCAGTTCGCCAAGGTGGAGCACCTCGCGCCGATGCTGAGCCTCGATTCGGACCAGGCCGAAGACGCGTTGCGCCGGTTTGACGAGAGGATCCGGAAAGGCCTCAAACTCGAAACCGTGGCGTACGTTGTCGAGCCGAAACTGGATGGGGCATCGGTCGAGCTGGTCTACGAAGATGGTGCTTTGGCCAGGGCCTCCACACGTGGCGACGGTGCCGTCGGTGAAGGGATTACCGAAAACGTACGAACGATATCATCCGTGCCCCTTAGACTCCGCGACGAGGCGTCACCGCCCGCGCTCGTAGCCCTTCGCGGCGAAGTGATCATGCGCGTGGACGCGTTCGAGCAGCTGAACGAGCGCTTGCTGGCCGAAGGCAAAAAGGTCTTTGCAAATCCGCGAAACGCCGCCGCCGGGGCACTTAGGCAGCTCGACCCCCGCATCACAGCGGAACGGCCACTCGACATCTACGTGTACGACATTCTGGCGATGGAGGGCACGTTGCCGGCATCCCAGCACGAGGTGCTGAACCGCCTCGCCGAGTGGGGCTTGCCGGTGAACGATCTGTCGCGTCGCGTAGAGTCGGTCGAGGAGATACTCGAATATCACAAAGGCCTTCAGGAACGCCGCGACGATCTCGAATACGAAATCGACGGTGTGGTCATCAAGCTCGACGACATCGCTGCGCGCGAGGAGCTCGGCGAGACGGCTCACCATCCGCGCTGGGCTTTCGCATTCAAGTTTCCCCCGCGCAAAGAGATCACCCGCATCCTCAAGATCGTGCCAAGCGTGGGCAGAACCGGCGTAGTGACGCCCGGCGCAATGATGCGGCCGGTAGAGTTGAGCGGTGTGACCGTTAGCCGTGCGAACCTGCACAACAGAGAGGAAGTCGCGCGCAAAGACATCCGCGAGGGCGACCTGGTGAGGGTGCAGCAGGCGGGGGACGTGATCCCTCAGGTAGTAGAACATGTGGATGAGCCAGGTCGCGAGAGGGAACCGCCGTACCGGATGCCGGACGAGTGCCCTTCATGCGGTACTATCCTCGTCGAGCGCGGCCCGTTCACCGTCTGCCCCAACAGCTTCGGATGCACTGCCCAGCTTGCCGGGCGACTCGAGCACTTTGCCTCGCGCGAGGCGCTCGATATCGAAGGGCTCGGCGAAGAGGTGGCCATGCTGTTCGTCACCGAAGAGGTTGTGATGCGCCTTCCCGATCTATTCGACCTGAAGGCCGTGGATCTGATACCACTCGAAGGATTTGCCGCAAAGAAGGCCACCAACCTGATAGCCGCGATAGAAAAGGCCTCGACGGTCGAGCTGCACCACTTCCTCTACGGACTCGGCATTCCGGAGGTCGGCGCGACCGTGGCCAAAGACCTCGCCCGACATTTCGGCTCCGTCGACAAGGTGCGCGGCGCATCCCAGGCAGAGTTGGAGGCGATCGACGGTGTTGGGCCGAGGATCGCAGAACAGCTTGTGTCCTTCTTCGGAGAACCCCAGAACGCATTCGTGCTCGACGCGCTTTTGGCTGGACGTGTGACGGTAGAAGAGGCCGAGACGACGACAGCATCGGACCTGGGTGGATCCAAGTTCGTTTTCACCGGAGGGCTCGAGAACCTGTCGAGGGGCAAGGCCAAAGAACTGGTCGAATCGCTCGGTGCGCGTGTGGTGTCGTCGGTCAGCAAGGCAACGGATTACGTAGTGGTCGGCGCCGATCCCGGTTCGAAATACGAGAAGGCCAAAGACCTTGGCGTGAAGATCTTGGATGAGAACGAGTTTGTTGAGCTGATGAAAGACAACGGGGCGGAGGTTTAGGTGGACAACGTTTGGATCGCACGCGCACTGAAGGACGTGGGGAGCCTGCTCGAGATACAGGGAGCAAATCCGTTTCGCGTGCGTGCCTACGCAAACGCCGCGCGAACAGTCAAAGACCACCCGGAACCGATCAGCGCCATGGTCTCCGAAGGCGCAGATCTCACTCAGCTCCAAGGGGTGGGCAAAGATATCGCGCGCCACATCGAGACTCTGGAAACCCAGGGTGAGACACTCCTGTTTCGTGAAGTCGCGTTCGACGTGCCCATCACGCTGCTCGAGATTACCAGGCTCCCGGGCATAGGCGCCAAGAAGGTCAAGACGCTGTGGCTGGAGTTGGACGTTACGACTGTCGACGATCTGGACGATGCGGCCAAGGATGGCCGCGTGGCAGGCCTGCCCGGCTTCGCGGAGAAAACTCAGCAGAAGATCATCAAGTCCATCGTCGAATACCGACAGCGGCTCGCGTCGAACACGCTCGGCGAAGCCGACGTCGTTGTGCCGCCGCTGGTGGCTTATCTGCTGGATCAGGATCAGGTGTCGGCGGCAGAGGTGACAGGAGCTTATCGGCGCAGAGTGGAAGTGGTTTCGGATCTGCAGGTCTTGGTCGCCAGCTTTGATCCGGCGGCAGTGGTGCAGAGTTGCGGCGATTTCTCAGAAGTGCAGGGGGTGGGCGAGTTGGAAGGCTCGACTTGCACTGTGTTCTTGCGAGGCGGGGTGAAGGTGGAGCTGCGCTTCGTTGCCGCGGTATCATTCGCCACGTCGCTCCTGATACTCACCGGCTCCGAAGGCCACGTCGAGAAACTCCGAGAAAGAGCGGACGAGCGAGGAATGGAACTCTCCCCTCCCTCTTCTCCCTCATCACCACCCGACGAAGCTTCAATCTACGATGCCCTCGATCTCCCCCACATCCCCCCCGAACTCCGCGAAAACCGAGGAGAGATAGAGGCCGCGAGTCTCCCCAATCTCATCGCCCTCCCCGACATCCGCGGCGACCTCCACATGCACTCCACCTGGTCCGACGGCAGGGCGTCGCTGGAGGAGATGTTGGAAGCCTGTGCCCAACGGGGCTACGAGTACTTTGCGATTACGGATCACAGCAAAGCTCTCGCGATGGCGGGCGGTCTCGACGCGAAGAAACTGCAGCGCCAATGGATGGAAGTGGAGCAGGTAGCGGCCAAGCACCCGGAAATCCGACTCTTGCGCGGCATGGAGGTCGACATCCTCGGCGATGGGCAGCTCGATCTGGAAGACGAGCTTCTTGAAGAGTTGGACGTCGTGCTGATAGCCGTACACTCTCGGTTCAACCTGCCCGAGGCGGAGCAGACGGCGCGCGTGATCAAAGCGATGCAGCACCCCGAGGTTGACATCCTCGTACATCCCACCGGCCGTCTGCTCAACCGTCGCGGCCCAATCGCACTCGACCTGGACGCCGTTCTCGAATGCGCGGCTGAGTTTGGAGTTGCCGTAGAGCTCAACTCTCATCCCGACCGCCTCGACCTCTCGGACGAAAACCTCATGAAAGCCAAAGAACGCGGGCTCAAGGTCGTCATCAGCACCGATGCGCATCGGGTGCCGGATCTCGGGTTGATGCCTTATGGAGTTGCTCAGGCTCGGAGGGCGTGGTTGGAGAAGGGGGATGTGGTTAATACGCTTTCGGGGGAAGAGTTTCTGGCGGCGTTGAGGGGGCTGAAGAAGCTGTAGGCAGGGGTGCAGAGGGAAGGGGGAAAGGGGAAAGGGGAAAGGGAAAGGGTAGCTGGACGAATTCCAAGTACAAAGAGAACCCAACCATGACTAGAATCGAAATGCGTTACCGGGGCCCTTACCGTGTCATCGGCGAGATCGAGTTGGTCGACCCGGATGGGAACGTGATCCCGACTGAAGGCGATACCTGGCTGTGCCGGTGTGGCAACTCGGGCAATGCACCGTTTTGCGACGGCACGCACAAGCGGGATCGGGCAGACAACGGGGACGAGAGGTACCCTCCGAGCCGCAGCAAAGGATAGCGTCTCGCGCGCCCTACCACGCGGCTGCCCCGCAATTTACCTTGCGACGTGGTGTTCAACTTTAAGTGCAATTTGACCAAGAGGTTACGGTGAAAATCGCTGTTTGTGTGAAGCGGGTACCCGATACCGAGGCCCGCATCAAAATCGGTGGCGACGGCAAATCGATCGAGGAGAGCGGCGTCAAGTTCGTGCTGAATCCTTTCGACGAATACGCCGTTGAAGAAGCCCTCAAATTGAAGGAAGCGGCCGGTGGCGGCGAGATCGTGGTGGTATCGCTCGGTACCGATGCCAACCAGGAAACGATGCGCACCGCGCTGGCGATGGGTGCCGACAAGGGCATTCTGCTCAAGGCGGACGTGGCTGCGCCGGATTCTTTGGCCGTCGCGAAGGCGTTGGCGACCGAATTGAAGGCCGGCGAGTACGACCTGGTCTTGTTCGGCAAGCTGGCCGTAGACGACGGTTGCCACGCGGTCGGGCCGATGGTTGCGGAGCTGATGGAGCTGCCCTGCGTTTGCTCGATCTCGAAACTCGAGATCGCCGACGGCAAGGGTACCGCCGAGCGCGAAGTCGAGGGCGGCGTCGAGGTGGTCGAGTTTTCGCTGCCCGCCATTCTCACGACCGAGAAGGGGCTCAACGAGCCTCGTTATCCCGCGCTCAAGGGCATCATGATGGCGAAGAAGAAGCCTCTGGAGAAAAAGGATGTCACTCTGGAAGCGAGTGGCGTGGAGCTCACGGCGCTGGCTTATCCGCCAGAGCGCAAGGAAGGTCGGATAGTGGGTGAGGGCCCAGATGCGGTGCCGGCTCTCGTTGATGCACTCAAGAACGAAGCGAAGGTGCTCTGATGGCTGCGATACTGGCTGTGCTAGAACAGCGAAACGGCGAAGTGAAGCGTGTTTCTCACGAGGTCTTGAGCGCTGCGCGTACGCTGGCCGACGGAATGGGCGCTGAAGTTCACGCTCTCGTGATCGGCCCCGGCGGTATGAACGTGGACGGCCTGGGTGGCGCCGGCGCCGACAAGGTGCTGGTGGCTGCCGACGACAGTTTGCAGCTGTACCAGGCTCATCGGTACGCCTACATCGCGGCCGGCGCCGCAGGCGATCGTGCTGCGGTGTTGATTGCGGGCACGGCGATGGGCCGCGACCTGGGTCCGCGGATCGCCGCAAGGCTGGGCGCACCGTATTTCAACGATGTGAAGAGCCTAGAGGGCTCGGGCGAGATCACCATCACGCGTCCGATGTACTCGGGCAAAGCGATCGCCACTGTAAAGATCACGGCATCCCCCTGCGTGCTTTCGGTTCCTCCCAATGCCTTTGCGCCGGTCGAGGCGGGTAAAGCTGGTGCGGTCGAGGAAGTTGCTGTACCTGAGGCCGGAGATTCGGCACGCGCGACAACGGTAAACGTCAAAGAGCCCGAAACTGCGGTTCTGGATGTGTCCGAGGCCGCCATCGTAGTGTCGGGTGGGCGCGGCATCAAAGAAGAGAGCGACTTCAATGTCGTCGAAGAGCTTGCGGCCGCTCTGAACGGCGCCGTTGGCGCTTCTCGAGCAGTGGTCGACAACGGTTGGAGATCTCATTCCGAGCAGGTCGGCCAGACTGGAAAAACCGTGAGTCCTAATCTGTACATCGCCCTCGGCATTTCTGGTGCCATTCAGCACCTGGCCGGCATGCGTGGCTCTAAGGTCATCGTGGCAGTCAACAAAGATCCCGATGCGCCGATCTTCAAGGTCGCTGACTATGGGATCGTGGGCGATCTGATGGAAGTTGCGCCGGCGCTCACCGAAGAGGTCAAGAAGCTAAGCGAGGGTTGATTGTGACACGCACGTCGATAACACCCGCCGAATTCCAGAAACCGCTGCCGCAGGACGCGTTGATCGACTCGAGTCCGCCGGACGAAGAAAGCATCGACATGGACGTCCTCTTCGTGGGAGGAGGGCCGGCCGGATTGGCAGGCGCGCTAATGCTCTCTCGTTTGATCAAGGAGGACAACGAGAAGGGCGGTGGGCTCGGCGAGGTGGGTATCGGTGTGCTCGAAAAAGCAGGGGCGCTGGGCGAGCACTCGTTGTCGGGAGCGGTCGTGAACCCGCGGCCGTTCCGCACCCTGTTCCCCGATTTGAAAGACGAAGATCTCCCGTTCGGCACGCCGGTCACCGGAGAGTCGGTCTATTTGATGCGCAAGAAACGCGCAATCAGAATCCCGACACCGCCGGCGATGAAGAACCACGGCAACTATGTGGTGTCTGTCTGCGAGTTGGTGCGCTGGCTGGGAGAGAAGGCAGAGGAAGCGGGCGTAGACGTTTTCGCCGGGTTTCCTGCAGGTGCATTGCGAGTCGATGGCGAGAAGGTCATCGGCGTCAAGACGGTGGCTACTGGCCTCGACCGCGACGGCAACCCGGGCTCCAACCATATGCCCGCCAGCGACATTTTGGCGAAGGTCACGGCGCTCGCCGAGGGCTCTCGCGGTTTGTTGGCACAGGCGTACATGGATTGGCAGCGTATCAAGGCCGAAAATCCGCAGATCTATGCACTCGGCGTCAAAGAGCTGTGGGAGACCAAGAAGCCGCTCGACAAGGTCATTCATTCCATGGGGTGGCCGCTTCCAAACAGTGCATTCGGCGGCAGCTTCATGTATCCGCTCGAGTCGAACGTCGTTTCGTTGGGGTTGGTCGTGGGGCTCGACTACCGCGAGACCAACATCGACGTGCACGAGATGCTGCAGGAGATGAAGCAGCACCCGTTGTTCAAGCCCTATCTGGACGGCGGCGAGATGATCGAGTGGGGTGCCAAGACGATTCCCGAGGGCGGTTATTACTCGGTGCCGTCGCGGCGCTCGGGTCACGGTCTTGTAATGCTCGGCGATTCCATCGGTCTGGTGGATGTGCCCTCGCTCAAGGGCGTGCACTACGCCATGCAATCGGGCGTTTATGCCGCGCAGGCGATCTTCGGCGCGCTCAAGGCAGACGACCATTCGGCCAAGGTGCTCCACAAGTACGACCGGCTGCTCGACGACTCGTATATCATCCAAGATCTCCACAAGACACGGAACGTCAGGTTGGCGTTCAACAAGGGCTTCTACCGCGGTTCGATCAAAGCCGGCCTGATGACGTTGACCGGCGGCCGGTTCCCGGGTCGGAAGATCAAGATGGAGCCCGACGCAGACGTTCCAAAGAAGGTGGTAGCCTCGAAACCGTTCTCGCCAGATGGAACGTTTACGATCAGCAAGGTCGACGCGGTCTACAAGTCGGGCAACATCACGCGCGACGACATTCCCTGTCACCTCATCCCAGAGGAAGGTGTCGACGCAGACGTTGCCGAGTTTTACTCACACCTCTGCCCGGCCGCGGTGTACGAAGTGGAAGACGGCAAGCTCACGATCAACCCACCCAACTGCGTGGACTGCAAAGCGACGGACGTGTTAGGACCGCGGTGGACGCCGCGAGAGGGTGGGGCGGGGCCGGCGTATAAGAGGATGTAGGGTAGGGCGGTCCGCGCCGCCCTATATGTGTCCTTTCCCAGCTTTAGAATCCGGCTGTCTCTTCAATCTGTTGTAGACCAACGTCGCAACCGGATAGTGCATTTTCTTGTACCGATAAGGGACGTTTTGGTTAGGTAGCGACAGAGCAACTCCTCCATCGTACTGGAAGAACACTCCTGGAATCCATAGTTTTGTGCTTGGAGGTGCATGTTGACGAACCCAATCCCCGACGACCTGGTTTCACGCTTTCGACGGCTTGCACAGGCTGATCAACGGAGAGCGCTGGCGTATGTCGAGAAAGTCGATGTGTCGGCCAGCGGGAGTGCTCTTTTACCGCATGTGAACCTGATACCCGCCGAAGACCTGGAGGAGATGGTCCGTGCCATCGACGCTGATTGTGAGGGCGTCGATGCCGAAGCCTGGTAGTTTTCTCCTCGATACAAATATCGTCATCGGATTGCTGGGTGGTGAGGCCGCAATCGTCGTGAGAGTGGCCCACCAAGCACAGGTATATCTGCCAAGTATCGTCCTTGGAGAGCTCTACTACGGGGCGCACAGGTCTCGCCAGCCAAGACTCAATATCAAACGCATCGACGCGCTAGCGAGTGATGCCGCAGTTGTTGCCTGTGACCGTGTCAGTGCTGAACGCTACGGCCGTCTCAAAGCAGATCTCCGATCCAAAGGCACCCCGATTCCGGAAAATGATCTCTGGATCGCGTCTCTTGCCGTTCGCCACGACATGACTCTTGTGACGCGTGACGCTCACTTCCGAGCCGTGACAGGTCTCACAACAGAATCATGGGCTGAGTAGACCAGCCAGCGTGCACAGCGTTGTCTTGGAACATTGCACATGAAAACTGCGGTGCCCGTACTCCCTCCTCACCGCGCCCTACGGTCCGTCCAAATCAGAACCACTCCGCAAGCAGACTCGGCCCCGCTGTAACGTGCTGGCACTTCAGAGGGGCCGCGGAATACCTCGATCGCGAGTATTCCGTCCACCGAGACCACATCTTCTAGGGCGCCCGTGCGCCAGGTCGGGTCAAACATCAGTACGTTGTCAACGAATACTCGGGGGTATCCGCAGCGGCGCATCTGCACCATGCGGCCTTCGCCGGGTGTTCGGCCGCCGACCAGGTGCACGCCGGGTATGCCCACCATGAAGTCCACCACCGACCGAGCGGCCACTCGACGCTGCTCGATCTTTTCCGGTTCGACGAAGTGGCCAACGCCTTTCCGTTTTCTCCAGTAGAAACCGGCGTCCTGCAGATGCATGATGGTCGCCACTGTCTGCACCACCAGCGGCTCCATTTCAATGGCGATGGGTGACATCGCAAATGATGCGCGGACGGTGTCGCCTGGAACCAGCCGAAAGGGTCCCGCGGCCAATGGCAAGTAGCCCAATCGCGTGATAGAGACGATGTAGGAGCCCCACTGCGCGGTACTCGTGAGAAAGGCACCGTCACTTCCCGAGCGAATGGTAACGACCGAGTCGCCGATTTCGTTGATCAGAATGATGTTTGCGTTGCCGACGGCTCGATCCGTTCCCGATTCGCGGACAGCACCCCGCAGTGTCTGACCGGACATGTCGGTGGAATACGCGACCAGAGCTAGCACAACGAAAAGAGACCTGACCATGGGTCGTACGTGAGTTAAACGCGCCTTCTTTGATGGACCAAGACTCAAAGCGCTGCGGTTCTTACTTCGTCAATCGGGTGTGAAGCTCTCGCCAGCTCGATTTCCTCGTCGACCCGTGTCACGACCTGCTTCATGAACTCGCCGAAGTGCAGGTACAGGGACATCCAGCTCACACCGTAGCGAATTCCTCTGGGGTTGTGTCGCAGGAGTCTCGCCAAGGTGAGCCAGAACTCGATGCGGTATTCCTTCTTCACACCCATGCGCCAGATGAGGCGGCCGAAGCCCCGAAGCTCGCGCAGCTTCACGCGCAAAGGGAGCCGGAGTTTCTTCTGTCGACAATTGAGTCCGGACGCCATTTGCACAACGCGGTTGAAGTACGCGCATGGGGCGTATGCGTCCACGACAATGCGTCGGTAGTCCTCCAGAATCTCCACCCGGGGCCGCTTTGTGACGAAGTTCAGACCACCGGTGCACTGGTCCGCTGCACTCTCCGCTGGGACGGCAAAGTTATCTGGCAGGCGCCCCTCGCGCGCCAGACGACGGGTTAGCGCGGTTCCCGGCAGAGCGGCGAGCAGCCCAACCATGTTGACGGGTGCGGCACTGGCCTCGATCAGGTCCAGCATGTTTTGCGAGACACTGCCCCTCTCGGAGTCAAAGCCGATGATGTATCCACAGTTGGCTACGATCCCGTAGGAGTTGATCTTCCTTATGTTCTCTGCCAGCGAGCGCCCGGTGTTCTGACGCTTGTGCGAGGCCTCGAGCGTTTCCGAATCAGGGCTTTCGACGCCGACGAAGAACACGAAAAAGCCGACGTCCTGCATCATCTGCAGGAGTTCTTCGTCGTCCGCGACGTTGATGGACGCTTCGGTGGAGAACTCGAAGGGCCAGTTGTGTTCCTCCAGCCAGTCGCGGAGCGCGGGAAGGAACTTCTTCACCTCCCGCTTGTTGCCGATGAAGTTGTCATCCACAAAGTCTACGTGGCCTCGATGTCCGGACTCGTAGACCAGATTGATCTCCTCGAGCATCTGCTCTTTTGACTTGAGCCGCGGCACTCTCCCGAATAGCTCGATGATGTCGCAGAACTCACATTGGAAGGGACAGCCCCGGCCGTATTGGATGCTCACGTGCAGGTAACGGTCGAGCTTCAGCAGATCGAAGCGAGGTACCGGAGACCTGCCCATGTCCGCCCGTTCCCCCCGGCACTCGTAGATGTGTTCTGCACACCCGGCCTCACGATCCGCCAGCCACCGCGGCAGAGTTATCTCCGCCTCCCCGAGGATTAGGAAGTCCGCCGAGTCGTAGAGATGGGGGCTGGAGGTCGCGTCGGGACCTCCTACCACCACCGTCTTCCCGCGGGCCTTCAGCTGCTCGATCAGGGCAAATGACGAGCTTTGCTGAACGATCATTCCACCTGTGAACACGATGTCGGCCCAATCAAAATCCGCCTCGGTTAGTTCATCGACATTGCAGTCTACCAACCGGCATTCCCATGACTCCGGAAGCAGTGCGGCTACCGTGATCAAGCCCAGTGGGCTCGCGGGATACTTCGCTCCCATCAGCTCGCATGCAGCCCGGTAGTTCCAGAACGCCCCCGCGGTGAACTCCGGGAAGATGAGTAGACAGCGCACTGCGGTCCTCTCAGTCATGGGTTCTCGTGGTCTCCAGGATGCTTAGGGCGTTGCATGTGTTCCAGAACAGCGTTGGCCATCTGGCTTGACTCCGAGCGCCAGCATGCCGCCCTACATTACGACTCAATTAAGGGCTTGGCTAGAGGTTGGACGGTTGCTCGTGGCAAGCCAGCTTCCTTGCGGAATGTGACAAGCGACAGGACTCCCAGAGGTAAAACGGTTTGTCAATCCGTGGGGTCTGCTAACCTCGGGGGCTGGGCGTCGAAGCGGGGATCGGACGCCGGCGTGCGAGGTTGGGCTCTACCGACCCTCCGCCGCGGCCCCCTCCTCCTCCACCAACCGAATCTCGAACAGCGCCGGCCAGAACTTGCCAGTGACCAATAGGAGGCCTGTCTCCTCGTTGTATGCGATACCGTTCAGCACGTCGGTGTTGCGACTGCGCTCTTCGCTCGGCAGCAGACCGCGAAGGTTGAACCAGGCCTGAACCTCGCCGGTAGTGGGGTCGACGCGCACCATCCTTTCGCTCTGGTAGATGTTCGCATACAGCACGCCGTCGATGTACTCGAGCTCGTTGATGCTCGTTAGCGCCGATCCCTGGTCGTTTACCGAGACTTCCTGGGTGACCTCGAAGGTCTCGGGGTCGAGGTACCTGAGTCGAGCGGTGCCGTCGCTCATGATGAGCGAAGTACCGTCCGTCGCGAGACCCCAGCCTTCGCCCTCGTAAGTGAACGAGTCGACCAGCGCCAGAGTAGAGGCCTCGTACACGTAGCCGACGTTGGTCTGCCACGTCAGTTGGTACAGCTTCCCGCCTAGCAGCTCCAGCCCTTCGCCAAACCGGTCGTCGGGCAGCGATACCGCCGCTTCCACTCGGCCGGTCTCGAGATTCACTCTGCGTACCTGCGACCGACCCAGCTGCCCCGTGCTCTCGTAGAGCTGGCCGTCTCTGTAAACGAGCCCCTGGGTGTAGGCGGTCGTGTCGTGCGGGAAACGCCGCAGAACCTCGAAGTCCGACTGCGCGCCGCTACCCTGGCAAGCGAAGGCCACAGCTGCCAGCGCACAGGCGAATGTGACTATCTGTTTCGACCACAAACCGCGGCGAATTGGAGTCTTGTCAGCGGACATCTTTACTCACCTTGTGTTTCATGACTCAGTCTTGTTGCAGATCAATGTAGGCATCGGAAACGAGCGACGCCTCGTCGATTTCGAACAGCTCCATCAACCGCTCGGCCTCCCGGACGCCGGCCTCGACGGGCTCCTGCTCTTTCAATACAACCTCGAGCTCTAAAAAGTTGCCGAGTTTTTGAACTTCGTCCAGGTGGATACGCGTGCGACCTACCCAATACACCGTGCGTTCCTTGCGGACGGTTCCGATAGTTCCCAGCCTCTCGGCGAACAGCTCGCGCATCGCCGTCGGATTCGACACCTGCTCCCGTTGGTACTTCGACTCCTTGGGACCGGTCGTGTCGGGGCGAAGGTAATAGATGAGCTCGGCGTCGGAATCGGCGAACTCGCGCAGCTTGAGGCGGCCTCGATCTACCACAAAAAAGGTGTCTGTCTGCACTAGGGTCTGCGGGCCACGATCGGCGGCACCTGCCACCAGCCGACTGGTACGTTCCATGTCTTCGACGCGGGCCTTGATCTCGATGTTTCTTGCCATAACGTGGAACTCGGGCTACGCCTGCTCCTGATGAGAAGCACGTGTCACTCGGCTCACGACCATCAATACCAGAACCGACAGCACGACGGGCAGAATGCTCGGATAAAGGGGGCCTAACAGGGATACGAGCAACGAATCTCCACCGGTACCCAACGCCGCTCGCATAACGGCACCATCCTGAATCTCTCCCAATATTGCTGTGCACCCGCCCACGATCACGGCCCACATGGCGCCCGTCGCGGTAACCCCCAGCCGCTCTCGGAAAAAGCTGACCAGAGTCGGAACGACCACTCCTCCAACGTAGATCGTGTAGCCGAGCAGCAGGGCGGGGATGATCGCCTGCTGGAAGCCCGCGACGATCCAGGCGATACAACCGACCAGTACCAGGCAGAGCCTGGTGAGACGAAGACGTTGGGTCTCGGTCAGTGGCCTCAGCGGAGACACTACATTGAGCGAAAGGATGGTCGAGGCCGTCACGAGCGTGGTGTCTGCCGACGACATGATCGCGGCGAGGAACCCTGCCGCGATCAGCCCGCGCACGCCGATCGGCAAGAGCTCGCGGATTGCCTCCGGAAGAGCGCCATCGGGCACTACGTCGGGGAAGGTGGCGCGGATCAAGATGCCCAAAACCGCGAGCAAGAGGGCGATCGGCACTATGGCGGCGGCAGCGAAAAATACGGAGCGTCGCGCCACATTCTCGTCTCTTGCGCAGAGTATGCGAGACCAAAGATCCGGCCCCACCAAGAACGGGAGACCAACGATGAGCGGGTAGTAGACCAACAGGTCATACCAGCCGAACTCGGCTGATACCGGGAAACTCCAATGTTCGGGGGGCAGCCGATCGGCTATCGTGGCCTCTCCGCCAAATGCGGAGGCTGCCACCAGCGCCAGGCATAGTAGAAGGCCTCCGGCGAACAGCATTAGCTGCCAGGAATCGGTCCGTACTACGGAGAGCTGCCCTCCCCAAAACGTGTAGACGACAAAAACCACTGCCACGATTGCCAGTGCAGGGGCGTACCCTAGAAGAAACACTCCATCCAACAGTCGAGCTCCGGCGATCATCTGCGCGCCAATGACACCGCACCACGAGACGGCGATCATCAGAGCCGCCGGCACAGCCACGCGCTCTCCGTAGGCGTGTTTGAGGATGTCGGGGAGAGTGTATGCGGCGAGCGCACGTACTCGTGCGGCCAGGAAGAGCCCGAAGGGAATCAGCGCAACGGCTCCCGTGAGAGGCAACCAGGCGCCGGTGAGCCCCCGGGAGTAACCCAGGCTGATTACGCCCATCGTCGCCGCCGCGCCGAAAACGGTCACGGTGAGCGACGCCGTTATACGGCGCGTGCCGTATTGGCGCTCGGCAACCCAGAAAGACTCTCCGGATTGTTTTCGCGACCGCCAGCCCACGAAGAGCATGGCCAGCGAGTAGACGATCACGACCGTTAGGTCGATCGGCATCGCTCTAGTCAACTAGATCGCTTATTGTTAATACCGGTCCCATTTTACCCTCGTGATGCCTCTTGTAATGAAAGTCTACACCGACAGCACTGAGTTTGCAGATCTGATGGTCTCGGGCGGAGGTTGGCGGCAGAGCGAGTTAGCTGCCTTGCCGCGGGAGATTGGCCAGCTGGTCGCCGAAATCTTTGGTGAGAGAGAAGTGTTTGAGGCAGAGGTGCAGAGGGGGCAGGAGCGGGACGAGCGGGATAGGTGGGAGAGGTGGCAGTACCTGTTCATCTCCGAGAGCAGCCATCGCTCGCAGTACGACCTGCTCATCGAGCAGAGGAGGGAAGGGCGGCGTGTGCCCGACGGTGTGCTCTGCCTTTCGGGCGCGGGAAAGGGCTTGCACGGCCTCAGGCAACGGCCCTGGGCGGCGGAAGCGGGGAATATCCATCTGTCGGTACATCTCCTGCCAGGCAAGTCGGTCACGGACTCGGGGATCCCGTTCATGGTGCTGGCCGCAGTGTCTGTCATAGACGCCATCGACTCGGTCGACGGCCTCGAGGGGAAAGCGGTCATCAAATGGGTGAACGACGTGTTGCTCGGGGACGCGAAGGTCGCTGGAGTACTGGCATACACCGAAGGAGCCGGCAGGTCGATTGACGCGGCGGTGCTGGGGATTGGCCTCAATGTGGAGACGACACCGTCCTTAGAGGGAACTCCGTTTGTGCCGCACGTCAGCTCGCTGAGGGATCACCTGTCGGAACCCGAATCGTGTTCACAGAGGTGCGCCCTCGAGGCTCTTCTAGGGGCGCTCGACCGGAACTATCAATTGCTTCTGGACGGCAAGAACGGCGAGTTGATGGAGCGCTATAGAGAACGATCTGTTGTGATAGGGAGGGACGTGAAAGTTTGTGTCGATGACGCCTCCCAACCTCTGGAAACCATTGCGGTGGGCAGGGTTCAAAACATCGGCGACAACCTCGAGCTGTACCTTGCTGGGCATGATGCACCGGTCACGCGGGGTAGGCTGATTCTGGATTTTCAGGTTTAGTCTGGTTATGGCCTTTCAATATCACGTCAGTCAGGGTAAAATCCCCGCTGTAGAAAAATGTGCCACCTAACTGACTACGCCTGTCCAAAAATTTCCATCGCGGGCGTAGATTCGTCGTACGCAAATAGATAGTCCAAAACACACTCCCACCTATCGGGAGAGAGGCTCATGGGAGAAGCAAACCTATTGATGATCTGCGTAGCAGCATTCTGCGCAGTATTCGTGCTGTTGGCATTCTTGGCGTTGATAATGAAGATCTTGATCAACGTCTTCCCCGAGAAAGTGCAAGCAATTGTTCCAGAGCAAGTCAAGGATGATTTTGACGCCGCCATGCTGGCGGCAGTCAGCGCATCCATGTCTGTCGTATACCCACAAACCAAGATCACGAAAGTCGAGCAAGTGAGATGATCTTCGCCGAGACCCCCAAAAAGATTCGGGTAATGTTTACGCCGTTTCGCGACGGCCTTCAGAGTTCATTTGGCGGCAAAGTCCGACTGAACGATTTTCTACCAGCGATGCAGGCGTCGGCCGAGGCTGGCATCCGGCATTTCGAGTTCGGTGGCGGCGCTCGCTATCAGGCTCCTTACTTCTACCTCGGCGAGAACCCGTTCGAGGACATGCGGAAGCTCCGTGAGGCCGTGGGGCCCGACGCGGACCTCCAGATTCTCACTCGTTCCGTATCAGGCGTCACCCTGACGACGCAGTCGATGGAAGGTCTGGAGCTTCAAGCCAAGCTGATGCAGGTGAACGGGACAACCTACGATCGCAACTTCGATTACATGAACGACGTTGCGAACCTGATCAAGACCGGCAAGCCGATCGTGGATGCTGGTATGCACCATCAGGTCTGTATCGCCTTGATGGGTCTGCCGTTCCATTCCGACAAGGTCCACACGGCCGAGTTCTACATCGACATCGGTCGCCAGCTGCTCGAGAGCGATGTGCACATCGATAGCATCTGTTTGAAGGATGCGAGCGGCACCACCGACCCAATGACGATCTACAAGACCGCCGTTGGCTTGAAGAAGATCATGCCGCCAGAGATGCCTCTCTGGCAGCACACACACGACACCGCGAGTACCGCAGTCTCCTGTTACCAAGCTGGCATCGCCGGGGGTGTTGACGGCGTCGACCTCTCAGTGCGGCCGATGGCGAGCGGCACGGTGCAGCCCGACGTTCGTTCGTTGGACCACGCGCTCAAGGGTACCGGCTATTCGCTCGATATCGACGCCAGCAAGATGGGCGAGATCGAGAACCAGCTGAACGACTTGATGGCCGACTACGATTTCAACCCGACCACCACCACCGCTGACGCACGAGTACTCGGCTTCCCGATGCCAGGTGGAGCGATCGGCCCGAACGTGCACATGATGGTGAAGGCCGGGATCCTCGACAAGTACAGTGAAGTCCTGAACGAGTTCCCGGTCGTTGTTGAAGCGGGCGGTGCCTGGACGAGCGTCACGCCGGGAAGCCAGCAGTATTGGCTCCAGGCATTCAACAACGTTCTATACGGTCGTTGGAAGAAGATGGATGCCGGCTACGGCAAAGCAGTACTTGGCTACTTTGGTAAGACTCCGCTTCCCCCGGATCCTGAAGTTGTGAAGATCACCTCCGAGCAGCTCGACCTGCCGGTGTTCGACGGCGATCCGCTCGAAGCAGCCCCGAAGAACATGGGTGCAGCCCAGGAAGCGCTGAAAGAACGTGGTATAGAGGTGAACGACGAGAACACATTCCTCGTGCTCGCCGCGATGGTTCCGAACAAGAAGATGGAGCTGAACGAGGGCATCAGGCTTCTCACGGGCAAGTCGAAGATCACCGTGCCACTGAAGAAGAAAGATGAGCCGGCTCCGGCGGCCGATCCAGCAGCAGCCGCTCCAGCAGCCGCTCCAGCCATCACAGGTCCGGTGACGTCTCGCGTTTCGGTTATGGACGGCGGAGTCAGCCGTACCTTCGAGGTCACAGTCGAACCGATGGGTGCCGCTGCTGCTCCCGCTGCCGCTGCTCCTGCCGCCGCTCCGGCCGCCGCCGGCAACAACGTTCACTCGACGTTCGCCGGCACGGTTGAAATCACCGACATAATTGTGAAAGTCGGCGATACGGTGACCGAAGGGCAGAAGGTCGCAGAAATTGAAGCCATGAAGGCGACACACGACATCAAGTCGCAGTTCGCGGGCACGGTCTCAGCGATTCACGTCAGCATCGGTGACGAGGTCGATTCCACCAAACCGATCATGACCATCGCCTAAAGAGGCCGACTTCATGGAAACGCTAATGGAACTGTTGCGGTCGTCGGGGTTCGCGAACCTCGACATCCGCAACATTGTCATGTTCGCGGTGGCGGGGGTTTTGATATACCTCGCCATTCGCAAGAACTACGAGCCATTACTACTGATACCTATCGGGTTCGGCGCCATTTTAGCGAACCTGCCGCTGGCGGAGATGGGAGCGCACAGCGAAGGTATCATCAACCTCATATATGAGAGTGGAATCGAAACCGAGCTGTTGCCGCCGATCATCTTTCTCGGCGTTGGTGTGCTCACCGATTTCCGTCCGCTCTTGGGCCGGCCGCTCACATTCATGCTCGGTGCCGCTGCTCAGTTGGGTATTTTCGTGGCTGCACTTGGAGCGTTCTGGCTCTTCAATTTCACGCCGCAAGAAGCAGCGTCCATCGGCATCATAGGTGGAGCCGATGGCCCGACTTCGATCTTCCTGACGGCTCAACTCGCGCCACATCTGTTGGGTCCGGTGGCGGTTGCCGCGTACAGCTACATGTCGCTGGTGCCGATCATCCAGCCACCGATCATGCGCGCGCTAACGTCCGAGAAGGAGCGCGCGATCGATATGCCGCAGGCGATGCCGGTTTCGCAGACGGCGGTGATTCTGTTCCCGATCGTCACGGGCGTGCTGGCATCATTGGCAGTTCCGTCGGCTGCCCCACTCATGGGCATGCTGATGTTCGGCAACCTGATTCGCGAGTGCGGTGTAACCGAACGGCTGCGCAAGACGGCCGGCGGTGCGATGATCGACATCGTCACGATCTTCCTCGGCATCGCGGTTGGTGCAACGATGGACGGGGCAGGCTTCATCAACGGACGGACCCTCGCCATTCTGGCAATGGGCCTCGTGGCGTTTTGCTTCAGTACTGCCGGTGGAGTGGTGTTTGCGAAGTTCATCAACCTCTTCCTCCGCAACAAGATCAATCCTTGCATTGGTGCAGCGGGAGTATCGGCCGTACCGATGGCGGCTCGCGTCGTTCAGCAATTCGTTTCGGATGAGACGAAGGGCAAGGTGAATCCGCTCATGCCCGCGATGGGTCCGAACGTGGCGGGTGTGATGGGCTCCGCGATTGCCGCGGGTGTGTTCCTGTCGCTACTGGCGGGTTGACGACGTAGGACGAGTCTAAGCGCGGTTTTTTCAAGCGCCGCCCCTCTCTCGGATTCCGGGGGAGGGGCTTCTCTGTGCCTCAATATGGAATTTCGGAACCGTGCTCGGAATTGTCCAACAGGATGGCTTGAACTGTTTCGCCCGCTGCCACCTCCCTGACCTCGCCTGGAACGATAAGCAACGCGTTTGCCTTGCCCATCGACGCGAGAATGCCTGAGCCCTGTGCCCCGGTAGTGGATGCGGTGAGTTCGCCATCGTGCGATTCGACAACCGCGCGTACGAAGTCTTTCCGGGACGTGGCAGACGTGAACGGTTCTCTGACCCGCACGGCCACCGTTCGCCTGTAGGGCGAAGGAAGGCCGAGCATCTTGCGGATTGCGGGGCGAACGAGCAGTTCGAAGGTCACCATCGTGCTGACCGGGTTGCCCGGCAGGCCGACCCACGGTGTCCCCTTGAAAATGCCGAATGCAACGGGCTTCCCCGGCCGCATCTTGATGCGCCAGAAGCGAAGCTCGCCGCCCATTTCTTCGATTACCGCCCGAAGGTGATCGTGCTCGCCGACGGACACGCCTCCGGACGTTACGAACATATCGACCTCTGGAGCCGAACCGAGCCGGTCACGAATATCGTCGGGATTGTCCTTCGCAATTCCAAGCCCGACCGGAGTTCCTCCAGCCATCTGCACCGACGAGAGCAATGTGTAGGTGTTCGAAGAGCCGATCTTGGATCCGTCGAGAATGGCTTCGCGTTCGTCGAGGTCCGCGATTTCGTCGCCCGACGTCATGACCGCCACGCGAGGTTTTCGATACACGTTGATGTGGCTCTCAGCCACCGAAGCGAGCAGCCCTAGGTGAGCGGGCCTCAGCTCCGTTCCCTTGGTGACTACGGTCGAGTCCCGTTGCAGGTCTTCGCCGCGTTTTCGGATGTGCGCAAAGGCGTCGGTGTCTTCGTTGATGCGGACGATAGTGTCGGAAATTCGGGTAGTATGTTCCTGTCGGACCACCCCATCGGAGCCATCCGGAATCGGCGCTCCGGTGAAAATCCGCGAGCATACCCCGGGGCCGACGGTTTGAGCGGGGACCGTTCCAGCCGGTATGTGCTCAACGATCTTCAAATCGACCGGGCACTTTCCGCGTATGTCGTCTCCGAGGACAGCGTAACCATCCATGGCAGAGTTGTCTCGTCGCGGAATGTCGATCTGGCTACGTACGTCGACCGCGAGGACGCGTCCCAATGCGTCCAGCAACGGAACTTGCGCGATGGCGCCGGGGCCGACGGAGTCGAGAATGGTTTTAGCTGCTTCAGTTGGGCTCAGCATGGCGGGGGGTGTCTCATTGTGCGTGCTGACTTCTCCAGAGCTCCTCGGCCTCCGTAAGGTCGCCAGGCGTATTGATGTTGAAGAAGATCGTGGAGGGGTCGCCGCACGTGCTCACCTCGTCGAGGGGGAGTGTCACCATATCCACAGAGTCGTAAAAACCGGTCATCCTGAAATCTTCATCCACAATCTGTCTTCTGACCGGATCTACACATTTAGGCCCATAGATCGCACAGAGTGGCTCCAAACCTTGGTTTGGTCCCTTGCTTTCAGGTATGCAGGCGTCGTGTCCTTCAAATCGCTGTATCAGGGCTTCAAACAACTCGGCGGGCACGAAGGGCATATCCCACGCCACTACGATCACAGGTCCTTCCGCCACCGTCAGCGCAGTGTAAAGGCCGCCAAGACTGCCACAATTGCGTATGGCGTCACCCACGACCTCGAGGTCCGAATGCCAATCAGCGGCGCCGGGTGCGTTGGCTATCAGAAGCGGGGTTTCTCCCGTCGCTGTGCGTAGGGACCGAATCAACCGGTCGATGACTCGATCGCCGCCCACGAGCTCGAGACCTTTGGGAGACCCGTCGAATCGACTAGCCGTGCCGCCTGCCAAGATTGCTGAACGCACGTTATCTGACCTCCCGCGAGACTCTTCGTTCAGTTACCGATCGTAAATCCCACCGAGATAGTGAGTCCCAGATGGTTGATCCACTGAGTGTCTTTCCTGACGTTGGCATCTAAAACAGGGGCTTCCGTGGGCTCCTTTTCGGGTACGCTGAAGAAGCCGTCCGGGTACTTCAATCGCCAAATCAGGTCTCGAGCCTCGATCCTGAAGGTGATTCTGCCAGACGGTTGTACCCAAACGCCTAGGCGCGGCCCCACAGTGAAGTGGGTGGAGAACGAATATCCGCTCAGAGAGTCGGCTTCCACCGATGTGCCCAACGCCATCCCCATACTGGCTCCGACATATGGCGTCAATCCATGCCAGTTTTTTTCGCCGGTGAGGAGAAGGTCGAATCCAGCATCTATCAACACGATCGCCTGAGACGTGGTATCCAACGTTCGGCTGGCCGGCCCGAATGTGGGGTCGATGATCACTCGCTCGAGATTTGCGACTCCGGCGCCAAACGTGAGCGCCGCTGGGCCACTGAGTTGAATGTCAAAGCGAGCGCCCATGTATGGGCCGCTGCCTGGCCCAACACCGGCGTCACCCGAAGATCCGGTCAGATAGCCGCTTGTCAGAGAGAGTACTCGCTTGGCCTCGAGGTCTCGGTAGGGTGACGATTCGGGGCGATGGCCGACCTGTGCGGCCGCCACCTGGTGTACGCCCAAAAGCGAGCATACCAGAAGCGCTGCGATAGCAGCACGTTGCACGGTGGTACGGCGTGCGTTTGACATCCAGTGCGTTGCCTCCTACAATCTTCAGACTACCAGAAGAATGAGGCAATCTAGCCGTCTCTCCCTGCTGCTACCAGCCTGCTTCGCTGTGTTGATGCTCGAGGCGTTGGTAGGTGTGAGTCTTCTGGAGGCCCAGGCGCGGTATCGCACGAGGGTCCCAGAAAACTTCAGGCGAGCTGCGTCTTCCTCAGATGTCGTGCTCGCCAGAGTCAATGAGGGTGCGCAGTTCTTCGCGGGACGGGCAGAGGGAGATTGGATCGAGGTAACGCTGGAAGGTTGGGTTTGGTCTGCATCGCTGCAAACCCAGATTCAGGACGGTCACGATCTTCGGGTGACACCCGCGGACGGCGAAAATCTCCGCCTCGAACCCAACGGCACCGTCGTCGCCCGCCTTTCCCGAGGCACCTATCTGGATGAGCTCGACCGACAGGGTAATTGGGTGCAGGTGCGAAGGGTCGGCTGGATGTGGGCGCGTTCGCTGGAGCCGGTCGATGTCCCACCGGTAGAGAATGTTGCGCCGCCCGTAGTTGTGGACACGAACGTCCGTCTCGACCGAGCGGTCACCGCTCAACAGGCCAGCTTGCTCACCACACCCGAAGGCGATGAAAGAGCGGTGCTGGGTCAGGAGACTCCAGTGCGAGTGCTGGCTCGTTCGGGTGAGTGGGTTCGTGTGCAAACCGAAGGTTGGATTCGAGAAACAGACCTTCGGCCGGCAGCGGAAGGTGTGCTCGAAGGAGTAACCGGCGCCGAGGTGCGCTCGAGCCCCCCCGAGTTCGAAGGTCGCCTGTTGCAATGGACCATTCAGTTTTTGGCGATACAGGAAGCGGACGAACTTCGCATTGAGATTCCGGCAGGCCAGCCGTATATGCTTGCTCGTGGTCCTCTCCCCGAAGCCGGCTTCGTGTACGTCGTGATCCCGCAGACGATGCTTGCGGACGTGGAGCGGCTGGCGCCCCTGGCACAGCTGGTCATCATCGGAAGAGTTCGTGCGGCGCGGTCCAGGTATCTCGGTAACCCGATTGTAGAGCTGGTCGACATGGCGATTCGCTAGCTGAGAGGCAGTTCTCATGAACGAAAACTTGAAAACTACGATTACCCAGAAGCTCGAAGACATGACCGACGAAACGGCTCGGCAGCTCATGGACTACATTGAGTTTCTCGAATCCAAGTTCAACCGCAGCACACGTGAGCGATCGACGCTCGAGCGACTCGCCGAAAACGTCGAGGGTACGCTCCGCAGCAGCAAGATCGGCGAAGCCGCGGTGAAAGGCACTGGAGGCCTGATCGACGCGGCCGGTACAGTGGCCCGAAGCGTCGCGGCCGCTGGGCAGGCCGCTCTCGATGAGTTGAGCGCGGTGGTGACTGACGAGCCCGCGGAAGATGAGAGCATGGCCGAAAAGGACGCCGGCGACGGTGAGGGTGGGGAAAGCGAAGACACTGGCGAAGAGGAAAACCAAGAAGAGAGCCCGGCCGAAGACTCCGAAACGGGTGAAACAAAACCAGCTTGACCGTGGTACGAAGTGGCCGCTAACTTTGGCTATGGAAATATCCAGCAAACGAAAGAACTGCCCGCCAGGCCCTCAAATCCAGGCGGGCATTTGTCTTCTAGGGGTGGATGGTCAATGAGTAAGGTCCGTGACGATTATGGTTTGACGTTCGACGATGTGTTGCTCGTGCCTCGTCATTCGAAGGTGCATCCGAGCAACGTGAGCTTGAGTGGGCGACTCACATCCACGATCGATCTGAATCTTCCGCTTCTCTCTGCCGCGATGGACACCGTTACCGAAACCGAAATGGCGATAGCGATGGCGCGCGCCGGCGGAATCGGTGTGATCCACAAAAACATGAAAATCAACCGCCAGGCCGATGCGGTCGATCGAGTGAAGCGGTCCGAAAGTGGGATGATCCTGGATCCGATCACGCTCGGCCCAGATAAGCTGCTGCGTGAAGCCTCTGTATTGATGGCGCGGTTCAAGATCTCGGGTGTGCCGATAGTAGATGATGCGGGTCATCTCGTCGGCATCATCACGAATCGAGACCTACAGTTTCAGCAAGACCTGGAGCTCCCGATCAGTGAGGTGATGACCAAGGACGGTCTGGTTACCGCTCCGGAAGGCACCACGCTGGAAGAGGCGGAGCGTTTGTTAGGCCAGAATCGTATCGAGAAACTCCCCGTGGTGGACAATGAAGGGTCGCTCAAAGGCCTAATTACGATCAAGGACATCTTCAAGCGCCGCCAATTTCCCGACGCCAACAAAGACTCGCACGGCCGCCTGCGAGTGGCTGGTGCTGTAGGTGTGGGCGCCGACGCCATGGACCGGGCTAAAGCGTTACTTGATGCACGGGCCGATGCGGTCGTTATCGACTCCGCGCACGGTCACTCCGACGGAGTTTTGGATACCGCGGCAAAATTGAGAGAGGCATTTCCGGACGCGCAGATCATCGCCGGCAACATCGCCACCAAACGAGCGGCGAAAGACCTGGTAGAGCGGGGTATGGATGCTGTGAAGGTCGGAATCGGACCAGGCTCCATCTGTACCACACGTGTAGTCACTGGAGTTGGGGTACCTCAGATCACGGCCATCATGCATGCAGTTGAGGGAGCCGGAGACGTCCCGGTGATCGCCGATGGCGGAGTGAAATATTCTGGTGATGTGGTCAAGGCGTTAGCGGCCGGAGCTTCATCGGTGATGCTCGGGTCGATGCTGGCCGGCACCGAAGAAAGTCCGGGAGAGAGTTTCCTACTCGAGGGACGACGCTTCAAGACGGTTCGCGGCATGGGGTCTCTCAGCGCCATGCAAGAAGGATCCGCCGATCGATATTTCCAGGATGGCGACGCCCCGCTGAGAAAGCTTGTTCCCGAAGGCATCGAGGGTAGAGTGCCTTATAGAGGTCCGGTGGAAGATGTGCTCTTCCAGATTTCGGGTGGCTTGAGGAGCGGAATGGGTTATTGCGGTGTCTCGTCGCTAGAAGAATTGCGGCAGGACACTGAGTTTGTCAGAGTAACGGTTGCAGGCCACCGGGAGTCGCACCCACATGATGTGGTGATCACGCGAGAATCGCCGAATTACAGCGTGTGAACACATCAACGCTTGACACAACCCCGCCGACGTCTAGTGTTCTTCGACCACTCAAAGAAGATGGGGTAACCTCGTTCGGCCGCGTTTGTGGACTGAACGGCCGCTAAGGAGCTGTGCATGTTTGTTGAAACTCTCACCGATTACGTCTTAGCCGTCAACGATTTTTTGTACCGACCGTATATGGTGCCGTTGGTTTTGCTGGTTGTGGGCGCCTGGTTAACGGTCCGCAGCGGGTTCGTACAATTCGTGAGGTTTCCTGCCGCCGTCAAACGGGCCTTGGGTGGTGTCTTTACGCGAAAGACCACCGAAAAAGGTACCATCACTCCGTTCCAGGCTCTGTCCACCGCGCTAGCTGCGACTGTCGGTAACGGCAATATTGGTGGGGTGGCCACAGCGATCCTCCTCGGAGGCCCCGGAGCGATTTTCTGGATGTGGGTCTGCGCAACGGCAGGTATGGCGACGAAATACGCCGAGGCGGTGCTGGGCGTCCATTTCCGTGTGAAGCGTGAGACCGGAGAATTCGCAAGCGGCCCGATGTACTACATCCAGAGGGGGATTCCTTACAAGAAGTTCGCAAAGGTACTTGCGATTCTGTTCGCCATCTTTGGTACTGCCACGGCGCTATTTGGCACCGGCAACATGATGCAGTCCAACACCATTGCACGGACTGCTGTCGAGGCGCTGCGAGCGACTGCAGGCTTGGACGTTCCGCAATGGATGCCGGGTGCATTCATCACAATTGCGGTGGGGTTGGTGCTGCTAGGAGGGATCAGCCGGATTGCCAAAACGGCAGAGGCACTGGTGCCGACCATGATAGTCGTGTACCTGTCTGCGTCGATCGGATATCTACTGTGGCACATCACTGACGTGCCTGGTGTGTTTGCGACGATCTTCCAGCACGCCTTTACGCCGCACGCCGCAATTGGCGGATTCGTTGGAGCGAGCTTCACGGCGGCCCTAGGGCAGGGTATCAGCAAGGGCATACTTTCGAACGAAGCCGGTCTCGGGTCGGCTCCTATCGCTCACGGTATCGCCGACGTCAAGCATCCCTGCCAGCAGGGTACGGTAGGTGTTTTCGAGGTGTTCGTCGACACGATCGTCGTCTGTTCGCTGACGGCGTTCGTAATCATCCAGTCCGGTTTGTGGACGCAGGGCGCGTACCAGGACGCGAGCGGCGATCTCACTGCGGCGGCAATGAGCACGACGATCCCAGCTGCGTCAATCATCGTTGCATTGGCGAGCCTCCTGTTCGGCTTCTCTACTCTGATTGCCTGGTGCTACTACGGCGAGAAATGCATCGAGTTCCTGTTTGGATCGTGGATTATCAAACCGTACAAGGTCATCTTCGTAGGGCTCATCATGTGGGGCTCCATTCAGACCGTTGATCTCGTATTTGCGATCGGGACGACCTTCAACGGCTTCATGGCGTTTCCCAACTTGATTGGATTGGCGTTCCTTGGCGGGACGGTCGCAAAGCTCACGAAGGATTATTTCGCAGATCCGGCGAAATACGACTAGTGTAGAGCCCCGGCTTCAACGATTCCGGCCGGGGCTTTAGGTTGTTTAGATGCCTGCCAACAAGATGAACGGCTCGCCTGGCCGCGGGGTAAGAGTCCCGGCGGCCAGGCGCCGTGCCGCCCTCGCTCTCGCTAGCATCATCCGACCCGGCATGCGCGTGGCCCTCACCACTCATGTGAATGCCGACGGGGACGGTGCGGGCTGTACAGTGGCTCTGTGGCATCTGTTGATGGATATGGGTGTGCGAGCTGCCATCACCAACCCTACTCCATTCCCCAAGCGCTATGCGTTTCTGCTCGACGGCGCCGACAGAGCAGACAAAAGCGCCGAAGCGGTAAAGCACCTCGAACGCGCCGACGCCGTGATTGTGCTGGACATCTCCGATCTCGGGCGCCTAGGGCATCTCGGAAGGGTTGTCGAAAAGACCACTGCTCCCGTTGCGTGTATCGATCACCACGCGAGCGTCGGTACGCTCCCGGAGGGCCCATGGCTCGTGGACCCAACGGCATGTGCCACGGGGGAGTTGGTCTACGATCTCGCACAGTCGGCTGAATGGGATCTCAATCTGCCGGCCGCCAGAGCACTCTATGTTGCGATGATGACCGATACGGGAGGATTTCGGTTCGGTAACACGACGTCGCGCGCGATGCAGGTCGCGGCGCACCTCTTGGCTCACGGCATAAAGCCGGAAGAGGTTAGTCGAGAAGTGTACTACACCGAGTCAGAGGGCAGGGTTAGACTAATAGGTGAAGTGATCGACACGTTGGTAGTTGAACGCGAACACGGGCTGGCATGGATCACGGTGCCCGACGGCTCGCTCGAAAAGCACAACCTCCGACCTGACGACCTCGAGGGGATAGTCGATTACCCGCGATCGGTTGAGGGTATTCACGCGGCGTTGATGTTCAGGTCGCTGGCTAACGGACGTATCAAGGTTTCGTTCAGGTCGGTGGGCGACATCGATGTCGGCAAGCTCGCCGAGGGGTTTGGGGGTGGGGGACACAGAAACGCCGCAGGAGCTTCCTTCGAAGGCAATCTCGCGGACGTACAAAAACTCACACTGACTGCGATGCGTGACCTGCTGACCGCAAGGGAGAGCGAAACGCCGTAGTCGAGTTCAGGAACGGAACAATGTCAGACAAACTAGCGACCCTCGTGGCCGGCGCGCTCACCAACGTGCGCAACCCACAAAACGACAAGGACGTCATTTCTGCAGGCATGGTCAGAGACCTGGAAGTGCATCCCGACGGCAAGGTGACACTCTCATTCGTGCTGAACCAGGATGATCCCCCAGGTTTAGCGCGAGAGGCCCGCCAAGCGATTTCTTCGGTGGAGGGTGTCACGAACGTGGACATGTCCATCTTGTCCGAAGGCCCGTCAGAGGAGGCGCCGAGTTCCTGTGGACACGGCACAGGAGCCGAGCATCAAGAACCGCCCCCGCCAGATTTTTCACATCTCGGAACCGTGATCGCCGTGTCGAGTGGAAAAGGTGGGGTAGGAAAGTCCACGGTGGCCGCGAATCTGGCCGCCGCGCTCGCCCAGATGGGCAAGAAGGTGGGCGTCATGGATGCGGACGTGTATGGTCCGAACCTGCCGCTGCTGTTTGGCTCTCACGACAAGCCCGAAGCAATCAACGGGAAGGTCGTACCGCTGGAGAGCTTTGGCGTGAAGTTCATCTCGCTCGGGCTTCTCATGGATCGGGAAACGCCGGCGATCTGGCGTGGGCCCATCGTCGTCAAGGTGATCGGGCAGTTTCTGACTGACGTCGAATGGGGCGAACTCGACTACTTCATTGTCGATATGCCGCCCGGCACCGGTGATGCGCAGCTCACTCTGGTTCAGTCGGTCCAGCTCCGTGGGGCGATCATCGTCACGACACCGCAGGAAATGGCATCGGGTGATGCTCTACGTGGCGCAAAGATGTTCGAGCAGGTAGAGGTGCCGGTGATGGGTATCATCGAGAATATGAGCTCGTTTGCGTGCCCGCACTGTGGGGAGTCGATCGACGTATTCACCGATGGTGGCGGCGCACGGCTCGCCGAGGAGCTTTCGGTGCCGCTTTTGGGGCGAGTTCCTCTACAGGCAGGGATGGCTGGCTTGGCTGATGCAGGGAAGCCGGTGGTGGTTGCCGATCCGGACTCTCCTGCCAGCAAGGTTCTGACAGAGCTTGCTCAACAGCTAGTGAGTCAAACGGAGTAGATGAAGGGAGTCGCTACCTAGCGCTCTACCCAGTCGACGTCGATGTCGCCGAGTACCGCCTTGATGTAGACGGTGAGTCTCTTCGAGGCGGTCTCGTAGCCCTCCGATATGTAGCGCGATCCGCGTTTGCGAAAACCGGCTCGATCGAAGCTGGCCAGAAATCGATCCATCTCTATTGCTACGCCTAGACCTCTGGGTAACCGGAGAGTCAGCTGGCCAAGACCAAGCTCGAGATCAGCTTCGGTCGTTGTTGCGTTGCCCCAATCTCCGGTGAAGTCGAGTGTGATGTCTCCGACTCCGCCCTCGAAGCTAATCCCCTCGCACCTCGAGTTCGCGAGATGCTCCGCTCGGAATTCTGCGGCAGCGACGTTCAGCTCGAGCGACCTGCACTCGCCACGATTGGGCTCGCTGAATGTCAGAATGGTCTCTGCGGCACCCGTGCTCAGGTCGAGCGCCGAGATTGTCATGCCGCCGAGTTCGATGTCAGCTTCCACCGCTCCCAACTTCAGGTCGAGTCGTGTTGGAATATTCGGGTTCAGCTCCAGTTCCATGCGTTGCGGTTCTTCGTGGCGGCCGAGTCGGAGCTCACCATCTTGGTTTTCGAGACCGAAAAACAGAGTCCGGCTCTCGGTGTCGTAGTCGGCACTCGCATCAAAACTGTCTTCGTCGTAGTAGATCTCGCCCCGGTAGAGCGTCTGCGCGTCGCCAGGCGTTAGTCGAAATTCACCTGCGGCAAACTCGACCCGGACCCGAACGTTGGACTCGTTCCGAGCGAGCCGTGTCGCGGAGATGGTTCGGAACGACTGAGCATGAAGCCAGCCGGTGGAGAGCAACAACACGCCAATCAGGCAGAAACCACGTCTCATGACTCGAACCTGTTGGGATGTTGGCTCGCACGGGCAACCGGAGTCGCGTGAGGTGTCCGGTACAAATATTCGTCCGACAACGCCTGGTCGAATCGCCCGCCGAAAGTGCCTCGGATGCCAGCCCGAGAAAGGATGGTCGCCCCGAACCCGGCGGTCGCAACGATCCAGGAGAGAAGAATCGCGCTCAGCATGAAGATCTCTCCTGCGACCGGAGCCCAGCCAAGCAGCACCGCGGGCAGCCAGACCGTGGACAGGGCAACGAGACCATACACCATGTAGCGATACGAAAGCCATCCGCCAACCTGGTGCCCCATGGCCATTCGCCCGCGCAGATAAGCCTCCCCGATCGACCGTGCCACAGCCAGGTATCCTCCCAGCACACCGAGGAATGCCGCGGTGACAAACGCCAGCGCGGCGAACGGGATCACCAAAAGGCCTACTACTGTGAGGGCGAGGCCAAGCATCAAAAGTCCAAACAGCGGTATCACAAGAGGCTGAGCGAGAAGTCCCACCAGGAACGAACGCCAAAATGCGTGGCGCACCGTGTCGGCCACCACCTCGAGTTGCCGAGAGGCGAAGAACACGAGGCCGAATCCCAGAGAGCACATCGCAATGAAAGCCGCAAGCAAACCGGCGATATCTCCAGCGATTTGGCTCGCTATTGTCGGGCTCTGGACATAGGTCTCGACCAGTGGAGCTTCCGCACCTGATGTTTGTCTCGCGCTGAGCTGCGCATTGATCTCGTCACGCAGGGCTTCGACGTCCAGGCCTTTCAGCGCCTCGATGGCTTCGAGTGCCGCGAGGCTTTCGAGACCCTCGAGACCCTCCAACGCCTCCAATCCACCGAGGTCTATCCGCAAATCGGTTGGTGCCCGCAGCCGCGGCCGCGGTGACGGGGCTGGCAGCGGGGCTCTAAGCTCTGCGAGCTCTTCGCCGACCCGCTCGGCATCTTCCTCACTCAGAAAAGAATCGGTCCAGTCACGAACGACCTGCAATATCTCCGATGGTCCCACCCCAGCCGCTCTGTCGAGGAGCGCTCGCCAAGCACTCTCCAGACTGCCGCCAGAGTCGTAGTCGGCGATCCTGCGTCCGTTCATGGTAATCTGGCCGGCTCGAAATGAGACAGTCACCTTCTTTCGGTCCGAGAGGTCGATGTGCAGTGCCGCTTCATTCGCCGAGACGTCTGTGGAGTGTGCGACCACAGCCACGGTTTGTGTGGCCGCATTCGCACCTGTTTGAGCGACTGCGTCGGACTGCAATGCGGTCGCGACCAGGATTACCGAGGCGATAGACACGAAGGTCCTTACGCGCAACATCCTATTCGACTCCTGCCACTCTGGGCCGAGCGAGCGTGACAAATGCCCAGGCGTTGATTGCCAGCAGGCCTGCTGCCGCCGCAGCAAGTGCGAGCGCCATCGTGAATGACAGCCCAAGCGGACTCAGGCAGGCGTAGACGGCTCTAATCGTCGTTGACGCCGCCTCGAGGAATCTTCGCCATAGTGGAACTCCCGCCGCGGAGTACATCCAGCCGACGGCTCGGTTCACAGGCGCCGGATTGGTCAGGATTAGCGCTACAAACAGACTGAGCGATACGGTAGACGTACCCAGAAACCCATAAGCGACCCAGCGAATACGCCGCGTCTCCACCATCGACCGCGCGCGTCTTTGCAGGCTCTGGATCCACGACGGTGGAGGTACCAAGACACACGACATAACCCGATCTTCGAACCCCGGTTGGGGGTCGAACCTTGGCAACGTATCGAGTTGTCTGTCTAAAACTTCAGAGTGTTCGGAGTGTTCTGTCATTCGCCTCCCCTACGATCCTCTAAACTGGAGGTTTCATTCCAGAATGCCGTCCAGGCTCTCTCTCAGTTCTGCGCGAGCCCGATGGATATAGGTTTTTACCGTGCCGAGCGGCAGATCCAAGATCACCGCGATTTCGTCGTATGGCCGACCTTCGACATGCCTCAGAATTATGCAAGATCTGTATTCGGGCCTGAGCAGGCCGATGGCGCGTTCTATAGTGGCACCCAACTCACGTGCTTCCAGTTCATCGAGCGGCGACTCGGTTTGGTCGCCAAGCTGCAGTGCCGTAGCTTCCACTCGTTCCGGCGTAGTGGCGTCGGGGCCGCCCTCAAGCGACAGCGTGTCTAGTTCCTTTCTGCGCAGATGATCGATCGCGGCATTGTTTGCGATCTTGAACACCCACGATGAGAACTTGTATTCTGGGCGATATCTGTCGAGTGCGTTGAGGACCTTTACGAATGTTTCTTGCGATAGGTCCTCAGCGAGTTCGCGGTCGCGCACCATACGGTAGATGAGCGAGAATACGGGACGTTGATAGCGCCGTAGGAGTTCGCGATACGCCGCCTCATCAGACTTTCGAGCGAGTTCCACCACCTCTTGATCGGTGGCTGCCGAAAGTTCTGCGAAGGACGTCATGATAGAGTTGGCTCCTAGGCGAAATTGGAGCCATAAGTTTCATGGTGCACTCGCGGAACGGCAAGCCCGCAAACACAGCCAAAACGAATATCAAAGCCCTTCTTTTGACGCTTGATTGCTCCATACCTCGCAATTCGAGCCTATAGGATGCTCATGCACCGGTACCGAAGCTATGATGGTAGGCGGTTCTGTGCCAGATTTTGATTTGCGATACGACGGAGAATTGGGGATCCGCCTGAAACAACGGTGAGAAGAATATGCGACTAGGGGTGATATCAGACACGCACGGGATGCTCAGGGCAACGGTGGCGGAGGTGTTCCGCGACGTAGACCGGATCCTGCACTGTGGCGACGTAGGGCCGGTGCAAATATTGGAACAGCTTGCGTTGATTGCACCGGTTTCCGCCGCATACGGAAACACAGACGGGTTTGACGTTCGCAATCGCGGCTCGAGAGTCGTGAGGATCGAATGTGCTGGCAGGATCACCGTGGCACTACACGGCGACCAGTTTGGAATGCCCACGCCGGACGGATTGAAGAATGAATTTCCAGATGCCGACATCATACTCTTTGGGCATACTCACAAACCATTGATCGATCAGCAGAGTGGAACCGTAACGGTCATGAATCCAGGTGCGGCCGGAGCTGTGAGAATCAGTTGTCGTCCTACCGTTGGAATAATCGAACTCGAGGAAGGTGCTCCACCGGTTGCGAGGATAGTGGACCTAGACGCCGCGCGTTAGTACTACGTACGTCAGGTACACGCAAAGCCCTGCCACCAAGAGAACACCGTCAAGCCTGCTAACTCGCCGCCCGAAAAACATCAGTGGGAACAGAGCAACGCAGAACCCGAACATGACCCAGTTGTCCGCACTCGCGGCTGGGTTCAATGGCACGGGAAGGACCAGGGCCGTGACCCCGAGCACGCAAAGCAGGTTGAATATGTTGGAGCCAATTACATTGGCGAGCGCAATGTCGCGTTCACCCTGCAACGCGGCTACCGCGCTGGTGGCCAGTTCCGGCAAGCTCGTTCCCATTGCCACGACTGTCAGGCCAACGACGCGTTCGTCGACTCCAATGGCGTACGCGATGGTCTGTGCGCCCTCCACCACGAAATCCGCCCCATATTTCAGCGCCACAAACCCCACAAGAACCATCAGGGCGCTCATTCCCCACGCGCGCCCTTTGCCGTGTTTGAACTTGGCTGTTCGCTGAACGTCGCGTTCCAGCGAGCTTGCCTCCTCAGCGGCGACCTCACGCCTGGACAGATAGACAACAAAGACTGTGAATAGAATTAGGAGGAGACAGAGAAATCCGCCTTCAATGCGGTCCACTTCGAGGTCGCGGCAGAGCAACAACACGAGTCCAGCGACGGCCAGCATGATGGGGTACTCGATGCGGATGGTCTGTCGCTTCACAGCCACCGGAATGAAAATAGCAGTGATTCCTAGAATCGCTCCGATGTTGAAGATCGTCGAGCCAACGATGTTTGCAAATGCGAGGTCCGTGGAATCGTGCAAGTGGGCGTCAACGGAAACTGCCAATTCAGGCATGCTCGTTCCCATCGCGACCACTGTGAGCCCCACAACCGATGCGGAGATCCGCGCAAACAGTGCGATCCTGGTTGCGCCCTGCACGAGGTAGTGTCCGCCCCCGAAGAGGGCGGCAACACCAACGATCAGCTGAATGATTGCAACTGTCATTGAAGCTTTGAATCTAAGCGACTGCGACGGTGCCCGTCAGAGCTCGCCCCCCTGCCGGCACCATTCTTCGAGTGGAACCGTTCGAGACAGGGCGCCGGGGTGCTTCCGGAACCACTGCAGGAGAATCAGAGTTTCATCGATGGATTGCGCCGGAATCGCTTTCGAGTCGGTTTCGGCCCGCAAATGAGACGATACTAGTGCGTTGAATGCTTCTCGCTCTATGGGTGTGTGCGGGGCTGGGGCGGACGCGCGCACTGTTCGGTGCTTGATGACGTAGGTGCGGTCGTCTCCGTAGGTGCCGGGATCGATGTATACGAAACTGAGGGCGGCCACATTCGCGTGAGTCCTGACTGAGGAGGCCAACAACCATTCGAGGGCGTCGAAACGGTCGCGCCAGTATGCGGCCAACTCGAATTCTTGTTTCTCGCCGGCGCTCGTCATGTTGGCGACGACCTCGTCGAGCGGTTCCATCGATGTCGTCTCGAGAAATGCCAACGCTTTCCCTACACGCTCTCGATACTCCCGCTCTGTGACCAAACCTGCGCACGGTCCGGCGCAATGACCAACTTCGTGGCGCAAGCAGGCTGCTCGCGGCTGCGCGGCGAACAAATCCCCTTGGCCCGGAAAGGTCACGGGCATCTTCAGCGCACAGTCCCTCAGACTCAATAGATCGTTCAGTATCCTTACGCTTTCCTTGAGCCGTGCGACACCGCTGAAAGGGCCGTAGTGCTTCATCTGGCGAGCACCCGGTGTGCTGCCAACGAACAATTTCGGGGCGGGACCATCCGAGACTTTGATGAACCCGAGCCTCCGGTTGCGATTCATCTTCACATTGAAAACGGGGCGGTAACGCTTTATCTGGCGAAGTTCGGTCAGTAGTGCCGCAAACTCGGAAGGGACCAAGTCCCATTGAATGTCGGTGGCAGCGTGGACGATGCGGGCAGCTTTGTCTTCAGGGTAACGCGCGCGAAAATACGAGAGCAGTCGGTTGCGAAGACGTTTTGCTTTGCCTACGTAGATCACTCGACCGGTCGCGTCGATCATCCGGTACACAGCGGGGCGATTCTCGGCCAGCGCCCGAACCCGGCGTCTCAGATGCTCATTGTCGGTGAGTGGCAGCGCCAACACTGTCATCTATCGGAGGCCTGGCATCTGTAGCAGAAGGTCGTCGCCCTGCCATCGACCGCATGCGTCGTGGCCAGCGTCGCGCCGCAGGAGATACATGGCAGGCCGCCTCGACCATAAACCTGAAGGGTGCCTTGGAACGAACCGGTCTCCCCGGTTCCCGTCCGATAGTCTCTCAGAGTCGTGCCCTTCGCGGCTATTGCCTCACCAAGCACGTCACGGACTTCTCTGTGCAATCGTGAAAGTGCGGCGGAGTCGAGCCGGTCGGTGCGGCGAGACGGGTCGACGCCGGCGCGAAAGAGCGCCTCGTTTGCGTAGATGTTGCCGACCCCCGCAATGCGTCGTTGGTCCATCAGCGCCTTTTTTATGGCTGTTCTGGTGCCCGACAGCTGTCTGGCGAAGGCTCGTTCGTCGAAGCTGTCATCGAGAGGCTCCGGTCCAATCCGGCCAGTATAGGACATCCATGCCATTTCATCCAATAGCCAAATCGTGCCCAATCTCCGAACATCGCGAAACACGAACCGCGCGCCTTCGCCGATACTGGCCTGAAGCACGCGGTATTTGCACTCTTCGGCGGACGGTCGTCCGCGGGATATGAGGAAGGTCCCGGTCATCCGGGGTTGGATGACCAGCCTAGATCCACTGTCGAGGAGAAAGACAACATGTTTCGCGCGACGCGATACTTCTCGAACCGTTGCGCCCTCGAGGAAACCCAGCAGCCGCCGAGCCGAAACCTCTCGCAGGCCGTTGGATTTGAACAGGCGGGGATTTCGAAGGGTGCTACCGTTCAGGCGCGGAGCCAGGTCGCGCGCAATGGTCTCGACCTCAGGCAGTTCCGGCACGAGCCACTTCGCGCCAGGCGATGTCTTTTCGGTACACCTTGCTGTCGAACTGAACCATGTCCGCCAAAGCGCGGCTCTGCCCGACCGCAGCCATTACGTCGCTCCCTAGGCCGGTAGCACACAGTACACGCCCGCCCGAGGTGCGGAGCACGCCATGGTCGTCTCTGGCCGTCCCGGCGTGAAACAGAATCGTCTTCGGCGGAATCTCCTCCGGAAGGACGATCTCCACACCTTTTTCGGGAGATGCGGGATAGCCCTTAGATGCCAGAACCGTCGTGACAGCGGCACCCTTGGAACCGGAAATTCTTTTGCCGGGGCTCCACGACTCGCCAGCGGCAATCTGCCACATGTGCTCCACGATGTCGAAGTCGAGCAGCGGGAGCACCGCCTGTGCCTCGGGATCACCGAACCTGCAGTTGAACTCCAGCACTTTGGGGTCGCCGGCCGGCGAAATCATCAGCCCGGCGTAAAGGACACCTTTGTATGGTGCTCCCGCCTCCGCCATATGCCTAAGCGTCGGCGCCACTACTTCGTCGTGGACCCTCTCCAGCAGTGCTGTTCCAGCCACCGATACGGGGGAATATGCTCCCATGCCGCCGGTGTTGGGCCCCGTGTCACCCTCACCGATCCGTTTGTGGTCCTGTGAAGCGGGGAGAAGCAGAGACTGCTCGCCATCTGTCAGGGCCAGCACCGAGAGTTCTTCACCGAGGAGGTACTCTTCTATTACGACTTCTTCGCCGGCGCTCCCGAATTTCCCGGCAAACATCTCCTTCACCGCTGCGCGAGCAGCGGCGCGGGTTTCGCATATTATTACGCCCTTCCCGGCGGCCAATCCGGACGCTTTTACCACCAACGGCTCATCGAGCGACGCCAGGTAGTCGATCGCTAGGTTTTCGTCACGGAACGATGCGCCGGCGGCTGTAGCCACACCGGATTTTTCCATGACTTCCTTTGCGAAGGATTTGGAGGCTTCAATCTTTGCTGCTGCCGCACTCGGGCCAAACACGCGGTGACCCGCTGATACGAGTTTGTCCGCCAATCCAGCAGCAAGCGGAGCTTCGGGGCCGATGATGGTCAGATCGATCTTGTTTTCATTGACGGCCAGGAGTATGCCGTCCAAATCGCTGTCCTTGATCGGCAAATTGGCGCCAAGAGTTGCGGTACCCGGATTACCGGGGGCACAGAACACTTCCGCCGATTTCGACGCAGTCCAACAGAGCGCATGCTCGCGCCCGCCGCCACCTACTACCAAGATCTTCAATCTTTGTCCTGTTCTTTGAATGCATCGGAAAAAGCTTGTGCCGCCTTCTTCGCAGCGTCCGCCACATCCTTGACCGTCTCCTTGGCGCTTTTGGCATAGTGGACGGCGGCATCGCTAACATCTTGCGTCAAAGGGCGATCTTTTTCTTCCTCCCCGCGGTGCGTGTAGTGTCCTTCGAGGATCTTGTCGTAGGATCCGTCAGAAATCCAATGCTGAAGTTCCGCCGCTCGCAACGTGTGGAAAGGATGAGTGAGGTTAAGCTGGTTGATGATCTTGTACACCTTGTCCATCGGCCCACCCATTGTCTCATACTCACGGGCTTGTTCCATGAACACAGCCAGATTGGTCTCCTCCGCTTTCCCTCCGCCCGCCAACTTGAGGAACACTCCCATCGAGGCGACGGGATCCTGAGTAGCCAGTAGACCGGCGCGGTCAGAAGAAAGCTCTGCCTTGCGTGACCACTCCAATAGCGCGAGCTGAATTGGGAGCAGTGCAAGTCCAGCGAGGAAGGGAAGGTTGTTGAACCCGAACAGAAGGAGGATGAATAGCACCGTTCGGTAGAGCGTATGCCCGCTCATCACATGTCCGAGTTCGTGACCTATGAGCACCCGGAGTTCGTCGTCGGATAGCAGGATTAGCGCACCGGAGTTGAGCGTGATGAACGGCTCGTCCATGCCCACGGCGCCGGCATTGACTAGCGGCGTCTGGGTCACGTAAAGCTCAGGCTGTTTGGGCCAGTCCATCGTGGTTGTCACTTCAGTCATGAGCCCGTGCAACTTGGGAAACTGCTTGGGACCCACTCGCACCGAGTCGGCCTGGAACAGCAGCCTAATACCGCGCTCCCCGAAAAATCCGAATATGCGTTTTACCACCTCGTCGAATCCAGGGATCTTGCGAAGGGTCTGAAGGGCTGCCCGATCAGCGGGATGTTCCCACGAAGTGGCCGATATGTCCGTCAGGACTGCCGGCGAACGCGGAGACGGAAGGCCCGTGTCATCGCTCATTACTGCCTCCGATGGTCTAGCTTGGTTTTGCTACCTTATGAGAATTCTAAGCGGTTGCTTCTCAGTACGCGCGTGTCGACTTGGAGTTTCAAGTTGCGACTTCACGCAGATGCCGCCGCATGAAGCCCTCGATCGAGGTCCTGCTTGAGGTCTTCGGTGTCTTCGATTCCCACTGAAAGGCGCACCAGGCCGTCGGAAAGGCCCATTTCTTTGCGCATTTCCGCTGGAACCCCCGCGTGAGTCATGGTGGCGGGGTGACCGATCAAACTCTCGACGCCGCCAAGTGACTCGGCGAGAGAAAATATCCGTGTGTTTTCGACGAGTGCGCGTGCTTTTGCGTAAGAACCGGTTTCAACCGCGATCATGCCGCCGAACCCCGACATCTGCTGGCTCGCCAGGTCGTACTGTGGATGATCTGGAAGTCCGGGGTAGTAGACGCATTCCACAGCCGGGTGATCCGCCAACCATGCCGCAATCTCGCGTCCGGACGCATCGTGTTGGCGCATCCGCACCGGAAGAGTCTTTACGCCCCGCATTGTCAGCCAGCAATCCATGGGGCTGGGTACGGCGCCAACGGCATTTTGGTAGAACGCCATCCGCTCTGCGAGGTCGCCTCTAGTTGTCACGACAGCACCGCCAACCACGTCGCTATGCCCGTTGAGGTACTTGGTAGTCGAGTGGACCACGATCTCGACTCCTAGCTCAATCGGTCTTTGGAAGTATGGCGTGGCGAAGGTGTTGTCCACAGCCATGGTAAGCCCGCGGTCCCTCACCAACTCGGCCACTGTCGCAAGGTCGGTGAGGTGCATCATCGGATTGCTGGGTGTCTCGACGAACACTAGTTTCGTCTTGAAGGTGATCGCGTCGTCGATATTTTCTGGGTCTCGTGTGTCGACGAAGCTGAATGTCATGCCGCGCTGTTGAAAAATCTGCTTCATTATGCGGTGCGTGCCGCCATAGACGTTTTCGTCGCATATGACGTGGTCGCCGGGTTGGAATAGCGATAGGACGGCATCGGTGGCAGCCATTCCTGACGCGAAAGCCAGTCCGTTGGTGGCGCTTTCCAACGATGCCAGATTCCGCTCCAGCATCTCGCGCGTGGGGTTCTGCGTCCTCGAGTACTCGTATCCTTTGTGCTCGCCAAGCTTCGGCTGAACGTAGGTGGATGCGAGATGTATGGGAGGCATGATGGCCCCCGTAGTCTCGTCGGGCCGTTGGCCCGCGCGTATTGCCCTGGTGGCAAATCCGTCTTTGAGGTCGTCGTCGAATACTCGTGCCATGATGCCACCGTCTGTATGGTTGAGTGCGAACGTTATTCCCACATGCTTGAAGTAGCAACAGGGCGGTGGTACGTTCACGAGTCATGCGTGAGAGCCCAATAACCTGCCTGGTGGTCGACGACCAAGCTCCGCTTCGCGACGCCCTGCGGCGTGTGCTGGAAGCGAGTGGCTACGCATGCCTGACGGCGGCTTCGGGGAGAGAAGCGCTGGACATACTCGAGGAAAACGAGGTGCCGGTGGTTCTCTCGGACATCAAGATGCCGGAGATGGACGGTGTGACCCTGTTGGGCGAGATCCGCAATCGGTGGCCTGATATCGCCGTATTGGTCGTGACCGCGGTCACTGAGGTGGAAGTCGCAGTGTCGTGCCTTCAGGCTGGTGCTCTGGACTATCTGACGAAGCCGTTTCAGCTGAAGGAGGTCAGGGCCCGTATCGAACAGGCGCTCGAGAAGCGTAAGCTGATTCTCGAGAATCGGATGTACCATGACCATCTTGCAGGATTGGTTGCTGTTCAGGCCCGCCGCATCGAGGAGCTCTTTCTCGAGGGCGTACAGGTGTTGGTCGAAGCGCTCGAGGCGAAAGATGCCTACACTCGAGGTCACTCCACGCGGGTGAGCGAGTATTCCAGCAAGATCGCATTCGAACTCGGCATGAACGCGGCAGACCAGCAGTACATCAGATTGGCGGCCGAACTTCACGATGTCGGGAAGATCGGCGTGCGCGAGTCGGTACTGCTCAAACCGGCGTGCCTCGACGCAGATGAATACGATCACCTCATGCAGCACATGTCGATCGGAGCGCGGATTCTGAACCCGCTGCTGAAGAATGCTCCCCAGGTGATAGACATCGTGAGGTCGCACCACGAGCACTTCGACGGAACGGGACTTCCCGATGCACTCGCCAACGAGGCAATCCCGTTGCCCGCACGAGTCGTCTCGCTGGCAGATGCATTCGATGCCATGACTTCCGCGAGGCCGTATCGAGGCGCGATGTCTCTCCAGTCTGCGTTGGATGAGCTCGAAAGGTGTGCGGGCAAACAGTTCGATCCCGCAGTAGTAGAGGCCTTCTATAAGGCGTATCCCGATAAAAGCCAGATTCCGATCGCGACGCCCGAAAAGGTCCATCATCGGCTCCCGGAAGGAGTGGCCGCTGGACCGGTTTCTACTTCCAAATAACAACAAACGGAGTATCGCCAGATATGAGTGACACGCTGATCGCGAGTGTCTCAGGAGTGCGCGGCATTGTGGGCAAGGATCTCACACCTGAATTCGTGGCAAGATACGCCGCCGCTTTTGGTGTGATCGTCCGGGAGGGCGGCGCAAACGCCGTGGTGGTAGGGCGCGACGCAAGAACCTCGGGGCCGGTGTTTTTGGCGGCCGCGATAGCGGGACTTCAATCGGTCGGAGTAGACGTAGTCGACTGTGGGTTGATCCCCACTCCCACATTGCAGTTGGCGGTGGAATTCCACGAGGCCGGCGGCGGCATAGTGATCACGGCGAGTCACAACCCGGTCGAATGGAATGCACTCAAATTCGTGGGATCGGACGGGCTCTTTCTTCATCAAGAGGCGGCCAACAAGCTGTTCGATCTGGCCGCAGGCGACTCGATCGAACGCAGCGGATGGGACACGATGGGAGGCGCTTCCGTTGACGATTTCGCGGTGGAACGCCACCTCGAGGAGGTGCTGGCTCTCGATCTAGTCGACGTCGCAACAATACGTGCGCGGAATTTCACGGTCGCGTTGGATTGCGTCCGCGGGGCAGGCGGCACGATCATGCCGGCCCTGCTCGACCGGCTCGGTTGTAGGATCGTCGGTAGAGATCTCGAAACCGACGGCTGCTTCACTCGGCCTCCAGAGCCGGTGCCGGCGAATCTCGGCCCGTTGGGGGAGCTGGTTAGGGAGAGCGGTGCAGACTTGGGACTTGCCGTGGATCCGGACGTCGACCGCTTGGCCATCGTAGATGGGCAAGGTAGGGCAATCGGGGAGGACTACACTCTCGCTTTCGCCGTTCAGGCCGTTCTGCGAGACCGGCAAGGGCCGGTCGTGGCTAACCTCTCCACATCGCTGGTGGTTGACGATGCGGCTCGAGAGTTCGCTGCTGCCGTCGAACGTGCACCTGTGGGCGAGGCAAATGTCGCGCGGGCCATGCAAACCGCGAAAGCGGTAATCGGCGGAGAGGGAAATGGTGGTGTCATGCTTCCCGACCTGCACCTCGGCCGAGATGCTCCGGTTGGAGCAATACTGGTGTTGGATCTGATGGCGCGGACAGGACTGTCCATTGCTGAACTCGTTGCCGCGAAACCCAGCTATGCGATAGTCAAAGCGAAGACGGGGCGCAGTGGTGCGCTCGACCAGGTGTATGAAGCGCTCGAGAGCCGTTTCGGTGACGCAACGATGGATCACCAGGACGGCCTACGCCTGGCCTGGTCGGATTCGTGGCTCCACGTACGGCCGTCGGGCACAGAACCGATCGTGAGGATGATTGCGGAGGCTCCGACCGCGGAGGCTGCGCAGGCTCTCGTGAGTGCAGCTCAGGAATCCATGGATGCGGTCGGGTCCAATTCATGACCGCCTACCGCCGTACCGCCGTACCGCCGTACCGCCATAACATTGTCCGTCTGTCCGCCTGTCCGCTCGTCCGCCCAGGGGGAGGGTAGATGAGGGCAGTCCTCCAGCGCGTTTCCCGCGCTTCGGTGTCCATCGACTGCGAGTGTGTCGGTGCAATCGGGGCCGGGTTTCTCGCGCTCGTCGGCTTCACGGTTGGGGACGGGGAGTCACAGTTACAGTGGATGGCAGAAAAGATCGTTGGTCTCAGGCTCTTTCCCGACGACGAAGGCAAGATGAACCGCGATATCAAAGAGGTAGGCGGTTCTTTGCTCGTCGTATCTCAATTCACGCTGTATGCGGACGCTCGAAAGGGGAGACGGCCTTCATTCGTCGATGCAGCTCCTCCGGATGAGGCAACGGCCCTATACGAGCAATTCGTCCGCGAACTCAAAGTGCGCGGTGTGCCTGTCGAGACCGGTTCCTTCGGAGCAATGATGGATGTGGAACTGGTCAACGACGGCCCTGTCACGCTGATCCTCGAGCGATGATCGTACTCGCTTCCAGCTCGCCACGACGGCATCTGTTGCTGGAGATGCTGGGCATAGATCATATCGTAGATCCTGCGGACATCGACGAAAACTTCGTAGATGGCGAACCGGCCGAGGAGTTGGCCGTTCGTCTGGCTCGCGAGAAAGCCTCGGTAGTCGCTGAAAGGCATCCCGGAGAAGTGGTACTGAGCGCCGATACGCTAGTCGTGCTGGAGTCGGAGGTATTGGGGAAGCCGTCTTCGGCGACCGATGCCGAACGCATGATCGCGAAGCTCGCTGGGAGAGAGCACCGCGTCGTAACCGCGGTGGCGCTAGCGAAGGATGGCGAGCTCTGGGATCGTTGCGACGTGACGCGAGTATGGTTTCGCGCTCTCAGCGAAGAAGTGATCTCCGCGTACGTTGCCACAGGTGAATCGTTGGATAAGGCCGGCAGCTATGGCGTGCAAGGGTATGGCGCCGTCTTGGTGGACCGGATCGAAGGAGACTACTTTGGTGTGATGGGCCTGCCAGTGCGACTCGTGGTCGAACTGCTCGAGGTCGCAGGTATGCCTTACCGCTTCACACGGTAGACGGGGACCTTCTGCTCTTTCCCCTTTAGTTCCAACGCTTCCTCGGGATCAACGGCAGGTTGGTTCTTCAGCTCATCGTAAAATCGTTGCGAGATGATGATTTCACCTGCTCCGGCCTTGGAGCACAAGCGCGATGCTGTGTTCACGGCGTCGCCGATTACGGTGTATTCGAGACGCCGGTCGCTGCCGATATTTCCGGCGAACACTTCGTAGTAATCGATCCCGATCCCAATCTCGACCCGCTGGCGACCCTGAGCAGCCCACTTCACGTTCAGCTGGGCGAGCACACTCTGCATTTCTATTGCGGCCTTCATTGCGCGATCTGCATCGTCCTCATTCGTGATCGGGGCACCCCACAGAGCCATGACCGCGTCACCCATGAATTTGTCCAGCGTGCCGCCGTTGTCGAAGACGATTTCGACCATCTCGGTGAAGTACTCGTTGAGGAGAGTCGCAATGTCGTCGGGACCCATCTTTTCAGACATTGCCGTGAAGCCGCGAATGTCGCTGAAAAAGACCACGACGGGCCGTTTGGTGCCGCCCAAGCGCACCTCTTCCTCTTGGTCCGCGATCTGTTCGGCGAGGTTGGGTGCGAAGTAGCGCTGGAAATTGGACAAGACCACAGCTTCGCGCTGGATCTGATCGATTAGCTGGCTGTTTTCTATAGCGACAGCAGCAATGCCCGAAAACGCGATCAAAAACTCGAGATCTTCATCGCCGAATGCGTCCAGGGAAGTCTGGCTGTCCACATATATGAGGCCGATGACTTTGCCTTGGTCGACTCCGCCACCCTGACCGCCGCCCAACAACGGCGCGCACATCGCGCTACGCACGCTTTGCACGACGATCGATTTGCCCGCGAACCTCTCATCAGCTGCGGCGTTGTCGGTGAGGATTGCGAGGCGCTGTTCGACCACCTGCCGAGCGATCGATTGTGGTACGTGACGGCTGCTGCCGCTTCCGCCGAGTTTGTTCCGGGAAATGCGCGGTACGAGTTCCTCTCCCTCGACCATGAGTATGCTCACGCGGTCCACGTTCATTACTTGGAACGTGATGTCCACCACCTTCTCGAGCAGTTTGTCTACATCCTTCTGCCGAGACAATGCTTGAGAGATGTCGAGCAGCATGCGGAGTTTACGCGCCTGAAACTCCTCCGGTGTTTCACCGTCCGACTGGAGCTGCGTAGCGCTGGGGCTATCGACGGGTTGTGCCTCGAACCCACCCGAATCTGGGACCACTACTTGCTTCACGATGGTCGCGTCTGGCGGAGGCGGAGCAAAATCCATCGGTTCGGGTGCTGGCGGTGCAGCGGCGGTGGTTACCTCCACAACCTTGAATGCCACCCGTCCGAACGTGACTATGTCGCCATCGACGGCCGTGTCCTCAGAGATTTGAGCGCCGTTCAAAAAGGTGCCGTTAGCAGATCCCTTGTCACTCACGAGCACGCCGGTGTCATCCAGGGTCAACTCCGCGTGTTGCCGAGAGACAGTGGGATCGTAGACCGGCAGGTCGCTAGTTACGGCGCGACCGACGATCACCGAAATCCCTTCAGTGAGTTCGACGGTCTGGTCACCGGTTGTACTCAAGAGCTTGTATGTGCGCAATTCGGCATTCCTCGCTGGGTCAGGAATATATCAACAGCCGCATGCCCGCGCTAACGAGTCCGTTTTCTTCCGCCTACCTCGGCGCAGCTAGCACAAAGCGACCCGACCGTTCCAAGGATGCGGTCACTGCATCGACGCCGGAAGTACCGGAGTTTGGCGCTACTTGCCATTCATCTACCGATGTCTCGCGCCAGATGTCGAGCGCTGCAACATACTCTGTACGGCTGGCATACGTAGCAGAATTGTCGCCGGCGCTGGCGTCTGCGTACACAGAAAACGAGAAAGTCGCGGTCGGTGCGGCACCGGAACTGAACTGGATACTCGAGGGTGATAGCACGAATCCATACTCTGCCGCGCGTGGGTCAACCGTAACCTCCACCGAATCGGTGTCGGACAACGCAGCGCCGTCGAGTGAGGTCATGCATCCGGATGGGAACGAAAGTTCAAGGAAAAGTGTGTTGAAGTTGTCGGGGTGGTTGAGTCGTACTATCGTCTGCCGTGAGTTAGAAACCCAGAAACTCTCGGATGGCGGTGCCGGAGCATTCGCCTGTTGGGCGAGTACTTGGAGATCCGCAATGCCGAATACGTTTACAGGCGGAGTCGTGAGATCGGAACACGAAGCAAGCATCATCAGGAGAGCAGCGGTTGCTGCGATTCCGAGACTCTGTGATATTGGGCGGAAATGAGACAAGACTGGCTCCTCGGTATTTTCATTTTCGCGTTCGTGCCAAACACAGCGCTTGCGCAAAATTGGAACGACGCTCGCACGATGGATCTCGTCGATCGCGCAATCGCGCGTCGCGTTGAAGCGCGGGCCGACAGCGGGCTCAGGGATTATTTTACCCGAGCTCACGGATTTGTCTTCTTCCTTGCTCAGCTTGGCGACCTCACCGACGAGCCTCGCTTGGTCAAGTCCGACCAACTCGAACTCGAAGTCTATTGGCAAGCCCCCGATCGCACCAAACAGGTAATCGTAGGATGGCGAGACAGAGCTGATTTGCCAACGGACATCCGTTATCACCGCGATCATCTTGGAATTGTCACGAACAACTTTGGCGACCGCATCGGTATCGGTGAGGGTGACGAAATCTCAGACGTTCCGCATCCGCTCTCTTCTGACGGACCTACCTACTACGACTTCGCGCTCACAGATTCTCAAACGGTACGGCTGCCCAGTCAATCCGTACGGGTCTACGAGGTGGCCGTTCGCCCAAAGGATTTTGAGGCGGCGCGCGTAATCGGGACACTTTACATCGATGTGGATGCCGCAGAGCTGGTGCGCTTCCGGTTCAACTTCACGCGCAATGCGTACATAGATGAGACCCTGGACGATATCACGGTCGTGCTGGAAAACGCGCTCTGGGACGGGCGATACTGGTTGCCCAGCCGTCAGGAACTGGAAATCCGGCGCCACTCCTCGTGGCTGGACCTTCCTGCGCGCGGCATCATACGCGGTTGGTGGGAGATAGACAGCTACGAGTTCAACACCGGCATACCGCAGTCGCGGTTCCGAGGGCCTGAGATAGTGGCCGCACCTCAGGCGGTGAGGGACACTTTCCAATGGACTGAATCCCTGGACGCCGCGGTTCGCGAGATCTCCGAGCCGGGCGTGACGTTCGACCTCGAAGAGGTCAGGGACGAGGTAATGGAGTTGGCCCAAAATCAGGTGATCAGCGGATTCGTGAAGGCGCAACCCGGAGCCCGATCCGTGTCCGATCTGCTTCACTTCAACCGAGTTGAGGGATTGGCCCCCGGATTCGGCGGGGTTTTCCGTCCAGGTGACGGCTCACTCGAACTCAGGCTGTGGGGTTCGTACGGCATCGACGACGGACGCTTGAAGGGCCGCGTATCGCTCTCCCGCAGCTTTGGGTCGGTAAACGTTCGAGTGGAGGGTGGCAGAACGGTGCGGGACGTGGGAGACGAAAAGGTGATATCCCCGGCGCTGAATTCGATCCTGGCGCAGGAGTTCGGCAACGATTTCGGTGACTACTATCTGGCGACCGAGGGAGTGGTCACGGCGCAGGTGGGCATGGGACCGCGATCGTTGATTCGCGGCAGCGTTGGTCTCAATGATACGGAAAGCATGAGTGTGGTAGCCGATCCTGCTACAGGATCGTATCGTGGCAACCAGACACTTGGTGCGGGCCGGACATTCTTCGCCAAGCTGGACTTGGAGCGGCGCACTGCAGGCTTTGCCTCCGGGAGCGGCGTAAGTGCCCGAATAGGTGTCGAGGCCGGAACGATGGAAGATGCCCGATACCTCCGTTTGCTCGCATCTGGACGCGCCACGGTTCCCGTAGGTTCGGGTGATGTCGTGTCCCGGATATGGCTGGGGTGGGGATCGACAGATTTGCCAGCGCACCGCGGTTTTGTGCTCGGGGGCCGGGGGTCGTTGGTGAGCGAGCCGTTTAGGGCTTGGGGTGGGCGACGCGCTCTTTTCGGGGCCGTTGAATGGCGAATTCCGGCGCCATTTGTCGCAGTACCGTTGGGCTCGCGGATTTCTACGGGAGACAGGCTCTTCTTTGCCCCATTCGTCGCGGCGGGGTGGTCGGGGGGGGGGATCGCCAACGGAGTAGGAATCCCCTCGGACGGAGTGAGGCCGGTAGCGGGGATAGCCGTGGAGTGGTTCCACAGCTTATTGAGGGCAGAATTCGGCGTAAGCCTCAGGGATGGGAGCTTCGGAGCGATTCTCGATGTCAGCCGCGACCTGTGGCCGATTCTCTAGCAGACGATTAGCATCGGATCTTCGCCGCCGCTGATGCGGTGGCGCACCGCGCATTTGGAGCATAACTTAACTTGCTTTATGCGTTTGCGATTTTACTGAATCGGAGGTGGAGTGACGCAGGAGTTCAGGGACGAGTGGCTGTCTGCAACTCTCGAGGAGCTGATTGGAGTAGAGAAGCTGGCGGAACTCCGTGCGGATGAAGATGCGCCGGAGTCGTTGTGGGAGACTGCGGTGGCCGCGGGGGCCACAGTAGACGAAGAGCTTCTCAGCGCTCTTTCCCGCCGGTTTAGGCTCAAGCTCGCCGACATGAAGCAGTACGAGCGGGCAGCGCTCGATGCTGTGCCGCAAGAAGCAGCTCGGCAATATCATATCCTGCCCCTTCGCATCACCGATTCATATCTGGAAATCGCTTCTTCGAATCCCTTCGATCTCGATTGCGAAAAGACGCTCGCGTTTGCCACCGGCCGTGAGGTCAGAGTCGTCCTGGCTAGCCCCTCGTTGATTGAGAGCAAGATCGACGAGCTGTATCATCCCGAAAACGTTCTCGAGCAGCTCATCGAAGGGATGGGTGGGGAGGCTGAGGTCACTCAGCTGGATGACGCACCGGAGCTGACGGACGAACTTTCGATCTCGGCCGAAGAGGCATCGCAACGCCCGGTCGTGCGACTGGTTGACCTCATTTTCTCGGAAGGGATTCTCGCGAGAGCGAGCGATATCCACATCGAGCCCGAAGAGGGGGGCATTGCAGTAAGGTTCCGAATCGACGGCGTGTTGCGCGAGCACATGAAGATCCCACGGGCTGCGGGATTGCCGCTGATATCCAGAATCAAGATCATCTCCGGTTTGGACATCGCCGACCGGCTCCGGCCGCAAGATGGTAGAGCGCGTGTGGCGGTGAATGGCATGCCGGTCGATTTGCGAGTGTCCACTCTCCCGGCATCGCTCGGTGAGAAGGTGGTTGTCCGTGTTCTGGATACGTCTCAGACGGTGTTGTCACTCGAATCCCTTGGTTTGAGTGACAAGGAGGTCCAGGACATCCGGGAGCTGTTGGATAACCGAGATGGGATCATACTCGTCACGGGTCCGACCGGATCGGGCAAAACGACCACTCTGTACTCGGCCATCAGGCATGTCCAGAGCGAAGGAGTGAACATCGTCACGGTCGAAGATCCGGTCGAGTACCGGCTTGCCGGCATCGTGCAGGTTCAGGTCAACGAAAAGGCCGGATTGAACTTCGCGTCGGCGCTGCGGTCCATTCTGCGTCAAGACCCGGATGTGGTCCTCGTAGGTGAGGTTCGTGACCGGGAAACCGCGCAGATCGCGGTGCAGGCCTCGCTCACCGGCCACCTAGTTCTTTCCACCTTGCACACGAATGATGCGCCCAACGCTGTCACCAGGCTGGTGGACATCGGCCTGGAAGCATTCAAGATCGGGTCCGCACTGCGCGGCGTGGTAGCCCAACGGCTGATGCGGACGCTGTGCGAGACCTGCAAAGAGGTCTGGGTTGATCCCATACCTCGCAAACTTCAGAAGTGGATCCCAGAAGGCTCGCCGCTGTTTAGGGCTGTCGGCTGTCCGGAATGCGCGATGACCGGGTATCGAGGACGATTCTCGATCGTTGAAATCCTGAAGATGACGCCGGAGGTGGAACGCCGGATCGCGTCGGGTGCAACAGCCGATCGCATAGCAGAGGCTGCAATCAAAGGCGGCATGCAGTCGCTGTGGGAAAGCGGACTGGCACACGTGCTGAAGGGCGACTCGACCGTAGACGAATTGCTCCGTGTCGTGGATGTACCGTCCGAGGATGAAGAACTGGCCGATTCCGGAAAACCGGCGCGAGAGTCGGGCAAGATGAAGCGGCCGTCCGGCGGTGCGCAGGCTCCGCCGCGCACGAGTCTTCCGACGGTGGATGTGAGTGTATCGTCTCAGCCCGTTTCCCCGCCGATTGAGGTTCCCGCACTCGAGGGGTCGTTCGAGCTACTGGAAACAGAAGAAGACACTGCGGTTCCGATAGACGCAAAGGTGCTTCTGGTAGACGACGAAGACCAACTCCGCCGGGTCATGCGAGATCTCCTCGAAAGAGACGGGTACCAGGTCACCGAGGCACGGGACGGCGTGGAAGCCTTGGACCAGATAGACAGGCATGCTCCGGACATAATCGTGTTGGACCTGAACCTTCCCGGACTCGACGGCTACGGCGTTCTGTCACATTTGCGTTCTCGCCCGGCTACGGCGGCAATCCCTGTCGTAGTCCTAACCGCCCAAGGGGATGAAGACAACGAAGTGCGTGTCTTCGAAATGGGTGCCGACGACTTTCTTTCGAAACCCTTCAGGGCCCGCGCGCTCTCAGTTCGGCTCCGAGCGGTTCTTGGAAGGAAAAGCCGCCAGCCCTAGTCCGCAGCTCTCTGCTTTGCCAGCAGGTCCACCGCCGCAGCTCTGAGTTCCACGGGATCAAATGGCTTGCGCAGATAGTGGCAACCTAGAGATTTCAGCCATGCGTCTGTTTCAGGGCGCACATCAGCGGTCATGAGGATGGTGCGCGAACACAGATCGGGGTGATCTGCCTTCAAACCGTCGCCAAACAGTGTACCCTCGGCATTGGGGGTACGTGCGTCTGCGACGATCAGGTCGTAGCTGTTGTTTTGGAGCAGGGAAAATGCCTGCGATGCGTCCCGCGTCGCGTCGACCGAATGTCCGTCTTCCGAAAAAGACAATCTGAGCGATCGCTGCACTGCCGGGTCTGCGTCGAGAACCAAAATCGACAACTCACCGCTGGGCGCGGAGAGGTCAGGTATTGCATGGATTATCGGCTCCGAGGTTCTCTTGGTCGTACGATCTTCCTGGGGAGCCTCCACTGGGAGTATAACGACCATAGACATCCCGCCGCCCGGTTGTGGCCTGGCTTCGATCGTCCCATTGTGTGCCTGAACAATGCGGTACGCGATCGACAGTCCAAGTCCCGTACCCTCTCCTGCCGGTTTCGTTGTGACAAATGGGAGAAATATTTGGGGTAGTAGCATCTCGTCTATGCCCGGCCCAGAGTCGGATATGTCGAGGGTCACCTGGCCCTCGGAAAGTGCGGTGCTGAGAGTTACCTGCCTAGGTTCGTCGGCGGCATTGCCCGCCACGGCCTGGATGGCGTTGGTCAACAGGTTGAGTACGACCTGCTGTAGCTCGTGACTGTCACCGCGTACATCGGGAAGATCCTCACGGAGATTCAGTTCGAATTCGACCTCGCGCAGTTTCATGTCGTGGTTGATGAGCGCCGCCGCCCTTCGTGCGATGTCGTTGACATCGGCATGGCTCGTCGCGGCTGGGTCCTTTCTCGCGAATGTGAGCAGGTTGCGCACTATGTGGGACGCACGCTCCGCCTGCTCGTGGATCATCGTGAAGTGCTCGAGATCGGCTTCTGATGTTGTTTCTCTGTTGATCAGTAGATCGGCCACTCCGGCTATGGAGGTGATGGGGTTGTTCAGGTCATGCGCGACACCCGATACGAGTTGGCCTACCGCCGCCATCTTTTCGCTCTGAATGAGCTGCTCTTCGATCACCTTCCGCTCAGTAACATCCTCTATCAAAACGACAACCGACGCCTTCGAGGCGCCCGGCATCTCGGATGCTGAAATTCGGAAGCGCCTTTCGGGATCTCTCGAATGCGAAGTGAGCGGCTCCGGTTTTTCCCCTCGGCTCGCGGCATCGAGGTGTTCGGTGAGTTGTCGAGAATCTCCGGGAAGCTCTTCGCAGAGGTTGAGTCCCACGACTGCGGTAATCGGTCGCTCCAACATTGCGGCGAGTGCCCTGTTGGCTCTCCTGATCCGGCAGTGTTTGTCGACGACGGCGATGCCAGTGGAAAGTGCATCAAAGGTAGCCTCCCACTGTTCCTTGCCCCGTTTCAACATTTCGACCGATGTGGCGTGCGCCAGAGCCATCGATGTTTGGGTGCCAACGGTCACCAACTGACGGATGTCTTCAGAGGTGAAGGGCTCCGTACCCTCGCGAACTGCCGCGAGAACGCCGCGCACGGTCCCATGTGTTTCGAGGGGTGCGACCGCGGCGATTCTGGCGGTGAATCCCGTGACCAGCTCGGTGTGTTGGTCGTCCTCGGGATGCGATACGGCAATGCGGTTTTCGTTCAGAGCCTCGCCTAGGAGGCCTGCGTCTTCCCGGGCGATTTCTGTGCCCGCGAGCGTCGAGAGGCTGCCGTCGGCTGCGGCGATGTGGATAGAAACAGACTCTTCGGGCGCTAGTGCGACGAGTACGCCATCGGCCTCCACGAACGCTCGCGCGAATTCCGCAATCTCGCCCACGATGTCATCTAGAACCAACGAGCCTGAGATGGTGAGAGTGAGTTGTTGCAGCGCGGAGAGTTCGCCGCGGGCGGTCTGAATGTCTTTGACGTGACGTGCTTGCAGACGGCTCCGAGACCAGAGGAAGCCGACGATCCCCGAAAACGCCACGGCCACTAACGCCAGAATCCAGTTGATCATTGCGATGACTTCGGCCTAGTTGTGGTGGTGTCGCGGTTCGCCGCTGCTGCTCGGGCGATGACCGCAGCCCTTTCGCGATCGATCGTCCGGAGAATTCGCTCCCACTCATTGGTGGAGACTCCGTCGTATCCGAGAGTGAATGGGTCGAACAACCTCACGCCGTCTTCATAGACGTAAATGGCGGTCGCGGTCTCGCGCTGGTTTACCTGCCTGTCTCCGAAAGCGGGAGAAAGCGGGAGAAATGCGCGCGGCCTGAACAAACGGCTCTGACCTGTGATCGTGAGGGCTTCGGCGTCGAACCTGGCGCGCGTCTGTGTTCCGAAGAATGACACCAGGAATACGGACGGATTGGGAATCCCGTTGCGTCGCGCTGTCTCATTCAGCTCGTTCGACTTTGATTCGAGGAGCCGATGCATCGACTGGTACGTGTCTGGTGCGAGCAGGCGAATCACGCTCTCATTGAGCGGCATGAAACTGATGACGAAGTCGGGTGTCCTGAGCCGAATGCCGATATCGTCCTGCCCGAGGGTCCCGAAACCTGCTGGAGGCAGCTCAGCCTGCCCCGGCATCGGAGTCGGCTGCTGTGCGGCGGCGCAGGAAGTCAGGAAGGCCGCAGCAATAAGAACTGTCGCACAGCGTCTGGAGATTTCGGTCATTGCGGCCATTTCGCTTCACCCACCAACGCTTCTATCGACTCGACCAGATCGCAGATGCCATCACTGGTCTTGGCGCTTGTCAACAGGCATTGCGACTCGGGCACACCTATCGATTCCGCGATTGCGGCGCTGCGGCGGCTCCGGTGGTTGCGACTCACCTTGTCGGCCTTGGTTATCGCTACGAGTGCAGGCGTCCCTTGGTCTCCGATCAGTTCTCCAATGGCCAAATCATCTCGAGATGGGTCGCGCCTTATGTCGAGCAGCCACACGATCCCGATCAGCTCCTGCCGACTCGAAAGATACGCGTTGATCAGCTTGGCGAAGCCGGCTCGTTCGGCCTTGGAGACTTTTGCGAAACCGTATCCTGGCAGGTCCACAAGGTAGAACGCGCTATCGATCTCGTACACGTTGAGTGTACGTGTCTTACCGGGAGTCTTGCTCGTATGCGCCAGCGAACGGCGGCCAATGATCTTGTTCAACAGAGACGACTTGCCGACGTTCGATCGCCCCACAAACGCCACTTGGGGCAGGCTGAGGGGGGAACGAAAATCGGCAGCCGGAAAGCTGCCGATGAAAGATGCTGGGCTCAGGCGCCTTTCTTGGCCCGCGCCCGCGCCGTGACCATGAGCGGTGGTCGGCCCTCTGTGATGCATTCCTTAGTAATCACTACCTCTCGTACATCGTCGCGGCTAGGCAAGTCGAACATGATGTCGGTCATGACCTCTTCGAGAATCGCCCGCAGTCCGCGCGCACCGATTCCGCGTTTCATTGCCCGTTGTGCCACGGCGGACAGAGCTTCTGGGTCGAATGTCAGCCCGACGTTCTCGAGCTCGAACAGCTTCTTGTATTGTTTGGTGAGGGCACTCTTCGGTTCCAGTAGGATCTTGATCAGGGCCTCTTCGTCCAGCGTGTCTAGAGCGACGACGACCGGTAGCCTGCCAACGAGCTCGGGAATCAGCCCGTAGCGTAACATGTCGTCTGGCTCCACGTCGTGATACGGATTTCGCTCCAAGGCCTCTGCCTTGCCCTCTTCCAATTCTTCCTTGCTGAACCCAATTCGCCGTCTGCCGGTTCGAGACTCGATTATGTGCTCGAGGCCATCAAACGCGCCGCCGCAGATGAAAAGGATGTTTCGAGTATCGATCTGGATGTATTCCTGTTGCGGATGCTTGCGCCCACCCTGGGGAGGAACCGAAGCAACAGTCCCTTCGAGGATCTTCAACAGAGCCTGCTGAACACCTTCACCGGAGACATCCCGGGTAATACTCGGGTTTTCGCTCTTTCTCGCGACCTTGTCGAGCTCGTCAATATAGACGATCCCGTGCTCGCATTCGCTGACGTTAAAATCGCCTGCTTGGAGCAGGCGAACCAGGATGTTTTCAACGTCCTCACCGACATATCCGGCCTCAGTGAGCGTCGTGGCGTCGGCTATCGTGAACGGCACATCGAGGATACGTGCGAGAGTCTGAGCTAGCAGAGTTTTTCCCACTCCAGTTGTGCCGAGCAACATGATGTTCGACTTCTCCAGCTCGACATCGTCGCTTCGGATGGTGAGGGAGTTGATCCGCTTGTAGTGCGAGTAGACAGCGACTGAGAGGGTCTTCTTCGCGCGTTCCTGCCCGATCACATACTGATCCAGGACTTCCTTGATCTCCGACGGAGTCGGTACCTGGGTGATCGCCTCCTGTACTTCACGCTCCTCGTCTTCCGCGAGGATTTCGTTACAAAGCGCAATGCACTCATTGCAGATATACACGGAGGGCCCGGAGATGAACTTCCGGACGGCATCCTTGGATTTGCCGCAGAACGAACAGCGTAAATGTTTGTCTTGGGACATGAGACCTATGGCTAATTTCGCATAGTATGTGACCAGCAGGTCATGTCGTCAAGAAGCTTCAGGCTTCGAGAGCTCCGATCGGTGCTGAATGACCTTATCGATAATCCCATACTCTTTAGCTTCTTCTGCCGACATGAACGTGTCTCTGTCCATATCTCTTTCAATCGTGTCTAGCGGTTGTCCCGTGTGTTCGGCGTAAAGCTCGTTCAGCTTGTGTCGAGCGTATAAGATCTCCTTGGCAATGATCTCGATATCAGCCGCGGTGCCCTGCGCTCCACCCGACGGCTGATGCATCATGATCCTGGCGTTGGGTAGCGCCGACCGCTTTCCTTTCTCTCCTGCTACGAGCAAGAACGACCCAGCTGAAGCCGCCATTCCCATACAGATCGTGTTCACCGGTGCCTGGATATGCTGCATCGTATCGTAAATAGCCAGGGCGCTCGATATCACTCCACCCGGCGAGTTGATGTACAGGTAGATGTCCCGTTCGGCGTTGTCGGCCTCGAGGAATAGCAGTTGAGCGATGATGATGTTGGCCACGTCGTCGTCGATCGGCGTGCCAAGAAAGATGATCCGGTCCATGAGCAGGCGGGAGTAGATATCGTAGCTTCGCTCGCCGCGCGTCGACCGCTCGATCACGTATGGGGGGAAAATCGTCGGCATTTTGACCCTCAGACAGTTTCGTCGGTGATGTTTGATTGTGCCATCAGGAAGTCGAACACCTTCTGTTCGGTAATACCCCGTTCCATCTCAGGCAGTTGCTTAGCTTTCTGAAGTGATGCGTAGACCTGTCCCGGTGCCACGTTACGCGCTTTCGCGATTTCTTCCACCTTGGCGTCCAGGTCTTCCTCGGTCGCGGTGAGCTTCTCGGTTTCGGCGACATGGTCGATCACCATGTTTCTCTTAACCTGCTGTTCCGCCATCGGAGTCATCTCAGTGGTGAACTTCTCGAGCTGATCGTCGGGTATCTGGTAATTCTGAGCGATTCCGGCGAGCATGCGCTGGACCATCGGACGCGGAGCTTCAACCGAATTCGCGCCGATTATTTCGTCGATCAACTGCTGACGCAACGTCGTGTCGGCTTCGTGTTTGATCTGAGTCTCCATGTCACTGCGCAGAGCCGTGCGGAGCATCTCCATCGAGTCGAAATCGCCCACTTGGCGTGCAAATTCGTCGTTTAGCTCGGGCAGGTCCTGTCGTTTCACTTCATGAAGTTCGATCTTCACGCTGCTGCTCTGACCGCGCTTCGACTCCTCATGGAAGTCTTCCGGAAAGCTCACGTCAGCCTCGACGATTGAACCCGGGGTCATCTGCTTCAACTGCTCCTCGACGTCGGGAAGCGCCTGGCCCTGGCCTATGACGACCTGGTATTGGCTTCCCTCCGCCTCTTGCTCCTCGTCGAGGGGAGTCATCGTAATTGAGGCTAGTTCTCCGTCTTGGGGACTTGCCTCTTCCACCGGGACCCACGGAGCGTTCTGGCGGCGCACCTGCTCGAGCTGTGCTTCGGCCATCTCATCGCTCACTGCAATGGTCTTGCGAACCAGATCGAATCCGCCCAACCGCTGTAGATCCAACTCTGGTTTCACTGCTACCGAGACCTCGAATATGAGCGGCTCGCCCTCTTCGAATTTCAGGTCTTGAACCAAAGGCTCCGCAATCGGCTTGAGGTCTTCCTGATCTAGAACCGCTTTCCAACCATCACCAACCAGTTCATGGACAACGGATTCGCGGATGGCGGGTCCGAACTTCTTCTTGATCACTGCTTCGGGTGTCTTACCCTTCCGAAAACCGGGGAGCTTTGCCTGCTTGGCATATTGTGCGGCCGCTTTCTTCTCCGCAGCAAGTGCGCGTTCTGCAGGGACTTCTACCTTGAAGATCTTCTCTCCAGGCTTCTCGTCCGTCTGCGTTATGACAATGTCGTTTGCTTCAGTGGAACTCATTGGTAAATCGCCATGTTTTAAGGGAATCCTTAATGTAACATTGCTAGGTCAAATTGTGGGTAGTGAGTTGTGCGTCGTGAGTGGTTGTTTGGTGTCGGCCTATCGGCTATGGCCTTTCGGACCGGTCGTACACCACAACACGATTGTGATCCACCACCAACCGTACCTCCCCACCGTCTTCATCATAGCCGAGCAGCACTTCCCGTGGCCGGAGCTGCATGGAGGAAATGTCCGGCGGAGCCTGTGAAACGACGGGCATTCGGATCCACCAGGCACTAACGAACCAGGGGCCGCTTGGCAGTCGGTCGAATTCGACGCGCCCCTCGGCATGTCTCTCCATCAGACGGGAACCAAGGTGGGTGTACCGCAGCTCGAGATGGCGGAGGGCGGCATTAGCCTCGTCGAGCCATAGAACCCCACCTACATCTGGTAGCTCGCGTCCCCTGACTGGCTCGAACTGGAGGCCGATCAGGTCGGGGTGATCATCGTCTCGCTGAAGGTTGAAGCAATGCTGGCTCAGGAAGGCATCCGAAAAGAAAGCGGCGGCATCGGGAGCATAGTAGAAGAAGGAATCGGGGCGGATGACCGCATAGCCGTATTCCTGGAGATCCCGCGCCGGTCGACTTCGGAACAGCACCACGCGGTTGCCGATGAACAAGCTGTCGGTTTCCCGCTCCACGCGTTTTCTACGGTCGAGGCGCCGTTCATACCTGCGTGTGTGATACGTGAAGTACCGTTGTGACTCACCCCAAACAACTGCGGCCAGCACCTTTCGTGCTTCCTCCCATACCGTGGCGGTGGCAAGCCCCTGTTCGCCGTGGATTCGGCATTCTTTGGCATCCCCGGTAACCGTTATCGAATCGAGGCGGATCACGATCTGGTTGACACGAATGGTGATTTCGCGGGTTTCGTTGGGCCCGAGCCTGCCAAGAGCTACCTCGGTGCTCCGGAATCCTATCCGTTCAGTGCGGAGCCCGTACTGACCAGGCACGGGAGCACGGAGTGAGAAGGCCCCTCGTGCATCGGAAATGACCCGTGCAACCTCAACGGAACTGGAGTCGAGGAGTACTACGAACGCTCGGTCGATCGGGTTTGCCGTGAGAGAATCGAATAGCGACCCGCGGATTGTCTGCGCTCCTAGGGAGTTCGCGTGCACAAAGCCAACGGCCAAGCCAACGAGCGAGATCAGCTGTCGTCGGGAAAACATGCGAGCAGCACCTGTGTTGCAAGAGTTGACCTCATGATACACCGGTGTGGGTGGGAAAGGATCCGCGCACCTATTGAGAGGATCTGAAGCAGCAGCTCTGACTGAGAAAGAGTTTGCCAATGCGACCGGAGGGACTCGAACCCTCACCCCGCGAAGGACAGGATCCTAAATCCTGCGCGTCTGCCAATTCCGCCACGGTCGCAAGTTGTTGTTTGGTAACAACCTAACGTTGTTTCCTGATCCGTGATCTCCTTTCTCATGCTGGGGAAAATGCTGGGACCATAACGGTCGAACTGTACCATACCGGCTCCCAAGAGCCTCGTCAGCCCCAAAGCCGGTGTGGAGTATCGCCACTCAAAGCCTCAGACTCAAGGCTGTTGGGCGGTTGTGTGCTCTTCTTCGAAGCCAAGAGCAGAGCGGACACGAGCTGCGGCTGTTTGGCTTTCTTCAGGGTTCCTGTAGTACCGCATAGTCATGGCAAGGCTGGAATGACCAACAAGCTTCTGCATATCGACCGGCGAAACGCCGCTGTCCAGCCCTCTGGTTATGAAGGTCGCTCTCAAACCGTGAGGTGTTACGTCCTCGATCTCAAGTTGCTTGCAGAGAGATTTCCACCAATGTCGAACCGCATGGCGCGAATATGGGAAGATCTTTCCGTTCCCGGACAAGGTGCCCAACGCATCGAGGCATACTGCGAGTGAGTGTGATATTGGTACCCTCCGTTCAGCGCCTTTGGACTTGTTACCCGGTGCCGAGCGAAACGTGACCGTGTCATCGTCAACGCTAACGTCTTTGCGCCTGAGATTCAGCACCTGACCCTGTCTGGCACCGGTTTCCAACAAGGTCCAGAAAAACGGCCACCGATCCGGCCTGCATTGCTTCCGAACCTCAATGATCTGTTCGTTGGTCAGGATCTCGGAAGGCACAGGCTCTTCTTTGAACCGATTGGGGGTGAAGTCCGGCAGCGGGAGCGCCAAGCCCTTCGCGTAGCTCTGGAAAGCAAGGAGAGCAGCCCGATCACGATTCAACGTAGAAGTAGTAACATCCCGAGTAGCAAGAAACCTTGGCCACCACTGAACGTTAAGATCCGCCAATCTTGGTTCTGGCGGCAGGCTCGCAAAGATGAAGTTCCAAGACTGCTCATATCTCTTTCGGCTGCTTTCCCGGAGTCCCTTCTTTTTCAACCACTGCTTAACCAGCGGTCGCAAGGCCGGTGAAGGTTGGAGAGCAGCCAGAGTCTGATTCCGAGCCGCTTGCAGAAATTCCTGCGGTGATACCTCGCGCCTCTTTAGCATCTGGAGCGGTTCTAAGTCGCCTTGACGCTTCGCTCTTACAATCGCTGAGTCTAACTCGTTATGCGTTTCCTGCGTCATCTCCCCGGTGCGGATCGTAATACGACCCGCACCCGGAATCACGCGATCAATTGACCGACTTTTTCTCTTTGATGAACGCATACACGTCCTCCAATTCATACCTAATCGTCTTCGGTCCGAATGTAATCCGACGCAAATTTGACCGAAGCACTGATCTTTTGCTTATGCCCAGCATCCTCGCCACCGTATCCGGTGACAGCAGGAGGGAATTGGCCAGTTCACGGTTGTCGTTGCTAACGTCAATGTCCGCAGCTAACTCCTTTTCTGCGAGTAGGTGCTCTATCACACGGGCCATTTCAGTTTCGACGTTTGAGGGCATTTTCATGATACACCCCCTTTGGAAGCTGGCCCTGCTAGCTGACATGGTTCATCACCAAGTTGCCCGTTTTCGACAGAAGGCAGACTCCAAAGGTTGAAGCTATCAGTCCCAAAGCCGATGGGCTTCGAGACAATGCCAAGCTCTTGCTTCACTCTCCGAGCGGTTCGATCAGAAGCTACTATCCCTGCTTCCTCAACTGCCTGTACCACATCCCTATATGGCATAGGCCCGTTCTGGAGTAGCTCAACAATGAGTTTCTTAACCTTGAGTGCCTTGCCTTCCTTCTTAGGTCTGGACGCAGCGCAGAGCAGGGTTTCTGCATCATATGCTGACACACCATCCCAGATCACTCTGGCCGTACATCCATCCGGCCCGTCGATTCGGAAGGACCATGACGGCTGAAGTGGACCCAAGTTGCTTTTTATCTGAGCCAATACACACCCACTGTCACAATCAGGATCTTCCACGACGGCCAAAACTGACCTCGCCTGAGCTACTATCCCAATGGACCCTCCACCCCGATAAAGCGCAGGGCCTTCTTCTGATTTCTTGAAGTGCCTCACGACTACAAACGCAGCGTTAGTTTCTCCTGCCAACGCAGCTAATGGGCCTAAGGCTCTCCGAACGTCTGCATCGCTGTTAGCGTTGATTCCTTTACCGAAAGCGTTTGCCAGCGGATCAAGGACGACCAGCCGCGCGTTCTTTGCGATCACCTCAGACCTCAATCGCTCGATGTCATCAGGAATCCTTGGAATTGGATCGTCAACAGTGTTCTTGAATCCTGCAATCCTGCTCAATTCCGCATTGTGAGCTTTCAGGCGAGGCACAACCGTGTCGTGAGGTGTATCCTCGTAGGACAACATCAGCACGTTGCCGGAAATCCCCGGTGAACCATCCGGCATCGCACGTCCTGTGGAGACACGCGCAGCCATATCACAGGTCAAGCTCGATTTGCCAACACCCGGATCTCCGTCGATAATCGTGAGCTTTCCAATTGGTACGTATCCGTTCCAGGGCCACTCAGTCTTTGTTTCCGTTACATCACTCATCCAGATTGTGCCGCTTGGAGCTTTACCGTTCAAGACGGGTTGCTCATAAACGGTGTCAGAGGAGGTGCTTGATGCTACGGAGATGCTCTGTCCCTCCAAATCAACAAGTGCACTGCCTACTTCTTCTGACAAACAAGTCTCATAACTCTCCTTTTCAGCGATTTCTTCCAACAAATCAATTTGCTCCATCAAACAAGAATTACTCATTTCTACCTCTTGGGCACTTGGCCCGGTATTAGGTCGTTGCGCCCCTCCCCTCGTGGGCGGGAAACGCCTTTTTCTGGTGAGATCGCAGTTGCATTGCAGTTCTCTCCGTTCTAGTGAACTCGATCTGAGTTCGTTTTCGTTTTGTGGCCACTTCGGGCTGCAACATCGGTATGGGCCACACGAATTGTCCTTCCGTGCGGAGCCGCACACATCATCCATTGAATCAGACCATCGGTACCTCCTCTATCCATGCGTTTGATTCATTTGCTCATCCTTACGTAGTACCCGTTGTCACTCAGCTTCTGTCTAACAGAGTGAACCTGACCGCGAGACGCTCCATGCTGAATCACGAAGTCAATGGCCTTGTCGCGTATTCTGCGAATACCCGCCCTGTCCGATCTGTCAGGTAACGAAAACACCCTCCCAACGCCGTTCTTGAAGCGAATGCTCAAGCTTCCTTCTTCTACCTTTACCGACATCCGGTTCTTAGCCTTCTTCGGCAGGTGCTCCAGCGGATCGTCTTCGTGGCTGGGCGGTGCCGCAATCGGCAAACCAAGGAGACGCCGTAGAACGTCGTCGGTAGTCTCACCGATCTTTCCGTTCACCCTGATGTGATCCCACACATCGAGGCTAATCCGAACAACCTTCATTCTACACATCTCCAATATTTATTTATTGTAACTAGACCTACTTCTACTTTCTGCGCCAATATTGCCGCATTACTGCTGTATTTACGCTCGAAATGCCTTACATTTAATACTTGACATTCGTAACAGATATGGCCATATTACGTGTAGCAGATCAGTATTCCCAGTGAAGTTACACCGTTTAAATACAACTCAGCCTATGAAATGTACATAATCTTTCCACAAATGTCAACCCCCGAATTTCGTTTTGGGCTGCCGACAAGCGAATGTCCTCTGGTGTAAACCCTACCTCTCACAGTCCTTGGCCAGCATGCTAGTCACAAATGCTTGGCCACCATGTACGTTCTGTTACAGCGTTTTTCATTGTTACTAAGACTGCTACGGGAGCACGTATGGGTGGGAGATACATCCTGCCAACTCGCTAAGTAGTTGTCAGAAATACATTTACACACTTGGATAAGACGTTTAGGCAGTTCATACTGATGCCTAGGTGTGTACCGACACTGTCTCATAAGGACTGACTCACCATGCTGGCCAACGTCAGCTTGGCCAGTAAGGCATATCTCATGGTGGACGAAGTGACCGACAGGTAGGAACGCCGGTGGGACGTTTTTTGCCATATGGCAAAAATGAGTTGGAACGGATTTCCGTTACGGCGAACGGACTACGTCGCTTCTTTCGGTCAACGACGGTACATTGGTGCCGATTTGTCAGTCGAATGGCTTCGGCACGGACTTGATTTCGAATGTGATTGGAGACAGATACAACGTCTATGGCGGTGTTCATCCTTCAAGGGAACAGTATGAACCAACGAATCTGGCTGGTGGCCTACGGAGCAATGTTTCTGTTCTACCTGACCAGCGGATTGAAACATGCCTGCTCACTACCGGAATTGGTTGGCGCATCAGCAATCAGTGCAGTGTTCTTCGTGGGGCCTGCCCAATTCGGGAGGTTGTTGTGGCTACACAAGAAATCACGATGGTTGGCGTGGGCAGTGGTAATTGCACTTTACAGCGTAGTATTCGTATTGGTACAGCTTCTTTCATTGGAAGGCTGTTAGGAATGCCCAATGATCGTCGCTCCAGAAAGTTCGATAAGGACAAGCAGGATGACGGATAGAATCCCAATCCCAGACGAACGAGCCGCTGAGGTGTTATTCGCGTCAGACAAAACATGTTGTGTTTGCCGCACTGAGAAGAAAGTCCAGATTCTCCACATTGAGGGCGATTCATCCAATAACGATTTCGTCAACCTTGCTGTCCTTTGCCTTCTTTGTCATAGCGAAACCGAAACAAAGGGTGGATTTGTCAGGCGGATGACACCTGAAGTCATTCGTCTTTACAACACAAGCTGGCGGAAAATCGTTCAGCTCAAATTGAACCCAGCTAAGGATGCAGACGGCAAGCTGGAGTATCTTAGCGAGGTGTTCCTTGAAGCCAGCCTTGATTGTCACTCATGGAAGCTCTACTACTTTGACATTCGTGGTGTACCACTGTCCTCAGATAAGAAGCACGATGATGTATGGGACATGTTGATTGACAAGGCTCAGCACCAATACTCTCAGGAGACGTACAGTCGTTTCAAACCACTCTTTTCAACCGGACTTGATGATGTGAAGAGGCGGTTTGACAGGGTTGTTCACCTTTACTCTGATATCCTTCCTTTCGATTTCAGAACGATTCTACTTCGGGCGTATCGGCAACTGGACACGGAACAGAGAGCCTACCCAATCCTTCCTCCTCTCTTCGAACGTTTAGGAGGACCTGACCACGCCCTATTCAACGGACGTTTCAAGGAAGTGTTTAGAATATTGCGAAATGTGGCGCGGGAGGCTGATAAGAGACGTGAGGCAATTGTAGGTGAAGAGGGAAGTGTAGCCTAATCCGTTTTGAATCTCATTCGCTGAGCCGTGCTAGTTAGGAGACTCAGTTGCTTTCGTTCAAGAACAGGCGCAATGCCCGTGCTTATGTGATTATTGACCATCTAGTGAGGATAGGCCCAAATAGGAATCCCGCCGAAGAAATGTCGGTGTACAGGATGACTGATTTGGAATGGGCGTTCGAACTTCTGAGTGGGCATATAGCTCCTGTTGTACCCTATCACACAGGGTTTGATGTTAAAGATTGCAAAGAAGATGAAACCTTGGCGCGTTCATACTCAAACGATGTATTGGTGCCGTTGCTCCTTCCTCTCTATTTCACAATCAAGCAATTGCAGAACCGCGAACAGCGGGAGACGTTAGAACGACTACGCGAAGTCCGGCATGAAAGTGCACCATCTAGTCAGCCAAAGATTACTGATCCCTCATTGCTTGACCCTGTAAGCAATATGAGGGCACTCATAAGCATTCGCGTGATGGAAGAGCAGTTAGCCGAAAACCGGATTGCTTGTAGCAAGTTGGATGAATGTGCTGCGTCTGGAGAGAAGCCGGAGTCTGTGGAGGTTTATTGGACTTGCCCCGTTTTTGTGGACACTGAGTTAAGCCGCTTTTCGTAGTTCGAA
>CAZFHS010000012.1:0-124331 GCA_964518955.1 uncultured Gemmatimonadaceae bacterium | reverse complement strand
ACCGCCCTACCGCTACGGGAGGGAGGTGGGAGGGGGATCCGTCCGCCTGTCCGCCTGTCCGCCCGTCCGCCCTACAATCCGACCTCGCCGTCTGCGTCTGGATCCAAAAATTCGCTCTCCGCTGCGAAGAACAACGCCGCCCTGAGGCAGCGGAACGAGCCACAGCTCTATTGGCACCTGAAGATTTGCGGCGGGTCTGGCAGGTTGGACCGCGGGCGCGACATTCGGGAGTAAGACCTGGCATGACGGTTAGCCAGGCAGTGGGCTTGTGTCCTTCGCTTGCCGTATGGGAACCTGACCCGGTCTACTATGACGAACAGTTTTCGCAACTGGTGAAGGCCCTGGGCGATGTAAGCCCCGCCATCGAACCGGTTGAGTTGGGACGAGTGTTTGTGGGTGTGGATGGGTTGGAGGGGCTTTACGGTGAAGCGGAGGAGCAGGTGGAGGCGATTCGGGCTGCATTGGCCATGGAGGCAGGTGCAGAGGTGCAGAGGTGCAGAGGTGCAGAGGTGGGAGGGGAGGGAGAAGAGGGGGCGAACCTGCTGCTCTGCGACTCTGCGACTCTGCCGCGGGGGGTGGGCAGTGGGAGGGACCAACCGTCCGCCCGTCCGCCTGTCCGCCCGTCCGCCTGGGAGGAAGTGGCCCGGTTGGGCTGGGCCAAGGGCAAGTTCGCAGCCTGGGTGGCCGCCACGAAGGCCAAGCCAGGTCAAGCGTTCATCGTCGCCGATGATAGCAGAGCGGAGTTTCTGGCATCACAGCCTGTCGGAGTGTTGCGTACGAGTCCCGACACCCATCGGCGGCTGACACAGTTGAGCATCAAGACGGTACGTGATCTCACACGGCTCCCTGAAGTAGCGGTCATATCGCAGTTCGGTAGCGAAGGGCGCCGTCTTTGGCAACTGGCTACCGGCGCAGTAGTCGATCCGGTTGTCGGCTGCGAGACGCCTGAGCCAATAGTATCGGAGATCGATTTCCCAAATCCGATCGCGGACCAAGCGATGCTTTGCAACGCATTGGACCGGTTGATTGAACGTGCATTGCGCCATCCACGGCGCGCCGGTTGGCGCATCCTAGAAGTAGGGGTGAGAGCACATCAAGAACATGGCTCTTCCTGGGCTGTTCGAAGCACACTGAAAGACCCATCCGCCAACAAGGATCACATCGCGACGCCGCTAAAAGCACGGTTGGCCGCGGCCCCGCCGAACGGCGCGGTCGAAAGCCTCGCCGTCCAGTTTTTGACGTTCGTACGTGGCACAAATGAGCTACAGCTCTTTGCTCGCGACGCCAACAGTAGTGCGCGGGCCGGCCGGCGTAGGGAACTCCGGGCCGCCGTGCACGAAATGAAGACACGATTCAGAAGCACCTATATGTATCGCGTTGTCGAGGTCTGCCCTGGGTCGCGCATCCCCGAGCGCCGCTACGCCCTGATCGACTACGACCCGTAACCCATGACCGTGTCAAAGCTCTTCGAGGAAGGAGAGGCGCGTGCCAAAACCACTGCACGTGCTGACCAACTGCGGCCGCTGAATCTTCCTCAGTCCGTGGAGGTCGAATTGGATGATGCTGGATTGCCGACGGCGGTCGCGAGCTGCTACCTCCCTACCGCCCAGCCGCCCTACCGCCCAGAAGACGAGGAGGAACGCAGCGAAGCGATAGACAGTGGTCCGTCTCGGAAGACCATCGAAACACTCATCGAAACCTGGCACGTCAACGACGAGTGGTGGCGCGAGCAAATTGCACGACGATACGTGGAGGTGATTCTAGAAGGAGGGAAACACGTGGTGTTGTATGAAGACTTGAATACCGACCGATGGTTTATGCAGATGCCTTAGGCGGAGGAGAGGGAGCCCACCCCTAATCCCCGTACCCAGAAGGAGAAGAGGGAGGGGGTAGCTGATCCCTCCCTGGAGCTGGGATGGGCCGGGCGGGGCTGCACTACACCTCAACCTCCACTGCACACCGAAGCCATGTACGCCGAACTCCACTGCCACTCCGCATTCTCGTTCCTCGACGGAGCTACGCTCCCCGAGCAAGTCGCATTCGAGGCACAGACGCTCGGCTACTCGGCGCTAGCTCTCACCGACCACAACGGCCTGTATGGTTCGATGATCTTCGCTCAAACCGCTAAGCAGGTCGGCCTTCAAGCAATTACCGGTGCCGAAATGACACTGCTGGACGGCTCACACATCACCCTGTTGGCCGAGACACCCAGCGGGTACTCCAATCTTTGTCGGCTAGTTACCGAGGCCCACCTGTCTCGCGAAGACAGACACGACCCCCGTCTCGCTTTTCGCTCACTAGAGCAACTCGCCGATGGACTGATAGTGATGTCGGGCTGCCGCACCGGCTTGTTGCCTCGTGTCCTCGCGCAGCAGGGTTTTACAGCCGCGCGCCGTTTGGCCGAAAGGTGCAGAACCACCTTTGGACGCGACAACTTCTTGGTTGAGCTGCAACGCAACCACGTGCGCGGAGATCGCGCCCTAAGTCAGGCATTGTGTAACATCGCCGACTCCGTGGGGTTGCAGGTGGTCGCCACAGGCGACGTGCACTATCACCGACAGGAGCTTTACAAAGTGCACGACGCCCTGACGGCCATTCGACACCGCACCACACTCGACGCCTCTCACGAGCAACGTTTTCCGAACAGCGAGTTCTACCTGCGTGCGCCACGAGATGTTGCCGCTCTCTTTCGGGATCGACCCGACGCGATAGCCAACACAGTCGAGATCGCCGAGCGCTGCAAGTCGTTCGACCTAACCGCAGATCTCGGCTACTCTTTCCCCGACTTTCGCGGCGCCGGGCACCAGACAGCCCCTCGAGCACTCGCTGAGTTCTGCAACACCAAACTCGAGGAGTACTATCCTTCCGGCTCAGAACACCGTGCTGAGGCCGTGAGCCGTCTGGAACAGGAGCTGCGACTCATAGAGCTGCACGGGTTGTGTGGTTTCTTCCTCCTCTATCGAGAACTGCTTGAGTTGGCTCACGAGGTTGCCGCCGACGTCCGTGAGGGGACCCGGCGTGTCAGCGCAAACCTCCTGCCCGGCCGTGGGCGTGGTTCGTCAGTGTCGTCGATCGTCTGTTACTGCTTGGGACTCTCTCACATCGACCCGATTCAGAACCGGCTCTTTCTCGGTCGGTTCCTGAACGAAGAGCTGGCATCGATACCCGACATCGACCTCGACTTTCCACGCGAGATCCGCAAGGAATTGATCCGCCGGGTGTACGAACAGTACGGCCACGAACACGTTGGGCTCGTCTGTACGTTCCCCACCTACCACCTCCGTTCAGCGGTGCGTGATATCGGCAAGGTGCTCGATTTGCCACCTGGTGAGATCGAGAGAATCGCCAAGCTCGGTGGACACCAGTCGGCACGAGGCGTACGAGAAGAACTGCAGAAGCTCCCCGGCCTCACCGACAAGGCCGACTCCCCACTGTGGCGCCACCTGGGTGACTTGTGCGAACACGTTGCAGGTCTGCCGCGACACATATCTCAGCACGTTGGCGGCATGATCATCTCGAGTCGCCCGCTCGTCGAGTTGGTACCGTTGGAGCGTGCGGCAATGCCCGACCGCGTCATCTGCCAATGGGACAAAGACTCCTGTGACGATGCGAGGTTCGTAAAAATCGACTTCCTCGCTCTCGGCATGTTGTCGCTCGTCGAGGAGTGCGTGGAGATGGTGGCTGAACGCGAGGGGACGCCGCCCGATCTGAGCCGAATCGACTTCTCGGACACCGCAGTCTACGATCAGATCTGCACGGGAGACACCGTCGGCACCTTCCAGATCGAGAGCCGCGGGCAGATTCAAATGATCCGCCGAACGAGACCGCGTAACCTCGAAGACCTGGCTGTCGAAGTTGCGCTGGTGCGACCAGGACCAATTGTCGGTGGCGCAGTGAATCCGTTCGTACGGCGGCGTGAAGCCCTGCGTATCGCGACCGCCAACAACCGCACCTACGAGCCTCCATTCGACCACCCGTTGCTCAGAGATGCACTGAGGGAAACGTTGGGCGTGATCGTTTTTCAAGATCAAGTTCTGCAGGTGTGTCAGGCACTGGCTGGTTTTAGTGCGGGTCAGGCAGAGGCGTTACGCCGTGCAATGAGCCGGCGTCGCTCTCTCGAATTGATGCAAGGTTTCTGGGAACAGTTTCGAGACGGTGCTGCGGCGCGCGGCGTGCCGGAATCCACCGCTCAGAAGGTTTTCACACAGGTAACCGCCTTTTCGCAATTCGGTTTCCCCAAGTCGCACGCCGCGGCGTTCGGCCTACTGGCATATCAATCGGCCTGGCTCCGGTACTATCACCCGGTCGAGTACTACGCGGCACTGTTCAACAATCAGCCCATGGGTTTTTACTCGCTCGACGTTCTTGGAAGGGACGCCGATCGTCACGGCGTCGAGGTCAAACTGCCGGACGTAAACAAGAGCGACGTGTATTGCACGGTCGAAGATGGTACGGTACGCATCGGTTTTGGTTTCTTGCGCGACTGGGGAATGGATGTCGCTGAAGAGGTCGTGTTGGAGAGAGAACGCAACGGACCGTACCGCTATCTCGCAGATTGTGTGCGTCGGGCGCCCGCCCGGCTATCGCGGAAAGCAATCGAAAATTTGGTTTGGGTCGGCGGATGCGATTTGTTCGGTCTCACGCGACGCGAGCTGCTGTGGCAAGTAGGGCTTTGGCTGCCCCCAAGGTCGGACCGACCAGATCGCAACCGAGTACGTCGTCAACTGGAGTTACCCCTCACTCACCCGTACGAAGACATGCGATTTCCCGATGTACCGAGTGACGAACGACTCCTTGCCGAGTACCAGGTAATGGGGTTCGCGGCAAGCGGCCATCCCTTTGCTCTAATCGGTAACGCTTTGCCATCGAACGTGGTACGAAGTGACCATCTTGACCAACTCGAGGAAAACGTTGACGTGCAGGTCGCGGGCATGGTGGTCGCTCGTCAAAGGCCCGAGACGGCAAAGGGATATTCGTTCATTCTTTTGGAGGATCAGGCAGGCATGATCAACGCGGTCGTGCGTCCCGACATCTATGACCGCGACCGAATCACGATCCGAACCGAACCGTACCTCTTGATCGTCGGCAAGCTGGCGAAGGACGATGGAACGGTGAACATCTTAACGGAAGAAGTACGACCGCTGCAGCTGCGCAGACCGGCAGTCAAAGAGGAACCAGACCTTTCCTATGGTCAGTCCCCATACAAGTTTTTGAAGAACCTACGACGAAATAAGTCGCAATCGAGAGATTGGTTTTAGGCCGGGGCCGTCAAACCTCTGATCTTCAATATGCGTTCTATGGTCTCCCCTATCTTGTTGTTCGGGGTGGAGGCGCCTGCGGTGATGCCTATCACCTTTGCACCTGCAGAAAGCCATTCTGTCGACACCTCTTCTTCAGTTGCTCCAACCGGTTTGTAACGGATTGCGTTGGTTGCCGGGTCTATGCACGAGGCGTCGGCAATGTGATACGTGGAACTCCGTGTAGAACACAGCTTGGCCAGATGATTCGTATTGCTCGAATTGTATCCCCCGATGACCACCATCAGATCTAGAGAATCGTCAACGAGATCGAGCACGGCATCCTGTCTCTCCTGCGTGGCAGTGCAAATCGTCCCGAACGAACGAAAATGTCGGTCTACGTTGTCATTACCGAAACGACTGCAAAGGGCCTGGCGCACGCGTTGCTCGATAGCGAGCGATTCTGAGGCCAGCATCGTTGTTTGATTGGCGATTCCTACACGCTCCAGGTCGCGCGTGAAGTTGAAACCCTTTGAAACCTTTTCAGCGAATCTGTCCTGCAGTCCAGCGGCATCGCCTCCCCGCTCGATGAACTCGCAGATCAACTCGGTCTCTTGGATGTCGCGCACCACAACGTACTTTCCGTCTTCGTACTTCTCGATCTGACTGACCGTAGCCTGCGTCTCTTCGTGAAAATGTTTTCCGTGCACGAGAGCGGTGAACCCATCCCTCGCATACTGTTCAACCCGTTTCCAGACATTCAAAACCGATCCACAAGTCGTGTCGACCAAAACACATCCAGCCTCTTTCAACTCCAGCAGGTCCTGCGTTGTCACGCCAAACGCTGGAATGATCACGACATCATCTTCAATGATCGCGGAGTAGTCGAACCGTCCGTGGGACCCGGGCCTCAAGATCGTTACACCCATTTGCTGCAACGTCTGGTTGACATGCGGATTGTGAATGATTTCGCCAATGAGGAAGAGGCGCCTGCCCGAAAATTTCCGTGACGCCTCATAGGCATATTCCACTGCGCGTTCAACGCCGAAGCAGAACCCAAACTCCTTCGCGAGGCGGAAGGTGAGGTCTCCAACATCGAGCGAGAAGTCGTTGCCCCTGATACGATCGACCAGTTGGCTGTGGTAAGCGTCGGCGAGAGTTCCTGCAACCTCACGCCTCAAACCAAATCCCTTCCGGAAGTACTTCTCTGTCACTCGATCATCTTTCGTCGGACGATGGTTCAGATGACTCGGTCGGATGTGGCGCCAAAGTGGAATCCCGCAGAGCGTCGCAGTAAGCCTGAGGCAACGGCTTCACAGGAATGCCCTCGAACGTGCCGACGTAATGCGTCAGAACATCGATGCTGACCTCGCGAAGCGTCGACGCAAACCGGCCACTGACCTCATCGCCCCATTCCGAGAGCTCCAACAGTCCGTGGTAGCCCTGAAACCCATACGCGTCAGGATCTTCGAAGATCTGCACGGCAACGAGCGCGGCAGGTGCACTTGGGAAAGGTGTGGCTGCAGCAGCAATAGGATATTCACCTATCCGATCACCCTCGGGCATACGGATGAACAACGCGGTGCTATACCCAGGGGGGCCAGCATAGATCTCCATAATGCCAGCATCATCGCAAAGCCCAGCCTGAGCGCTCCACTCCCCTTGGATTTCGTGGTCGCCCGCACTTTGTGTCACGAGCCTGCCGTTTCTGGACTGCGGATACGGCGGCACCGGAGGGAGTTCGTCGGCGGCGAGGCGAGTGCGCCCGATTTCGGGGTCGCCCAGATCCACCGCTTCCTGCTCAGGTTGGGAAGAGCATGCTATCGCCAGCGCAGCTAGAAGCAGCACGCTCGCCTCGACCCACCGGATGGCGGCAGCGATTCTCAACGGTCGTGTGGGCATGTTTTCGGAAGCTAGTGAAGACCGGGGCAATTGTCAGCGGTCACCAAGGGGCGGGCGCGCGGTTTGTTTCGCTACCGGACGCTAACGTGCAGCGCTGAATGCGAGGTCGAATCGAACGCCGTTCGAGGGCCTGACACCCTTGGATAGGTTGAATCGAAGCAACCCGTTGACCAGTGAGAGTCCGGCACCCGCACCGACCATCGGATCGGACGTGAATGTGTCTCCCACGTCCACGAAGAGTATGGGCGCCCAGAACGAGGATCTCGCTATCGCGAAATCCAGCTGTGCAGACCAGAATTCTCGGCCCATCCTGGTGCCGTAGTCGTACCCTCGGACAGTATATGGGCCGCCGATGCGAAACGCATGCTGGGGTAATGCATCGCCGTAACCGGCACCTGCTCGAACTGTAAGAGTGCCTGTTCTACGCAGGATTGCGAACGGTATGGAGATCGATCCCCAAACACGAGACGACAGGAGTGTATCGGTACCAAGCAGATCCCCACCCACCAGCATCGACGCGAAGCCAGATGCAATTGGCCGGCTTGCTCTAGCCCGATAGAAGGTCCCTTCTGCCACCTGAGGATTCGCCTGAAATTCACCCTCACCCCATATGCCTGGAACTGGCGCATCCACCGCGGTCGTCATTGACGAGTGGTGTTCAACACGCGCATCCAGCTCTAAATCCCTCAGAGGACCGACATTCCACTGATAGGTAATCCCACCTCCAAGGGCTAAGAAATAGTCCGCATCATCGTGACCGGCAAACACCGCGTTCGTCGAGTTGCCGATCCCCTGTCCAGCGGTCCAAGGCTCGAACTCGTGGACACCGCGGTATGCTGTTACATCGAGACGGCCACCCGGGCCATCCCTTCGCAGCGTGAGTGACCCCGTTGGCCTCAGATCTCCGATCCCAAACCTCGCAGCACCGTGCACAGTGGTGAACGCGATGCCGGGCCGCACCTGATAGCCCACCCCCAGCGACAGACCTTGTACACGGTTGAACCTGGCAATGTCGGAAAACCTCTCCCAAGCAAGTCCGTAGCGACTCCTGCCCACCCACTCAGCCGGAAGCTCCTCGGACAGTTTTGCCAGCGACACGAGCGACTCTCTGAAGTGGCTTTCTTCTTCCTCGTCTAGAGACAACCTGAAGTCTGTGTCCCAATCGTAGCTCAGCAGCGTATCCGCCGGCGGGACCTCCATCTCCCAACGACCGCCCGCCCAGTATCCAGTCCTGAAATATCCGTTTTCGTATCTCTCAGTTGAGCTTTCCGGCGCATCGCCGCTGCGGCCAACCGACACTCTCAGTCGGGTGTGTGTGCTTCGCTCCTCGTCTTCTTCAGCGAGGGAGTCTAGCGGAACGGCAAAGAGATCTGCGGGTCGTGTGTTCACCGCATAGTCGCGGAAATCAGAAAGGAAGCGGATGGGAATCGTCGCGTTGATGAACCACGGGATCTCTACGGTGAGCGACAGCAGCTGGCGGTGTGGCAGCCAGTAGCGGTTCTCGATGAGGGCGTATTCGATATCCGCTTCGACACTCAACACGCGGTTTGCCATCTGGTTTTCATTGCGTGCTTCGCTGCTGTCTTCCGGAGTTTCTCCTTCGGGCGCCCCCCACAGATACTCACCCACGAAAACAATCATCAAACGAACCACATCCCCAGTGTCCTGGTCGATCCACATGTCGCCGGCGACCAGAGATGGCCCCAGTCGTTTTGGCTCTACGCGCATCTTCACCGCGCGCACATTCCGGCCCGGCACGTTGATCCGCACCGAGTCCGTTATCGCGAAGTGGTAGTGATCGGTTGCACCTGTAGCCAGCGGATGCAGCGCCGGCCTATCCGGCAGATCGATCAGGCTTATTTGGTCGCCGAGTGCACGCGGTATGAACCAAGGTCGATCGAACCACGAGTCTTGAGCGAATTCTCGCTCTCCTTCTTCCATCTCCTCTGCAACATCACCACCCATCCCCGCGACTATTCGGAATATGGGAGCCGCCACCCGAGCTCCGAGCGCTTCCACCTTCAGGTCGTTCGGAGCACGCCAAGTCACACGCGCCTTTGTCTCGCGGACCATCAATGTCGTCAGCCGGGCAAATCGGCTTCTTCCCCCCGCAGCGTCGACTCGAGTGTCGACCATGGCAGTGTAATCCCTGACCAGCGAATCCTGTCTGATATGGCGCACGCGTGCGCGAGCATACAGCTCAGCCGTTGTAGCATCGCTGAATGTGTCAGGCTCGCCCTGTTGAGGCGCAAGTGCAGCTAGAAATCCGACTAGGAGGGACGTGACCATTTGCCGTGGCCACTGCGGTGCAAACCGTACTCCTTGAGGCGCCGCCAGAGTGTGGTGCGCGAAATCCCCAACGCCCGGGCGCTTTGCGCAAGTCGCCAGCCGTTGCTTTCCAGCGTTTGAAGAATCGCTTTCCTCTCCCGCTCCGCCAGCGTTTTTGGTCTGTCCCCAGTGTCGGGCAGGTATACTGCTTCACCGACTTTGAGGTCTCCGACGCGCAACGGCGAGATTCGCGCGCCCAACCGCGCCAACTCAGGTACGAGTCGTTGCGCGTCGCGCGGAATATCGGCAGCTACGCTGTCGATCGCCTCTTCTGCCGGGCTGTTTGTATAAACCACACGGCCGTGAGGGTCGAAGACTACGACGCCCTCGCTAAACGAGTCGAGAACTGCCCGGGCCAGCGGCGAGAATACGGATGACATGGTCACGGTACCTTGGTTGTTCACGCACGAGTCTGTACGCTTATGACGCACCGAAGGTTTCATATCGAGTCGTTAGTCTCGCAAGTTACACCGCAAACGCCCACAACATCCCCCGAGAAACACACTGACCATCTGGTCAAAACCATAAACCACGTATATCTTTGATAGCGGGGCAGCACCGGCATACCGACATTGACCGTCCGGACAGTCAGGAGGTGGACCCTTGGCAGCCAAGCGTGGAGAGGCACGGCAGCGAATTCTCGAATGTGCTTCAAGCCTAGTACAGGAGAGCGGTGCCGAGGCGATGAGTATCGAGGCGGTAGCCGCCGCGGCGGGATCCGCAAAAGGACTTGTGCATTACCACTTCAAGACAAAACAAGGACTACTTTCAGCTGTGGCCGAGAGATTGGCGGGCAATCGCATGGACAGCTGGAGCTCAGCGTTTCGCGCGCCCACCGCACACGACGCTGTGTCACAAACGTGGTCTGTTTTGACCAGCGAGTCAGTGGATGGTACTGTGCGTGCGTGGCAATCACTCGTCGGAACATCCGAAAGGTTAACTGACGGTTTGGCCAGTAAACTGCGCCAAGAATTCGCGGATGGCCTGCGAGACGGATTTGCTTGCATGTTGCGCGACGAACTCGGCTTGACACCCACCATTCCGGATGCTGAAATCGGCATGCTTCTGGAGGCTTTAGTCGCTGGGATGGGATTCCAACTCTCCTGCGGCACCGATGCAGAACAGCTGGAAGGCGCATATTCGGCCGCCTGGTTGGCACTCCTGTCTCTGACGCAGCCGGTTGCTTTCTAACGGCGTCCTCTGCCACGCGGCCGTTTTCTTTCGGCAGGGAGATTTCGAAGCCTATTTTGCAGGTCCTTTAATGATGTTGCGCGAAACAGCTCTCGTTTGCCTCTCAGCACGCTGAACCGATACGGCCTGTCGATTTTAATCAGATCCCGTTTCCGAATCTTCCGCGCCACCGCCTCCCGGAGACGCATCCGGACTACGGGTGTTGCTCCTTCGATTTCATACCTGAGCGGTATCCGTGTGCCTCGTACGGTTGTTGTGTTTGGCAGGGAATCCAATGGGCGGGTTTCGTCTTCCGTCAGGAAGTCGCTGACGCTGATATGAACTGAGGAGTCGAGGAATTCTTGCCAGCCCGACACTTCTCCAAGCTGGTCTAATATCTTTGTCTGCACCTGCTGAGGATGGGCGTTTTGGAGCCGACCACCCGAACGTCTCCAGTACTCGTCCACTCTTCGAACGACCTTCGTCACCCGAGTCTGATTTGGGTGCGGTGTGATCCCCTCGATCAGCGTTCGCGCGAGTTCTTTCCTTGCGGCGTCCTCCAGATCTTCCGGGAAAGTGTCCACAATTGCCGTGCGTTGACGGTCAAGCACAAACCCTGCGTACTTCGAGGTTCGCACGAGCGATAGACGCGGTCTCCCGCGGACGTTGCGGAGTTCTACCTCGGTTTCTCCTCGGGTGGCGTGCTTCTGGATGAGCTTGAGGGGAATGCTGGTACCCTCGATTGCGGCGCGATGGGCCCCGAACCGAGTCGCGAAATACGAGATTGTTCCGGCAACCGCGGAGTGAGGCCCGCATACCGACGAAATGGAGAGCTTCACCCGCTCACCGTTCGCAGTTTCTCCGTCGACGACCAAGTCGAACGGCATCACCCTGGCGAGGAGCTCTCGGAAATCTCTCACGATCTGTTTCGAGACTGCCGGCAACCTATCCGGCAGAGGTCGTTCAATGGTACGCATGACCGAAGCCATGCCCAGCGCAATGTCTTCGATCCCCTTAACCAGTACACCTCGGTATTCAGCCCAATCGTCGATCGACTCGTCAAACTGATGCCGCTCCAAGCCATAAACCTCGCCAACATATCCTGCTTCGTTGACCGCCTCTGCGTAAACGTTGTACGCGGTCAAGTGATCGCTGCCGGAGGTAACCAAGCCATGAAGATCGGGATTTTCCCGCGTAAGGCGGTGCAAGGATTCGACGTTGGCCACAACTGCGACAAATTGCGCGAGTTCTTCGGTTGCGTGAACGAGCAGCTCTGCCCATGGGCGGTCGACTGGCATTGCTTCAACATCACGGCCATAGGTGGTGAGACGCCCATCCTCAATGAGCCCTCGCCCCGTCATCTCCGTTATCGCTCGGCGGTATGCGCGTCGGTCCAAGGGAACGGGAAGATCCAAGTCCGCTAGATCGATACCCAGAGCGGCGGCGGTGAGCGCCACCCTTTCACTGTCACCAGCAAGCTGAAACGCGGGGCTGGTTGGACAGAGCGACTCGAAGTCGAGATCCCGGTCGGTGATCAGGTACACTTCTCCGTTGGGAACGCGGCCGTGTACCCTTCCCGCCATTTGCAGTATCTCGTTAGCACTGAGGTGTTGCGGCGTCAGCACGTTTTTTCCGCGGTCAATGACGACGTTGAAGCAGGCGTCTGAGATCACCACGGTGTCGAGGCCTTGGACGTTGAGCGCAGACTGGCCCGCTTGGGTCATAGCCAGGACAAACGGTTTTTCGGCTGTGCCTTCCAGGAATGGCCTAATGACCCTTATCGGCTCGCCTCCGTGATAGAAGGCCGCGTTCAAATTGCTATGCCGCCGATCCAACATTGCCGCGGCCTGCTCGACCTGCGCCCTCGTAGGAAGGAACACGGCGACCCCCCTACGTTCCCGAATCACGCGCCTCACGAAGGCAGCATCCAAAAAGTCGAAGGGATCTCCAGCAACGTACTCGACACGAGCAGCCAGATCTGGGTCGAAGGCCGTCGTCTCGAGCATCTCGGAAGAATCGAGATATCGAGCGTAGAATGACGGATCGACTGTGGCCGAAAGCCAGATGAATCTGCACCCTACCCGTTTGCCCAGCGCTAGACACAGCTCGAGCTCCGCCGATGTTTGGTGGATTTCATCCACCACTATCGTATCGCGTCCATCTATCAGATCGTCTTGGAACCACCGGCGAGCGATGCCGGTCGTTACGATCACGACGTTCCAGCTTGGCGTCTCGGGTGTAGCTTCCCGCTCCCGGTTGACGACTCCAACATTGAGAGGGGCCCGGAGTATTTCTTCGGCTATGGGACGAATCCCCAGGGTTTTTCCGGTACCTGTGCTGGCGACGATCCCGAATCCGACTCGTCTACGGGCGAAGTCACGAATTTCTGACCCGTGCTCCCGCTCCAGAACCGTGTCGATCCGCAGCTCCATCGCCAACTCTATCGTCTCGCATGCAGCTCGCGTGGGAGCGATGACGATTATGCGTCCGCTGGTCGGTTCGGCACGACGGTATTCGTCGCGGTCCGGGGGTAGATAATGATCCCGCACGCGAGATAGGGGACTCATCGACTCAACAAGGCGGGGTTGTCTGGGTACATTGCATCCCTGTCGCGCCAACGTGGTGCGGCGCGAAGAAGGTGGTAAGCTGCCAGCGTTGAAGCTAACTACCGCCACAATACCGGGACGTTACGAATGAAGCTTCACACAAAGATCTTGATTGGCTTGATCCTCGGAGCAGCGCTGGGGCCCCTTTTGGCAGACGTGCCCTTGCTCGGCAATGTCGCACTGGCCATCAAACCGATTGGGGATGCATTCATCAACCTCCTCGTCATGATAGTGGTACCACTCGTGATGGCCTCTCTCATCGTAGGAACCGCGAGCCTTGGCGACCTGCGCAGACTTGGAAGAATCGGAATCAAGACACTCCTCTATTACGCCGTCGCGACTGCGGTTGCGGTGGCAATGGGCCTCACAGCAGGCAAAATGTTCAACCCCGGCGCAGGGCTGGACGAGGATGTCAAAGAAGAAATGCTCACGGACTACGCCGGTCTGACGCCCGAACAGCTCCAGAGTGTCACCGACAAACCGAGCGTCCTGGAAATCCTGGTTAGGATCATCCCGAGGAATCCGATCAAGGCGATGGCCGACACCGATTTCCTTCAGATCATTTTCTTCGCACTTCTGTTCGGCATCGCGCTCACGATCCTCCCGGAGGAAAAACGAAAACCGGTTCTCGAAGTCCTCGGCACGGTCAATGACGCGATGATCGTGTTGGTGAAGGGCGTAATGCAGATAGCACCTTACGGCGTTTTTGTGCTGATCTCAGCAGTCGCTGCTCAGTTCGGATACGGAATACTGTTGACACTGGCCAACTACGTCCTCGTGACGATTGGCACGATGCTCTTCTTCGTGTTCACCTACTATTCTCTCTCCACAAAAGTTTCCGGAATGTCACCGGTCTTGTTCTTCAAGAGATTCTACGAGGTGGCGGTGTTTGCCTTCTCCACCTCGTCGAGTAATGCGACCCTACCCCTGAACCTTCAGGTATCGCAAGAAGAACTTGGAGTCTCAAAAGAGGTGGCTTCGTTTGTGCTCCCGTTGGGCGCCACCGTCAACATGAACGGAACGGCAATCTACCAGGGTGTGAGCACGATTTTCATTGCGCAGGTCTTCGGCATCTCCCTGGGACTCGGCGATCTGCTCATGGTGGTTCTCACGGCGACTCTTGCGTCGGTCGGCGCAGCCGGTGTACCAGGGATCGGCATCGTGACGCTCACCATAGTCCTCAACGCGATCGGCATTCCGATTGAAGGCATCGCTCTCGTAATGGGTGTGGAGCGGATTCTCGACATGACTCGGACGGCCGTGAACGTAACCGGAGACACATGTTGTGCGATCTGGGTGGCAAAAAGTGAAGGGGAGCTCAACATCCCATCCGAAGAATCGGCGGCTTCAGCAGCCCTGTAAGTAACGCCCGCCAATTCGGTTTCGGAGCTTTGAAACGAAGCGGGTGCGCGCCCGGACGGGGGCGAGCACCCGCTTCGTTTCCTCCCGACTAAACTCCCTGGCTCTTCTTCACCAACGCCACCACTTCTCCAGGTTCCGCATGTCGGTCTAGCGCTTTCTTCGAGAAAACCAGCTCGCCATCCACCACTACTTCGAAGACACCACCGCCGCTTGCGATGAGCTCAACATCTGCATCCGGGAAGACTTCTCTGATCTCGGCCGCCGAACTGGAGGCCCGCGGTTCATAGTGTCAAACCGCGCAGTATTCGATCGAAATACGCATTGTTCCTCCACAAATGGTATGTTCTTAAAATTACGGCTGTGGCCTGGGTGAATCCATCCGCCAAACGTAGCGAAAGCAGAAAACCCGAGAGCTGCGACGATGACATCGACAAGCGCAACCTACTACCGCTGGTTTTCGACCACTATTGACTTAGGCGGGCTGGGATTGCTGGTTGCTTCAATCGTTGGCCTTTTGGCGGCCCCTGACCTTCAGCTCGCCACACTTTCTCTCGAGTTGCTGCTATTGGCGGCAATCACTGCCGGCGTTCGGCAGTTTGCGATTCCGCTTCCGGGGCAGTCTCACGCGTCCTTCATCTGTGCAGCCGCGCTAACGGGGCTGCTGCTGGCCGGTTGGGAGGCCGCTGTGCTAGCGGTGAGTCTCGGCATACTGGTCGGCGAAACAGGTCTGTTGCGCCGGTCGATATCCGTTGCGCTGAAGTCCTCAGTACGTATCGCCTTCATCACCGGCATCGCCGGTGTTGCTTACCACGCGTCAGGAGGAGTGGTCTCATCCGGAACGGTTACCTTCACGAATACGATTCCACTGTCAATCGCCGTGCTCATCTTTTTGGTAACCGCACAAGTTCTGGAGACAGTGGAGTCGGGCCTTTCCGATTCCAGCAGCATTCACACCCTTCGCCTCTCGCTGAAATGGCGAGCGACTGCCGACACAGTGGGAACCGCGCTGGCGCTGGGATGGGCAGGAGCGCTGTCGTCGGATTTAGGGGTGACGCAAACGATCTTCGTGTCCGCGCTTCTTGCTACCGCAGTTGTATTGTCCGCATGGATCATCAACTCCGCCGTGAGATCAGACATTTGGCTTTGGGTGCACCGACTGAAGTCTGCAGTCGTTGAGGCCGCAACAGTCGAGGGAGCGTTCGAACAGCTGCAGCGGTATTCGCGCCACCTCGTCTCATGGGAGTCAATGCGACTCGGCAGTTTCGATGCGCACATGCAAGAGGTCGAGGTGATCGCTGACACCGAGGAAATGACCGGAGCTCGAATCGACGCAAACCAGAGTTCAATTGCAACGGCTCTTCGGAGCGGTAACCCACTAGTCGACACGGCTGCTGACGGGTCTGAGGTGGATTTGCTCGGCGTAGAGTCTCAGGGTTCTGACATCCTGATCCCGTTGCTGGACGGCAGCATTCCGGTAGGCATATGGAGCATTTCTCATTCCTTGCAGGGTGTCTATACCGAGAGCGACGCCGAGAATCTTTCGCTCGTCGGCCCTCAGCTAACGCAGGTACTCCTCACTGCCAGGGCGTTGGGCACCGTAGTGCGGGCCACGCGGGATATAGGCGGCCATGGTGAGCGTATCAAGCTCGCAAGCGATACTATTTTGGACGCCACAGAAGCTGCTGCCGAGAGGAGAAATAGCGCGGAGTCTGACGCGCAGCGCGCAGCAGAACAGACACAGGCGGCTATCGCCTCTGCCGAACTGCTGCTCGAGGGCATCAACGAGACGATCCAGGTTAGTACAGATGCGCTGCAGGCCTCGGAATCGGTGTCCCGGGCGGCCTCCGATGCAAATGAAGCCGGACGCCATTCTGCTTCGCAGGTCGACATCCTAGATGCAACGATCGAGGTCGGCGTTTCGGAGGTGGGTCGTCTGCGCGAAGCCGCCCGCGGCATTGAAGAATTCACCGAAGCCATTGCCTCGATCGCGAACCAAACCAATCTGTTGGCTCTGAACGCAACCATAGAGGCAGCCAGAACGGGTATTCACGGGAAGGGTTTCGCGGTCGTCGCCGATGAAGTGCGCAAACTCGCCGAGCAGAGTGCCGCTGCCGCTCGGAACATGAGTCGAAGCGCGCAAGACACGAATCGGGCCATCGAAAGAGCATCGAAGGTGCTCGAAGACTTGCGCGAACAGCTGACTAAGCTGTCTGATATCTCGAGGCATTGGAATGCCGAGCTCGCAGATATCGTGGCTTCCGCAGAAACCGCTAAGGATGTAGAGAAGAGGTTGGCTAGCCTGCCCAAAGACAACCTCGTTGTGGTCGAGGCCATAGATGGCGCACTCAAGGATGTCAGTGAAGCCTTGAGAAGTACGGTAGTAAACCTCTCTCAGATGAAGATTACGGTAACGGAAAACCTCGGGACCGTTGCAGAGTTGGCAAAAGAAGGGGATGCCGTTTTTGCCCTCTCGAGAGACCTGTTAGACACCACGGGCAACATGATGGATCAAGGTGTTAGAACGCAGGAAATTGCGATCGAAGTAGACGCCTCCGCAGACATGACGGAAACACTGAATTCTGCCGATCCTAGAGAAGACTACTGACACTCCACCCAAGATTTCTTAGATTGGACGTCATGCCTACATGCACCCAATCCGCCCGCAAGGCCCTGTATGCGCTGTTCGCTTGTACGGCGCTGATTTCGACGCCTTGCTTCGCTCAATCAGGAACCCAAGGCCAGGTCGAACTTGGAGCCTTTGCAATCTCGGCGAAGCACGGCGACACGCTCGCTCTCGATCGAGCGATCGGCGCTGGTGCACATCTCGGGTATTTCTTGACACGAGCGTTCTCGATCGAGGCAACTGGTGACCATGTGGTGACGAACGCCACCGAGTCTGGCCAGAGAGTAGACGTGACCCGTTTGAGTGGAACGGTGCTCGCTCACGCACACGCTACAGCGTGGAGTTCTTTCTATCTGGGCGCCGGCATAGAGCGAGTGTTCTACTCCGGTGCGTTGGACGACGAAGTCACAGGATTCCACGGTGTTGTTGGTCACAGGTTTTCTCTCGGTGGGCGCGCCGGTTTGCGCATCGAAGGGCACGGGACATTCTCTCCTGCCACAAACTTCAGCATTTCCGCCGGTCTATCGGTGTTCGCATTCGGAGGGCCACCGCGCGACGGCGACAACGACACGGTGAGAGACAAGGACGACCAGTGCCCGCGCACGCCGCTGGGTGCCACGGTTGACGACGTAGGCTGTCCGAGCGATACCGACGGAGACGTGGTGTTGGACGGCCTCGATGCTTGCCCCGGCACACCGGCCGGAGCAACTGTCGATCATTACGGCTGCCCACGCGATACCGATGCCGATGAAGTCCTCGACGGAATCGATGTTTGTCCCGAAACTCCCGTAGGTGCCCACACGGACGAAACAGGATGCCCAACAGACGGCGATGCCGATGGCGTCTTCGACGGTTTGGATAGTTGCCCGAGCACACCAGCCGGGGCAACGATCGATGAGACTGGGTGCCCGCTCGATGGTGACGGCGACACCGTATTCGACGGTCTCGATCGCTGCCCAGGAACACCTCCGGGAGTGGCTGTCGATCAAACAGGCTGCCCAACAGACACGGATGCAGACGGAGTGCTGAATGATGTAGATGCTTGTCCCGGCACTCCAGTAGGCACGGAGGTCGACGCTCGCGGTTGTGAGGTGGCCCAAGACACAGATGGTGATGGTATAGCCGATCCACAGGACCGCTGCCCGAACACGGCACCCGGTCAGAACGTCGATGCCGTTGGCTGTCCTGTGCTCTTCATGGTCGAACAGGGCCAGCGCAGGCCTTTGGTGCTCGAGGGGGTGACGTTTGCTTCAGGTAGGTCCGTGCTCACGGAAGAGTCGTTCGCTACCCTCGACGAAGTTGCGGCATCTTTGCAGGCGCACCCGGAAATCCGGATCGAGATTGCTGGCCACACCGATGCGACCGGCAGCGCCGAGGTGAATACGAGGCTTTCGTTGGCACGCGCCAGAGCCGTGATGATGTATTTGGCCCGACAGGGCGTATCGCCCGAACGGATGGTTGCCGAAGGGTATGGGCCTGACAGGCCGATCGCACCGAACGGCACCGCAGAAGGAAGGGCGAGAAATCGCCGCGTTGAGCTATCCATCGTCGAGGGAGGGCGTTAAGCGCTCGCCTAAAAGCTCGATGATGCGTTGCGTTTGTCTTTGGTTCTGGGCGGCATTCGTTCTGACTGCCTGCGGAGTGGAGGGCGCGTTGGCCCAAGATTCGACGCGTTCTCGATGGCTGAACGTACATTCACGCGAGACCCGCCCAAACTACCTCGCTGAAGTTCTTCCCAAGGATTTCGCCTCTATTCGACTACCTGCTCCGCCCCCTGGCGAGCCACCCGCCGCTGTTCGCGGGGTTTACATGAATGCCTGGGTATTCGGGTCGGATCGCTTCTACGACTTGCTGGCTCTAGCAGATACCACCGAGATCAACGCTTTCGTAATAGACGTCAAGGACGTGCGGGGTTTTATCACGTATCGTTCTTCCATACCGACTGCTGTAGAGATTGGAGCGAACCGTTTAGTCCGGGCTAGAAATGTCCGAGAGCGCCTTGCGATTCTGGAGGAACACGGGATTCATCCTATCGCACGCATCGTGGTGGCAAAAGACACGATGTTGGCCAACCACAAGCCTGGTTGGGCGGTGCGCGACCCTGACGGCGGTATTTGGCACGACAGGTTTGGCGATCCTTGGGTTGATGCGTACCGCGATTCCGTGTGGATGTATGCAGCCGACATCGCTGCAGAAGCAGTTCTAATGGGGTTCCGCGAGATTCAGTTCGATTACGTGAGATTTCCAGACGAACCGGCAGAGAATCTGGCACGAGCCATCTTCAGCGCTCGGCGGCCGGGTGAATCGAGGAGAGATGGTATTCGCCGCAACCTCGAACTTGCCGCGGAGAGAGTCCGAGCTCTCGGTGTACCCTTCACAGTGGATGTCTTCGGGCTTGCCACCAGTGCGAGGAATGACCTGGGCATAGGTCAATACTGGGAAGATGTGCTCAGGATAACCGATGTCGTGCTGCCAATGGTATACCCGAGCCACTACCACGCAGGCGCATATGGCATCTCGTTCCCCAACGCTGAGCCGTACGAGACCGTTCGCCGCGCACTAGTCGACGGCGTAGAGCGCGCCGCAGCAATAGAGGGAGCCGCAAAGATCCGACCGTTTCTGCAGTCGTTTTCGATCAGGCGGGTCCGTTACACTGCGACTGAGGTCCAAGCACAGATTGAGGCAGTAGAAGACGTTGGCCTCACCGATTGGGTCTTTTGGAATGCAAGTGGGAGGTATCCGGCCGCCGCGTTCAGGCGGGAGGGAGGATCCATAGGTGACGAGTCCACAGTGCGCAATCGCAACGGTGAGAGCAGTAGGTAAAGCGCCCCGACAGTTACCTGCCGGGGCGCTCTTTGCTTCCTGTCTCTGCTAGCAGTTCGTAGATACGACTACCGCGGCTCCCAAGCGACAATCTGTCCGGCAATCGCACTGGCTGCAGTAGTATAGGGACTCGCCAGGTATAGCTGGCCAGGACCGGAACGGCCGGGGAAGTTTCGGTTTATCGCGCTGATTGTAACCGTATCGGCACTGTATGACACACCTCTCCCAGCGTTGATGCACGCTCCGCAGGAGGGCTCTATGAACTCAGCACCGACCTCCCGGAATACCTCAATGTAGCCCTGATCTTCGCAGTACTTCTTCACCTCTTGGGAACCGCATTGAATGAAGCAGCTGACATCGGGATGCACCTTCTTGCCGTCCGCCAAAGCCTCCTTGAAGACGCGGACATACATGTCCATATCCGCCTTCTTTGCACCGGTGCACGATCCGCCGTAGGCAATATCGATCTTCACGTCGTATTCGAGTTCATCCACGAATTGTCCGTTACCGGGATCGCCTGGGAGGGCTACAAAGGGACGGAGTTCGTCGGCTGCGATCTCGATGATCTCCTCATAGGCGGCTCCGGGATCTGAATGCAGTCCATCGATGCTCATGCGGGCCTCACCGACATCCATCTTGCGCTCTCGAACCAAGAATTCGACCACATTCTCGTCTGGCTCAACGAGCCCGGTGAAGGCCCCGACTTCTGCCGCCATGTTGGTCATTGTGGCGCGATCGTCCACGGGCAGATCAGCCACGGCATCGCCCGAATACTCGACGATCTTGCCGATGGCATGGCCGTTCTTGACGTAAGGATTCCGGAGGATCTCCAACATGAAGTCTTTTGCGGTGACGTTCTCGGGAGCTGTTCCGTTGACGCGAACGAGGACCGATCCAGGCACTTTGATACGCACATCTTTCGTCAACCAGGAATTGAAAATCGCAGTCGTCCCAACACCGAACGCGATGCACCCGATTGCCCCAGCATGTGGCGTGTGCGAATCACTACCAATCACCAGATGTCCAGGGAGTGCGTGCGATTCGAGGATCTTCGAGTGACAAATAGCCTCCGAGCCAACAGGTTCTCCCGATGCAGGCCGCTGCAGCTCACCGTAAAGCCTGACGCCCTGCTTGGCGGCGAAGTCTTCCTGTTTCTTCTTCAGCTGGAGAGCGACGTCCAACAATCCAGACGCTTTGCGTTCCTCGGTCATGGTAGTCTCGAGGAACGTCAGATGGTCGCGGAAAAAGAACACCGAGCTGGGGTCTACAACCTTCTCATTCTCGCCGACTAGGTCTTCCCAGAAAATCGCCGACATAGGTGTCACATACTCATGACTGAACCGGATGTCGGTGCGCACAAAACCCTCGTCGTTCGGTTTGACGTATTCGACGCCGACGCTGTCTCGTGCCAGGTCTGTCACCCAATGCTTCGCGAGAATCTTCTCACCGATCGTCATCGGTCGCCGTGGAGTCTCGACCTGCGGTACGATCGCATTGCCCTGCATACGCGCAACGTTGTACTTGAACAGGCCACCGTACTCGATGATCTCTCGCGTAATGTCGCCCTCGCCGCGCGTGAACTCAGTAAGCGGTATCGGATCGCCGTTGCGAACTCGGTCGATCAACGAGAAATCCGTGCTCGTTAGAATGCCCAGGTTCTGACAATTCTCTCGGTATATGCGTTCGATGTTCTCCGCAAATATCACCTTGATGCCCGCGCACATTTCGGCGTAGGGGGATTGTTCACGCGACGACCCTTTTCCACGCCGTTTCCCGCTCACCGAACACACGAACCCGCCATTCCGCACGCTTCCACGGGTAATCGGAAATTCGGATCCCGCTTTCAACCCCAGATACGGAAAATCGCCTAGCGTATCATCGTAGTAGTAGCAGATGTATGCGGGCGTGATCTCGTCAGTAGAAATGTTATCGCGCAGCGGTGCGTTCACGAGTGAATGGACGTCTTCACCATCTAGCTGTCGCCGCACCAAATCGGGATCGTCCACCAAGTACAGCACTCGACCGGCAAAAAAAACATTGTCCGGGAGTTTCTCAATCGATATCTGGTTCAATTTTGGATTCATGGCGTGGAAAAATGACTGCCCACTGTCACGCTGGCAACCTTGTACATACAATTTGAGGGAACGGGCTCTGGGAGATCTGTCCTTGTTCAGACAAAAAACGAGATCCGCAATTTCGGTCGTCGCTTTCACTGTTGGCAGCTTGACTGCCGTCGCGGCTCAATCGGTGCAGCCCACGGTGTTCGAACCGACTGGAGAATTTCAGTCGGACCGTCTCAACGAAAGCTCCGGGGTCGCGACGAGCCTATCGCAGCCGGGTATCTTCTGGACCCACAACGATTCGGGCGACAGGGCAAGGATCTACGCGACCAACCTGGCCGGGACAGTCCTGGGACGTTTTCGAGTCAGGGGAGCAGACGCAAGAGATTGGGAGGATATCGCGATCGGGCCATGTCTCGGTGACGAGAACGACAGCCATTGTTTGTACATCGCCGACACCGGTGACAACTCGGGCAGCCGCAGGAGAGGAACCATCTACATCGTGCCGGAGCCAGTTGTTCCCGCAGCTGCCGTCGACGGCGAGATTCGTACCGAACGGGCTCACGAGCTGCGAGTTCGATATCCCGACGGCCCTCGAGACATTGAAGCTCTGGCGGTGACTCCCGAAGGGGATGTATTGCTGGTCACCAAAGGAACCCGCGGGCCGATTATGCTTTATCAGGTCCCGTCCAACAAAACCGACAAAGAGTCGGCGAGAGCAACACTCGTTGATACGCTGCCGATCAGACCCGCAAGGCGTTTCGGAAACCTGGTAACGGCAGCGGCAGTGTCGCCTTCCGGTCGGCTTCTGGTTGTACGCACCTATACCGAGTTGCATTTCTTCAGCCTCGAAGATGATGGTAGATGGTTGAGGAAGGGGCAGCCGTGCTGGATAGGACTGCGGCAACCGCAGGGTGAGGCCGTCGATTTCGTCGACGAAGCTAGCGTCGTGCTTACCAGCGAATCGGCTATGGGGCGGAAGGGCGGGCTGGCACGGGCAGCCTGCCCGATCGGCCCCGACTGATTCCCCCCCCCCAAAAAAAACGGCAGTATGACGGCGGTTTTCAGATTCCCCCTGGCCGAATTGCGCCCGAGACGATAGTTTCACGCCAATACTCGGCAAACTGTTCCTCCACAGGGGAATTACCCTGGAACTGCCCACACACCACCGAGTTCCTGTAACCTGGCTCCGTGAGAACGCCTGCACGCCCATCCAGCTGCGTGTCGCGACTGACATCTTGCCGCCTAAATCCTTGTCCACTAAGGACTTAACCGAATTAAATTCGGAGGTTTCTCAGTACCGACAAGTGAAGCAATTGGCCCGGAAACAGTGGCAGAATGGCCTGTGGAGCGGCAACATGCTGGGAATCGCGCCACTCAAATCCCAGGGAATCAAAGATGTCGGGACAGTGGCGCAATACCGTAGACTGGTAGAGTTGGGTGCCGCTCAGAATACACGTTCGTTCAGGTTGGCCGAACGTCAGTTCTATAAGGTGCTGTCTCGAGATGAAACTCCTTCGCTCTGGTTTGAATACCAAAAGCCATCGGTCGGCAACGCCGAACTCCACACATGGGCTCGCACATTCCTTCGGGAGGGAGTGACTTGCGCTCTGGCCCACGCTCAACGCATTGAGGACCCGAGAGTGCGTGGTTCGGCGCATCGTGTGATTTCCGATGTCTCACAGTTTTTGAGGAGCGATCTGGCTGACGCACCGCTGGTAAAGAAGGCAGCGAAGCAAACGCTGCATCCTGAGGCACACCCACCAACTCTGTTTTCGGTGGCTATGTTGGCGTACATGCCCAGGCTCCAGAGGGAAAGGGCCGGGTTCGTTGAGAGGCTTGGTCGTTTCCTGGCAAAGCCGGGACCGCGAAAGTCCTGGACAATCCAAATAGGCCGCAAGGCGATCAAGCCGACGTTTCATTTCCTAGGTGATCCCCTGAAGGCGGACAAACGCGGGAACACGCCGGACATTCCGTGGGCACTCCATTGGATCGAACTGATAGTCCGCCTTGGACTGCTCGAAATACTACCGTCAGCCCAAAACGTACTTGCCAGACTACTTCAGGACTGCGACGAACAGGGCGTCTGGAGCCCAAAGAACCTGAGGGCCATACCAAAAGGACCCTCACACCTACCCAACTTTGCCTTCCCACTCGAGCTCGACGGGCGGACATCTGAACGCCGTCGAACGGACGTTACGTTCCGGCTGGCACTGATAGCTAAGCTCGCGGACTGGAGCTTGGAGTACGTCTAAGTCGCCGCCCCGGCCCTAGTCGTTCTGCAAGGCGTGGGCTAGCACATCTCCCAACATTTCTACCGGATGTACTGATATTCGCTCCCTTTCCTCATCGCTCAAATCATCCAGATCGGCCATGTTCTCTTTCGGGAGGATGATCGTCGTTATTCCTGCCCGGATGGCGCCCAATACCTTTTCCTTCACGCCGCCAATTGGCAGCACCCTGCCGGACAAAGTCACCTCCCCCGTCATTGCCACGTTGTGACGCACCGGTACACCAGAAAGTTTGCTGACGAGAGCTGCCGCCATGGTTACACCGGCCGAAGGTCCATCCTTCGGTATCGCCCCCGCCGGCACGTGAACGTGCACGTCTTTGCCGGCGAGTTCATCCTTTGAGATGCCGAAGTCCGCCGCGTGCGATTTCGCGTACGACAGGGCCGCCCTTGCCGACTCCTTCATCACATCGCCGAGTTGACCTGTAAGAACGAGTTGATCTTTCCCCGGCATGACAGACACCTCGACGAACATGATGTCTCCACCAGCAGGGGTGTAATACAGACCAGTCGCGATACCCAGTTGATCATGTTTGGCGGCATGTTCGGGGTGCACGGTCGGACGACCAAGTATCTCCGAAACGTCGTCGTTTTCGACCGACACGCTTCTTACCTCCTCAGTGGCAATTCGCCGCGCAACCTTTCGCGCCACCTTGCCGAGTTCCCGCTCGAGCTGTCGGACGCCTGCCTCTCTCGTATATCGGGATATCAGGCCGGAAATTGCGCCGTCTGCTATGGTCAGCTGTTCTGCGGACAGGCCGGCCTGTGATCGCTGACGCGGAAGCAGGTACTGGCGGGCTATTGCCAGTTTGTCGCTTTCCGTATAGCCCGAAAACGTTACCGACTCCATGCGGTCGAGTAGTGCCGGAGGAATGTTCGCCTGAAGGTTTGCAGTAGCGATGAACATGACCTCAGAGAGATCGAACGGAACGCTCAGGTAGTTATCGGTGAAGCTGTCGTTTTGGGCAGGATCGAGCACCTCCAGCAGTGCCGACGCAGGATCGCCCTGAAATGAGACTCCCAGCTTGTCGACCTCGTCGAGCAGAAAGACGGGGTTTTTTGTGCCTGCACGCTTGAGTCCGTCGATTATACGGCCGGGCATCGCGCCAACGTACGTACGGCGATGGCCTCGGATGTCGGCTTCGTCCCTTGCGCCGCCCAATGCAATTCGGACATACTCGCGGTCCATGGCGCGCGCGATCGACTTCGCCACAGACGTCTTGCCCGTACCCGGTGGACCGACGAACAGCAAGATGGTGCCTTTGGGCCGACGATCGTCCTCGTTGCCCATTGGCTCGTCGCCGTTCGAGTTCTGACTCTGAAGTTTTCGCACGGCGAGGTATTCGAGCACTCGGTCTTTGACGTCCTTTAGCCCATAGTGATCCTCGTCGAGCACAGTCTCCGCCGACTTGAGATCAAGATGGTCTTCCGTGCGCTCGTTCCATGGCAGCTCGACCACAGTCTCGAGAAATGTGCGGATCACTTGAGATTCCATCGATTCGCGAGGAGCTCTCTCCAACCGGCCTAACTCTCTATTCACTTCTTTGCGGACCTCGTCTGCGAGGTCGAGTTCCTGGAGTCGCTCGCGGAGTTCATCGACATCTGCCGAATCGTCGTCCTCTCCCAATTCCTGCCTGATGGCTTTGAGCTGCTCTCGAAGGAACATCTCACGCTGGCGTTCCCCGAGTTCCTCCTGCACCTGCGATTTTATGTCGGCCTGAGCGTCCAACAAACCGATCTGTCGTTGCACATGCAACAACACTCGGCGCAGGCGTTCCTCTACTCCCAGAGTCTCCAAAAGGCTTTGCCGATCCTGTGGAGATATATCGGCGTAGCCGGCTACGAGGTCTGCAAATTTCCCAGGGTCGTCCACACCTTCCAACACCTGCTGAACGACCTCTTCTGGGATGCTCTGTTTTTCTCCAAGCTCCGAGGCGCGCTCACGGGTTTCGCGATACAATGCTTGAAACGCGGCACCGTCAGGTTCGATTGCCTCCAAATCGCCCGCCTCGAGTACAACCGCTTCGAGATATTTCTCCGCTTCGTTGTACTGGAGCACGGTCCCTCGCACTTCCCCTTGGAGGAGTAGTTGCACTCCACCCAAACCCCGCTGCAATTGGCCGATGCGGGCGATCGTGCCCATCGTGAAGAGGCCTTCCGCCTGCACTTCTTCCCTGTCCTCGCGCTGGCATACGGCGAAGATCAACCTGTCTTCCGACTTGAGCGCTGCATCGATGGCCAGCAGGGTGCGTGGCCTGCCGGCACCAATCGGCGCAGTTACTCCCGGAAAGAGCACCAACCCACGCAGAGGCAGGACCGGCAATCGCTTTCGCGTCTTTGATGACTCGGTCATAGTCGCTATCCCGTGTCAATTGGTGACAAGATTAGATGTCCCGCAGATGGGCTTCAAAACGCACTTATCATGCCCTTTTATCTCTACAAATGGCAGGAAACAAAGGGCGCGAGGAGTAGTGGCGCGCCGTTTTGGCATGTGGATAGACAGTCTACTGCCAGGGTGACTGTTCCCTTGGCAGAGGTGGTCCTACTTCAGTGGGGGGGATGATTCTCCTAAACGCGCCGCGCGATCTTTAGGAGGGCCAAGAGTTCAGAGTCGGTGAGTTGTTCGAGCAGACCAGCCCGCGTTGTTACTTCCCGCGCACCTTCGGACCGGTCGGACGCGCAGCTGAAGCGGACGATGTCCATCGGCTCGGGAAGCGAAGCCGTTTTTGCCTTCTTAGTGGGGACCATCCCAGACGTCCGCCCAACACGTTCGACCCCCCAACGTCTTCCCGAGTCATCGTTCAACCAGCGCATATGCCTCCACGACGAGAATAGCCACAGGTTGCGAGCTACTTTGAGCCAAGTTAATCTACGCTCGGACTTGATTAGGCGCCACATGGACGAAGCTTCGCTAGAACCACTTGCCGCTCGACTGGCCGACGTATTAGCCGGCGAGTATGTGATTGAGGGAGAGATAGGCCGCGGCGGTATGGGCGTGGTCTATAGCGCCCGTGATCAGCAGTTGAAGCGCCGGGTGGCGATCAAGCTGCTGCCTCCCGAGTTGGCGTTCCGCCAGGAGATCAAGAAACGCTTCATACGCGAGGCGCAGACCGCCGCGCGTCTTTCTCACCCACACATCGTGCCAATTCACACGGTAGGCGAAAAGAACGATCTCGTTTACTTCGTGATGGGGTTCGTGGATGGTGAGTCGCTGGCTCAGCGCTTGCGCAGGCGTGGTCGTCTCCCGGTGGAAGAAGCAAGACGCATCATCAAGGAAACCGCGGACGCGTTGGGTCTGGCGCATGCCACCGGCATCATCCACCGCGATGTGAAGCCGGACAATATCCTCCTAGAGGGTACGCGGCGGCGCGTGATGGTCACTGACTTCGGGATTGCGAAGGCGCTTTCGGAGGCCGGCGCCGGTACTCTGACCGGTACAGGCGTCGCGCTCGGAACGCCCACGTATATGAGTCCCGAGCAAGCGGCCGGTGAAAGTGACATAGACGCGCGTAGCGACCTCTATGCGCTAGGGATCGTCGCATTCGAGATGTTGTCAGGGAAGCCACCTTTCCGTGCGCCGACGGTGCCGGGACTTCTGATGAAGCAGATCACAGAGCCACCTCCCGATCTGATGCGCATCAGAAACGAGATTCCCGACGAACTCGCGATGACGGTCATGCGGTGCCTGGAGAAAGACCCGGAAAGCCGCTGGCCGACTGCGGACGCTTTACGTCGCGCACTCGAGAGCCGCACTGCCGGACCGTACCGTCCGCGCCCGTCGGCATCTCGACGGCCGTCAGGAACGAAGAGCCCGCAGCGAAGGCCTGCCGAGCGATCGCGGGAGCGCCCGCGAGATTGGGGTGAGTGGTGGGACGAGCGACAGAGGAGACCCGAACCCGGTAGCAGGTCCGACCACCGGCGTGCAAAACCACCGGCACGACAACGTGACCGCGCCAGACTTCCCGAGAAAAAAGAGGAGTCGAGTTCGAGCGAGGCAGGCTTGGTGCGGAAGTTCAGGTCAAACTTCGCGTCCTACGTATCGGTGAATGGTGGACTGCTCCTACTGAACGTCGTAACCACGGGCATCGACCAACCCTGGTTCCTTTTCCCGGCAATTGGGTGGGGCATCGGGTTGGCATCCCAGTACGGCAAACTCTGGGCAGAAGGCTACAGCATGCGTGACGTTCTCAGCCCGCCGCCGGCGAAAGACTCGCTTCTCGCTGCCGCGAAAGGAGAAGGTGCCCCCGTTGCCCAGCTGCCGGCGCCGATGTCCAAAGCTCAGGCACAGGAATTCGGCAAGTACTCCGAGCAGATCGATCAAATGCGCAAAGACCAGGCTGCAATCCTGCAGACTGTTCAAAGGCTCCCGGAGGCTGACAAGCAACTTCTCCCGGACGTGGTTCAAACCGTTGAATCTCTGATGGAGCGAGCCATGGACCTGGGAAGAGCGCTCAACGGCATGGAAAGCGGCTTAGGAGTAGAGACGGTGGAGGAGCTCGATTCACGAATCGCGGCTCTCAAAGAAGGATCAGAAGACTCCGAGGAAGATGATCGGCGCATCGAACTGCTTCAGAGGCAGCGCGATTCACTTGTGGAATTGAAGGAACGACGCGCGACTGTCGAGTCGCAGTTTGAATCTTGCTTGCTAGCGATTCAAAATGTTCGATTTGATTTGCTTCGGCTGCGGTCTGCGGGGGTCGAAGCCGTAATAACAGATCTCACTTCTGCCACTCAGCAAGCGCGGGCGTTACGCCTCGACGTCGAGGTTGCGATTGACGCGGCGGGAGAAATACGCGAAGCGCTAGGGAAAGAGGCACGTCCCGGCCAGTAGCCTACGCCACATCTCCTGACCACCCACCGAGAACTTCGATAGAATGACTGGCTACTTCGTGAATTTTGCGATGTTGCGCAGGGTGTTGATCTTCTGCAAAGTAGATTCTGTCGCGGGCTTTTCGCCAATTGCTCCTAAGGCATCACGAACATCCAGCAAGACTTCCAGAATGAGCTGTTCGCGTTGGAAAGACGCATCGAGATCCAGCATGCGATCTTTGTCGTCTGTTGCTTTCGCACGCTCGTACGCCTCCCGATAGACCGATTCCAAATTGGCGACTATTCGATCTCTCGAACGCATGTTACTCATCTCAACTCCCCAGAAAACATGAGAGACTCAAGTACGGGAGAAAGCAAGCGCACCTCTATTTTCCGCCGCGACGATTTTCGCTGTGTCTACTGCGCGAGCGTATTCGCCGAAGATCAACTGACGATCGACCACGTTCAACCGCTCGTGAAGCAGGGTGACAACTCACCAGGAAATCTCGTGACAGCCTGCGTCCACTGCAATACTCGAAAGGGAAGCAGGGCGGCCTGGGATTGGCTGCGAGACAATCCTGAAGAGAGGAACAACTTCCTCAGCCTCGCCATCCATGCCTGGCCACGCCTGCGGCGGGCTGTTGAGCAGGCTGGTCGCATTCAGTGACGCCACGGTCGTGCAGCATGATAAGCCTCATCGAGTAGCTGGGCGTATGATTCGTGGCGTGATCTAGCCAGGTCACCATTCTCAACTGCGTTCAGCACAACACATCCGGGCTCTTCCAGATGCCGGCAATTGTCGAACCGACAACCACCCGCGAGTGACAGGAATTCGGGAAACGCCGCCGCTACTTCGTCGGGTTCGAGACCCCACAAACCTATGTCACGCAAGCCGGGTGTATCCACCACAAATCCGGTGTTCCCAAACACGTGCATCTCAGCTGCTACAGTGGTGTGTCTACCTGCACCGGATTTTGCACTGACTTCTGCGGTTCGCAACCGCAAGCCTGGCTGGAGAGCATTCAAGAGGCTGGATTTACCCACTCCGGTGGGGCCGCTGAACAATGAGACACGAGACTCCAGGCGCCCTCTCAACGCTTCCAGCCCCAGCCGATCGGGAACGCTGGTAAGAACCACTGCATAGCCGGCGGCTCGGTACGGACCGGCGAGATCTTCTGAAGTATCAACAAGCTCACACTTGTTCACTACAACGACGATCTCGAGTCCGTTCGCTTCCGCCACGGCGAGGAAACGGTCTATCATGTGTGGGTTCCAATCGGGTTCGCGCGCAGCACCGACCACCACGACCTGGTCGACATTGGCAGCAATTTCCCTCTCGCCGACCGCCTTACCCGGAGACCGTCGCGTCAGGACGTTCTTCCGATGTGATATTTCCTCGATTGTGAGACTGCCGTCAGCATGCTTCGATAGAACTACGCGGTCACCTACCAAGATGCGCTTCTTGTCCTGCTGCTTGAAGCGGCCGCGTAGCGTCGCTTCGAGAACTTCCTGACCGACGTACACCTTGTAGATGCCACCGGTCTTGGACATCACCAACCCATGTTCTGTGGTTACCAGGCGGGTCGCCCCTTTGATTCCTCGATCAAACGATCGAGATGTTCTTTGACTTCGTGCAGCGTCAGATGCTCGAGACTTGCTTTGGCGGCCGCAGGAGTGTCCGCGTGGGCCAGATACTCTGTCTCCAAATGACCCGCAGGTTGTGAACCACTTTCCGACCAACGAATGAAAAGGACGGCGGCCCCAAATCGCCCATCCACACGAGTCTCTTCGTCTACGTACACCTCGGCGGAATAGGAAAAACCATCCGGCCCCAAAAACGCTGGGGGGCAGTGATGGGCGGATATATACCCACCCAGCGTTTCATCGCTAGTTATTTGCTCGCGAACGTTTCCCTCATGAGGCTCCTAACCATGAACCCCACATTGCTCGACCGCTCGGCCATGCGCCGCATCAGATAGGGATACCAGTTGCTACCGAACGGTATGTATACACGCACATTGTAGCCCTTGGAGCGAAGTTTCTGCTGTAGATCACGACGTACGCCGTAGAGCATCTGGAACTCGAACCTCTCCACCGGAATGGAGTTCTCCTCGACATAACTCAGCGTAGCGTCCACCATTTCGTCATCGTGTGTGGCGATGCCGGGATACGTCCCGTCGTCCACTAGCCGCTCCATCAACGCAACAAACGAGGAACGGACATCTTTCATGTCCTGGAAAGCCAATTCTGGCGGCTCGGCGTAGGCACCCTTGCAGAGACGAACTCGGGCACCACGCTCTACGAGCATTTCTATGTCGCTTGCGGAGCGGCGCAGGTAGCTCTGTATCACTATGCCGACCAAGTTCCCAAACTTGTCGTGCAGTTCCTGGAAGATGTCGAGAGTGCGTTCCGTGTACTCCGTGCTCTCCATGTCAATGCGAACGAAGATATCCAGTTCCTTAGCACGGGTGAGTATCTGGCTCATGTTATCGATGCAAAGTGCTCTGTCGATATCCAGACCAAGTTGGGTGAGCTTCACAGAGACATTGCCCTCGATCTTCGTTTCCGAAATTGCGTCGAGAATTTCCAGGACTTCGTCGCGCGCACCGGCTGTTTCTTCCCGCGACGATACGCTCTCTCCAAGAAGGTCTAGACTCACCATTGTGCCGTCTTGGTTGAGCACCTTTGCCGCCGCAGCCGCAGTTTCGACGGTTTCGCCAGCGACGAACCGAGAGGCGAGTTTCCGGGCAAGTCCGTTGCTCTTCACAAAATCAAACACGCGGCGTTGTTCACTCAGCCACAAGAAAATGTTAGGGGGCATAGTACTTCGCTGTTCCGTTCATGGTTGTTGTTCGTAAAACGTTTCGCTTCGCTCTCCCATTTGCGCGATGATTTGCGCAGGAGCGAAACGGTCTCCGAATTTCTCTCTCAGTGACTCAATAGTTTCCAGTACTTCTGCTGCACCGACGTGGTCCATGTAGCGAAGCGGCCCTCCGCGGAATGCAGGAAACCCCATCCCGAAGATTGCACCGACGTCACCTTCCATCGGGGTACTTACGACGCCCTCTTCCAGAGCTCGCGCCGCTTCATTCAGCAACGGGTACACGAGGCGTGTCAGGATCTCGGTATCTGGTGACGGCGGCGCTGAATCTACACCGATCAACTCGCACGCGCTTTCATCGAAACGCCGTTTTTTACCGCGTCGATACTGAAACAGTCCGCGTCCGGCCTTCCGCCCGATTCGTCCTTCTTTGACCATCCGCTCGAGTCCGTCTTTCGGCGTCAACCGGTCGCCAAAGCTCTCATGCAACGCATTCAGAGACTCTCGAACCACGTCCAGCCCAACTTCGTCGAGCAAAGTAACCGGTCCTACCGGGAAACCGAACTCCGTCATCGTTGTGTCTACAAACTCGGCGTCTACACCTTCCTCGAGCAGAGTCCACGTTTCGTGCAGGTACGGGGCCAGCAACCGGTTCACCCAGAATCCTGGGCTGTCCTTCACCACCAACACTGTCTTGTTCATCGCCCGGCCGAACGCCGCGACTGACGAGACGACCCAAGGCGCAGTGCCTTCGTGAGCCACTACCTCGACGAGCGGCATCTTGGCCACTGGCGAAAGGAAGTGCATCCCGACAATGCGATGAGGTTCACGCGCAGATTCGGCGATTTGTGATATAGGGATGGTGCTCGTGTTCGAGGCTATGATGCACTCGGGCGCCACCTGCGCCTCAATCTCGTCTACCACACTGCGTTTAATGTCGAGGTCTTCCGCAACAGCTTCGACGACGAGATCGGCGCGCCCAAACCCGGCCCAATCCACTCCGGCGGATATGAGCGCCTCGATGCGTCGCTGTTCGAACTCGTCAATACGACCTTTGCGACGCCGGTCGCGAACAATGCCGCGTGCATCGTCTAGCCCTTTGACTACTACATCCAGCTCCTTGTCACGAAGGCGAACATCAGCGCCCGCGTACGTTGCCGCCACGCCGCCGATGGCTGAACCCATGAACCCCGAACCAACGATTGCGACGTTCGTTATCGACCGCTTTCGGGACCCACCTTCAGGGAATCGGTAGGCTTTCTTGAGTGCAGTGCCGGCAAAAAACAGTTGGACCATATTTTTCGACACGTCACCGATTGCCAGCTCCGAGAAGTGAGCGGCTTCATTCTCCATTCCTGCCTCCAGGCCGTACTGGAGGCCGTGACCGACAGCGTCGAGAGCTGCTTCAGGTGCCGGGTAGTGGCCACCCGTCTTTGCGAGCACGTTCTTTCGAGCCTTTGCGAAAACCGCCTTGCGAACCAATTGAGCCGTAATCCTGTGGGGCCGCTTCGGGCGCCAGCCTGTGGCAAGTCGCCGCGCCGCCTTCAACGCCGCTACGCGCAAGATGGACGTGTGGACCAATTCATCCACCAGCCCTCGTTGCAACGAATCTCTCGCCGACAACGCCTTCCCCGTGAGGATCATCTCCAACGCGCTTTTCATGCCAATGAGTCGCGGCAGGCGTTGGCACCCCCCGGCCGCCGGAATGATGCCAATGCGAACTTCCGGCAGGCGGAGAATCGTCTTGGGATGATCCGTGGCGACACGATACGTGCAAGCAAGAGCAGCTTCGAGTCCGCCTCCAATGCAGGGACCATGGATCGCAGCGACGAACGGTTTCCCAATCGTTTCGAGTCGGTTTATCAACGATTGGCCGGCTCGCACGAGTTTGAGAGCTTCGGTTCGCGTCTCGAGCCTGGCAAATTCATTGACGTCTGCTCCGGCAATGAATTGGTCGCTCTTCGTCGAGATCAAGATTGCAGCTTGCACCTCTTCATGTGTGCAAAGTGACTCCAGAAGATTGTGCAGTTCCTCGCGTATCTTGCCAGTGAACATGTTTACAGGCTCACCAGGAACGTCCAATTCCAGCCACGCGACGCGGTCGGATACCGTTTTAGAAAACGCACCCATTCTAGCTGCGCTCCAATACCATTACGAAGCCCATCCCGCCCTGAGCGCACACTGACAGCAAGCCGAACTCGACGTCTCGCCTCGCCATCTCGTTTGCCAGAGTGAGCGTGACTCTGCCACCAGTTGCACCAAAAGGATGCCCGAGCGCTATTGAGCCTCCCGCCACATTGAGCGTTTCCCAGTTCACCTCGCCAATCGCGGTGCTAAGCCCAAGATGTTCTTCAGCAAAACCCTTCGATTCTATAGCCTTGAGGTTGGACAGGACTTGCGCCGCAAATGCCTCGTGCATTTCAACCAGGCCAAGAGCACTCCAGTCGATATGCGCGCGCGAAAGTGCTTTTGGAATCGCGAAAACGGGCCCCATGAGGAGTTGATCGCCGGGGTCGAGAGCAGATACGGCGTATGAGCGTATGAAGGCAAGGGGAGTATACCCAAGCGCTTTGGCTGACGCTTCACTCATGAGCAAGAGCGCCACTGCACCATCGGTGAGGGGGCACGAGTTCCCAGCGGTGACAGATCCGTGATCTTTGTCGAAGGCCGGGGGCAAGTTTGCCAACTTCTCTATGCTAGTGTCCGGGCGGACGCCATTGTCAATCAGCACTAGGCCATCACTGCCGGCGTCGAGCACTGGCACGACTTCGGCTGCGAGACGACCGTCTCGTGTGGCCGCGTGGGCCAACCGATGACTGCGCAACGCAAACCGATCCTGATCTTCCCTGGTGATCCCGTTGATCTTCGCCATCTTCTCAGCCGCTTGCCCCATCGTCTCACCAGTGGAAGGTTCGGCAATAGCCGGTGTAACCGGAATCAGGTGTTTCGGCTGAATGAACCCGAGCAGCTTCGCGCGGGCTGGCAACGATTTGACATGGCTCATTTGCATCAGAACATGCGAGAACTCCTTGGAGTGCAAAACTGGTACGTCGGAGAGACTTTCTGCGCCTCCCACGATTGCAACATCCGCATGGCCCACCGCTATCTGATCCCGTCCAAGCACCACAGCCTGGTTGGCTGACGCGCAGGCACGATTGACGGCCGCGGCTGGAATGTCTTTTGGGAATTGAGGTAGCAGACTGACTTCCCGAGCAATGTTTGGCGTGAGCGGACTCGCCAGCACCTGACCGAAGTACATCTCGTCGACTTCACTACAATCGAGATTTGCCCTGTGAACCAATTCGACTGTGGCGTGGCGGGCGAGATCTACGGCGGACTTGTTCTTGAGATTCGTACCAGCCTTTGAGAACGGGGTCCTGCACCCGGCAACAATCGCAACTCGATTCTGGGTGTTTGCCGAGTTCATCTTGGCTCGTTCGAATCAGGTTCCTTATCGCTCCGCGCTCGTTCGTACTCGGCCTTGAGGCCGTCCACCAGTTTCTCACGCCGGGCGTACAACCTCTTGAGAGGTCGCGGCTCGCATCGCGAGATCACATACGAAGTGAGCAATGGAAGGTCTATCGTGCAATCCACGTAACACACGACGGCGTTGGGAAGCTTGTCCGGATCCACCTTACCCCAGCTGACGGCTTCACTGGGTGTCGCTCCTGACAACCCACCTGTGTCGACGCGGGCGTCTGTAAGCTGCAAAAAGTGATCGTGTCCCTTTTCGTCGATCCCCAGAACTTCTTGTATCTGCGGTTCCGTCTGAAGCACGAAGTTTTTTGGACTGCCCCCACCAATGAGGAGCACTCCACTTCCAGCAGTGTTTCGCTTGGCATCGAGCACAATCGCCGCTGTTTCGTTGACGTCCCTAGATACATCGAACCGTATCGAATGACCGGTCAACGCCAACTCAGCGACGTTCATTCCAATTGACGAATCTCCGGGGGACGAGGTGTAAACAGGTACCTCACATTCGTGCGCTACAGCCAACATCGACTTGTGCAATAATCCCAAATTGCGTTCGCGTTCCAAGAGATATCCACCCAGGAGATAGTGGTACTCAGCAGAACTCAACGATCTCTGGAACTCTTCCCGTGCAGAAACCTCGCGGATGAATTGGTCGGTATGGAGAAGCACATCGTAATCGAATACGATGTCGTATATCCGGACAACTCCCTGCTCCCTGAGCTCCACGTCATCGAAGTGCGGGGAGCCCCGGTGCATAGACAAACCGAGCGCAAAATGTGCATCGTGGTAGAGATTCGCTCCGGTCGACACTATCCAGTCCACGTAGCCCGATTGCACGAGAGGCACAACCGCAGACATACCGAGGCCTGCCGGTGTAAGGGCGCCGGCCAAACTCATCCCGACCGTAGCATCCCCCAACAACATCTTGTCGGCGTAGAGGTGGCACCCTTCGCGCAGCCTGCCCGCGTTGTACGCACTGAACACGTTGTCGATCAGGTCGGGGATGCTGACGTCCCGACGGATGGCTGTTGGCGCGATCTCGGTGCCTAGCAGGTACCGGTTTTTTTCTTCGCGAGAGCAACTCATGACACTACGCTAGCCGATTGGTCGCTTCGTGCTCGCGCCACCATGCTACCACAATTTCCAACACTCTCTCCGGATCGTCCGTGACTTCAAAAAGATCCATATCTTCCGGGCTGATTTTGCCTTCACCTGCTACGAACTCGGAAAGCCACTCGAGAAAACCCTTCCAATAGTCCTTGCCCATGAGCACGATCGGCATATCTCCGATTTTGCGAGTCTGCTTCAAAGTGAGCACTTCGCTCAACTCATCCAATGTGCCGAAACCACCCGGCGGGAAGATGAACGCGGAGGAATATTTCACGAGCAGAGTCTTGCGCACGAAGAAGTACCTGAAGTCGACGGTGCGGTCGACGTACGGGTTGGTGACTTGCTCGAAGGGCAGCTCGATGTTGAGGCCAATCGAGGGTGCTCCAGCCTCTCGGGCACCTTTGTTGGCAGCTTCCATGATGCCGCCACCGGACCCAGTTATGATCGCAAACCCATTTCTACCCAGCAGATTCGCTGTTTCGACAGTGAGTTTGTACATGGCATCCGACGGATCCGTGCGCGCCGACCCGAAAAAGCTGACCGCCCTCCGAACGTCGGCGAGCTCCTCGAAGCCCGTGACAAATTCGCCCAGAATTCTAAGGACCCTCCACGGATCCGAATCCACGAAGCCACGCCGTTCCGCAAGCGGCGGAACCTTGAGCAGCTGTTCGTCTGCTGTGACGCGAGATCCTTTCTTCGTGGCGTCTGCGTCAGGCTGAGAGTGTTGCGATGGCTGCGACATGGTCTTCCTCGATGTTGTAGAAATATGGTGATAGGCGCACGTGCCCCGGTCGTGCATCAACGATGATCTTCTCTTCAGCGAGCCTTTTGACAGATGCGTGTGGATCGTCTGCGGGAACCATGACTATCGCAACGCGCCCATCCGGATCGTCCAAAACCTTTGGGTTCAAGCCAGCTTCGATGGCCCGCTCTACAAGGTCATCGGTCAGCGCGCGAGTCACATCACGAATAGCCGGAATGCCAATCTCGCGGATGATCTCCAATCCACCCAACTGAGTGACGACGGCCGCCAATGAGGGTGTCCCCTGTTCGAATCTACGTGCGTCATTGTGCCATGTGATCGAACGCGGGTCGAAATCGAACTGGCGTTCGTGTGCGAACCAACCGGTAGTGGTTGGTTGCAGTTTTCGAGTAAGATCGTCCCGGACGTAGAGAAAGACTATTCCCGGACCTCCAAGCAACCACTTCAGGCCACCCGAGCAGAGGAAGTCGACTCCCGTCTCGTGCACGTCAATCGGCAGCTGTCCCACGCTCTGATATGCATCGATGAGACAGAGCGCTCCTTTCGAATGGGCAACTTCGGCAATCGCTTTGATATCCTGAATGGCACCAGTCGTGAAGAACACGTGAGAGGTGGCCACGAGCGCGGTCTGGTCGTCGACTGCGGAGGAGATCGCATCGACAGGCACCGATATGCCGTCGGGGCTTTCTACCACGACGACCTCCACTCCGCTGGGCTGCTTTGCCAGCCATTGATAGGCAACTGTCGGAAAATCGAGTGCAGTGGTTACGACTTTCGGCCGCTGGGTGTGATCTAGGATACCCGCCACCACCGATGTAGCAGTTGAAACCGAGGCATGCAATGCGATTTCATCGGAACTGGCGCCGATCACGTCCGCATAGCCTACCCTGAGATCTGTCAAACACTGCCACCATTCGTCGTACCAGGCCGATGCGCCGCGTGCATGCCAGGTGCGAAGGAATTCACCGACCCGCCTTTCCGCTCTGGTAGATAGAGCACCCAAGGAACACGAGTTCAGGTAGACTGTATCTCGAAATATTGGAAATTCAGAACGATACCCTGAGAGTGCGTGAGCACCTGATGCGGTCTCGGAATTCATGAGGCCAATATAAATGCCTGGGACAGCAAGGGTGAGTTGCTTGCCAGGTGCGGCCGTGCCGGTACATGTTCACTTTCGAAGTATCGAACACAGTGCAGCGAAGGATCTGATCGAGTGGACTCAAGCTACAGAGCGAGATGCATCAAGGAGCAAGCCCTCGGGCTCGGATTCAACTGTGTCGGCATTGCTGACTTGAGCAGGAACGCTCACGAAGATCATCTATTGAATTGGCTCTCTACCGGCATGGCAGGCACGATGACGTACATGCACCGCCAAGCGTCTCGCAGGGTCGAGCCGTCCAGAATAGTGCCCGGCGCCGCCCACGCTGTGGTCGTGATGAAGAACCACTTCACCGAGGACCCTAATTGGAGTGACGGTACCGGAAAAATTGCGAAGTATGCCAGAGGGCCTGACTACCACGATACACTACGCACACCACTCGAAGCGCTAGCAAGCTTCATTCGCGAATTGGGTGATAGCGATACGATCGCGCGTGTCTATGTGGATGCCGGAGCGGTGCCCGAACGAGAATTGGCCGTCCGAGCCGGCCTCGGTTGGATTGGTCGTAACACGATGCTCATCCACCCCAAACAAGGTTCACATCATTTCCTGGCAACTGTACTGACTGATCTCGATCTCACAGATGATGCGCCGTTCCGCGACGATCGATGCGGCTCATGCCGACGCTGTATCGATAGCTGTCCGACGAACGCTATTACAGAAGACCGAATGGTCGACAGCCGCCGATGTATCTCCTACCTCACCATCGAGTACGCAGGGGAGATCGCCGGCGACCTACAACGGCTAACGGGAGATTGGATCTTCGGTTGCGACGTTTGTCAGGACGTGTGTCCTTGGAACACGAAGTTCGCCAAGATTACCGAGGATCCCCTGCTATCGCTTACACAGGAACGAGCGGAGGAAGACCTCGCCGGCCTGATCTCAATCGGTGCGGAAGATTTTGGACGTCGTTTCGCGGCAACGCCGCTGGATCGTGCAGGAGTGCAGGGCATCCGAAGGAACGCTCAGATCGCTGCGGAGAATGTAAGGAGAAGTTGATTCCGGTTTCCGGGCGCCTATATCACATGCCGGTTGGGTGATCGAGAAAATCCCACGGCAGTTCGAACTTCGTTGAGAGATGTGCCGCCAGCGCTTTCACGCCTAGGGTTTCGGTGGCATAGTGACCTGCAAAGACCACATTGAGCCCCCACTCTTCCGCATCGAAAAAGCTGTGGTGTTTGCCTTCGCCGGTAATGAACGTGTCGACGCCCGCGTCACGGGCCTGTGCAATCATATCACCGCCGCCACCCGAGATTATGCCTACCCTCGAGACCATTTCAGGACCATGAGGCAATATGCGCGGTTCGACGCCGACAATGGTTTTCAGCTGTTCGACCAGAGCTTGGATTGATGAAGAGAGTTTCCCCGCAACGCCGAGTTGTTCCCCTTTGTAGTCGCCGAACCACTCTCGACCCTCGATACCCAGCTTGTCAGCGAGGACTGCATTGTTGCCTATTTCCGGGTGAACGTCGAGGGGCATATGTGCGGAGTAGAGCGCGATTCCGGCATTCATGAGGCGCCGGATCCTGCGCCCGTGCCTCCCGGTGAGCGGTTCGAGCCCACCCCAGAACAATCCATGGTGCACTAAAAGAAACTCTGAACCCAGTTCGGCAGCGCCGTTGATGGTAGCTTGGCATGCATCTACTGCTGCGGCAATCCGGGTGACGTCTCCATCGTGGTCTACCTGCAAACCGTTCACTGCTTCCGCTGAGTCACCGACCTCCGCAACGCGAAGGTAACGGTCGAGGTACACCTTGAGGTCGCGTACGTGTGTTGTCATTGCGGTTGTCGGAAAAGAAGCTGTACGTAGGAGCAACGCCAGTTACGAGCCAGCATAAACGCACCGTCATGACAGCGAAACTGATCAGAACGACAAGGCATCACTGTATAAGTATCTATATCACAATACATTACGAGGTTGTATGGCTAATTCACATTAATATGTGGAAATCCCAGATTGCTATCCGTTCGCTGTCGTTGCCTTCTGTACGGCTGCCTGCGGATGAAGGGCATCAGAAGTCAAATCCGATTCACCCATCCTCAGATTTCCGTTCACTTCGCCGCCTTCGTGCACCAGAATGCGTTTGGTCAGAATGTCCCCTACGACAGTTGCCGAGGTCTGTACCTCCACCCTCCCCTCGGCTTTCACGCTGCCCTCGATGCGGCCACCAACTATGACCTCCGTGCTTTGCACGTCGCCCTTGACCGTTCCATCCTTGGACACGAGCACCTGGCGTCTGGCCTTCACATTGCCTTCCACCAATCCGTCTACCTTGACCACCCCTTCCGTGGTCAACTCCCCCACTACCTTCAGATCCGCGGCGATGATGGAGAGAACGCCATCGCGGACTGGCCCACGACCTTGCTTTTCTGACATTCCATCACCCTCCTTGGATGAGAATATTGCCATTACTGCACTCCTCGCTGATCAAAATGCTGGGGTCGATGGACTCCCCGTCTACGAAAATTTCGAAATGCAGGTGCGGTGCTGTCGATCGACCGGTCGACCCCGAGAGGCCTATTATCTGTCCCGCATCGACAGTGTCGTTGTCTTCAACCAAGAGTCGCGACAGATGTCCATACATGGTTTCGTAACCGTCGCCGTGACGCAGCCTTACAAAGAAGCCGTATTCTGAATCGTAGCCGGCGTCAATGACTCGGCCGCCACCTGAAGCTAATACCGTAGTGCCCTGAGCAACGGCAACATCGAGGCCGGCGTGCACCTCGGTTGACGAGCCTACCCCCACCGGCCCCCTCGTGATTACGCCTGGCCCACCGAGCGGCCAATGTCGCGGCCGTGACGAACCTGTTTCAAAACACGGCACCATGTCGGGGTACCTCGCGAATAACGGCGCAGCGGTCGGGAGAATGCTGTCCGGGTTCTGGAGCGGCGGTATGACGTTCGCGCCCAACATGCTGCGAACCTGCATGTAACGATCCTCTACGTGCACGAGGCGGTTCGCAAGCTGGTGTACCTGTTGATTCTCTGCAGAAAGGCGTTCCACTTCCCGAGTCAAACCAGGGACTTTTGTAGCCGCCCTCACTATTGGCGCGTACAGTATTGCAGCCAAACAGATCAAACCGAACGTCACGATCGAAGTGACGGTTAGGAATCGGAACAGCGATAGCGGCATGCGAACCGACGGCGATTCAACCACGCCGTCGGTGTGCATGATTATGGTAACACGCCGCTTTTCCGTCATCCGTCGAATGGTCGTCCCAACACGAGTTCCAGTAGGCGTGCCAGGTCTTCGTTCGAGTAGAATTCAATCGCTAGGCGTCCCTTGCCCGTTTCGGCCTGAGTAACGCTAACGTCTGTCTTCAAGTATGACCGAAGAGCGTCCTCTACCCTCTTCGTCTCCGGAGAAAGTTGACCCGATTCACGCTGCCTACCCTTGCGGCTCTTTCTCCGTGCAGTACGTGAGCCCCTGGCTCGCGATTCGGTATCGCGCACGGACAACCCCAGCTTCACTACCAGGCGAGCTATTCGTTCGATCTCTTCAATGTCGGCTATTTGCAGCAGCGCTCTCGCGTGTCCCATCTGAATGTCGCCGCGCTGTACCATATCCTGCACAGTGGCCGGCAAATTCAGGAGTCTCAGCGAATTCGCAACCGTGGAACGGTTCTTACCGACGAGATCAGCGATCTCCCCGTGCGAGAGCTCGTATTCGTCGACGAGGCGTTTATAGCCGATAGCCTCGTCGATGGCAGAAAGTGCGTCGCGCTGCAAATTCTCCACGAGCGCTAGAGTGAGTAACGTGCGGTCGTCGGCTTCTCGGATTACAGCACCGATTTCCTTCCACTCGAGCTGCACCGCGGCGCGCCAGCGGCGCTCCCCTGCAATAAGCTGGTACTCTCCCGCTTCGATGGGACGTAAGACTACCGGCTGAAGGAGTCCGGACGCCGCCATCGAACTTGCCAACTCATCAATGGCCTCCTGGCTGAACGTTCGTCGCGGCTGAAACGGATTCGGTTTGATTGCGGTGACTGGGATTTGCCTGAGCGTGCCTGCGCTTTGGGCTTCGGGCACCGTTGTCGGGCCAAGAAGAGCTTCGAGACCACGCCCGAGCCGTCGCTTTTTAGACACGGTCATGGCGTATTCCTCCGAAGTTCATCCGATCTCTTGTTCATTTCCTGGGCAAGCGACAGATAGCTCTTTGCGCCAACGGATCGAACATCGTAGAGAATGATGGGCTTGCCGAACGACGGGGCCTCGGCGAGGCGAACGTTACGAGGGATAGCGGTGCGGTACACCTTGTTGCCGAAATACTCTCGCGCCTCCACATCGACCTGTTTGGAGAGGTTGAGGCGTGCGTCGTACATCGTGAGCAATACGCCTTCTATTGCGAGCGCGGGATTGAAATTCTGCTGTACTAGCCTCACTGCGTTCAAGAGTTGCGAGAGGCCTTCGAGCGCGTAGTACTCACATTGAATCGGAATGAGTACCGAGTCGGCGGCCGTCAGCATGTTGAGTGTTAGGAGGCCAAGTGAAGGCGGGCAGTCTATCAACACGTACTTGTACTGTTGTCGCGCTTCAGAGAGAGCCCGCTTCATGACCGATTCTCGGTTGCCCCTATTGACCAACTCCAGTTCGGCGCCGACCAGATCCTGCGTGGCAGGCACGACGTCCAGCATCGGCAGATTCACTGCGGCGTGAGTCACCTCGGACAAGGGCTCGTCGTTCAAGAGCGCATCGTACAGCGAGCGATCGAGGCTTTCTTTGTCCAATCCCACGCCGCTCGTGGCATTGCCTTGAGGATCGGCGTCAATCAGCAAAGTGGGCCATTCAGCCGCAGCCAATGAGGCGGCGAGGTTGACTGCGGTGGTGGTCTTGCCCACACCACCCTTTTGATTCGCGATCGCCACAACCCTTGACATACACGTAAGTCCTTACACCACAACCAGTTAGCGTGTTATTGTCCACTCCTCACCATTGGCGGGAGGGGAGCGGGAATATATCTCCGGAAGTGTTGCGGGGGAAGAATGAAGATGGGTCGGATTTGGCTGTTCCACGTGGAACAGCAGTGCTCAATACGCCCGCTCTCTGAGTTTCAGCACCTCCAGTACCAGGTTCTGGAGGTCGCTGGGAGACACTCCAGGAATTCGACTTGCCTGCGCCAGCGATTCGGGACGAATTCTATTCAGCTTCTGCCTGGCTTCGGTACAGATGCTATTCAGGCCCGCGTATTCAATACCCACGGGAAGTTTGAAATCAGCCATCTCCCTCACGCGCTCGACGGCGTGGCGTTCTCGTTCCAAGTATCCAACGTACTTCAGTTCTATCTCGACTGACGTCCACACATCATCCCCAACTTCTGGCACTTCATCGATCGTCGCGCTCAAGAGCTCTTTCAGCCGCAGCGCTGGCCGCCTCACTAGATCAGCAACCCGCTGCGCCCCAGAAAGCTCAGGTTCACCCGCATTCCTGAGCACCGCATTCACAGCGTTCGGTTTCGCTGTCGTGCTTCTCGCTAACTCTCCAAGGCGCTCTGTCTCCTCCAACCTGCGGTCCAGCAACCTTTGTTCTTCTTCTGTGAGCAACCCCAACTCAGCTGCAAATTCGCCAAGCCTGCCTAGCGCATTGTCCTGTCGCAACATCAGTCGGTATTCGGCTCGCGATGTGAAAAGTCGATATGGCTCGTCCACTCCGCGAGTTATCAAATCATCAATCAGAACGCCCGTGTACGCAGCCTCCCTGCTCAAGACAACGGCACACTCTCCCTTGGTCCGCCTCACAGCGTTGATCCCCGCCATCATTCCCTGCCCACCAGCTTCTTCATAACCGGTAGTACCGTTCACCTGGCCGGCAAAAAAGAGTCCCTCTATTGCTTTCACCTCGAGGCTGGATTTCAACTGCTCCGGGGGATAATAGTCGTATTCGATTGCATACCCGCATCGAGTCATCCTCACCTTTTCCAAGCCCGGAACTGCATGCAAATACTTGAGTTGCACTTCGGCTGGCAGCGATGTGGAGAGCCCGTTCACGTAGAGCTCCGTCGTACTCAGGCCCTCAGGCTCCAAGAAAACCTGATGTCTTTCCGCGTTTGGAAAACGCTGAATCTTGTCTTCAATCGACGGACAATAGCGCGGACCTCTTCCGGCTATTGCCCCGCCGTAGAGTGCCGATTCCTGCATATGTTCGGTGATGATCTCCTTTACTTCCCTTCCTGCCCATGTCACCCAACACGCCCGTTGCTCTGGCCTCTCGCTCCCCACGTAGTGCGCAAACCTGAACTCAGGCATTCCTCCCAGTTGTTCCTCTATTCGTCCGTAATCGACGGTCCTTCCGTCTATTCTGGGCGGTGTTCCCGTTTTGAATCGCTCTACTTTGAGGCCCAACTCCTGAAGTTGCTCCGCTAGCTCTATCGCCGCCGGATCCCCCGCTCTGCCTCCGGATATGCATCTGTCGAGCCCGATGAACATCTTTCCTCTCAAAAATGTTCCCGCACTCAGCACTACCGTTCTCGCCTTGATCCTTTCTCCGTCTGTTGTGACCACTCCAATTACGACATTGTCGCATACCGTCAGTGTCGCGACAGTGGCCTGCTTGACCTCCAGTAACTCTTGTTCCTCCAAAAGAGCACGTATGGCCCTCCGGTATAATCCTCTGTCACATTGCGCGCGTGGTGCCCACACTGCCGGGCCTTTTGAAAGGTTCAACATCCGAAATTGGATCGTTGCTCGGTCGGCCGCCCTCCCCATCACCCCACCCATTGCATCGATCTCCCGCACGACTGTTCCCTTGGCGATTCCGCCGATGGCAGGATTGCATGACATCTGGCCGACTGTCTCGAGGTTGGAGGTCAGAAGTAGAACCGAACCTCCACAACGAGCAGCGGCGTTTGCTGCCTCGACACCGGCGTGCCCGCCGCCGATTACCAATACGTCGTATTCGAAAGCCATTGTTGGGAAAGTTATAAGCCGGTGGTCATGCAGTCCTGATCTAGCACCGGACGGTGCTCGTTAGGCTTATTGGTCGGCCCGCACCCAAACGTAGTCGTCCTTCACCTCGACTGCATACGCCTTCACCGGCACGTCACAGGGCCCTTCGACCACACTACCGTCTCGCACATCGAACTGTGTGCCGTCCATCGCACACTCGATTACGTAGTCCTCGACTATCGCACCGTCGGACAACGGGAACTCTCCATGGGGGCATTCTTCGGCAATGCCAAAGATCTCACCACCAACGCGAACCAAACAAACTTGTTCTCCCGTGGAAAGTTGCAGACTTACAAGAACGCCTTCTTCGAAATCTCGGAATGGTGCAACTCTCTCGAAATCGCCTTCGGTCACTCCCTCGCCTCATCAGACATCGTCAACAATACTCACTTTGTTTTCGTTGCTCATTCAGTGGTGACCAGCTCCGCCTCGGAATCCAGAGCCGCTTTGAGTGTGTGCCAAGTGAGGTTTGCACACTTGACTCGGCTTGGAAACTCACGGACTCCCCCGAACGCCCTCAACTTGCCTAGCGCTTCCTTGTCCACAGGGCTGACGAGGTCGCTCGTCACCATTTCATGGAACTTGGCAAACAGCTCCATCGCCTCATCGACCGACTTGCCAATGACCGTAGTGGTCATCAATGATGCTGACGACTGCGAGATTGCACAACCAGAACCTTGGAAACTCACATCTTCTATCTTGTCGCCGTCCAGTTTCACAAACACCTCAATCTTGTCACCGCAGAGAGGGTTGTCGCCGGTTGCAAACTTGTCTGGCGTTTGCATGACTCTGAAGTTCCGCGGCTTGCGGTTGTGATCGAGAATGACTTGCTGATAGAGGTCCGAGAGAGCGCTCATGTCCCAAACACCTTTCTCACTCTATGCAACGCTTCCACCAAAAGGTCGACCTCCTCAGTCGTGTTGTAGAAAGCAAACGAAGCTCGTGCTGTAGCAGGTACTCCAAAAAAGTCCATTACGGGCTGGGTGCAATGGTGCCCGGTGCGAATTGCGACACCATCTTGATCGACGATGGTCCCGACGTCGTGGGCGTGGACACCATCGATTACAAACGAGACTGCTGCCGCTCGCTCTTTCGGGTTCCCGATCAACTTCAGTCCATCCACCTGGCTCAGTCGATCTATTGCATAACGCAACAGTGATTCTTCGTGCTTCTGGATGAACTCGTGAGGGAGGCTCGCGATGTATTCTATCGCGGCTCCTAGACCGACCGCGCCTGCAATGTGTGGAGTGCCGGCTTCGAACTTCGCCGGTGCATCCGCGTAGGTTGTGCCGCTGAAACTCACCGATCGAATCATCTCTCCCCCACCCTGATAGGGCGGCATATGCTCGAGCAATCTCGAACGTCCGTACAGCACACCAATTCCCGTAGGTCCGAACATCTTGTGGCCCGAGACGGCATAGAAATCACAGCCGATATCTTGCACGTCGATCGGCATGTGTGCTGCCGCCTGCGCGCCATCTACCAAAACGGGAATGCCCATACTCCGTGCGTGGGACGTCATGGCTTTCACTGGGTTCACCGTACCCAGTGAATTCGACACGTGAACCAGAGACACAATCTTGGTACGTGGTCCAAGACACATTTCGTATTCGTCTTGAAGAAGCGTACCTGTCTGATCCATGTGTATCACGCGGAGCGTCGCCCCAACTTGTTCTGCAATCAGCTGCCAGGGCACGATATTCGAGTGGTGTTCCATGGCCGACACGACGATCTCATCACCTTCACCGATTTGTGAGCGGCCATAGCTGGATGCAACCAGGTTGATTGCTTCGGTTGCACTCCTCACGAAGACAATCTCCTCCGCTCGAGCAGCATTCAAAAATCTCTGGGCCAAGATGCGCGCCCTTTCGTATGCCGCGGTTGCGCGCTCACTCAGGTAGTACACACCCCTATGGATGTTGGAATTCTCCGAACTGTAAAATCGAGACAGCGCATCGATTACCTGCTGCGGTTTTTGCGTTGTCGCAGCACTGTCCAGATACACGAGCGGCTTGCCGCGAACCGCTTGGCTCAAGATTGGGAAGTCGCTGCGAACGCCGCATATGTCCAGCTCCTGCGCGTTCTTCTGGATCGTGCCAGTGTCTATGTCTTTCACTTCTCCCCCCGAGTGTCGCGTCCTTCGCGATCCAGTCTCGATCTCAGGATGGCGTCGAGATATTCACGCAATTCTTTGATCCCGATCATGTCGATTATCTCGACGGCAAAACCATACGTCAGCATCGCGCGCGCATCGTCAGACGTCAGGCCCTTGCTGCGGAGGTAGAACAGAGCTTCATCATCAATCGGGCCGACCGTTGCCCCGTGGGTGCATTTTACGTCGTCAGCGAAGATCTCTAGCTGCGGCTGTGTATCTGCACGGGCCGTTTCGGTGAGCAGCAGGTTTCTGCTGGATTGAATAGCGTCGGTTTGCTGAGCGTAAGGCTTCACTAGCACTCGGCCGGTGAAAACACCGCGTGAACTGTCGTCGTAGATTCCGTTGAATTTCTCCACGCTCGTGCAATGAGGTTTTGCGTGTTCGATGGTCGTCTGGTTGTCAGAATGCTGCCGGTCTCTCAGATAGGAGATCCCGTGGAGAGAACAAGAAGCACCGATACCGTCCAGCTTGAAGTTGATATCGTGTCTCGAGAGCGAACCACCAAAAACAACGGTGGAAAATGTGAGATTGCTGTCGCGGCCTTGGCGACACTGTGTCGTAGCCGTGTGGAACGATTTCTTCCCATCCAACTGAACTCGGTGGAGTTTAAGATCTGCCGCATCACCCAACACGATTTCTGTTACTGGATTTGTCCATGAACTCCCGTCGCCCAGCCCCAGGTAGGTCTCCACGACTGTTGCTTCGGCGCCCTCGCCGACGATAACCATGTTGCGAGGGTGTGTAACTCGATCGGTAGAATGGCTGGTGGTCAGGAAGAGAAATTGAATCGGCTCTTCGATGCACACTCCGTCAGGCACCAACAGCGTGCCACCTTCAGAGAAAAACGCGGTGTTCAATGCCGTAAATGGGCTGTCGAAACTGTCTGCGATTTGTGCAATACCCTGTTCCAAGATGGTCGGATCGTTGTTCGCCGTGGTGCTGAGGTTGCCGACGAGAGTTGTGTTTGGCAAACCGGCAACCGCAGAAACTTTGGGTGAGAACTTCCCATCTACGAATACGACGCGGTTTGGGCTGAGCCACCCGATCGGTGAATCGTCCAGTGCCGCTTCCGATTGTTGATCGCCGACTCCGTTCTTCACAGCAAAATGTTTCTCAGTTAGGCGCGAAAAATTCGTGAAGCGCCATTTCTCATCTCGCGATGACGGAAATCCTACCTCTGCGAATCGGTCGATTGAGCGCTTTCGAACCTCCCCGAGCGACGTAGAGAAAACCGAGCCTCCGCTCTCGGACAGCGCTGCATAATCTGACAGGTAGCGCCTTACGATCTCCTTTGCCATCAGTCGATGGTGACTGGTGTTCTTACCCAGTCGTATCCCCTGGATTCGAGTTCGCGAGCGAGCTCTTTGCCACCGGAGGTCACCACTCGGCCACCCACCAATACATGCACACGATCAGGGATGATGTAGTTGAGGAGTCTCTGGTAGTGCGTTATGAGCAGCGTCGCGTTGTCGGGGGTTCGAAGTTTGTTCACGCCCTCTGCCACGATCTTCAAGGCATCTATGTCGAGCCCTGAGTCAGGTTCATCCAGTACCGCGAGCTTTGGTTCGAGTACTGCGAGTTGCAAAATTTCATTGCGCTTTTTCTCACCGCCCGAAAAACCTTCGTTTACCGGGCGATTAATGAAGCTGTCGTCCCAATCGATCGTCGCCAGTTTTTCATCGAGCACATCTAAAAAATCGATCGGATCGAGCTCTTCGAGCCCTTCGCATTTCCGCCGGGCATTCAACGCATGGCGCAGGAAATAGGCATTCGTGATGCCTCGAATCTCGACCGGGTATTGGAAAGCGAGAAATAGGCCGCTGCACGCACGTTCTTCCGGTTCCAGCTGCAACAGATCCTGCCCCCGAAACATCACTGAGCCCGCGGTCACCTCGTACGAAGGGTGACCCGCAAGGACCTGAGAGAGCGTGCTCTTGCCGGATCCGTTCGGACCCATGAGCGCATGGATCTCTCCAGCGTCGACTGTCAGATCGATCCCTTTTAGGATTTCCTTGCCCTCTATGGCGGCGTGCAAGTTTCGAATCTCTAGCATCGTTCAGCCAACACTTCCCTCTAGAGTAAGACCGAGGAGGTTGTGCGCCTCGACGGCAAATTCCATCGGCAGTTCTTTGAAGACCTCCTTGCAGAATCCGTTCACTATCATGGAAATAGCGTCTTCTGCAGAAAGGCCGCGTTGCCTGCAATAGAAGATCTGATCTTCGCCGATCTTGGACGTCGTGGCTTCGTGCTCCATGATCGCCGAGTTGTTGCGGACGTCGATGTACGGAACCGTGTGGGCTCCACATTGGTCACCAATCAGCATCGAATCACACTGAGAGAAGTTCCGTGCACTCTCAGCACCCTTCATGATCTTGACCAACCCTCTGTAAGTGTTCTGGCTCTTCCCGGCAGAGATCCCCTTCGACACGATGGTGCTGCGCGTGTTCTTGCCGAGGTGCACCATTTTGGTGCCCGTGTCGGCCTGTTGGTGATTGTTGGTTACAGCTACGGAGTAGAACTCGCCCACCGAGTTGTCACCCTTGAGCAAACAGCTCGGATACTTCCACGTGATGGCAGATCCCGTTTCAACTTGAGTCCAGGAGATCTTCGAGTTGTCTCCCCGGCAATCTCCACGCTTCGTAACAAAATTGTATATGCCGCCCTTGCCGTTCTCGTCACCGGGGTACCAGTTCTGAACAGTCGAGTATTTGATGGTGGCGTTCTCGAGCGCGACGAGTTCGACTACGGCGGCGTGGAGTTGATTCTCGTCCCGCATCGGGGCGGAACAACCTTCCAGGTAGCTGACATACGCACCTTCGTCGGCGACGATCAGAGTGCGTTCGAACTGCCCCGTCGCTGCGGCGTTAATTCGGAAGTAAGTCGACAACTCCATGGGGCATCTCACACCCTTGGGCACATACACGAACGACCCGTCGCTGAATACGGCCGAGTTCAGGGCCGCATGGAAGTTGTCTCCCGGCGGAACTACCGAGCCAAGGTATTGCCGTACCACATCGGGGTACTCACGAACCGCTTCGGAGAACGGCAAGAAAATCACTCCATGATCCGCGAGCGTTTCCTTGAATGTCGTAGCCACCGACACACTGTCGAACACCGCATCCACCGCCACTCCCGCTAAGCGCTGCTGCTCTTCGAGTGGAATCCCGAGTTTTTCAAAGGCCTCGAGGACTTTGGGATCTACTTCGTCGAGACTCTGCACCGTCTTCTGCTTGGGTGCGGCGTAGTAATGAATCGATTGATAGTCTATGGGTTCGTATTCGACCTTTGCCCAAGTAGGCTCCTGCATCTTGAGCCAGTTCCGGTACGCTTTGAGCCTCCACTCCAAAAGCCACTCGGGCTCTTCTTTCTTGTTCGAAATCAGGCGAACCACGTCTTCGCTGAGGCCGGCCGGCACGATGTCGGAATCGACATCCGTCACCCAACCGTACTTGTAGGGCTGTGAGAGTTGTTGATCGACAGGATCAGACATGTCTGTCTTCTTCCTGGGTTTCAGCCGTATTTTGGACCTTCGATTTGAGGCCGATGGAGTACTGGCAGGAATTGCACCCATCCCGTATGTGCGAATCGCGCGTCACTTCGGTTTGAAGCACCTCACTGAGGAACTCGGCCTCGGCAGCGCAGATTTCTGGGAATGCCTCCGCAACGGCACGTACGGCACAATTGTGTTCGGCCAAGGTTAGGGCGCCGTGATCCCGCGACCACGCCGCCATGAAACCCTGATCGGACAGCAAGCCAGCCACAGCCTTCAACCTTTCCTCGAGGCTTGCATCTGGCATCTCTGCCCTTATCCGATCGGCGTGCTCACGGAACCTGCCGGCAAACATCTCCTTCACCGCCTCTCGGCCACCCGATCGAGCCATATGTTCCAGGACATCGGCGAGTACCTCTCCGTACTGCGTAGGGAACAGAGCTTCTCCGGCATCGCTGAGCTGGAATGCGTATGTTGGCGCTCCGCTACCTCTAATCTCCCTGGAATACACAACTAGACTCTCGGCTTCGAGCTCTTTCAGATGGCGGCGGATGGCATTGGCCGACACCGCGAACGTCGCTGCAAGCTCTTTTGCCGTAACCGGTTGTGACTTCTTGAGCTCAACGAGGATCTCGCCGCGCAATCCCCTGTGGCCTGCCAATCCGGGTGTCATTGATTCCATCGAGTATCACTCCTTGTAGCTTTCATCAACATTAACAAATATGTTAACACTTTTGTTGACAATCACAAGGGACACGAAGTTGGTGCTGCTCCCCGCGGACTGAAGTTATGGTTAGGAGTGCTGCCTGTCGGCGCGCCGCAGGAGTTCCGCATATGACTCCGGCGTGTTCACGCAATCGACTATTGCCGCATCGTTGACCCCGATTCGAGCAACCCTTGATCTGTCGCGGCGCACGACCGCTCGAGCACCGTTGGAACTGACAACATCCAACAGTTCGTTGAAGACTTCTCTCCCGAAGATCACCGGATGTCCACTTCGACCCTCGAACTCCGGCACGACTATCGCAGGATGGTCTTTTTCCCCGAATCTATCGACTAATGCACGAACGGTGTCGAGGCCAACATGCGGGAAATCCACGGGCCAGACCAGGAGGCCGTCCACCGGAGCGTCCTCCACTGCTTTGATCGACGCTCGAATCGACCCGATCGGTCCGTCTTCCAGTGTATCGTTCATCACCACGGTCACACCGCGTAAGTCGTGCTGCGACAATATTTTATCGGCATCGTGTCCGAGTGCGACCAGCCCGCGTAGACCCAAAGCCTCGATAGCATCCAAAATGGATTGCAAAAACGAACGCCCACGATAGTCCAAGAGAGCCTTTGGAAAACCCATTCTCGTGGATGCCCCTGCAGATAAAACTGTGGCCGCAAACATAGGAACATCTTAGATTGGAGCCCCGCATTACGCGAGAGGTCCAGATGACGATCAGGTCCATACATCTTCTCGGCGATCCGGTGTTGCGAACTCCAGCTGACGCTATCGCCAATCCGCTTTCGCCCGCGGTACGGCTGGTGGCCGATGATCTACAAGAGACTCTACGCGACCTGCGTACCCGACATGGAGTTGGCCGAGGCTTGGCTGCGCCTCAGATCGGCGCTCCGATGAGGATGATCTATATCGAGATTGACGAACCGTGGTTCATCCTAAACCCAACCGTCACCGATATTGGAGACGAGGACTTCTGGGTGTGGGATGACTGTTTTTCAATCCCGGACATTCTCGTACGGGTCCAACGGGCCTACCAGATCGAGATGATACATCAGGATCTTTCAGGGAAACAGCACAAAATCAAAGCTGTGGGCCCGCTTTCCGAGTTACTGCAACACGAGATCGACCATCTCGACGGCGTGTTGAGCGTGGATCGCCCTTCCGGCCGCAACGCTTTTAGCCTCCGCGAGGAATGGAACCGCCACCAATCGGCGGCAGGTCTATACGGCGAACCCGAATTGAGGGTGGCGGAACGAGACTACTTCGTGCGGGCTCCGGCACTCCACATCTGAGCAGCTGTGGAGTTGAAGCTTCCCGTCCGAACCGGGAGGCTCATCTCAAATGGCAATCGAGTCTAAGAACTGCCTGATGACACGCCCAGTTGAGATCGGCTGTTCCATCGGCGTCAGGTGCCCGGCTTCCGCTATCACAGTGAACTGTGCTCCAGGAATTGCCGCGGCTAGTTCTTGAGAGGCCTGCACCGAAATCAGACGGTCTTCCTTGCCAGCAACTACGAGAGTAGGAACGTCGATCGAAGAGAGTTGCTGTCTGGAGTCATTTCTATCCCTCATTGCCTCGAGTGCTCCGATCACTCCTTCCGCTGAATGCCCCTTCAACATCCCTCGCAAACGTTCGATGACATGGGGCATGGTTTCAATCGAATCTGGGGCCACAAGGCGGTGAAGCAGGAGATCTTCGAGAACTTCGACTCCATCTCTTTTTACGGCGGCAATTGTCTCGTTTCTGTTCGCCCTGGCAACCTCATCGTCTTCGTCGGCGCGTGTATTGAGCAACATCAACCCACGGACCCGATTGCGATGGCGTTTCAGAAACTCGAACGCCACATATCCACCCATTGAGAGTCCGCAAAGCACCACATTGTCCAAGTCGAGCTGGTCGAGCAAGGCGGCTAGATCGTCGGAGTACTCCGCCATCGAGCATCCAGTTGAGGGAATGTCGCTAGCTCCAAGCCCGCGGAGGTCGGGAGACACTCTTTTCCAGCCGGTCAGTGTCCCTGTAATCTCACGCCACATCGTGCGGTCGAGCGGAAAGCCATGAACGAACACCACGGCATCACCGTTACCGAGCACGTCGAGCCCCGTCGCCACACCCCTGACTGCGAGGTTCTGAATCGCGCTGGGTCTTAACGACGGTCGCGCACCCAGAAACCGGGCAACTTTTTCCGGAACGGGAGTAGGCTTTCCGTCTCGCGTCACACAAACGAAAACGAAATCGGCCTCAGCCACAATAGTGTCATCCACATCACGGCTGGCCGTCTGATGCATCGTGAAGCTGGTACGGCCAAGTTGAGTGAGAACTGTATCGAACCTGAGCACGTCACCAGGAAACGCGCTAGCATAGTATTCGATTGTCGTCTTGCGAACCGCCGGCCAAGCGTCTTCGCCATCGAATACATCGATACCGAGGCCGTCGGCCACCGCCTGCCAACGTGAGTGTTCGAAGAGGCGCAGAAAGGTCGCCTGATTGACGTGCCCGAACGAATCACAGTCGTCCGGATATACGAGGAGTTTTACCGAGGGTACAGGACTCACGTTGCCTATCCAGTGTTGTGCCGACGGAACTTAAGGGTACCGAGCGTCGCCGGACAACTGATTAAAACGCTTACCCCAATAGCTTCCACCGGTAACAGGGGCCGTTTAAGAACAACCCTACTGTCACGTCGATGACGTTACGCTGACGCGTTAATGGCGTTTTGGGCGCTTTTGTAAGTCATCTGTTTTCAATACTTTACGAATTCTTCCACATTACTGGCTACTGTTTTCTACATGCCCGCCGAGCGTCCTTGGGCCGCCCGGAGTTAAATCGCGGGGACCCGACCAGAACAGCGGCTTTCCGATCGCTCCGTTCCATGCGATGTTTCGGTTGTGGCAAAGCCCCAAAGACCTAGGAACAACCCACCGCAGATGGTCGCGGACGCCGCGGCGTTGTCTGCACTCGCTGCGAAACTAGCCACTCGACCCCGACTGGCGATCGACACAGAGGCAGCATCATTCCATCGCTATGTCGACAGAGTGTATCTGGTACAGGTGGCCAGCGACAGCGAGTTGGCGCTCGTCGACCCCCTTGCAGTTGACGATCTGAATCCAATTGGTGGGCTTCTGGCCGACCCCACCGTGGAAGTGGTGTTTCACGACGCTGACTACGATCTGCGCATCTTGAATCGCGACTACGGTTTCACCGCCAGCAGCGTATTCGACACCAGGATTGCCGCTCAGTTGGCTGGCGAGGAGTCTGTAGGGCTTGGCGCACTACTCGCCAAGTACTTTCAAGTAACGGTCAACAAGAAGTTTCAACGCGCCGATTGGTCTCAGCGGCCGCTTCCTTCGGAGATGACCGCATATGCCGCTGACGATACCCGGTATTTGCTTCCTCTCCGAGACCGCCTTAGGGATCGACTGAAGCACATGGGGCGCCTAGAATGGGCCGAAGAAGAGTTTTCGTTGCTGGAGAACCGGCGTTGGAATCCCCCTGCTGATGAAGAGAACGCATACATGCGCATCAAAGGTGCGAAGGCTCTTCCGCGTCGTTCACTTGCTGTTCTCAAAGAACTTCACGCGTGGCGAGAAGCCACGGCGGAGTCGCTCGACAGAGCTCCGTTTCGCATTCTCGGCAACTCCGCATTACTGAGCCTTGCTCGCGCCGCTCCAAAAAATCTCAAGCGGCTGTCCGGAACACAAGGTGTGCCGACTTCCGCGGCAAAACGCTATGGCGCGGAGCTCCTGGAAGCAGTGGCAAACGGTATGGCTATCCCGGGCAAGGACCTGCCAAAGCTGCGCAAAGTAGCTCGGCCGGAGTCCGATCACTCATACGATCAGAGGTTGGAGCGTCTGAAGGTACTTCGCAACAGCAGAGCCAAGGAGGTTGACATGGAGCCTGGATTGCTCTGCCCGAATGGTACGTTGCAGGCTGTGGCTCGCTCCGCGCCCGATGAACCCGGACAACTCGAGGCCGTTACGGAATTGCGGCGATGGCAGAGATCTGTGCTGGGAGTAAGCGAAATACTCGAGGCAGTAAAAACCCCCAAGTCGTAATCAGGGCCGTATTAGCACCACCGCCTAGTCTTCGCCGCCAGAAACACCGAGGAACAAGCTACCGAACGAAGGCTCACTGCGGCGTCGGCCACTCGAGCCCGAACACCTTTCAAAACCGTTATAGAGCGTCTGGTCCTCGGAGCAAAGACGCGGTTGGTCAGGATGATTACGAAGAGGTCGCGTTCTGGGTCGATCCAGATCGAGGTGCCGGTATAACCACCGTGCCCAAACGACCTTTCCGACAACAGCGTCCCCGTATTTGCTTCGTCAGTGGTATCCCGTACTTCCCAACCCAACGCACGATTGCCCGGGCCCCTGTCGATGAACTCCGTCACGATCTCAACGGGAAAGAACTGGCGACCCTGGGAGTCGCGGCCCTCCGACAAATAGAGCTGTGCATACCGAACGAGGTCAGATCCAGTGCTGTATAACCCGGCATGTCCCGACACTTCTCCCAAACGGACGGCGTTCTGGTCGTGGAGTTCCCCTGCAATGACATGACCTCTCCAAAGACCCACGGGCGCCATGCGAGGCCGTATGGACCTCGGCGGACGGAATCTGGTCTCCGTCATGCCCAGCTCGGCGAAGACATGTGTCTCCGAAAACTCATCCAACGACATACCTGAAACGCTTTCGACTACCCAACCGAGCAGCATAGCGTTCAGGTCGCTGTATTCCACCCGCGAGCGCGGTGCCCATCGCAGCGGCTCGGTCAACACGAGCTGTTTGGCCTCCTCTGCGGTTTCAGCTCTATCGTTCAAAGGCAAGAAGGCACGCAGACCAGATCTATGTTCGAGCAAGTTGCGGACAGTCACCACCTCTTTGTTCTCTCCAACGAATCCTGGTAGATAGGCTTGAACCGGGCTGTCGAGGTTCAACCTCCCCTGATCGACCAGGCGCATGATCGATGGAGTGGTGGCAACCACTTTCGTTAGAGAGGCGAGGTCCCAGACGGTGCTGTCTACCTCGGGGACTCGACTCTCACTCGACCACGAGAAATGCCCGTAACCCTTTGCGTGGAGGATGATGTCCCGTGTCCCCACGACCACCACTGCCCCAGGATACGATCCGGCCTCGATGCCGTCGACAATGGCGTTGTCGATTTGGGCGACCGGACCGGTCTGAACCATGAGTGCAATCGTAGCAAGTAGCAGCATCTGAGTTTCCGTGCGTTTATTCTAATGATCCCGGATCAAATGTACTATCACGCTGGATTGGGAGTGCCATGCGAAACCTCAATTGCACCCAGGCCACCGCCTTATTGGTCGCTGCTCTAGCCCATCCGACCTGGGCTCAGCTGCCGATAGACACATTGAGCATGAGAGCCCAGACATACTTTTTGGCTCACGACCTGCTCGAGGGCCGCGCGACTGGTACTGACGGCGCGGATTTGGCCGCAGCTTACATCATGAGCGAATGCAAAGAACTGGGCCTCGTTCCCGCGGGTAGCACATTTGCACAACCAGTTGCGCTGGAAGAAGCCACCATTGAGCACGGCACGAAACTCACGTTGACCCGTCTCGGCAGGCAGGCGCAGTTCGAATACCCGTCCGACTTCACACCTAATGTCGGTGCAAGAACCACCCTGACTGCATTTCGAGGCTCAGCCGTATACGTGGGTCTCGCTTCAGGAATCGAAGCCACGCAACTCGAAGGAGTGGACATGGAGGGGGCAGTGGCTGTAGCAATGGGCCCGCGCATCACAACGGATGCCGTCGACAGGCTGAGGGAACGAGGAGCGGTGGGCGTAATCCATTTATTGCCCGATGAACGCGTTTACAGCATGTACCGTGGCAGCCGCGGCCCCACACGGATGTATCATGAGGACACTACCGTAGTGTCTTCCTTCATCCCGTCCTTGCCGTCGGTTTTGGCAGGTCCCCGCCTGTCTGCAACGTTGGTGGCAGGCGCTCTCCAGGGCAACGATGTGCCGCTTGGCCCATTGGGATTGGAAGTCGCTTTCGAAATCAATCAGTCACGAAGATCGGTGATTGCTCAAAATGTGGTTTGCCTGCTTCCAGGATCGGAGACACCGGTGGCGGACACTGTCATCGCCTTCACCGCGCACTACGACCATTTGGGCATCGTCGAGCCAGGCGACACGGCGGGAGACGCTTTGTACAACGGTTTCGCCGACAACGCGGCAGGCGTGGCCATGTTGCTGGGTATCGCTCGAGCCATGGCCTTCGACATAGATCATCCGTCACGCCATTCAATGCTGTTTTTGTTTCTTGTGGGCGAGGAGCGAGGACTGCTGGGGTCCGACTACTACGTGTCGCACCCTTACTGGCCACTCGAGCAAACCAAGGCAGTCATCAACATTGACGCCGGCGCACCTCCGGGGCTGCTGGTGAATTGGAGCTTGTCAGGGGTTGATTCGACCGGCCTCGGCGGACTAGCACTCGAAATAGCACGGGCACGTGGTTGGCAGGTTACGACTTCACCGGCCACGGCAAACTCCGATTACTACCCGTTTGTGCGGGAAGGAATTCCCGGGGTGTTTGTCAAACCCGGGCCAGGAGCTTACGAAGGGCTGAGCCCTGACAGTTCTGATGCGCTACGTCACAGGTGGCGGTACTATCACGACCCGCAGGACGAATGGACGGCAGATTTTCCATTCGCGGGGCTTCAACGATACGCGGAGTATGCGTACTTGATCGCGCGTGGGCTGGACGCGCGAATCTATTGGTAGCCTCAGGGATCTCTGACCGAACCGGCCGGGAGAGCGTAAAGGAGCCGAGCCGAACGTCGATCGCGCCCGGTCAAATCACTCACCGTCGTCACCGGATACATCAGGTCACTCGGATCATCCGAGTGGCCTAGCCCCAACAGGTGCCCTATCTCGTGCAGAGCCACGGTGTACAACATGCTCGCCGGCACAACTCGTCCGTGAAGGTCGCGTGTTGCCAAAGTCAGCGTCGCCTTCCGTATCCACCCGTTTTCGTCCCAAAACACTTCAGCCTGACCGCTGCGGTTGACTGGGAACGAACGGATCCAGTGAACGTGGACCTCTGCATTTGCAGAATCGCGCACGGTGCGAAAGGCCACCGGTATCGCCCCCACTCGCTCCCACCTGCTGAACGCCCTCCGGGCCGACGCGTCCAAGCCGGTGTGCTCACTCCCCGTGGCATTCGACCCGATGTGAACCGTCAACATGCGAACTGTTCGATCTTCCCAACGCCTCAACACGGAGTCATCCTCAGCCAACGCATGCCCCAGATAGGTGTTCGATTCCGAAATGCGTTTTCGAACGGCCGCCCGTAGAGATGAGATGCTGTCAAGACTTGCCGATGAGGCTTCTGCTCCGGTTTGCGTCGAGTTTGCGTCTCCATCCGCCTCATTGCCGCTACGGCTGAGCGCGAACAGCATTGCTGCTACCGCGACAACCGCAACAGCTACGGTGCTCGAGATTCTCATGTCCGCAATATCGCTAGGTGCCGGAATTTCGCGCCACCAGAGATCACGCCTGGCATCCTGAGCCCCCCCCGCCTATCATACAGGCCCTGCAAGTCAGGAAATCGTCGATTACAGCGGTAGACCGGAGGGTTCCATCCACAACTGGGTAAGAAACGCCCGCGCCGAGCAGCGGCTGAGATCGGCGTGATTCCACTTCCAGCGCGCTCTATCATTCGATTCCGCTCCTTCGTCCTGCTGTTTTGGGTCGTGGTGGCTGCGTTTGCTTTGCCTCGTGCGGCAAACGTGGACGATGTGGTTCAGGTCGAGGGGGGAGTGCTCTCCCACTCCGAAGCGCAGCGCGCTACACGACTCATTCAAGAGGCGTTTCCGCAGCCTGTCTCCCATTTCTTCGTAATAACGGTTCGCGCTCCCGTTCCGATCGATAGCCCTCGAACGCGAGATTTGCTCGAGGCTATTTCCACTGTGGCCGAGGCGGAATCGTACATCACGAGAGTCGTTTCGTATCTCGACACTCCGGATTCGAGTCTGGTCAGCACTGACAGGCTAACGACCTTGATCATCGCCGCCGCTCGAGCCGATTCGCTGCACGATCCAACCCCGGAAGTGCCTGGCTTCAGGCTGGCGGTGCACGGAGCGGTTGCGGCATTCCCAACCGGAAGTGAATTCGAAGTCGATGTTACCGGCGGCCCGGCGCTCGACTACGATGTGCGCACGGTAAGCACCGAAGATGTGAGATCCGGCGAGCGCAAATCCCTGCCGGTATCCGGCATCATCCTAATACTCGCATTTGGGGCATTAGTAGCGGCAGTTCTGCCACTCGTGGTGGGAGTCTTCGCTATAACCTGTGCCCTCGCGCTCGTCAACGTCGCGGCCGGGTTCCACCCGATGTCTGTCTTTGTACTCACGATTGTCTCGATGGTCGGCCTCGCGGTGGGTATCGACTATTCCCTTCTCATCGTGACCCGCTTCAGGGAAGAGTTGAACAGAGGGCGCGGTGCGCGGGCAGCGGCGGCGCGGACGATAACTACGGCAGGGCGAGCAGTGGTGACGAGTGGACTGACCGTGGCTGTCGGATTCGCATCGTTGCTGATCACTCCGACAACGGAAACGAGATCTGTGGGAATCGGCGGACTGTTCGTTGTGACAGCCGCCGTTTTGCTTTCGGTGACATTTCTTCCGGCTCTGCTCTCCCTGATGGGACGTGCTATCGACAAGCCGCGTTGGCTCGCCCGCAGATTGGCGTGGTACCATGCGCCTGCAGGGTGGGAGCGATGGGCCCGGTGGCTCGGACGTCATCCATGGCGGGCTCTATTACTGGGCGGCTTCACCATCGCTCTGATAACTTGGCCTCTGGCACAAATCAAAGTCGGGCTGCCGCGTTCGAATTGGTTTCCTGCCAACACCGAATCTACGGACGGGGTAGAAACGCTGGAGCAGATGGGAGCCCGGGGCACTCTGCAGCCGGTGCGAATCGTTCTACAAGCACCCGATGGAGAGCGCATAGTCGGGTCGCGGTATGTACGCTCGTTGATGCGGCTATCCGATTCGATCAGGTCGGACCCACACGTGGCCGAGGTGCGGAGCGTCGTGGATATACGGCCCGGCATGTCGGCGCTCGGATACACCATGCTCTACGGAAACGTGGAATCCGCGCGTGCGCGTTCGCCCGAATTCTACTCGGCGTACCTCTCCACTGATGCTCGCACCACACTGATGGACGTTATCTTGGCCGACACCACATCGTTCACGAGCTCAATGGATGTGGCTCGATCGATTCGCTCTCTCGTCCATGGTGGTATGGAAAGTTTGGATTCGTTAGACATTGCGGTGGGCGGGTTTGCCGCATCCAGCGTCGACCTTCAGGACGAACTCCTCGGCCAGTTCCCGTTGGTGATTGCCCTGGTGCTCATCACCACGGCAGTGATGTTGTTCATCGCGTTCAGATCGGTTTTGGTTCCCATCAAGGCGGTGATCATGAACTGTCTCTCGGTCGCAGGCGCATTCGGGATCACCGTCTTGGTGTTTCAAAATGGCGTTGGCGGAGGACTGTTCGGCCTCGACGGACCTACAGAAGCAGTATACGTCGCGGTTCCTGTGCTCGTGTTTGCAATCGTCTTCGGTTTGAGTATGGACTACGAGGTCTTTCTGTTGTCACGCATCAAGGAGGCGTTCGACCGGTCTGGTCAGAACGACCAGGCCACCATGCAGGGACTCACCGCAACGGCGTCTGTCATTACCAGCGCCGCGGCAATCATGATCGTGGTATTCGGGGTGTTCAGCTTCTCACGAGTACTTGCGGCCCAGCAGCTGGGGTTTGGTCTGGCGGTTGCCGTATTTCTCGACGCGACGTTGATCAGGATGGTCCTAGTCCCGGCCATCATGCATATCGCGGGCAGTTGGAATTGGTGGCCGGGCGTGAGGAGGAGTTAAGTACACTCCAAGCTGCCCTCTTCCGTCGCTGTTCCGAGCGGCGAAGCATCCCCAACGAACAAGTAGCACTCAACCGTGCTCGCGGCATGGTCTGCAGTCGCCGACCAGCCCAGAATGGTCGCCTCATTTACCGAGATCGTAACATCCCGACTCGGAGAATATCCCGCAGCCTGCAACGCACTCACATCGTCGGTATAGGATGCACGGTCGTAGTAGTGGGATTCTTGATGCATTGCGAAGGTGCGCAAATCACGTTTCATGGTCGCGATCAAAGCTCGGTCTTTCACATGCTTCAGCCTCGGCATCGCGATCACCGCAAGCAATCCGATGATCGTGAATACGAGCAGCAGTTCAACGAATGTCATGCCTCTACGGTTCAGCATGAATTCCTCTCGCAGCCGGTCATTGCCCAGTCTTCGATATAGAAAAAATGCAATACTCAGGCCACGTCAGCAACCTCATCAGCATTTCGCGTTCAGCCAATTGTCGCCCACTCCAATGTCGACAACCAAAGGCACATCCAATGATGCTGCTCCCTCCATCTTCTCCCGCACCATCTCGCTTACCCGTTCGAGCTCCACCGTTGGCGCTTCCAATACGAGTTCGTCGTGGACTTGAAGCAACATCGTTGCTTCGAAACTGCACTTTTTCAGAGCGAGATTCAGATTCGTCATCGCAATCTTGATGATGTCGGCCGCGGAGCCTTGAACAGGTGAGTTCATGGCTGTGCGCTCTCCGAACGCACGTATGTTGAAATTCTTGTTGTTGAGTTCCGGGATGTACCTGCGTCTTCCAAAAAGCGTTTCCACAAAGCCGAGCCGTTTAGCACCGTCGATCGTATCGTCGAGGAATTTCCTCACTCCGGAAAACCGTTCGAAGTAGAGGTCGATGAACTCCCTCGCGTCATCCTGCGGAATATCCAGCTGGCGGGCCAGTGAGAATGCTCCCTGGCCATAAATCGTGGCAAAGTTGATCGTTTTGGCGCGCGCGCGCATTTCCGAAGTCACTTCGTCGACCGGCACCTCGAAGATCACAGCTGCCGTCTCCCGATGAATGTCGCCGCCTCTCCGAAACGCATCGATGAATGCGGTGTCGTGGGACAAGTGCGCCAGCACACGTAGCTCGACTTGCGAGTAATCAGCCACTATGAACTTGCTTCCCTCGGCAGGCACGAAACACTCTCTGATCAACTCTCCACGAGAGGTCCTGACCGGGATGTTCTGCAAGTTAGGATCCGATGATGAGAGCCTGCCGGTCGCGGCTCCCGTCTGGTTGAAGGTGGTGTGTACACGTCCCGTAGAAGTGTTTACGCTCGCAGGCAGAACGTCCACGTATGTCGACTTTAGTTTCGTCAACTCCCGGTACTCTAGCAGGAGTTGCGGTACGTCGAACCCCATCCCTGCCAATTGGCCGAGAACCTCTGCGTCAGTAGATGCACCGGTTTTCGTTTTCTTGATCACCGGCAATTGCAGTTTCTCGAAGAGGATGTGCCGTAGCTGGGGGGTGCTGTTGATGTTGAATTCGGTTCCCGCTGCGGCGAAGATAGCGGCCCGCAGGTCGTCGAGTTCGCGGCTGAACCGGTTGGCAAGGCCCAGCAGTTTTGGCGAATCGATCGTGATGCCTCGCCATTCCATATCGACGAGTACTGCCGTCAGTGGCATCTCTATTTCATCCACCAACCTGCGCGCGGCGGAGTCTTCCAGCTTGTTATCGAAAAACGAACACAGTTGGAGAACCGCACGTGCCTCTTCGCAGCAGAGAGCAGCAGCGTCCTTCGATTCGACTTCGGAAAAGGGTCGCTCCGACTTGCCTTTGCCCGTGAGCTCAGAAACCGGCTGCAGCCTGACATCCAAATACTCCAACGCGATCTCTGCAAGAGCATGAGATCGACGCCCCGGTTCGAGCACGAAGCTGGCCAACATTGTGTCCAATTTCACGCCCTCGAGCTCGACGCCGGCATTCCGCAACAGAAGTGCATCGCGCTTGATGTCGTGGCCGACCTTGGGAATAGCCCCATCCTGCAACAAACTGAGCAGCGGCCCTAGTTCTTCGGCACGAAGATCAGGGAGGTTCTTGGTCGCTTCGTGTGCTACGAGTTCGCCGTCGGGCGGCGAGTGGTCCAGAGGGAAATACCACGCAGCTCCTGTATCGACAGCGAGCGTAATGCCCACAATCCTGCGACTGCGATTGCTTTTTCCATGTCCCTTGGTGATCAGCGCCACCAATCCTGCGTCGCGGACCTCGTCAACGATGCCCGGGATATCCGTGGGGTCTTCGACGAGAATCGGATCTTGGCCGGGCGGCGGCGCCTCTGTTCTTGGGTCCGCGGCGAGCACTGGTTGTTCGTCCGCAGCCACTTTCTCGGCCAGTGAACGAAACTCCAGTTCACCGTAGAAGTGCGCCAGAGAACGGTTGTTAGGTGACCCCACCTTGCATGCCTCTAGGTCGAGCGTCACCGGCACATCTCGTTGAATTGTCACCAGGTGTCGACTCAGGCGGGCCTCGTCAGCGTACTCCAACAGTCCCTCTCGCGCTCTCTTTCCTTTCACCTCTTCAGCCCGCGAGAGAATCGTATCGAGGTCACCAAATTGCTCTATCAACGTCCTGGCGGTCTTGTCACCTATGCCCTTCACGCCTGGCACATTGTCGGACGAGTCGCCGACTAACGCCAGATAGTCGATTACACGCTCAGGGACGACACCCAATCTCTCGGAAGCATTCGAAGCATCCACCAACTTTTCGTCAACCGGTGACGGTCCTCCGCGCCCCGGATTCAACAAAACGATGTTTTCGGAAATCAGCTGGTAGAAATCCTTGTCACCGGAAACGATCACCGCTTCCAGTCCCATTGCGGCTGACTGGGTAGCAAGTGTGCCAATCACGTCGTCCGCTTCGTACCCTTCCACGACCACCAATGGGATCTCGAACGCTTGCAGCAGCGTTTCGATTCGTTCTACCGACCTGTCGAAGTCCTGTTGAAGTTCTTCGTCGAGTTTTTCCCGAGTCGCTTTGTACTCAGGGTACGTGTCCGTTCGGAAAGAGGTGCCGGCATCGTGCACCCAGGCGATGTACGTCGGTTTGTGTCGCTCCAGGAGGCGATGGAGGAAGTTCGCTACACCCCACACCGCAGAGGTGTTCTCTCCTTTGTTTGTGCGCAATGGTCGGTTGATCATCGCAAAGAAAGCGCGATAGATCAGCGCATAACCATCGATCAGAAAGAGCCGGGCAGAAGGTTCACCAGTCATGTTCGGAAGATAGTTGATGTCGGAACACCTAGTGCCATCGCGCAGAGATCAAAGCAGAAGCCAGACCACTAGTGCCACACCGGGGGCCACCACGAGGTTGTCGTTGAGCGGTGAGCTCCAGCGCTCCAGCGCCATAGCTGCCAGAGCGCCGCAGACAGCCGCGGGTATCGCAAACCCGGCCAGCAGTATCACCAATGCCGCAGTGACTGCTGCAGCCACGCTACCAACCCAAGTCTTCTGCACTCCCTGACGCGCGACTTTAGAACCTGCCAGCGACGCAGCCGGATCTGCGAGCGCGCCTACGAGCACGCCCGCCGTAGCAGCAGGGAGCGGGAACCAAGCGGCGGCGGCGTAGCCAAGACTCAACCACGTAGCCCCACTCAGCTTCTTCGCCTCCGATACTCGAAACACCGGCAAAAACGTTCCGAGAAATACGCCAAACGCCGGCCTGGTCAGTCGCAATGAATCCAATACCAATGCCAGCAACGCACCGGCTGCCAGTGTGTATCGAAACAGATCTACAGACCCAAAATGTGCCAACAGCAGTACCAGGGCCGAACTTGCGTGAATGAGTCGCCTGAGGGCCGGTCCGTTCACGGAGCTCGCACCGGGTACAGCGCTTTGTACAGAGCCACGTTCCTGAGAACGGTTCTCAGGTAACCCCTCGTTTCCACGTATGGAACTCTGTTGATGAATTCCACCTGGTCCTCGCCACCGAAGGCCCGTAGCCAGCGCCTGACCGGCGTGCCGCCGGCGTTGTATGCGGCCAACGTAGGCACCACGCTGTTGTCGTAGTGCCGTAGAAGTCCTGCAAGGTGTGTGGCGCCGAGGTGAAGATTCGCATCGGCGACAGTCAAGAGCCCTTCGTCCCAGTCCGCTCCCACTCTTCTCGCTACCTCACGTACGGTAGGAGGCATCAGTTGCATCAAGCCATGTGCACCTGCCCTCGAGACGGCACCCGGAGTAAATGCCGACTCTTGTCTTATTAACGCGGCGAGCAGGTAGGGATCGAGTTCTAGTTCTCTGGCCTTCCGTTCAATCAATTCGCGTAACGGGAACGGGAACACTATGCGCAATACACGTGGGTGGTTGAGCGTGTACGATCTCGAAGCCAACCATCCGAGGTGAATTCCCTCCAGCACGAAGTTCCTCTCGATGAGTCCTTCCGCCAGCTCCAGCAATTCTGACGGCGACCGCGAACGACCCTCTTTGAGCGAATTGAGGAATAGATCGAGCTCTTCTTTCAGATAGGCCGCTTGCAGGAAGTCGAGAGTAGTCAAGTCGTCCAGTGTTTTCCCTGACGATGGAGGAATTACTGCGGGCTCCAGATTCAAAGGCGGCATTGAAGCCGCGGTCCTGCCAACCATTCCGTAATATCCAAGTGAATCTGCACGGGCCAGCGCAGCCCATATGGCCCTGGCCGCCACGGTGTCTCCAGCCGCCGCCCTTATCCCACCCAACCGGTATTGGGCGACGTTTCTTTGGGCTCCCCTGACCTCGATTTCCCTCCGGTACCATTCGACCGCCGCTGCCGTATCGCCGCGCGCCAGCGCATCGGCTGCAAGATCCATCCGCGCCGACGAAGCATACCGGTGGCGCGGCCAACGTTCCGCGACGATTTGGTTCAAACTGTCCGAATCACCGTAGCGACGTTCGCGACGACGGCGATCCGCCATGCCGTACAACGCCCGTGGCACCGCATCATGGTCTGGAAAGCTCTTAACGAAACTCTCCAGCTTGGCCATGCCTTCGTTCACACGCCCGAGCAACAGCAGGGTGCGACCTTCCCAGAATGCCGCTTCCCGTGCAGCATCGCCTTCCATGCTCGCCCCGCGCGCGTAAGCCGCCAAAGCACTCCGTCGCGACCTGGCCGCGAACAACAACTCTCCCAGATACAACTGCGTCTCGGGCGAGGAGTCTCCGGCCGAAACTGCGCCTGCCGCGAACTCCGCCGCCTCTCGCGGGGATCGTAGTTTGCTGAATGCCCCGGCGAGTGCCAGGAAATCGGTTGGCGCGCGAGGACGGAGGACGTTGTCGGCGATATTCACGCCCATGCGCACCAGAGAGGTATCGTCATCCACGACCGCCTGGTACGCAAGGCGCCTAGCCGTGGTGCTATCGCCCGAAGCCAGTGCTAGCTCGGCAGCCCTGCCCAGGTGCCCGCCCAGTTCGAAAGACGCAACCGCGCTGGTCGTGTCGCCAGCCCGAACGTAAACGGCTCCACGGGTACGCGTAGCGAGAGTCATCGCCTCCGGTGCCGCGTTCGCGAGCAACTGCACTGCAATTGCTGTGTCGTCACTCACCGATGCTTGACGTATTGCGAGCCAACCAGCCAAGCGCGGCGAACGCTCGGCCCCAATTGTGTATTGGGTCAGTGCGGCTTCGTTGAAACCGCCGGCCTCGAATGCGACTCCCGCTCTAGTCGCGAGAACTGCGCTATCAGCCGAATCCGACAACTCAGCAGCACGTACGAACGCTCGTGCCGCGGGTTCGAAGCGGCCGACTGCGTACTCCGCCTCACCACGGACTCTGAATCCAAACGCGCCCCAAAGCGAATCCGGTCCTGCATGGTGCTCCAGCACTGCCAGAGCGCGCCTGGGCATGCCGATAGCGACTTCCAGCGCCGCGGCCCTGAGCGCAACCTGCTGGTCGACCGTTTCCTCGCTCATTCGGTCTCTCAAGACAACTGCCTCTTGCCACAGTGCTGTTTCGGGTCCCAGTTCGGTGTCATTCTGCGCAGCGACCGTAGTTGCGACTAGAAGTGTCGCCCCAGTGACTGCCAACACTATGGTCCGCCGACGCTTCAGTGCAACGATCATCGCAGAACAATCTCCCTGTTCGGTTGCAGGCTGTCGTGATTCACCCAATCTACACCACGACTTGCCGGGTGCGGCAAACGACTGTTACTTTCGCCAGCTCAATGACCACAGAAAATTTCGCAGGTCGCACCATTGCCGGCTACGAGTTGGATGAACTCGTGGGCGAAGGTGGAACAGCTACCGTATACCGGGCCAAACACGCTGAGCACGGACAGTGTGCAGTGAAGTTCCTCAAGCAGCGACTCCGCAAAGATCCAACTTCTGTAAAGCGGTTTCTGCGTGAGGCGGGGTTCGGTGCGCGCGTGGAACACGAATCCGTGGTCAGCACGTATGACTACGGGCAAGACGATGAACTGTACTATCTCGCTCTCGAGTGGGTCACCGGCGAGCCTCTATCGACTTTTGCACAACGGTCAGGACGACTCGCGCCGCCACTGGTTGTCCACATCGTTACGCAGCTCACCCACGGCTTGGCCGCAGCTCATGCCGTGGGAATCATCCACCGCGACCTGAAACCGGAGAACGTGGTTTACGATCCCGAAACCAAGATCGTCAAACTGCTCGACTTCGGGATTGCGCGCGACGCTCAAGAGCCGGCATCAGACCGACTGACCAGAACGGGCTTCTTTGTCGGGACTCTCCAGTACGTGGCACCGGAGGCGTTGTCGGGCGAGCTGGTCGGCGAGCAGGCGGACATTTTCAGCGTTGCCAAGATCACCTACTACTTGCTCACAGGTGTCCTCCCTCATCCTGGGCGATCGCCTCGCGAGGTTTTCCAGCAGCTACTGACACAACCTCCCACGCCGCTGAACCAGGCCGTCAGAGATCTCAAGTTCCCTCTAGATCTCGAGGCTGCCGTGATGAGGGGATTGGAACGGCAACCGGCCGACAGACAACCCACAGTAACTGCGTTCGCGGAAGAGTTGGCGCAAGGCGTCGATGGATCCAACGCAGAGCCCAAGAAGGGGCTGTTCGGCTCACTCAAGTCGTTCGTCAAGGATAGGCGGACAAAAGACTGAACCGGGCCTCGGTACCCAACAGAATGGCTGAAGAACTCCCCCGCCTCGCAGATGTGGACACACTAACGAAGGGCGTGCGGTGGCGTTGGGGCATCGTATGCATTGGCTCGGTGCTGCTGACGGTCGGCAACGCGCTAGGGCTCTCTGAACAGTCTCCTTGGCTCATTTTCTCCTTTGCCGCGATAGGAGTCGTAGCCAACCTGTCTCTCATTAGGTTGTTGAGTGTACGGTGGTATAGAACCTGGCTGATCTATGCCTTCTGTTTGCTCGACACATCTCTGATAGGACTGGCAATCGTCTACCTGGGGCCTGGCGGCCTGATGGCCGGGTTCTTTCTGGTTCTGATGCCATGTGCGCGTCGGCCGAGCAGGACGCTCGGGATTTTTGCATTGTCCGCTGCGGCTGTCGTGTTCGTCGCTGCTGCTACGGCGCATGGATTGCTGGCACGCCCCGCCGCCGGCGCCTACGGTTGGTCTTCCCGTTTGATCTTCGAGCTAGCGGTGTTCTTTTGTGTGGTGACGCCGATTCTGACGGCCCACACCGGTTTGTTCAAACGCATCGCTGGCATCCAGAGTCTGATTGATCGAATGAGAACGGGCTCGTTCGATCCGTCCGCCGCGCGAGAGGCAGGAGACACGCTAGGCCAGGTGGAACGATCACTGAGAGAGTTGTTGGTGCAAATATCCTCGACTGTCGAAGTAGTAAAGCGCGATGCAGAAGAGGTCGCGGCTCTTGGCGACTCTTTCGCTCACTCTATTGAGACGATCATCGAGTCGAATCGCCGAGTCGAGTTTAAGACAGAGGAGCTGAGTTTTGGCTTGCTCGAGTTGAAGTCGTCCGCGGAAACAGGAGAATCTGAGTCCAAGAACGCAGCTCAGAAAGCGCAGCACCTCCATTCTCGGGCAAACGACAACACCGGGAGAGTTCATGAACTCGAAGAAACTGCCGAGCTCGGGCGCGACCGGGTCTCGAGAGCCATTGAAACCGTGTTGGCCATTGAAGCGGACATAGATAGAGCCGCGCACATATTCGAGGAGTTGAACGGCTTGTCTCGGCAGATCGGTACCTCGGCCATCACCATAGCTAAGATTGCCCGGCACACTCATGTGCTTGCCCTGAACGCCGCTATCGAAGCTGCGCGAGCCGAGGAACACGGTGACGAATTTGCGGTAGTGGCCGACCAGGTGCGGACTCTGGCGGGGGAGGCTGGGAGGTCTGCCCGGGATGTACGTGACTTGGTGTCCGAGGTTAATGCGGGTATCGCAGCAGCGTCAGTGGCGATGACCGCAAGCGAAGAGAAGATCAATGAGGTCAACCAAATCGCGGGAGCTGCGCGGACTGCCCTCACGGATATTCGCGCAGCATCCGCCGCTACGGCCGACTTTGTAGCGGCAACGACGGAATCCGCCCAGGCCCAGGCCGACGGTGCTCGCGCATTTGCCAGCATGATGTCTCAGCTGGCGTCGGAAAGCGCACGTTGGCATACCGAAATTCAGACTGCCACGAGCGAAGTCTCGGAGCAGACATCACTCATGAGCGATCTCCATCACACTTCCGAGCGGCTCGCAGATATCGCCGAACGACTGAAGCGGGAGGCCTCCATGCTCGGCGTCATTCAGCCAACGGATTCCCAAATTCATGAAATCGAGGATTGACCGTCCCTCCCAAAAGTTCGCCTTGTTTGCCCGAGATATCCCACCCCTTTTTCGAGCGGACGAAAGGTGCCGAACTCTTGCCGGAAGGGAACGATCAATCGCTCTAAAAACTCCTCAATGGCCACGTCGAACGGATATCGAACACGAAACTCTCCAGCGGTCTTTCCTAAGGCCGTGCGCAGATGACGCCCGAAGCTCTGGGGCGACGAAAACTGAAGTCTGTAAGCCACGTCCGTGAGCGTGAGCCCAGGAAGCTCGAGAAACGCAGCGGCGTATAGCAAACGTATGGCCACCAGGTAACGCTTTGGTGAGGGGATACCGGACCTATGGAAGCGTGAGATGAAGGTGCTCCGGTGAATACTCAGTCGGCTGGTGAACTCTTTAACTGTTCCAAGTTCCGGCGCCAAGCGCACGAACGCCTCGAATACGGCACGACAATCCTCAGTCGGCCGACCCATGGCCGGGAAGAGGCGTTTGAAGATCCTAGTTGCGGTCGGCGAAGAAGGGTGCGACACTAGGTCGCGAAGGTAGCGCCAGCCATCGTACGCACTGATATCCACCATTTTTCGCACTCCGAAGGCTCCCAGTTCCAACAAACGCTCGCTGGACGTGCGGTCATGGCGCGACACAACCGCCACAGTCGAAACCCCTGGGAAGCCATCGACGAGTGTCGCCACTCGAGGCAGCTCATCGCGCGTTACACAACGGGGCGACACAAACACGGTGCTTACAGGCCCCTCTCTCACCGCACGAAGTGCCTCGCCCATCGAATCGGCATGAACGGCCGTGTATTCCTCTCCGACAGCGGCGTCCACCTGCGAGCGTAGTATGGGTTCAACCACTGTGGCAACCTTTTTCGTCGTCGCGAACAAGTCCATCTCCACTCCCGGTGTTGAACTCCGCACAGCCTAACATCGAGATCTCAACATTTCGTCAACCGAGGCCCACGAAGTCTCAACACCCCGACGCCTTCATTGCGCACGATTGGGACGCTATGTTTTGGGGACGGTGGTGGGGCGTGACGGTCGCGGCTCGAAGTTCTCGGGTCGAGGAAAGTCCGAGCTCCATAGGGTAGACTGCCAGGTAACACCTGGGCGCTGTAAGGCGACGGTAAGGGCCACAGAAAACAAACCGCCCGTCCCTGTGACGGGTAAGGGTGAAAAGGTGGGGTAAGAGCCCACCGCGCGACCTGGCAACAGGCGTGGCACGGTAACCCCCAGTCGGAGCAAGGCCAAATAGGCGGCGAGGCCCGACCCGGGCCGTCTGAGCCGCGGGTAGGCCGCCAGAGGTAGCGGGCGACCGCTATCCCAGACAGATGACCGTCCGGGCGTCTCCGACGTCTGAACAGAACTCGGCTTACGGCTCCACCACCTTCCCCCTGGCTCCGATCCCCCTCGTATCGTATGATTCCCGCATCGACATTCAGTGTATTCCAAGCGAAAACGAGCCGAATGCCAACGCCTTACCCACCAGATTGGGACCGCGTAGCCGACCTGAGGGTATTTCGTACATCCCCTGAGGAGTGGCAGAAACTCATTGGGTGGAGATCGGAAATGAAGAGCAAAGGATGGCGTCTGCTTCAGGTGAGCTCCGCCCAGGGAGACATGGTAGCCGTGTTCGGCCGAACCAAAGCAGAGCTTCTTACTGAACGAGAGGGAGGACCATGAGGTTCTCAACCCGCTGCTGGAGGCTCGCCTTGCTCGGCTCGGTCGGGGCCTTTTCCGCAGGGTGTGGCCTTTTTGGCGGGAAGACCGAGCCGGTAACGATCACGCGCGCAAACTACCAGCCATTCGGCGCCAACTTTCGTGGTGTGAGTTTTGGGCGCACTACGCAGTATTTCGACGAGCAACCCACCGATACGGATTTCGGAATGGAGTATTTCGTCCGCACTGACGTGGAGGCAATGGAAGACGGCCTCGCGGCCACCCTGGTGTTGGATTCGGCGCTGCTCTTCGACGGGGCCACCGCCGGTATCCCACAGGCTCAGGTAGATTCAGCGCGCGGAACCACGTTCAGGGCAGCAATGGGCCAAGACGGCCGATTGACAGATTTTACCGGGGGAGAGATGTCGGGTGGGCTTGCACAAGAACTTGCCGACAGGGTGCTGGAGACGTTTTTCCCAATCTTGCCGGCACGGGGAGCCGAGGCCGGAGATATGTGGTCCGATACGGTAGAGACTCAGATGGTTGTGAACGGGTTGGATAACAGCATCCGGTTGATATCCGAACATTCCGCAATCGATTGGACGCTTCACGCCGGCGAGCGCGCACTCCACATACTCACTGTTACTAACTACACCTTCAGCGGGTCAGGAACGCAGTCCGGTCGGGCTTTCACGATCGACGGAAACGGCCGTCGCCACATTCATAAATACTTGAGTGAAGGTGGCCGCTATCTGGGCCTGGTATCAGCCGACACCTCCGACGGTGAGGCTCGCATAACGGATTTGGACATGGTAATTCCAATCCATCAAACCCGTATAGACACGCTCTCGATACGATGAGACTCGCCCGCGTAATGCCGGTACTTGCCGGCTTGGTGTCACTTATCTGCAACGCCGCTTCTGCACAATCGTTTGCGCCGCGATCGGCGGACTACATGTTTGCCGCTACTGCAAATGACGCCCGGGCCATATGGGTGAACCCCGCCGGACTAGCCGCCGTGCCGGAAGCATCGTTGATGGCGGAGTTCGTGCTGCAGCGCCCCATCGATGCCGACTTGCGGCTGTCGCAACTCACGTTTGGCTTCAACTCTCAGGGTTTGTCGTTTGGGTACAACCGCGAACGACTCGTGAGCGACTCCTCGAATAGCACCTACCGCCTGGCCCTGGCGAGAGCGCTGCAAGGCTGGACGGTTGGCGTGTCGGTGTCCCATTACAGGAGCGGGCTGAACGACACGGGGTTCGACGCGGGAATTCGCTATCTCGTCTTGCCGTCACTGCAACTCGGTGTCGTGGTGCGAAACATCGGACAACCCCAGGTCCGAACCGACACCCTTCCGCTCACAGGCGTGGCCGGGCTTGGATGGGCACTCATGCCAGGTTTTCTGACGCTAACGGGCGAGACAATCGCAATTAGCCGGTTCGAGGAATCCGGCTACGACATGGTTTATCGTGCTGGGGCTAACGTCTCGTTCGGCAGAGTAATACCCGTGGCGGGGTTGGCAGCGGTTACACTGGACAGCGATCTCGGCGTCACTCTGTGGTCGTTCGGTGTGTCTGTAGGAGGACGTCGGCGTGGCCTTGCTGTAGCTGGTGTGAGCCCGCATGATCCGTTGCGGGTCGAAAATGTGAGCCTGACCGGTATAGCCACAAACCCACTCACGGCCTGGCGGCGCTGAGCGCCGTCAGACCCGTCGGTTCTCAACTACTCCAGCAAGCGTAGCGGCATCACCAAGCACAGGTATTCGGCAGGATCGTCCCAATCGACAGGCTCTACGGTCGCAGCTCTCTCCGGTGCTTTCAGCGTCATAACCACATCGTCGGTCGGCATGTATTTCAGGATATCGAGTAAGTAATTGGCGTTAAAGCCGATCTCCAACGGCTCGTCATCGTATCCAACCGATATCTCGTCCTGTGCCTCACCTAGATCTGGTGTGTTGACCGAGAACCCCAGCGTCTCTGGGCTAAAGGCCAATCGCACTCGGTGCGTTTGGTCGCTGGCAACCACTCCGACTCGGCGGAGTGCTGCTATCAGCCCCTGTTTCCCCACGATCGCCTTCTTGTCGTTCTCGCGGGGAATCACCTGCTCGTAATTGGGATAGGGTCCTTCAATGAGTCGAGTGAACACAACCGTCGAACCACATTGGAATCCGAGGTGATTGTCGCTTCTCGCAATCGCTACCTCATCGGACGGGCCAAAAAGTCTCCTGACCTGCTCCAGGGCTTTGGGCGGCACTATGAATTCCGCCGACGCTGTTCCACCCGAGATCGGCACATCCATCTTCGCCAGCCGGTGACCGTTCGTCGCGACCATCCGCATCCGTTCCTGTCTCAATTCCCAGAGAACTCCATTCAGAATTGGACGACTTTCCTCGGTTGATGCGGCGAACGCAACATGACCAATGAGTTTCTGAAGGTCGCTGGAAGTGATCATCCAACTCTCAGAGAAATCCACCGCGGGAAAACTGGGAAATTCCTCTTTCGGAATTCCGAGGAGTTTGAACTTCGAATGACCGCATTCGAGGTTGATGCGCTGCTCACCGGCACCTGTTACTCTGATGGCCGCGCTCGGCAGCTCACGGACTATCTCTACGAGCTTTTTCGCGGGAAGAGTTACTGAACCTTCCTCATCGACCTCGGCAGGAACGGTGGTACTCACCGCGATATCCAAATCCGTTCCGGATATCTGTACTCCATCGGACGAAGCGGATACGAGAACATTTGACAACACAGGGAGTGTTGTCTTCGCGGGTACGCTCGCTGCGACGGCGAGGAGGCCTTCCTGGAGTCGTTCTCGAGTGATTGTGAACTTCATCGTTTCTCCACAGGTGGATAAGAAATATCTACTTCTATATTACTTGTATACTAAGAGTAGTCGTAGTAGGAGTAGAGGAAATCTTCATAAATTCTGCAAGCAATTGCCAGTATGGGGTTTACTTGCTCCACTTGATGTTGGTTCTCTGTCGGCGATGTTGAATGCCGGTGGACAGATTTTGAGTGTTGCATATCTCCCCAAAGCTGTCCACATGAAAGCCACGCCAATCATCTATGGTGCAACGAGCTCCTGGCGGGCAAAGTCTACCCGGTCTCGGAACTGTCGATCTTCCTTCATACAACGTTCTACCTTGTCGAGGCTATGAATGACGGTGGAATGATCTCGTCCGCCAAAAGCCTGGCCGATTTCTACCAGCTGCATGCTCAGCAGATCTCGGGCTAGGTACATCGCTACCTGACGAGGTACCGTCAACGTCTTTGTCCTCGCCTTGGAGCGCAGCCCCTCGGGCGTGACCCCCCACCGTCGAGCCACCACCTCCTGCACTCGGTCCACACTCGGCACGGCCGGAGACGAATCTGTGCTGGCCAGTCCTTGTTTGATCTTGTCGACCAGCGCTTCGCGGGCGAGATCGATGGAGATTTCTCGGTGTTTCAACGATGCATACAGCAGCAGCTTGATGATGCAGCCTTCCAATTCACGGACCGAGGTGCGCACGTGTTCGGCAATGAACCGCAGAACGTCATCTGGGATCGCTAGCTCCAGATGGTCCTGCTCCGCCTTTTTGCGGAGAATCGCTATGCGATGTTCGAGGTCCGGCTGCCCGATATCTGCAACCATTCCCCACTCGAAACGGCTCACGAGGCGCGATTCGAGTCCAGGTATTTCCTTGGGTGGTCGGTCTGAGGTTAGAACGATCTGCTTGCCGGCTTCGTGAAGAGCGTTGAAGGTGTGGAAGAACTCCTCCTGCGTCATTTCCTTGCCTTCCAGGAAATGGACGTCATCCACTAGGAAGATGTCGATGTTTTCGCGGTATCTCTTGCGGAATTCGGGCATCTTCCGGCCGTGAATGCTCTCGATCACGTCGTTGATGAACTGCTCTGCGCCCATGTAAGTAACGTGACTCTCGGGCTTCCGCTCCAGAACGGCGTGCGCCACCGCCTGCATCAGGTGTGTTTTGCCGAGTCCCGTAGCACCATAGATGAAGAGCGGGTTGTACGTGCGTCCAGGGGCTGCCGCAACCGCGTGCGCAGCGGCGGCCGCTAGCTCGTTCGACTTTCCGATTACGAACGTGCGGAACGAGTACCGTTCGTTTAGCGGCCTGGTTGAGCCTGAACTCTCCGACGTCCCGATCGAGCCGGCCGGAGCAACGAAAAAGTCCATCTGAGGACGCTGTGTACGCTCCTCTTGAACCTGGAATACGATATCCAGGGGCGTATCCAGCACGTCTTGGGCGATTCGAGACAGTACCGCGGCGTGCTTGGACTCGTTCCATTCGACCGAAAATTGATCCGGCGCACCCACGATCAGCCGACCCTCGCTGAGGGCGATGGGTTCTACCGGCTCGAGCCAGGTGCGCACAGTGGCGTCGGGGAGGACGTGTCGAGCTTCCTCAACCAAACGCTGCCAGGTTTCTGCGACTGATAGTTCCATCTATGGCTGCTAGGTGGTGGGTTATACTCAAGGGCGACCGATGTTATCTCTGGGATGTGGAAAAGTCAACCTTGCCCTAGATTCAAGCTGCCACTAGCTTACACGGCCGCAAGTGAGGGAGTAGGATGAAACCGACATATCGGCCGCGCAATCGCCGCCGCAAAAACAAACATGGGTTCCGCGCTCGTATGAAAACGAGGTGGGGGCGAGCAGTGTTGAACCGGCGCCGCAGGAGGGGCCGCAAGAAGCTAGCTGTGTGCGTGCCTACAAAACACGCACAGGTTTGACTTCCGAGGATTACTCTCGGAGTCGGCGTCTTGCATTAGCCTCAGACATACAGAAGGTGGTCAGAAGTGGACGCCGCCACCGAACAAAAACGCTACACATCTCATGGCTTCCGAACGGGCTGAATTTTCCCCGATTGGGGGTGGTGGTTCCGCGTTTCAACAACTCAGCGGTAGCTCGGAACAAGCTCAGACGACAACTGCGGGAGATTGCGCGCAGACGCCTGCTGCCGACGCTCTCGCCGATCGATCTGGTGATCAGCTCTCGGGCGGCGGCGTATCGGTGCCCGTTCGAGACACTGGCCGCGGAGCTGGAACAATGGCTGGATTCCTTCAGAGAATCTCACGCTGGCCACAGCGCGTAGTGATGTTGCTGATTGGCGCGTACCGGCTGATGTCGTCGCCGTTTCCATCGCCGTGCGGATATCAGCCAACGTGCTCGGCGTACGCTCTAGAGGCGGTGGAGAAGCATGGCGCTCTGAAGGGTTGTTGGCTGGGATTCAGACGGATACTGCGCTGCCACCCATTTCGACGGGCTGGATACGACCCGGTTCCAGAGTGAGTAATTGATGGATCGAAAAATAGTCCTTGCAGTTGGCCTCATGCTTTTGGTGGCGGTTGTACCGTCATTGCTGTTTCCGCCACAACGCCCCACAATGCCTCTGGATTCTGTGCCTGCGGCCGATTCGTTGACCGCCCAACAGACGTCACAGATCCAACCGGCCGATTCAGCGCCAACGATAACGCAGACGGCCCCGGTGGCTCAGGAGCCTCCCGAACAGCCGGCCACGCCGGCCGAAGACGTAGCCGAGCGCCTGGTGGTAGTGGAATCAGAACTCTATGAGTTCGTCTTTTCCAGCCGTGGAGTCCGGCTGGTTTCGGCAACACCAAAGCGATATCAGACGTTTGCAGAGGGGCAAACGGGCCCAGCTCAGCTGATACCCGAGAACTCCAAGTTTTTCACCTACGACCTGGTCTTTGGCAGAGATACCGTCTCGCTGGCAGATTGGCATTTCGAACCGTCGCTAGAGCGACTGGATGTCACCTCCCTACCGGCAGAGTTGGTGTGGATTGGCACTCGCAATTCGGCCACCATCCGCATTCGGCAGACGTTCTCGCCCGACGAATACTGGTTCGATGTCGATGCCGACTTCTCAGGCATTGTGATGGATGCCGGCCTCGTTTTGGTAAATGTCGGACCAAGGCTGAACCTCGTTGAAGCCGATAGCGATTGGGACTTCAGGAGTTACGCCACGGTCACAAAAGATAGGTCGCCCGAACGCACCGATTTCAGCGACGTGGACCCTGGCGAGCGAGTAGTCATGCCAGGTCCGTTCGAATGGGTGGCGATGAAGTCGCGTTATTTCGCGTCGGTCGTGTTGACTGTGGAAGAGAATCAGCCTCGTATCGGCGGGGCTGTAATGACTGGCAGGCCGCCCGAAGGCAGACATGAAACTGAGGCCGACCTGGTTCTGTCGCTGCCCGCTCCGGGTGGTGTGTTCAGCCATTCAGTGTATTTCGGCCCGCAGGAATTCAGACGGCTCTCCAACATCGGTTACGACCTCGAGGACATGAACCCCTATGGGTGGTTCCTGAAGCCGATCATCCAACCGATCGCCAAGTTTGTTGCAATCATCCTCGTTTGGATGCACGAGTCGTTCAACCTGGCCTACGGCTGGGTGCTCGTATTGTTTGGCTTGGCCGTGCGAGTCGTGCTCTGGCCGCTCAATCAGAAGGCGATGCGCTCGAGCATGGCGATGCAAGCCATCCAGCCAGAGATCAAGGCGGTTCAAGAGAAGTACAAGCAAGAGCCGCAGAAGCTTCAACAGGAGATGATGAAGCTTTACAAAGAACACCAGGTGAATCCGCTAGGCAGCTGTTTGCCGATGCTGATCCCGATGCCGGTGTTGTTTGCGCTCTTCTTCGTATTCCGAGAAACGATCGAGTTTCGCGGCGTTCCGTTCCTGTGGCTGCCGGACCTTTCCCGCGCCGACCCGCTCTACATCGTTCCAATCGTGATGGGATTGTCGATGTTTGGCGTATCCAAGCTCGGGCAACTTGGCATTCCACCGACACCGCAGACCAAGATGATGGTCTACTTCATGCCCGTGATGTTCACGGTGCTGTTCATGAACTTCTCTTCTGGTCTCAATCTCTACTACGCGGTGAGCAACATCGCGAGTCTTCCACAGCAGTGGTTGATCGCACGCGAGCGCTTGGCAAGGGCCGGGAAGCTGCAAAAGAACAAACCGAAGCCCGATCCGTAATCCCCGCATAACTTTCTTCTATGCTCACTGATGTAATCGCTGCTCCGGCAACTCCGCTCGGGCAGTCGGCGATTGCCGTTGTCAGGTTGTCGGGGCGAGGCGCTCACGAGGTGGCCGCGTCCGTCCTGAATCCGTTCGAGACACAGCCGGCGAGGCATGCACACAGGTCGAGGATAGTGCGTCCCTCCGACGGCGAACTCCTCGACGAAGTCGTCTACGTATCCTACGACGGTCCGCACTCCTACACCGGCCAGGACATGGTGGAGATATCCACCCACGGCGGTCTATTGGTGCCACGCGAGGTGCTGGCCGCGCTGTTGAAGGCAGGAGCGAGGGAGGCGCTGCCGGGAGAATTTACCCGACGCGCTGTCCTAAACGGCAAATTGGACCTCCTGCAAGCCGAAGCGGTTGGCGATCTGGTGGCGGCCACGACACCAGTTCAACGTAAGGCGGCGTTGGGGCACCTGGATAAGTCGTTGTCTGTTAAGCTGGCCACACTGAGGGACCAGGTACTCGAGCTCGAGACGCTCTGCTGCTACGAAATCGACTTTCCGGAAGAAGACGGCGGGCCGATTGACCCCAAAAGAATCGAGGCCGCGATCGAACGTGTTTCGGATGCGTTGTCGGGGCTTTTGGCTACCGCCGCCACAGGCGAACGGTTGCGTGATGGCGCCCTCTGCGTGATCGCGGGCGCTCCCAATGTGGGGAAGTCCACGTTGTTCAATGCGCTACTTGGATCAGACAGGGCCATTGTGACGGACAAGCCCGGCACAACTCGGGACGCCATTGAGGCGTCGGCCAACGTCGACGGCTATCCGTTCAGGCTCGTCGATACGGCGGGCTTGAGAGATACCTCCGAGACTGTCGAGCGCATTGGCGTAGAGTTCAGTCATCGATATCTCGCGAAGTCAGACATCGTGCTGTACTGCAGCGAAGCCTCTGAAGAGAAGACCGCAGTGCCGGACGCCATCCACAACTCGAGTAAGCCGTTCTTAATAGTCAGGACTAAGACCGATTTGTTCGGGCATCAGGCATCGCCGGATGGTGTTGGGGTGTCGGCGCTCACTGGCGACGGGCTCGCCGAACTCCGCGCTGAACTCGTCGAAGCAATGTTTGCGGCAAGCAGCACCGAGATGAACGATGAACCGATGATCAGTAGACCACGACATCGCGTGGCACTCGAGACAGCGCTCGCCGAGGTAGGACAATTCAAGACCGCGCGTGCCTCTGGTGTTGAGACTGCGGTTGCCGCAACGCACCTGCTAGCGGCGGTGACGTCATTGGAGAGCGTTGTAGGTGTGGTGACTCCGGAAGATGTATTGAACCAGGTGTTTGCGACCTTCTGCGTGGGGAAGTGAGCTAACCTTTTCCGTCTCTCCTCTCAAAACCCACTGCCAGAGAGAATCAAGCTGTCTGATCGGCCGCGATGTCTTCGAATTCCTCGAACGCTGAAGCATCGGTTCGCAGTGCCGTGGAAAGACCAAGCTCGGCGACTGCCGCCTCCACTATGCGGTGGCCCAGATAATAACCGGCGCGTTCGGGAATCACCTTTCCGCCCACCAGTCGTTGAGACGGGCTCGCTCCACCCGCCAGGTAACGCAACCTGTACCCAAGGCCGCTATTGTCCAACTCGGCGTCAAGGTGGTGGGTGAGAAAAGCCTCTAGCTCGCGAAGCCTTCGGTACTGACGGCGCCTATAACCGAAGTAGTCCCACGGCTCGAATCCAGGCGCCGCTTTGCGTGCCGCTGCTACCGCGAGTCCCTCGTTCGCCATCAACTCGCGGAATGAAGCGCGGCTTCCCGTTTCCCAGTAGTCGTAGTAGCCACCCATTTCGGCAACGATCTTCTTGATTTCGCTGTTGCTCTTGGGTGACAGGTAGCGCACCGCATGGGCAATTTCGTGTGCGAGCCACAATGAGACGTGATGTGGCTTGAGGCCCAGGCCGAGTGTCTCGGGGTTTGCCCTTCCGGTGAAATGCTCCAAACAGACAAACGCGATGCCGCGTCCGCCGACAACCAGCTCGCCCGCGTTGGCACCACCCACACCGACGGTCAGGTAAACGTCCACCGGGCAGTCGATCTCGAACAGATCCTCACATCGCTCTATCGTTTCGTTGGCGGCCCGTGCCACGTCGAAGTTTTCCAACATTACGTGCAGGTCTCGTCGTTCGGCATCGATAGTTCGTTGAAACACGCTCTCCGCGTGCGGGCTGTCGAGGTCGATGATGTAGTTGTGCCAGTAGGCCTTCAGTACTGGGAGATGATCGTCTATGTAGCGGCGATACGCCGCCATTGGATCCGGCGCCTCGAGGGCGGATAGGAATTCGGGAACGAGGTCGATGAGCATGAAACGCCGCACCCAATTTGGGAAGGTGCAGCGATACAAACAAGTCCCGAATTTTTAGTGCTTGCGAAGCTGGCGGCTTTCCTCTTCCAAGAGCAATCGTTCTTCGGGAGTGAGGCTTTCCATTCCGGTTTGTGAGATCTTGTCGAGCAAACGATCGATGGCGACACTGCGCTCGTCCCGTTCCGCCTTTGGTTCCTCTTGCTTTGTGCTTCCGGCCACGACTCGTTCTTTGCTCGCCTCCCATTCTCTGTGTTTGGGTGGTCGCGTTCTGTGAGCAGACCGTTGCTGTTGGAACACCTCTTTCGCCCGCCGCATCACGCGTTCTTCAGACGTCACGTATATGAAGGCGAACAACAGACCCCCGAGGTGTGTCATGTAGGCGATTCCGGTCTGGGCTCCGGCACCTGCCATCAAGAGGTTCGTCACCACCAGGAAACCCACCAACCACTTCACCTTGATGGGCATCGGGAGTGGAAAGATGTAGATGGGTGCGTCTGGCCAGTGGATCGCGAATGCGAGAGCTACTCCCAACACCGCGCCAGAGGCACCGACTATTGGAAGCGACGGTGAGAAGTACGCCGCGACATACGACAGCGCGGCTCCACCGAAACCGCATGTGAAGTAGAAAAGGCCAAATCCGGAACCACGCATGCGCTCTTCGACGGCAGGACCGAAGAAGAAGAGCAACAGCATGTTGAACAGCAGATGGAGGAATCCGTCATGGACAAACATGTACGTCAAAAACGTCCACAATCGAAATCCTAGTTGATTTGGATGAAACGCCAGCAGGTTGGTGACCAGTGGGCCGGAGAAGATGGTGATCGTGAGGAAGTACACGACCACGTTGGCCATAATGAGTCCCTTGACCCACGGCGTGAGCGAGTACGGCGATTGACGCGGTGACGATTGATACTGCATATGGGTCAATCTACTACCTCAAGGGTAGTCTTTGTTCCCCATGCGGGCTCTGGCGATGGCCATCGAGCAGATTTCTTCGAGCATGTCGCCGAACGGAATTCCTGCTGCTGCAGCCGATTGCGGTAGCAAACTGGTAGCGGTAAGACCGGGAAGCGTGTTTGCTTCCAGGCATTGTGGTACCCCCTCGGCATCTTCCTTGAAGTCTACGCGAGAGAAATCTCTCAGTAGCAACGCTCTATGAGCTGCAAGCGCCTGAATCTGCAGCCGATCGCGCAACCCTTCGTCGATTTCCGCCGGGAAGATCTCATCTGTCATACCAGGCGTGTATTTGCACTCGTAGTCGAATAGCTCGTGCTTCGGCAGGATTTCACCGACAGCCAACGCCCGGTCACCCAACACGCCAACCGTGAGTTCCCTGCCGGGCAGAAACTGCTCGAGCATCACCTCGTTGTCGTAGATAGTTGCCACATCTATCGCCGCACTCATCTCATCGTGCGAATGGACCACTGACAGCCCGACCGAGGAGCCGACCTTTGAAGGCTTCACGATGAGAGGGAATCCGAGCCGCTCGATCGTTTCTGGATCTGCGGGCCACATGCACCACGGTTGCGTTGGAATAGCGGCGTCCGCAAAAGCCTGTTTTGCCGCGTTCTTGTCCATCGCCAACGCGCTGCCGGCAGGGTCAGAACCGGCATAAAACAGGCCGGCGTCATCAAGCAGAGACTGTAGCTCGCCGCCCTCACCCTGACGCCCGTGCAAAATCGGGAAGACGACATCGGCCAACCGAAGCTCGGGCAGCTGAACTATTTCCGCCAGGTTCTCGCGTTCGGCAAACACTCGAAGTTCTTCCGGCGTTGGAGGAAGCCTTCCAACCGCCGGTTCGAGCAGTTGGGCTTCGCTCTGTCCGGCCAGCGCACCCGTGACGGTGTCGATAACGCTCACGAAATGTCCGACCGAACGAAGTTCGGCTACGGCCTGTGCCGCTCCAGCGAACGCAACATCACGTTCGCCGGTCGATCCCCCGGTGACTACAGCTATTCGACTCATGCTGGGCGATACACGGTGCGATAACCCGCCATTTCCCACGCCTCGAGCTCGGCGATACTCACCGAGGGCGCCGTGTCTTGGAGCAAGGCTTGGGCACGTCGGCAAACCTCGCGTGCAATCAGCTCAGCAGTTGGCGGATGTTCCATGAACGGCTCGAGATCGTTCAGGTACGCATGATCGAACTCGGATACCGATGACTGTACGATCTCCTCTAGGATCCGGAAATCGATTCCCATGCCTTGTCCGTCGAGCAAAGCCTCGTCCAATCGCACCGTCAGCCGAACACGCCAATTGTGGCCGTGAAGTTGCTCGCAGGTACCTGCGCCCGGCAGCCTATGCGCAGCCGAAAAGGTCGCCTCAGCAGAGAGCAGGAAATAGCCGTTTTCGCTCACGGCTGGTCGCCGAGTCCGGAGCGGGCAGGATGTCTGAAATGCACAGGCTGCAGGAACAGAGTGGCAACCGGAGTGCCATTTCTCCTTGCGGGAGCGAAGTCCATTTCCACCACCCCCGCCACAGCGGCCGAATCCAGAGCTGGTACGCCGCTCGTCTCGGCCACTTGCGTCGATTCGGGTACGATGGTGCCGTCTTCGGTGATGAAGAGCCGCAATACTACTGAGCCTTCGACCTCCTGCTCGAACAGGTCAACCGGGTAGAACACGGGCGACTCTGCATTGGTTGCGACAGGCATTTCAAAGCCACGCTCTTCGTCTGCCGCCTGTTCGTCTTCCGGAGATGACTGGCCGGACCAGCAGGCCGCAGACAGAGTTGCGAGGCCAATAAGGGCTGCTCTATTCAAGTTTCCTCCATCCGGCGTTTCAGCTCCGCCAACCGGCTCAGTGCTTCGATCGGTGTCATTGTGTTCGGGTCGAGCTTCCGTAGCTCCCGGAATACCTCATGCTCATCTTGCTTGAACAGTCCAAGTTGCGCCGCATCGGGCGGTGGCGGCACGCTCTCACCGGCGACGTGATGCCCCGCTTCGAGGAGCGAGAGAATCTCCCAGGCACGATCCACCACCTCGCGCGGAAGTCCTGCCAGCCGTCCTACGTGTATCCCATAGGAGCGATCCGACCCTCCCGCCAGAAGCCGGTGTAGGAATACGATGTCATCCCCCACTTCCTTCACCGCCACGTTCCAATTCCGAGCGTGCTGCAAGGTTTCCGTGAGCTGCGTCAGTTCGTGGTAGTGAGTTGCGAAGATGGTCTTGCAGCCCGTCCGGTCGTGCAGGTGCTCTGTCACCGCCCACGCAATAGCCACGCCGTCGAATGTCGATGTCCCGCGCCCAATTTCGTCCAAGAGCACCAGGCTTCGGTTGGTGGCGCCGTGCAGGATGGCGCTGGTCTCGCTCATCTCAACCATGAATGTCGACTGTCCACCAACCAGGTTGTCGCTGGCTCCGACACGAGTGAAGATGCGGTCGGTGACACCAATGGTTGCAGACGTTGCAGGCACAAAACACCCGATCTGCGCCATTACCGCGGCGAGACCAACCTGACGTAGAATGGTCGATTTGCCCGCCATGTTGGGACCGGTGAGCAAAGCTACCCTCCCGGCTTCGTCGAGGTGGACGTCGTTGGGAATGAACTTGCCTGGGGGGAGCATCCTTTCCACCACCGGGTGGCGGCACCCGCAGAGGTCGAGCGTGTAGTCGTCGGTGATCGTAGGCCGCACGTACTGTTCGCGCACCGCCGTCTCCGCAAAGCTGGCGAGCACGTCGAGTTCGGCGAGCAACCGGGCGGTTTGTTGGAGCTGTGGCAGCCGCTCGGCCGTAGCGACACAAAGCTCGTCGAGTAGCGCTCGCTCGCGGGCCAACACCTGCTCTTCGGCGCCCAGTACCCTGGCCTCATACTCCTTGAGTTCAGGGGTGACGTACCGCTCAGCGTTGGTCAACGTCTGGCGCCGCTCGTAATCATCGGGCACCGCATGCTGACGGGCTTTCGTCACCTCGATGTAGTAACCGAACACCCTGTTGTAACCAACCTTGAGCGAAGCAATTCCTGTGCGTTCCCGCTCCCGCGACTGAAGCTCCGCGATGAAGCGTTTCCCACCTTCTCGGAGTTCGCGCGCTTCATCGAGTTCGGGGTCCACTCCGGCTCTGAACGAGTCACCGTCGCCGATCGACGGACCGGGTCTGTCGACCAGAGAGCGAGCCAGCCGATCGGAAAGGTCTATGTGCAGGTCGAACTCACCGACGATACGCGTCAGCATCGAACTACTGTCTCGGTCTCCCAGACCGTCTAGGGAGTTCTGCGTATCCGGCAGTCGGCCTAGAGAGTCTCGCAGGGCGCCGAGGTCCCGGGGGGAAGCACGGTTCGCCGCAGCACGACCAACAAGCCGCTCCATGTCACGAACGCCGTCGAGAGCGTCGCGGAGCCGCTCACGGCCGCGTGTGTCGTCGACGAGAATGCCAACGGCATCGTGCCGTTCGATAATGAGCTCGCCAACATTGAGCGGGGCGAGGAGCCACTGTCTCAAGAGCCGTTTGCCCATGGGAGTGACCGTCTTGTCGATGACCTCGAGAAGAGTCCCTCCAGGACTGTCGCTCCTCAGCGACTGCACGAGCTCCAAGTTGCGCGTGGTCATCGCATCGAGCGGCATCGTGCGGCCGTCGCGCCTGACCGAAGGGAATCCGATCTGCGGCAAACCGCTCGGTTGAAGTGACAGAGCGTACTTCAACAATGCGCCCGACGCTTTGAGAGCGGGCTTGTCGCTTTCGTCGATTCCGAGCCCGTCGAGAGAATGCAGTCGGAAGTGCCGCTTGAGATCGTCTGCTGCAAGTGATGCGTCAAATTCCCAGGCGTCACGCGTGGTGAACATGACGGAATCTGGCAGAGATTTCGTGTCGCAATCCTCAGGAATGACTATTTCGCGAGGACCGTAGCGCTCTAGGGTTGCTTGCAGGTCCGCCGCGGCAACGGTCTCGAGCACGAACTCACCTGTCGAAAGATCCAGAGCGGCCAAGCCGCTCGGAGTGCCCGGCTGAATCGCAACTAGGAAGTTGTTGAGAGAACTGTCGAGCCAGTCCTGTGCAACCACGGCGCCGGGAGTGAGGGTTTCGACCACCTCTCGCTTGACGACTCCCTTGGCGTGTTTCGGGTCTTCTACCTGCTCGCATATAGCCACCCGATGACCCAACTCCACCAGGCGCCTCAGGTAATCGCTCGCCGCCTTTACGGGAACGCCTGCGAGCGGCACGCTGGCGGCTCCGCCGCTATTCCTGCTCGTGAGGGTGATACCTAGCTCACGTGCGGCGCACTCTGCGTCGTCGTAGAACATTTCGTAGAAATCGCCCATGCGGAAAAAGAGGATCGCGTCCGCATGCTGCGCCTTGATGGCGCGGTACTGCTGCATCAATGGTGTGTCGGCACCGGAGTCGCTTTTACGGTCCTTGCTCACGATCCCTCAACTACGAATGGAGAGCCGCCAATCTTGCTGCGCAGCTCACCGAGCAACGCTTCTGCGTCAGCTCGGCGCGGGAACCTTCCCACGCGCACCTTGAGAAGTCCGTCTGCGTCCCTAACGACGTGTGGCTCGAACCCTTCTCTGTGCAGTCGTTGCATCATCTCGTCAGCGGCTGCTGCGGACTGGACTGCTGCTACCTGCACCGAATAGACGGTTTGGCCCCCACGCTGCGCAGTTGGGTTCGCTCTTTCGTCTTGCTCGTCTGTCTCGTCGCCTGAGGGGCAGCGTTGCAGCAAATACCTCGCCTGATTCTCCACTTCGAAGTTGTCTTCGGCGGTTTCGATTGCGCGTTGCAGCAAGGGGCACGCTTCGTCGCGCTCACCCAATTCCAGATGTGCGCGGCCGGACCATAGCGCTGCGTCCGCCAGGATCTCGCTGAACGGATAGTCGAGTAAAATCCTGTCTGCCGACCGTATGGCGGATCGGAGCTGCCCTCCGGCAAAAGCCATTTGAGACATGCGCAACAGAGCATCGTCTGCCCATTCCGAGCGGGCATACTCGATGCTCACGCGGCGCAAATATGTGAGCGCGCTCTCGGTGTCGCCGGCAACAACACCTGCCGCATACAGGGCTTCCGGGTATGTCGAATCGGATGGTGTCAGTCGGGCTATCCAGGCGTTCGTCAGAGCCCGCGCCGAGTCTGCCTGACCCTCGGTTGCGAGACGAATCGCGTTTTGAAGCAATGAGTCTTGCTGTGCGCTCAATGCCGAGGCCAGACTCGTGAGAAGCACCAATGTGAGAATCAAGCGTTTCATGCAGCCACCTCGATTCGGCTCATTTTCAGCAACATCTCCGTGATCGCCCCGCGATCGTCGCTCACCGTGGTTGACTTGAGTGCCTTGTCGCATTCGTATGCGGCTCGCACCGCCTCGTCTATCTCCCGTGTCGACCAGAGCCCAGCAGCTCGCGCCCAAACCGAGTACGGATCTTTGGTGTCACGGAACATCCAACCGATCTTTGCCCGTTGCACCGCCTTACGAATGGTACCCTCGATTCTAGCTGGAGAGTTCCCCTCGTCCACATACGCACGCGCCAGCCGGACACCGATGAGCCCCGTTCCCAATGTGGCAACCAACCGCACACCGGATATTCCGGCGCTTGCCAGTACAACGGGCAAGATAGCGACTGCCCGAGTCGTGTCGCGCAGCAGAACGGCCTCGACCCAGTCTTGGTGCGTCTCACCGTGACGCACTCCCACCAAGTCCGCAACTTCCTTCGCCCCAATCGACTCCCCTTCTATCGCAATCGCGGAGAGTTTGTCGACCTCCGCGGCAAGCATGGACAGATCGCCACCCACTACCTTCAGCAGATGCTCCGCAGCATCGCCGGCGAGCTCAAACCCGGCTCGTTCGGCGCGGACCTTTATCCAACGAAGCTGACGCTTGTGGTTGAGGGGTTCGAGAGCCACATGCTCAGAATTCTTCGCGATCTCCCGCACCGGTTTCTGTTCCGGACCGTGAGTCATCACCAAGACTGTCGAGGGGGAAGGATGCTCGAGATAGCTGTGAACCACCTGCCAGACCTTCGCGTTCTTCCGCCACATCTCGATGTTCTTCACGACCACAACGCGCCGCTCCGCCAACATCGGAGGGGTTTCAACCAAGGAGTGGAAACCCTCTCCGTCGAGTTCACCGGCCGTGCGCACGTCGAAATTGAAATCCTGGCTGGCAGGGTCGACGGCGGCAGATAGAATCAGGTCGACGATCTCCTCCTTGAGGAGCTCCTCGTCACCGGTCAGATAGTAGACGCGTGCGGGTTCCTGCCGCTTCAGAGCGCGGTATGCAGAGTCGAAGTCGAGAGATGCCGCCATACGAGGCGGAAGTTATCGTAGGGCTTCTAGGTTAGAAAGTGCGGTTCGGATCACTCAGGCAGAGCAACCCACTCCGCGATCGGAGCCTGGTCCGGCGGCGGCTGAAGCTGCGCGTGAAACACACGCGTCGGGGGTTCGATTTCCCTGACCGGCAGCGGCTTGGGTTCGGGTAATACTGCGACCGAAGCGCGTGCGGCCGGCTGCGCCTGGGCGACCGGCGGCGGAATCGAAGGTTCTTCGTTTGCAGGCCAAACCACCAGGGCGATTGCCGCGGCCACCATCAGAGCGCCGGCGAACTTGGCCGGCACCGGTGATGCGGTTTCTCCCGAATCGGGCAGCACGCTGATGCTGCGGACCACGACTTTCCTCGAAGGTTCCAATTCGCCGGTCGAACGCAGCGCCATCACTCCGCGGCACATGGCCGCATCGTAACGCATGCACGCGTCGCATTCGCGAAGGTGCTCGCGCACCGAGCACGCCAATCCGGCGTTTTCGAGACACCCGTCCCGGTAGTCGGAATACAGTTCGAGAAATTCAGTGCAATTCATAGAAGCCACGCCCAACCTGATCAATAATACTTCAGGGGACACATTAGGTTCCACCGCGGAGCCCGGATTTGCGCCCGCGGTGGATGTCTACGGTGGGCCTACTTCAACGCCGGTGCTATGACTTGAGCGAAACGGTTTCGGGCTCTGTTCAGGCGGCTCTTCACCGTACCGAGGTTACAGCCGGTGATGTCGGCGATCTCTTCGTACGTTTTACCTTCGAGCTCACGCAGTACGAACACTACTCTGTGGTGCTCGGGCAGCTTCTTCACGGCCCGCTGCACTAGCTCTTTGAGGTGCCGCTTCCGGAACAGGTCGTCAGGACGCTGGTGTTTGTCCTCGAACTGCAGCGGACGATGGTCCTCGTCCCAATTCTTCTTGATCGTCTGGAACAAGACCAACGGGCTGCGACTCCGGTTACGCAATTCGTTCTTGGCCAGATTCGAGGCGATCGTATAGATCCAGGTGGAGAACTTTTTGGTCTGGTCGAAACGCTGCATGTGCCGATGCACGCGTATGAAAACCTCTTGAACGAGGTCTTCGGCGCGTTCGCGGTCGCCGATAGTGCGGTAGATGAAGTTCAACAACCGCTTCTGATATCTGCCAACCAACTCATCGAATGCTCGCATACTGCCGGCCAGGTATTCCGCTACTACCCTAGAGTCGTCCCAGTCATGGAATGCCGGACGCGCCGGGGCCTGGGCGGCTTTTTTCTTCACCGCTTGCGGACTTGTCATCACTGCTCGCATCTGTCAACTCCCTGGGTACCTGGCCGCCACCGGCCCACTAGCACCCTCTACTCTCAGACGAAAACGGTTCGCTACGCTATCCTCCGCGAAATGCTGACAATTGTTTGCATGGTACGAAGTGGCAGGAAGCGTACCCAGATGCGATACACAGCTAGGTGGGTGGTAAGTCATTGACTCGTATAATGTTACAAACAGAAATCGCAATTCCGGCAAGTGTCCTCAAAGATGGTCCGATGTCCCCTGACGGGGACGTTTTTCACATTCCGAGGCGGAATCCGGCGACATAGAGGAGGGCGGAAACCGACTTGGAATCGATCAGCTCCCCGTCGCGTATCATCTCCAGAATCTTCGATATCGGGCGTGGCTCGACCTCGATGAACTCGTCGAGCTCGTGTGCCGTGTCTCCGATTGTGAGGCCGGTTGCGAGGAATATGTGGATCTGTTCGTCGGTGAAGCCCGGAGTTGTGTATATGGTGGTAAGGTGCTCGATCTTCTCCGCTTCCGCGCCCACCTCTTCCATCAATTCGCGCCGCGCGCAATCAATTGGCTCCTCGCCCGGATCGAGTACGCCTGCGGGAATCTCCCAGATCGTACCGTTCGTGGCATAACGGTACTGCTTGATCAGCAATACGCTCGGGTCCTCGGCGTCAGGTTCTGACAAGAGCGGCACAATTGCCGAGGCGCCGCGATGGCGCACCATCTCGAGTTTCATCTCCGAACCATCGGGTGCGCGCACGGTGTCGAGGTCGACTTTCACTATGCGGCCGTCGAAAACTCTCTCCGTGCTGATCCTATCTGGAGGGGAGTCGGTCATGAGGGTCCTCAAGCAGCCTCTGTGTCTCGTTCGAACACGACGGCGACCCGATCGCTCTCGAGCTGCGTCAAACTCTCGTAATTCCATCCCATACGGGTGCGTTCGTTCAGAAGATCAGTGAGGCTGTCCTCGTCCTCTTGGCCCTTGCCGGACATCCTGACTATCACGACCTGGTACTGTTTCATGGTTCAACCCTCAAACTCATGGTGGAAACGAACTGTCCATTTGTGAATGTTGCATGGTCGACCGTTGATATGAAAGGGACGAGTGTAAGGGAGGTCAGCTTTGGGGTCATCTAATCCGATCAGTGCCAGCAAAGTCGTGCGCGCCGTGTTCGCCACCGGCACGGTGGTGTTTTTTGTTGTGGGTTTGTTGGTGCGCGACGATCCGCGCTGGTTCGCGGCGGCCGGCACGCTCGGGCTCGTGTGGTGGCTATGGGATCTTGTGCTGGATCACGTGATCCTACCCTTGGGTGATTGGTTCTTTGGTCTGCTCTCCGGCGCAGGAGCCGGCGAGCAACTCGACGAGTTGCGGCCGACCATTGACGACACGATCCGGTTACTTGAAAGCCACATAGAAAAGGGCGCGTCAGAGCAGGTGTGTGTGAACTCGGCGATCAGGCTCGAGGAGATCTATCGGCTGGTGAAGATGGAGCCGGAGAAGGCGCGGCGGGTGGTTGAGTCGGTGCGGGAGAAGTATCCGGATGCTGAGGAGTGGGAGGGGTATGATGGGGCTGTTGGGGGGGGAGAGCTGAGAGAGTAAGAGGAGGGAGAAGAGGGAGAGGGGTGTGCTCCCTCCCCTCCCTCTCCTCCGCCCGGGGGGCTGGGACGTTGGGCAGGCCCCCATTATATTCCCCCGCCCGGGCCAGGTAGCTCAGTTGGTAGAGCAGGGGACTGAAAATCCTCGTGTCGGCGGTTCAATTCCGTCCCTGGCCATTCGGTACAAGTGCAGTTGGCGGTCTTTGCGGCGCTCCATCCTGAGACTCTCCTCGATCAGCGCAAGACCGATCGTCAATCCCACCTGCCCAAGCCACACAGCTACATGGTTTACCCGCGCTGGGCCACCGTGATTGGCAACCGAGCATTCGAGGAATGCCCCTACAGCTAGTCGTGGACGGAGCCGAAACGTTCCATTTGCTCAGCGCTTCCTATGGCGATGAGCGTTGAGTCCCTGGCCAGCTTCAGCGTAGCTGGCAGATTCGTGACGATCCGCCCGTCCTTTTGGACTCCGATCACGTTCAAGCCGGTGCGTGCGCCTATCCCGGCATCTGCGAGTGTCTTACCGGCGAGCGACGGTGGCAGAGGCACGTAGAAGAGATCAACGCCTTCGCCCAGCATTACCAACTCGCGACCTTGTACGATCGAGAATACCGTCTGCACTCCGAACGATGCGTAGCTCAGTACGAAGTCTGCACCGGCACGCTGGATCGCCTCGACGTTGCGCTCATGCGTGACACGCGTGAGGATGCGCGCCTCGGGATTGAGCCGCCGGCAGTACACCGTTAGGTAGACGTTCATCGCATCGTCGTGCGTCGTGAGCAGGATGGTCGGTGCCTCGGCGATCCCAGCCTCATCGAGGACGCGGCGATCGGCGGCGTCGCCCATAATCAGTCGGTCAGGTATGCCCTCCAGCTCGGCCTCGAGTTCCGGATCGCGCTCCACCACGTGAACTGGGACCTGTCGCTGCTTGAGGGCCTGTGCTGCAGACTGACCCACCCTGCCACCACCGATGATGAGCACCGGATTGGGGTTGGCGTCGTAAATCACCAACACCTCATTCAGCGCCTCGATTTGTGCAGCGGTGCCGATCGCAACCGGCAGGCTAAGAGGCGATAGCTCGAGGTCCGGCCGTGCGGGTTGTAACCGCCCGTGCTCCCACACCCCGACGATCGTGACCCCGGTGAACTCGCGCAGTTGCGTCTCGAGAATTGTGTGGTCCTGCAATGGGGTGTTGTGCACCGGGAACTCGACGAGCAAGAGGTCTTGGAATTTGCCGATCACGTAGGCGCGCTTTGTCCCCGCGCTTACCCGGTTGGCGAGGTGCTCGCCGAGCTGTCGCTTTAGCGGCAGCACGTGTGTGGCCCCGCTCAGCTCCAGCACGTCGATCGAATCGTCCGCCTCAACTAGAGCAACGACCGGGAGGGAGTCGGACAGCTCGCGCACTGTCAGGACGATGTTGGAGTTGAGAGTGTCCGATGAGTTTGCCAGCACGAGGCGGGCCCGGGTTGTGCCGGCGGAGCGGTAGGTCTCGACGGCATCGATGTCGCCCGTCAGGACCGGCAAGCCGGCGTCCCGCATGCGCATCGCCTGGTCTGCGTCGGGCTCGAGCACGTATGCCGATACACCCGCGAGGCCGAGTCGTCGAATTAGCCCGAGCGCTATCGGGTCGTTGGCGCAGACCAACACGTGGCTCTCGACGTCGTCTGGCACCTTGTGCAGCGCCCGGATACGGCGGTGGCTCTGCTGCTCGAGCCATGGGGCGTAAACGTACCGGATGAAGAGAAATGGGAGAATTATGAGGAGGAGCACGACCCCGCTGAGCAGAACGAGGGTGCTGAACGCTCGGCCCAAGTCGGTATGAAACGTGATGTCACCGAAGCCGAGCGTGCTCATGACGGTGAGCGCCCAGTAGATCCCGGTGAACCACGAATGCTGCTGGCCTTCCCACGCCATGATCACGTGGAACCAAAAGCCGTAGAACAGGACAATCGCGATGAGGAGCGCGACGTATTTCACGAACGGCGCGAGCTGTCGACGCAGCTTGCCGTCTCCGGTTACCAGTGCGGCCATTTGGGCGCCGAACGTCTTCATACAATCAGGCTCACGACGAGGGCGATATTCGGGCGATCGATCTGAATGACCATATACGTGGCTCCATGATCATCATATTAGTGCCCCTACGTTACGGTCCAACAAAGATGTTGGCTAGAGCTAAGGCAACTACGGGTTGGTGCACGTGTACGTAGAGGGCAGTCTCAGCAACTGAATCCGCGGACTGACAATCCTCGTATCGTCGTTGGGCGCCTTTGGCTTCGGCTCCGCCGAGCCCCATGGTGCTGAACGTTACAATCCGTAGTTTTCACAGCCTTGGAACCCGAAATCTTTCCTGCTTGCTCAGGAGGCCCGAATGCTCCGCCGGTTGATGTTGCTGGCTCTTTTTCTTTCCCTGCTGCCTTCAACTCTGATGGCTCAGGGAACCCGACTCCTCAGACAACCCACCCTGAGTCAGGACCATGTCGCCTTCACATACGGAGCCGATATTTGGGTCGCCTCGAGGGATGGGGGTCTGGCCCGCCGGATCACGGCGACACAGGCCGTTGAGAGCAACCCGCACTTCTCTCCTGACGGTCAGTGGATCGCTTTCACATCCAACCGTGCCGGCGTAGCCGCCGTGTATGTGGTTTCGGTGGATGGAGGGGATCCCACGCGCCTCTCATGGTATCCCTCCGGCGCTACAGCTCGGGGTTGGAGCCCGGACGGCCAGGAAGTGTTGTATGCCACCAGCCAAGGGACGGCTCCTTCGGGTTACAACCGGCTTTGGACGGTAGCCAGCGATGGAGGGCCTTCCACCCTTCTTTCGGCTTCCTGGGGGAACGACGGAGACTTCTCTGCCGACGGCCGAAGTATCGTCATCGACCGGATGTCGCGTTGGGACCCCGAGTGGCGGAGCTATCGGGGTGGCCAGAACACACCATTGGTGATTCTGAACCTCAGCAATCTGGATGAAACGCACCTCCCTAACCCCGATCGCTCCACCGATCTCCACCCGGTTTGGCAAGACGGGAAGATCTACTTCCTCTCGGACCGTGATTGGGCCATGAACGTCTGGTCCTACGATCCGGGAACCGAAGCTCTGGAGCAGATCACGCATTTCGACGACGTGGACGTGAAGACTCTCTCGGGTGGGCCAGGAGGGTTGATCTTCGAACACGACGGATGGCTCCACCTTTTGGATCCAGCAACTGGACGAAGCAGTCAACTGGAGATCACGGTGCGGGGTGACTTCCCGTGGGCCCAACCCCAGTGGGAGGATGTGAGCGAGAGGGCGACCAACGCCTCCCTGTCGGCGACGGGGAAGCGGGCTCTCTTCGAGGCGCGGGGGGAGATCTTCACGGTTCCCACAGAGGAAGGTGATGCACGGAACCTCACCCGAAGCTCAGGGGCGGCTGACCGGATGCCCGTGTGGTCTCCTGATGGTGGGGAAGTCGCATGGTTCAGCAACGATGGGAATGGATACGTTCTCCTGATCGGGGATCAGAGTGGGCTTTCAGAACCGCGCCGCATCGATATCGGCAACTCCAAGTTCGCCTGGGAGGCCACCTGGTCTCCGGACGGAGCTCACATCGCCTTCGTGGATGACGATACCAGAATCCGCATCGTGGAGGTGGAGTCGGGTGACATTCGGACGGCGGACATGGGCGGCACCAATCTGGAGCGGGGCTCCATGGGCCTCACCTGGTCGCCCGACTCGAAGTGGCTGGCTTACGCCAAGTCCTTCGACAACAACTTCGGCCGCGTCGTGGCCTGGTCACTGGAGAGCGGCGAGGCTCTCACTCTCACCGATCCGCTAGCCGACGCCACCTCCCCCTCGTGGGACCGTGACGGACGCCATCTCTATTTCCTGGCCAGCACCAATCTGGCCCTGGGCTCAGGGTGGGCGAACACCAGCGCCATGAGTGCCAGCCCCACCTACGCCGCCTACGTCATGATCCTCCGGACCGATGACCCCACGCCCTTCCCTCTGGAGAGTGACGAAGAAGAGGTGAAGGAGGAGGACGAATCGGAAGAGGAGGGCGGTGAAGGAGGAGACGAAGAGGCGGAAGACGATGAAACCATCCGCATCGATCTGGATGGTATCGAGCGAAGGGTAATGGCCCTTCCGATGCCTGTACGACGGTACGGTGATGCGATAGCGGGTCCAGAGGGGACGGTGTTCATAACCGAGTATGTCCCCAACGAATCGGGGGCGACCCTCCACAAGTTTTCCATGGAAGATCGGGAGGCCGACGTCTTCGCAGAAGGCGTGTCCCAGGTATCATTGTCGGCCGATGGATCGAAGATGCTCTACCGCTCCGGCTCCCGTTGGAGCGTAGTGGGCACGGAGCGGAAGCCGGAGCGCGGAAGTGGAGGCATCACCGTCACACTCCGAACCTATCTGGACCGGGCTGAGGAATGGCGCCAGATGTTCGATGAGGTCTGGAATTTCGAGAAGGACTTCTTCTACGATCCCGGGATGCACGGCAACGACTGGGATGCCGTTCGCAGGCGCTACCGGCCCTTGGTGGAGCATGTCAGGCACCGCTCCGATCTCAACTACGTATTCGACCAGGTGAATGGCGAACTCTCCGTGGGTCACAGCTACGTAGGTGGAGGGGACTACCCCGAAGTTGAGCGTAATCAGATGGGGCTGCTTGGTGCAGACTTCGAGGCCCACGACGGCCGCTGGCGCATCCAACGCATCTACACCATGGAGTCCTGGAACCCAGGGCTATCCGCACCTCTGGATCGCCCGGGCATCCGCGCCGATGAGGGGGATTACCTGGTTGGAATCGATGGGGTGGAAATCACGACAGATGAGGATCTCTACCGCTTCCTGGACGGAACGTCAGGGCGGCAGACGGTGCTGCATCTGAACCACCAGCCCAGCATGGATGGCGCCTGGACCGAAACGGTGGAGCCTATCCGAAGCGAAGGTCAGCTTCGCCAGAGGGCCTGGGTGGAGGATAACCGGAGGATGGTGGACGAACTCTCCGGAGGACGCCTAGCGTACGTATGGGTTCCCAATACAGGTGGGAATGGAATCAACTCTTTCAACCGCTACTTCTTCGCCCAGCAGGACAAGGAAGGTGCCGTCATCGACGAGCGGTACAATGGTGGCGGAATGCTGGACGACTACATGGTTGACTACATGACCCGTACTCTCAGGGCGGCCATCACCAACGAGGTTCCAGGCGGCAAGCCCCTGAGCCTTCCGCAGGGAGTTTTGGGGCCGAAGGTACTCATCATCAACGAACGGGCGGGATCAGGCGGGGATTACTTCCCCTGGGCCTTCAGGCAGCAGCAGGTCGGGCCCATTGTGGGAACCCGGACCTGGGGTGGGCTGGTTGCTGCGTCGAGTCCCTACGGTTTGGTGGACGGTGGCCGAGTGACGGCTCCTACCAATGCCGTCTTTGATCCCATCAACAACCGGTGGGTCACTGAGAACGAAGGTGCTCCCCCCGACATCGAAGTGCTCATGGATGCCAGGGCGGTGGCAGCAGGGCGGGACCCCCAGCTAGAGCGGGCCGTGCAGGAAGCTCTGAGGCTGGTGGATGAGTTGGGCCCGGTCACGGTGACCCCGCCACCCTTCTCCAGGCCGTCCAGAAGGCCCGAGGGAAATCGGTAGCCGCGCTCCTCGTCGTTTGGCAACAAAGAAGCCCCGCGATTGCAGGGCTTCTTTCATGTGAACCAGTCCTTCACGAATACCCTCTTCAAGTGCTCCTGAGCGTCTCGAATTCGACCTTGTGTGCGTCTGTTACACGAGTCGACGCATCGAGAATCTCAATCGAAACCAGGTTTCCGTCTGCATCGAAGTCGACGATGACACCTGGGCGAATCTCATCGCTCTCAACTACTCTCGCATTAGTCTTCAGTCGAAGGGAAAGGGTGTCTGTTTGCGAATCGTAGCTGGCTTTCATCGCTCCGACCCCCAGTACTTTGCGATCCTGTTCGTTCGATATACGGTGACGAATTCCGCTGGTCTGCGGTCTACGTCAACTACCACGCGCATAAGATAAGGCTTCTCGGCTCCCGATACCTCACACAGCGACTGATCCACAATCCGCCCCGCCCTGACCACCTTGCGATCATCCGGCGCGGCCAGTACGTCACGCACCAATTTCAATGGTATTTCGCGATCGGCTGCCATTTGGCACGCATGCGATGTTAGCACATAGTCGCGAATAGGTAGAGGGTCCCTCATCGCGGCCGAGGATAGACGGTGTAGTGTTTGCAGCGGTAACCGAATTAATGCAGGAAGGAACAGAATGACTCGAAGCGGCGTCACGGTGCGTATGGGACATCGAGTATTGGACATTCGACATTCCCACGCCGTACATTAGCGCCCAAGTCTGATCTTCAGGCATAGCTTGAAGCCACCGGCGGCATTCAAAGACACATAGGGAGAAAATCATGGAACTAGTTCCCCTCGGGAACTCGGATATGGAGATCACGCCCGTCGGGCTTGGAGCTTGGGCGATTGGGGGAGACGGAATATTCGGTTGGGGACCGCAGGACGACCCCGAATCCATTGCCGCCATACATCGTAGCGTGGAACGCGGCATCAACTGGATCGACACCGCTCCCATCTACGGCATGGGCCATTCCGAGATCATCGTCGCCCGGGCCTTGAAAGAGTTGGGAAGCAGCCAACGCCCCCTGGTTTTCACCAAGTGCAGCATCGTATGGGATGAAGAGAAGAACGTGGGCCACAGCCTCAAGGCTGACTCAATCAGGAAGGAGACGGAAGACAGCCTTCGCAGGCTGGGCGTGGACGTTCTGGACCTGGTGCAGATCCATCGTCCATCATGGCCGCCCGATGCGCCCGATCCGGATTTGGAAGAGGGATGGACGACCCTGGCCGATCTGAAGTCCGAGGGGAAGATCCGCTACATAGGTGTGTCCAACTTCGATGCGTCGCAGATGGAGAGAGCCCACAAGATCTCGCCCATCACCTCCCTCCAACCCCCATACTCAATGTTGATGCGCCAGATCGAGGAAGACATCCTCCCGTTCTGCCAGGCGAACAACATCGGTGTGATTCCTTACTCCACCATGCAGAACGGTCTCCTTACCGGCCGGTGGACCAAGGAGCGTGTCGATTCGCTACCACCGACGGACTGGCGGGTGCAGATGAAGTCCCCTCCTTTCCAGGAGCCACTCTTCTCCCGCATCCTCGAATTGGTGGAGATCCTGAATGAGATCGGTGACCCTCACGGAAGATCGCCAGCCGAGGTGGCCGTAGCGTGGGCACTTTATCACCCCGCGATAACGGCCGCCATAGTCGGCGCCAGGAGCGCGGAGCAGGTGGACGGCTTCATCGGGGCCATAGATTTCCGACTGAGTGACGAGGAGTTTGCCAGGATCGGGGCAGAACTGCCGGATTCCATCTCTCTCATCTGACGGCCACGCCGACCGAGCAGAGTTTCGGATCCACTTCTTGCCATGAAAGAGCCCCGTGAGTGCGGGGCTTTTCTTTCTGGCAAGGCGGGGTTCTTTGATCAAACATTCCTACCCCTGAATCTTTCCCCACCCCCACCCCGTAATGTGCAATCAGACGGTTTCCGTTAGGTCGGAAATGCAAATATCTCACGACTCGGGGTGAGTTGCGAATGAATCGGAGTGAAATCAGATCATTGTTACCGCTGTCATCGAAGGCGTTTCACATCCTCACGGCCCTCGCGCAGGAGCCCATGAACGGTTACAGGCTCGGCCTTCGCGTGGAAGAAGCGACCGACGGGACAATCAAGATGAGTCCGGGCACCCTCTACGAGAACGTGCACAGACTGGTGGAGCGGGGGCTAATTCGTGAGGTGAAGAACAAACGCGGTATCTCAGCTGACGGTCGGGGCCAGCGGTTCTACGAAATCGCCGCCAAGGGGCTCGAGCTGTTGCGGGCCGAGGTCGACCGGCTTGCGCGCGACCTCAAACTGGCCCGCTCGGTACCGGGTTTGGGCAGATGATATCGCGCCTGGCTCTGGCGGCCTTTCGCCTGTCCATTCTTTTGTACCCGCGGGCATTCCGGGCTCGGTACAGGGCTGAAATGATCGACGATTTCGTGTCCCGCCTTCGTCTCGCGGTAGATAATGGTGGAACGTGGGCGGCGGTTAGGTTCTGGTGGCGCTCGATATCGAGCGCTGCGCCGTCTGCCCTTCGTGTGCGCATCAACGCGCGCCGATCCATGCGTGTAGCAGGTCAGAACGAACTGTTTGCATTCGGCTCTCACGAGAAAGGCAACCGTCCACCCTACTGGCATCACCTCGCTCGAGACGTGCGCTACTGCTTTCGCACGCTCGCGAGGAAGCCGCTATTCACGGTTGCCGTAATCCTCACGATGGCTCTGGGGATCGGTGCCAACACGGCGACCTACTCAGTCGTAAACGGCATACTGCTGAGGCCGCTGGCCGGGGCGGCTTCACCAGACGAGTTGGTGCAGGTATACCGCCATTGGCCGGGGACGGAGTACGGTTCCAGCTCGATCCCCCACTATCAAGACGTACGCGATCGTACTGGAGACGTCTTCGAGAACGTCGCCGCATGGGTGTTCTCGCCACTCGCTATCGCCTCGGACGATCGCAGCGAGCGAGTAATGGGCATGATGGTGAGTGCCAACTTCTTTCAGACATATGGTGTCGTTCCGATGCTGGGTCGGCCGTTCGTGCCGGGTGTTGAGGACGTGGGGCCGGGGGAGCACCCTGTTGCAGTTGTCAGCCACTCCTTCTGGGAGTCGCGCCTGGGTGCCGACCCATCGGTCATCGGCAACACCATCCTGATCAACGGGCGGTTATTCGAGGTGGTGGGAGTTGCGCCGCGGGACTTCGGTGGCCCCGTGAACGTGGCAGACGTCCCCGTATACGTACCCATCATGATGCAGCGGGAGATTGCGCCTGCGTTCGATTGGATAGAATCGCGCGGCTCCGGCATGCTGCGTGTCGTGGGTCGTCTGCACGATGGCGTTGGCCTCGCTCGGACGACATCGGTGCTGGAAGCGACTTTGGCTCAACTTGGCGAAGAATTTCCCGCCTACTACCGCAGCGATCTCGGAGTCACGGTCGTACCGGATCAACAAGCCGGCATGCACCCGACGCTCAGGGGATCTCAGATGGAAATGAGCGTGGTAGTACTGGCAGTCGTGTCGATCCTGTTGCTCATAGCATGCGTGAACGTGGCTAATCTCCTTCTCGCCCGGGCAAGCGAACGGCGCATGGAAATCGGGATTCGCGCAAGCCTGGGCGCCGGGCGCTGGCGAATCGTCCAGCAGATGGTCACCGAAAACATGTTGCTCAGCCTGTTGGCTGGCCTGGTGGCGCTCGGTCTGGCGTACCTTGCTGTGAGTTTGATCGGTCAGGTGCACATTCCATCGCTTGGGCCCTATGGGAACCTCAATGTGGGAATCGATTCCCGAGTGTTGGTATTCACTCTCGGTGTGTCCGTCGTCTCGGGGCTCGTGTTCGGCCTCGCACCGGCACTGAGGGCTGCCAGCCCCAACATTGTGGATGCGGTCAAAGGGGCGTCCAGCGAGCGCAACGGACCCTCGCGGTTTGGCAACGTTTTGGTGGTTGCCCAGATGGCGCTGTCCGTATTGCTGCTCGTGGGCTCCGGCTTGTTTCTGCGAAATCTCAATGCTGCCCTGTCCATCTACCCCGGGTTCGCCGAGCCGAGCCACCTGGTGGTCGCATCGATGGATCCTGGGCTTCAGGGTTACGATGCCCAGCGAGCGCGACAGTTGTTCGATCGGTTAGTCGAGGATGCCGAGGCGCTCCCCGCTGTGCAGTCTGCGGGGATGGCGAACACGTTGCCCTTGAGTTTGGACGTCACCAATTCCGGTGTGGATGTCCCCGGCTACGAGTTTTCCGAGGGTGAGTCGAGTCTCATTGAATTCGCGCTGGCTACAGAGGGTTACCTCGAAGCTCTCGAGGTACCGGTTTTGGAGGGACGTCTCTTCTATCGATCCGATGATGCCGACGGCCCGCCCGTGATGGTCGTTAACAGAGCCTTCGCTGAGCGGTTCTGGCCTGGCGAATCTGCAGTAGGTAAAGCCGTCACCACCAACGGACGAGAACGCGAGGTCATCGGTGTGGTGGAAACAGGCAAGTACCATAGCCTCGGCGAGACAGCTACCGAGTTCATGTACTTTCCTCACCGGGAGACTATGTGGTTCGGAATGACGCTGGTAGCACGTACCTCAGCCGACCCTTCCGCTACGCTCGTCCGGATTCGCGAGATCACTCGAAGTCTCGATCCCAACCTGCCGCTCCACGACGTGCGCACGATGGAAGACCACGTAGGGGTGGCACTGCTCCCAGCGCGCCTCAACGTCTTAGTACTCGGTGCTTTCGCGGTGCTCGGATTGTTCCTCGCGGCCGTCGGCATCTACGGAGTGTTGGCGCATTCGGTCGCGCGGCGCACGCGGGAGATCGGCATCAGAAGCGCACTCGGCGCCGACAAATCGACAATCGAGAGACTCGTACTCGGAGAAGGAATGAGGCTCGCTTTACTGGGAACAGCACTGGGTCTGCTTGGTGCTTTAGGTGCGTCACGGTTCGTGAAGAGCCTGCTGTACGGAGTGAATGCGCTCGACCCCGTTGCCTTTGGTGCAGTGCCGGTGATCCTCTTGGGCGTAGCCGCCATCGCCGTGTTCCTTCCGGCCAGGCGCGCTGCCTCAGTGGAGCCGGTGACGGCGCTGAAGACGGAGTGAGGCTGCACGGAAGAGGCGTTACCAATCAGCCTATCAGGTCTTCTTTGCGACCGCGATATTGAACCAACCGGTCGCTTTCTCCATGCGAACCTCGATTGTCCAACTGCCGGCGATGCCAACCGAGGTATCGGTGTCGTTGTCGTTTGCTATGTCCTCTTGATGCACAACGGTTCCCGATGCGTCCTGGATAGTGAGAATCGCGCTGCCGCTGGATATGTTCTGCACGATATCGACGGTTGCCTGCGTTCCTGTGTTTTCCCAGGCGTACGTGCGGGTGCCGGTGCCATCTTCCATTGCAAGCACCTGGAGCTGGAACTGGTCGACTGAGTTGGTCGCTTCGACCGTGGCGACTGGGCCAAGGGAGTCGCTGACGCCGCAGGCGGTCAGGACTGCGAACGTCACTAGTGCCGGTAGCGAAAGACATCGAAGGATTTGAGAATGATGCATGCAGCACTCCAGTTCGCGGGGATTCACGACGCATGCCGAAGGTCTTGAGAAGGTCTTAAGAACGATATCAACCACACGGCACTTCTGGCGAGCCTGAACAGCACGGTGTCGTCGGGCCCTAGTCGTACCTCAACGCCTCTGCCGGGTCCGTGCTTGCCGCGCGACGAGCGGGGACTAGCGTTCCGGCGAGTACCATACCGCCTACTGCCAGCGCCGCAACGAGCAGTGCCACTGGATCGCGAGGGTTGACGCCCAGGAGGAGGCTCTGCAGGACTACCCCAACCGCCAACGCCAGAAGCGCCCCCACAATCATGCCGGGCAGTGTGATCCTCAGAGCTCCGACCATTACCGTACCGAGAACTCGACCGGATTTGGCTCCCAGTGCCAAACGAATCCCCATTTCTCGACGCGTTTGGGCCACCGCGAACGCCATCACTCCGTATACACCCATGGTGGAAAGAAGCAGTGCAAGAACGCCGAGGCTGGTTGCGAGGGCGCCGGCGAAACGTTGAGGGAGAATCCCAACCTCGGTGAACCGGCGTAGTTCGATCACCGGAGACAAGGAGATCCTGGGGTCGAGTGCTCGGAGCCCCCGGTGTGTCTCAGGGGCGACGAGTGCCGGGTCGGCCGGGGAGCGCAGCACGAGGTTGATCTCTTCTCCGTATGCCTGGCTGATCGGCCGGTACAGCAGTGGTTCCGGAACCTCAGTGAGAAGTGCGTTCGGCACGTCCTGCGTTACGCCTACCACGGTGATGGCCGTGCCACTGACTTGGATGCGCCGGCCCACTGCGCTCTCGTTTGGCCAGACTCGCTGGGCGAACGCACGGCTTACGACCGCCACCTCCTCGGTTCCCGCTCGGTCTGCATCCTCAAAGCCCCGCCCCTCCATCAGGGAAATGCGAAGCGCAGAGAAATAGTCTGGTGACACTGCATTGTACCGTACGGCCAGGCGGTCACGTCCCTCTTCACCGTCCCAATCGTCAGGAATGACCGAGGTTCCATGAGTGCTCAGATCGGACGGAAGGTCGATCGACAGTGCAACCGATTCCACCCAGGGTAACGCCGAGAAGTACTCCAGGAGCTCGGTTTGGAAAACGCCGCCGTCCTCTTCAGCGTATCCCTCTGCGGACAAATCCAGGAAGGTCACGTAGGAACCTTCGGCGTCGAATCCCTTGTCGATTCTTCCAGCATGTTGCAGCGCTCTGGTGAGCAAACCGGCGGCAACCAACAACACCAGAGATGCCGCCACCTGAGCGGCGACAAACCCACGCCGTAGCCGTCCCTCCGACGAACGCGGCCGCGCTCCGGCGTTTTTCAAAATGTTTAGAAGACTCAGTCCGAAGGCGTGTCGCGCAGGCAGGAGGCCAAAGAGAACTCCTGTGATCAGTGAGAGAGCCAGTGCAAAGACCACCGCGCCGCCGTCAGGTGAAATGTCGATGTTCACCGGAAATGGGCCGGGAAGTGTGAGGTGGGAGAGATACTTTAAAACCCACACGGCCAACGCCACTCCACCAATACCGCCGATCACCGATACGACCATTGATTCTGTGAGAAGTTGATAGAGCAGCTGACGCTTGCTCGAGCCCATCGCTAGTCGGATGGCGATCTCCTTCTGTCGCGCAGCCGCCCTCGCGACGAACATTCCCGCCACGTTTGTGCATGTGATCACGAGAATGAGGGCCGCGAAACCCATCAGTGTGGCGAGGAACACCGTAGCGGGACTCCGCATCACGACGGGCAGAGCTCCGTATGCCCTGACGCTGGCGGTTCGGCGAGCGTTGGTGCCCGGGTATTCCTCTGCGAGACGTTGAAAGACCGTTGTCACCTCGGCGTTCGCCTCATCCAGGGTCGCACCGGGTACCAAAGAGGCCAAGACGGGAAGCCAGGTTGCTCCCCTGCTCTCGAGTTGATTTCGGCCCTGGTTGAGCGACGGGTGCTGCATCAGGGGCACGTAAACATCCGGATATCCAGCTGCTGCGTGGCTACGGAAATTCGGCGGTGCGATGCCTACCACGGTGTAAGACTGCCGACTCAGGTAAACGGTGGAGCCCACTACGTCCGGGTCGGCTCCCCAGCGGTTCTGCCAGAATGCGTGGCTCAAGACAGCCACGGGGTGCGCGTCGAGATCTTCGTCCTCGTCAGGAAGGAAGGTTCTGCCGTGCGCGGCCCTAACACCCAGAACGTCAAAGTAGTTCGCCGACACCAGGAGCCCGAAAGCGCGCACTCCGGCCTCGCCTCGACTCAGGGTGAACATCTGGTACTTGTAACCGGCGATTTGATCCAAAGCGGTGGCCTGCTCCCGGAGATCGAGGAACTCGGGATAGTTGAGTTCGCTGAAGCCGGCTCCATCTCTGCCCGTCCCGATTTCCACTACGCGCGCGGCATTGGGGACACCGCCCATCCCTTGCAGCAGAAGTTTGTTCGACGCACTGAACACGACAGTGTTTGCGCCGATCCCGATGGTCAGTGACAGAACGGGGATCAGGAAGAAGAGAGGACGCGTCCGGATCGTGCGGACGGTGAACCGTAGGTTTCTGAAGAGGTGGTCGAATAAGAGGGATTCTGAATCAGCGGTTCGCCTTCGATCTCTGCGTGTCGCAATCCTGTCGGCTGCCAGCTTGATTGGAACGGAACACACTTGGCGCCACAACCACAGGGTTGCAGTGGGTGTGCCCGAACGTTCCCTGCGCAGCAGATAGCCCTCTTCGAGGTCTCCAAGGATCTCGTCCCGGTCGTCTCTCTTCAGGATTCGGCTCAGAATTGCCAGGCAGATTGGCGTCTTCACGCCTTACCCTCCAGCACAGACCCAAGCCCATCGGCCATGTTGCTCCAGAGCTCCTGTGAACGCCTGAGCAGGCGGACTCCCTCGGGTTCCACCTTGAAAAACCTCTTTGCTCTGCCGCCACGCTCGGGAGTAGGATCTCCAAAAAACGATGTGAGAAGCCCTCGCCTCTCGAGGCGCCTCAGTGCCACGTAAAGCGTTCCGCTCGACGGTGACTGCCCCGCACGTTTCTCGATCTCATCGAGTATTGGCGCTCCGTAGCTTTCGCCTCCGAGTTGGAGGATCGCCAACAGAACCACCTTTTCGAACTCACCCAAACTGTCGCGGCCCATTGATGCCTCGCAGATTTCTATTGCAGTGCAGGTTTAATGAGACATACGGGGGTTGGGGATGGTGGGTTTCAAAGGGCGTAAATCGGAAACATTGCACAAAAATCCGGTCCAGCACTGGACGCTTAAACGGTTATTGATTGGTTGAACTCGAGGAGTAGGACTAACCATCGCTTGAGCGGGCTTGGCCAGGCATTGCGAATGTATACCATTGACATACAAATGTATACTTTTAGTATCTATTTGTGCGCTCCCACCTCTCCACTCTGTTCGGCTCTGAAGCGAGAACCGCTGTGCTAGCTCGATTGCTGTTGCAGCCTGAGAGCGAAATTCACCTGCGCGATCTTGTGCGATCCACCGGATTCTCACCGAGGTCAATAAGCAAAGAGGTGGATCGGCTGACGGCAGCGGGCTTCCTTCTCGAACGGCGCAGTAGCAATAGACGGTACCTACGAGCGAACACCGAGCATCCGCTTTTTGGCCCGGTCCGCGAGCTGCTGGAAAAAACCGTCGGCATCATTCCAGCACTTCGGGCCTCTTTGGATCGGGAAGAAGGGATCGTTGTAGCTCTGCTTTTCGGTTCCGCAGCCTCGGGATCTGAAACCGCAGAGAGCGATATCGATGTGTTGGTGGTAGGTGACATCACCTTGAGTCGAGTGATAGAGCTGACCAGGCCCGTTCAGGACCGTTTGAACAGGGCCATCAACCCCGTGGTGATGACTGCTCGCGAATGCGCTAAGCGGGTTGAGGATAAGGAGCATCTCATCACATCGATTCTGCGCCACGATCACGTCGAGCTGATCGGTAACATCGATGAGCTTGTCTAGCTGGGCCGATAACGGCTGGCTGAAACCGCATGTCACGTCCGATCAGGAGATTGCGCAACTGATGCGCATCGTAGACCAAGAAATCAACGACTCCTCGGTCACGCAGATTTCAAATGACGCAAGACTCGGCATGCTGTACAACGCCGGACTCAGGCTAGCAGATATCGCACTCAGGTCCGCAGGATACCGAGCCGCAGCTGGAGGTATACACCACTATCGAACCGTAATGTCGCTACCGTTCACGATGGGAGGCGACTTCGAGAGCACAGCGGATTACCTGGATACAACCAGGCAGCCCCGAAACAGGGCTGACTATGAAAGCGTCGGGTTTGCGACCGACGGTCAGTTGGCGGAGCTCAGAGGTGTAGTGGATAAGCTGCGCGCGGCGGTTGCGTGTACGCATTCCTGAGTGACGTCAATCTTCCGGTGCGTCACCAATCTGCACTCTGCACTCATCAGTTCTCGATTTCGATCTCCAGCTGCTTCTCCCGCGCCCGCTCCATCAGCTCCTCGAATCGTGGGTTCCCTCGCAGCTTGGCCAGAAACGGATCGACTTCGGCGAAGAAGCGGTGGTTGATGAAACCCATCTCAATGGCGCGTGACAACCAGTGAAGGGCCTCATCGGTGTCACCGATGCCCGCGCAGGCCGCTGCGGCCATCCAGGTCAACTCCGTCGCCATTTCGAGGGCCTCGCGCGTGTCCGCCTCGGTTAGCACCGCTTGTATGGCATCCCTATCCCCGCTCACCATGGCCACGACGCAGGTCGCGACCGCGGAAAAGGTACCGACACCTGCTGCAGCTACTCGGTCGAGCGGCGCAACTGCCTCGTCGGAGCGGCCGGCGTAGAGAAGGGACATTCCCAACCACAGGTCAGCAACAGGATTATCCCCGCTGACGGCGTGCATCCCAGCAAATTTTGCGAGGGCGGATTCGAAGTTGCCGTCGCAGAGATCGGCAAGGGCGGAGCCGAATTGTGCCGGCCACCAGAGTGGATCCAGGGTACGGGCCCGGTCGCCGTGCTCCCGGGCCTCATCGGCCCGGCCGACTTCCGCCAGGCAGAACCCGGCCGCCCAGGCTGCCATGGCATTGGCCGGATCCAGCTCCACGGCCCTCAGAGCATGCCGCACGGCCGCCGGCGTATCGAACCGGTGCTGAGCCATGAGCACCTTCGCAACATGCGCGTCCGCAAGATTGGGATTCAGCTCCAGTGCGCCGGTCGCCAGTGAGTCGCCTCGATCGAGCACCTCTGCTGCCGGCCTGTAGCCCATGTCCTGGAAGCTGTACGCGATCTCAGCCGCCGTCGCCAGCAGTAGGGCGTTGGGCCCGGTTTGGGCCATAGCCCGTTCGACGAGCTCCTCGGCCAGGTCGAACGAAGCCTCTGTCATCTTCAGCAATTCCTGGCCGGCACGCAGGTAGAGGGCGTACGCCTCCACGTCCGGAATGTCACGGCTGGCCAGGTGCCGGTCTTCATCGGGAGTGAGCGTTACCTTCAGTGCCTCGACGATGCTCCGAGACAGCTGCTCCTGCAGGTCGAACACATCCTCCAGCTTTCCGGTGTATTTCTCTGCCCACAGGTGCGCGTCCGTTGCTGCCTCGATCAGCTGGGCCGTGATCCTCAGATTGTCACCAGCCCACCGCACGCTGCCTTCCAGCACGTATCGTACGTCGAGTTCACGAGCGATCGTGGGCACGTCCTTGTCCGAGCCCTTGAGCAACATGGCCGACGTGCGCGAAATGACTCGCAGCGCCCGCACCTTCGACAGGTCGGCGATCAACTCCTCGGTAAGTCCGTCACTGAAATACGCTTGATCCGGGTCCGGACTGAGGTTCTGGAAGGGCAGCACAACGATCGACTTGCCCTCCGGCGCTACGACAGTCTGGGACGTGAGTGTCGCCGCGAAGTCTTTCGGTGTATCGAAGCGCCGCGCCGGGTCCTTTGCCAGAGCCCGACTCACCGCCCGTTCCACGAACAGCGGAATGTCAGGATCTAGCGTACTCAGGCTCGGCGCGGTGTCTACGACATGCTTGGCAAGGAGTGCCTGGGGAGTTGGGGCTTCAAACGGCGTCCGACCGCTCACCATTTCGTAAACGACACAGCCAAGAGCGTACACATCGCTACGGCCGTCGATATCCTTGTCGCCTGCAGCCTGCTCGGGGCTCATATATGCGGGCGTGCCGACGGCTATCCCGGTGCCAGTGAGTCTCTCTCCACCCGCGACCTCGACGGCCCGAGCGATGCCAAAGTCTGCCACGATCGCCTGATCGCCCGCGAGCAGGATGTTCTCCGGTTTGATGTCGCGGTGCACCAGTCCGCGCTCATGTGCGTGGCTCAGTGCCGAGGCGACTTGATCCGTGATACGCAGGGTGTCCGGCACGTCCAACTTCTCTTCGCGCACCAACCGATCTCGCAGTGACTCACCCTCGATGAAGGGCATGACGTAGTAGAGAAAGGCGGACGGTCGGACAGGCGGACGGTCGGACGATGGGTCCTCGACGGTGCCAGAATCAAACAGTGGCAGGATATGGGGATGTGTGAGGTTGGCAGCGATCTCAATCTCGCGGACGAAACGGTCCACGCCGATGCTTGCGGCCAACTCAGGGCGCAGAACTTTCACCGCCACTTTGCGGCGATGTTTAACGTCTTCGGCGAGGTAAACGACAGCCATACCGCCGCTGCCAATCTCCCGCTCGATGGCGTAGCGGTCGGAGAGGGCTGATTTCAGGCTGTCGAGTTCGTTAGTCATGGGCGTTCGAGTGCAGAGTGCAGAGTGCAGAATGCAGAGTGAGCCTGTCGGCACACCACCATTCTGCACTTCGCACTCTGAACTCTGCAATCATCATTGTTCCGGCAACCCCATCCGCCGCCGCAGATCGCGGTAACGTGGGTCATCGTGCACCAGCTCGAAGTCGGGTTGGTTGGCGTAGGGGAGGTTTGGACTGTGAGCCTGGTATGCAAGCTCAAGCCACTCGAGAGCTCGTTCTTTGTCTCCGGCCCACGCGAAGGCGGTTGAAATGATGTGCGTGTTCAGTTCTGTTGCTTCAGGCCGCGCGGCCAGCGTCTCAGCGAACCGCACCAGAGCTCCCCGATATCCACCTTCTGAGTAACCTTGGCTGACTGCTTCCTCAACCTCCTGGTCTTCCAGGAAGTACTGCTGGAGCAGTGCGATGGCTTCGTCGTGTTTGCCGCTCAGGTGGTACGCCGTTGCGAGGTTGCCAAATGCCACTGGATTGCTCGGGTCCAAGCGTAATGCTGCTTCCAACTCTGCTACGCTTTCTGTGTAGCACCGCTCGTAAAACAGGCCAAACCCGTTGAACGCACGCATCAGTGCGTTCAAAGGATCTGACTCCAAGGCACACTCTATCTGGCTCCTTGCCTCCGCCGGTCGATCCAACACGTACAACATGCTCGAATACAGTGCCCTCGCATCCGAATAGTCAGGGTTGAGTTCAATCGCCTTTCGAAGCGCTGCTTCCGCACTCTCCCAATTCCACGCCTGCCAGTTCAGTAGCCCCGAAGCGAGTTGGACTTCAGCGACGTTACTGTCCAGGGCCAGTGCCTTCTGCGTCTCGATTAACGTGTTGGTGGCTGCTTCCTCTGCCGGGACCAACATCATCTGCGCCTGGCCGATCCATACCAATGCCAACCCAGCTTGTGCGGGGGCGTACTTGGAGTCCAATCGCAACGCCTGTTCGAAGTACTCTTGCGCCTGTTGCAGATCGGGTGCGGTCAGTCGTTGGAAGTGGAACTGGCCTCTGAGGAATGCTTCGTATGCCTGGGGATTGACCTCGCGAGCGCCGGCTAGACGGGCTTCAGCCTGCGGCGTGAGAGCGGCCTGAATCTCTCCCGCGATCGCTCTGGTTAGGTCGCGGTACAACGAAACAACATTGCGAATTTCGCCGCTTTTGGCGATGGGGTCCGAGAGATACTCCTCCGTACTCCCGTCGACCACACGCACCTCGAGTTCAACATTGTCGCCAGAGCGAAAGACGGATGGCTCGACCAACACATCGACACCCAGCTCCCCTGCAATCTCATGGGCGGGTTTCTGGCTGCTCTGGTATCGCAGCATCGACGTACGCGCTATTACCGGCACCCCTACCTTCTGCAACTCGGAGATCAGCGCGTTGTGCATCCCCTGAACGAAGTACTCCTGCTCGGGATCGTTTATGAGATTGATGGGTGGCAACACAGCGAGCCGCCGCCTGCCGACCTGTGGCAAGACCGTTTGTGCTATCAGGGTCGCCGCGAATTCGCTCGGCGTGTCGAAGCGCTGAACGGGTTCTTTTGCAAGCGCGCGACCCACCGCACGTTCGACGTAGAGGGGGATGTTGGGATCTATTCTGCGCAAGTGAGGTGGTGTGTCGACTGCGTGCTTCGCCAGCAGCGCCTGAGGTGTAGCGGCGTCAAACGGCGCTCGACCAGATGCCATCTCATAGACGACACACCCCAACGCGTACACGTCGCTTCGGCCGTCTATGTTTGTTTCGCCAAAAGCCTGTTCCGGGCTCATGTAGGCTGGTGTGCCAAGCGCAATTCCAGTCTCAGTCAGCCGCTTCGCACCTGCAGTACTCACGGCACGGGCTATTCCGAAATCTGTGACAACCGCTCTACCATCCGTGAGCATGATGTTCTCAGGTTTCACGTCTCGATGCACGATCCCATGGTCGTGTGCGTAACTGAGCGCCGCAGCTATTTCGTCCGTAAGGCGCACCATTTCCGCAATTGGGATCTTGCCGTCACGATCTAGACGTTCGCGGAGTGATTCTCCCTCGACGTAGGGCATGACGTAGAACAGCAGGGCGGACGGGCGGACGGGCAGACGGGCGGTCAGTGGCTCCTCCACACTTCCAGAATCGAGGAGTGGGAGGATATTCGGGTGAGTCAGGTTCGCTGTGGTTTCGATTTCGCGGACGAAGCGTTCTATGCCCAGTGCAGCGGCAAGCTCTGGTCTGAGGACCTTTACTGCGACCTTGCGTTTGTGCTTCAGGTCTTCGGCAAGATAGACGACGGCCATGCCGCCGCTGCCGATTTCGCGTTCGATTGCATAGCGGTCGGAGAGGGCTGCCTTCAGGGTGTCGAGTTCGTTAGTCATGTTTTTTCGAGTGCAGAGTGCAGAGTGCAGAATGCAGAATAGCGAGGCGCCCACAAATCACAATTCTGAAATCACAGATCTGAAATCTCATCACCCCGGCAGCCCCACACCCCTCAGCAGATCCTGGAACCGCCGGTCTTCACGCAGACTTGCTCCCACCGGCCACACGTTTTGATAGGGTATGTTGGGATCTCGCTCTTCCACGGCGCGAGTGTACCACTCGATCGCCTTGTCGTTCATATCGGCGTACCCATACAAAAACCCGACCTCAATTGAAGGGACCCACGCTACCTCCGACACTGCCGCGAACACGTCCGCCGCTCGCTTCATTGCTTCCGGGAATCCTCCTGCCGCGTACCCCTCCTCCAATGCTTCCGAGGCTTGGTTGAACTCGATAGCCCTGAAGTACAACGCCGCTGAGGATTTGGCTTCTTCATACATGCCTTTCACATAGTACACTCCGAACAACCCGTCGAGCGCAATCGGGTGGTTCGGAACCGTTCGGAGCAATGTCTGGAATTTTTCGATGGCATCGTCATAGCGACCCACCATTGTCAGGGCGGCACCATGGAGACCCATGATGAGTGGATGAAACGGATCCAGCTCTGCTGCCCGCTCCATTTGCTCCATGGCCTCCTCAGGTCGCTTCATTGAGCAGAGCAAATGCGAGTAGTACGCTCGGACGTCGGGATAGTTGGGGTTGAGGTCAATCGCCCTGAGAAATGCGGTTTCGGCTGTTGGCCAGTCCCAGTCGATCCACGTTTTGACCAGGGCCGAGGTGTATTGTGCTTCCACGAGCGTGCTGTCCAGCTCCAGCGCTTTATAGGCAGCTTCTCTCGATTGCGGCCCTGCCTCGGAGGGTGGGACGATGCCCATCTGCTGCAATCCCGCCCAGGCTAGTGAAATGCCGGCATACGCAAGAGCGTACTCCGGATCGTGCTTGAGCGCCACAGCGTAGTACTCCAACGACGTCTTCAGGTCCGTTGGCGTCAGCTTGTACCAGTGGAACTGCCCTTTCAGGTAGGCCTCGTACGCTTCGGGGTTCACTGTACGTGCGGTTGTGAGCCGCGCTTCGACCTGTGGGGTCAAGACCATCTGAATTTCGGCCGCTATTGCTCCCGTGAGTTCACGGAACAATCCGACCACGTTCTCGAGCTCTCCACCGCGGGCGATCGGGTCGGCGAGGTACTCTTCCGTAGTACCATCAACCACGCGGACCTCGAGCTCAACGCTGTCGCCCGCGCGGAACACAGACGGCTCGACCAACGCGTCGACACCGAGTTCCGAAGCGATCTCGTGAATGGGCTTCTGCGTGTTCTCGTATTGCAGTACTGAAGTCCGGGCTATCACCGGCAATCCGACTTTCTGCAACTCGGAGATCAACGCGTTGTGCATGCCCGCAACGAAATACTCCTGCTTGGGATCGTTCGTGAGGTTAGTGGGCGGCAACACGGCAAGTCTGCGTCTGCCAGTTTGTGCCACGACCGTCTTTGATCTCAGTGTCTCGGCGAGTTCGTTTGGTGTCTTGAAGCGTTGGGCTGGTTCTTTTGCCAGTGCTCGCCCAACTGCGCGTTCCACGAAGAGTGGAATATCTGGGTCGATCGTACGCAGGCTGCGTGGCGTGTCTACTGCGTGTTTTGCGAGCAGCGCCTGGGGCGTAGGGGCGTCGAACGGTGTTCGGCCGCTTGCCATCTCGTACACCACGCATCCCAAAGCGTATACGTCACAGCGGCCGTCGATGTTTGCGTCACCAAACGCCTGCTCGGGACTCATGTAAGCAGGTGTACCAACTGCAACACCCGTCTCTGTGAGCTTGGCTCCACCGGCCGCACTCACCGCCCGCGCGATTCCAAAGTCGGCCACGACTGCCGTTCCACCGGTGATCAAAATGTTCTCGGGCTTCACATCGCGGTGGACGATGCCTTGCTGATGGGCGTGGGTAAGGGCGGCCGCGACGTTCTCGGTGAGACGCACGATGTCATCGAGCGGCAGCTTCCCGTCGCGGTCGATGCGTTCGCGGAGGGATTCGCCTTCGACAAAAGGCATGACATAAAAGAGGAGCGCCGATCCACTGCCGTTCTGCACCTCTGCACCTCTGCCGCTGTCTAGCAGCGGCAGGATGTGGGGGTGAGTTAGGTTCGCAGTGGTTTCGATTTCGCGGACGAAGCGTTGTGTGCCGAGCGCAGCCGCTATCTCTGGGCGCAGTACCTTCACCGCCACCTTGCGCCGGTGCTTCACGTCTTCAGCAAGGTAAACGACCGCCATACCGCCGCTGCCGATTTCGTGTTCGATAGTGTAGCGGTCGGCGAGAGCGACTTTGAGACGGTCGAAGTCGTTGTGCATAATTCACTCGACTGCAAAATGCAGAATGCTGATTCGAGGCTTCAGATTGGCGGTCCAGACTAACCGCAACCCTGCATTTTGAACTCTGCACTCTCCAATCATCTTGGCTCCGGCAGCCCCAACCGTCGCACCAGGTCGATGAATCGCGGCTCGCTGTGCATTCCTCTGAGTCCTGGCCAAACATGCAAGTAGGGCAAGTTGGGATCGCGTTCCTCGAAAGCTCGCTCCAGCCAGTGGAGAGCTTTGGCATTCTCGCCCGCGTACGCGTACAGATACGCGACCTCCACGGCTGACACATACATCTGTTCTGCGAGCACCACCCAAGCATCGGCCGCTCGTTTCATCGCTTCACAAAATCCTCCGGCCGCTGCGCCCTGGTTCAGCGCCTCTATAACCGGGGTGAACCCGAGCGTGGCGTGGAACGCCGCTGCGGCCTCCAATGACTCCTCATCCCTGCCCAATGCTCGATACACATACCGAAGCCCGAGGAGCCCGATTGCGTGGTTGGGAAACGTCCGGAGCAAGTACTGAAATTCTTCGAGCGCGCGGTCATTCATGTCCAGCATGTGGAACGCCATGCCATTGACGCTTCGGATCACCGGGTTGAACGGGTCCAATCTCACTGCCTCTTCCATATGCGATAGTGCTTCGTCAGGCCGGCACAGCGTAATCAGGAAGTGTGCGTAGAGGGCGTGAGCAATCGGGTAGTTGGGGTTGAGGTCGAACGTGCGCAGAAACGCCTTCTCACCTCCACGCCAGTCGAAGTCCATCCACGTCTTGGCACAGGCGCTGATATACTGCACTTCAGCGACCGTGCTGTCCAGTTCCAGAGCTTTGAGTATGGCAGCCCTCGCCTTCGGTCCCGCTTCGCGAGGTCGGATCAGGTTCATCTGGTTGAGGCCAATCCAAAAATAGGCGACACCGGCATGGGCCAATGTGTATTCCGGGTCAATCTCTAGTGCATTCTCGAAGTACTGAAGTGCCTGCTGAAAGTCGGCGGGGGTAACCCTCAATACGTGGAATTGGCCCTGGAGGTATGCTTCATAGGCCTCGGGATTCACTGTTCGCGCCGTAGCCAGCCGTGCCTCGTTCTGGGGGGTCAAGGCCACTTGGACCTCGGCGGCAATAGCACTCGTGAGTTCACGATACATTGCCACGATGTTCTCGAGCTCGCCGCCTCTGGAGATCGGGTCCGACAGGTATTCCTCTGTCGTCCCATCCACCACCCGCACTTCGAGTTCCACGCTGTTATCCGTCCGGAAGACAGATGACTCAATCAATGCATCGACTCCCAGCTCCGCAGCTATCTCGCGTATCGGCTTCCGCGTGTTCTCGTACTGCAGCACCGATGTGCGCGCTATCACGGCGATCCCAACCTGCTGCAGCTCGGAGATCAGCGCGTTGTGCATCCCGGCTACGAAGTATTCCTGTTCGGGATCGTTCGTGAGATTCGTGGGTGGCAGCACCGCAAGTCGCCGCCTGCCTGTCGGCGCCACGACAGTCTGCGATCGCAGCGTCTCGGCCAGTTCGTTCGGCGTCTTGAACCGCCGACCCGGTTCTTTCGCCAGCGCTCGCCCCACCGCGCGTTCAACGAAGAGCGGGATATCGGGGTCGATCGTTCGCAAGCTTCGGGGTTTGTCCACGGCATGTTTCGCCAGGAGGGCCTGGGGGGTTGGGGCGTCGAACGGTGTTCGGCCGCTAACCATCTCGTAGACGACACATCCAAGCGCATACACGTCGCTACGCCCGTCGATATTGGCGTCGCCAAATGCCTGCTCGGGGCTCATGTAAGCCGGAGTGCCAATGGCCACACCTGTTTCTGTTAGCCTGGTCCCTCCTGCAACTGTAACCGCCCTCGCAATTCCGAAATCCGCAACCACTGCCGTTCCGCCGGTGAGCAAAATGTTCTCGGGCTTCACGTCTCGATGGATGATGCCCTGCTGGTGGGCGTGGGTCAGTGCGGCGGCAATGTTCTCCGTCAGACGGACTATGTCTTCGAGAGGCAGCTCCCCGTCACGATCGATGCGGTCGCGGAGGGATTCGCCTTCAACAAACGGCATCACATAAAACAGGTTGCCATCGGCTTCACCTGAGTCATGCAGCGGCAGTATCAGCGGATGGCTCAAGTTGGCGGCGATCTCGATCTCGCGCACGAAACGGTCGGCTCCAAGTGCGGAAGCGATTTCGGGTCGGAGAACCTTTACCGCCACCTTGCGGTGATGTTTCACGTCCTCAGCTAGGTAGACGACCGCCATGCCGCCACTGCCGATCTCGCGATCGATGGCATAGCGATCGGAGAGTGCGGATTTGAGGCGGTCGAGTTCGTTAACCATCTGCACTCTGCATTCTGAACTTTGCAATCATGTCAATTCCGGCATCTTCATCTTCCGCAGCAGCTCCCGAAACCGCGGCTGGTCGAAGACGATACCGAATGAAGGCTCGGTGATGGCTGGCATGTTGGGATTGCCGGTCTCGTACATGATCTCGAGCCAGTCCAGTGTCCGTTCTATTTCGCCGGCATAGGCATATGCTATGACCACAACGAGGGATAGCAACTCTTGCGCCTCCGGGCGTGCGGCTAGCGTCTCAGCGCACCTCAGCATTACGGTCCGATAACCACCCTCTGCATTCCCCCGGTCGAGCGCCTCCTCGAGTTCCTTGTCCCCGGGAAACCACCTTCGGACCAGCGCCAGCGCCTCGTCGAGGTTACCGTTCATGTGGTAAGCGCTGGTGAGGTTAAAAACGTGCACCGGGTTGTCAGGCTCTACCCGCAGCGCTGCCTGATACTCCTCGATGCTTTCGGCGTACCGATGTTCAAAGAGCAGCCTGTATCCGTTGAATGACCTGACTAATGGATTGTGAGGGTCCAACTCCAGCGCTCGCTCGATTTGGTCCCGCGCCTCGTCCGTTCGACCCATCTGGGCCAGGAAGCCCGTGTACGACAGTCTCGCGTCTGCGTAGTTGGGGTTGATCTCGATCGCCTTCCGAAACGCCGCGTCTCCAGCCTCCCAGTCCCATTCCTGCCAGATGCCGACCAGGCCGGCGGCGTATTGTACCTCAGCCGACGTGCTGTCGAGTTCCAGGGCCTTCCTTTTGGCGGCGCTCCCTTGCGTGGCCGCCTCCCTTGGCGGTACGAAACCGAACTGCCCCCGGCCAAACCAGACCCAGGCAATCCCTGCCTGCGCAGGTGCGTAGGTCGGATCCAGCGTGAGGGCCCGCTGGAAATACTCGAATGCCTGGTCCAGATCGTGCGGCGTCAGCCGCCAACAGTGAAACTGGCCCTTGAAAAAGGCCTCGTAGGCTTCTGGATTCACCGTTCGAGCTGTTGCCAGTCGCGCTTCCACCTGTGGTGTGAGGGCGACTTGGATCTCAGCTGCAATAGCTCCGGTAAGCTCTCGGAAGAGCGTAACAATATCCTCGAGTTGGCCTCTGCGGGCTATCGGGTCCGAGAGGTACTCCTCTGTTGTCCCATCTACCACGCGGACTTCAAGTTCCACCCGTTTTCCCTCTCGAAAGACTGACGATTCGATCAGGGCATCTACCCCCAATTCGCCCGCAATCGTGTGGATGGGCTTTTGCGTATTCTCGTATTGAAGCACTGATGTGCGCGCTATCACCGCGATCCCGGCCTTCTGCAACTCCGAGATCAAGGCGTTGTGCATACCCTGGACGAAATACACTTGCTCTGGGTCGTTTGTGAGATTGGTGAGGGGCAATACTGCCAGCCGTCTTCTGCCAGTCAAAGGCAGGACTGTTTGTGATCTGAGCGTCTCGGCTAGGTCGTTGGGCGTTTTGAACCGTTGCGCAGGTTCCTTGGCCATCGCGCGGCTCACTGCGCGTTCGACAAACAGCGGGATATCGGGGTCGATCGTTCGCAAGCTTCGGGGGGTGTCCACGGCGTGCTTCGCAAGAAGTGCCTGTGGAGTCGGGGCATCGAACGGAGTCCGTCCGCTCACCATTTCGTAGACCGCACATCCCAACGCATACACATCGCTTCGGCCATCGATGTTTGCGTCTCCGAAAGCCTGTTCGGGACTCATATATGCTGGCGTCCCGACAGCCACACCCGTCTCGGTGAGCCTGGTGCCCCCTGCCACGCTCACTGCTCGTGCTATTCCGAAATCGGCCACTACGGCAGTTCCACCGGTGATCATTATGTTCTCGGGCTTCACGTCGCGGTGGACGATGCCTTGCTGGTGGGCGTGGGTCAGCGCGGCCGCAATGTTCTCCGTCAGACGGACTACGTCTTCGAGTGGAAGCTTCCCTTCACGGTCGATTCGTTCGCGGAGGGATTCGCCTTCTACGAAGGGCATCACGTAGAACAGGTTGCCATCTGCTTCACCCGAGTCGTGCAGAGGCAAAATGAGCGGATGGCTGAGGTTGGCAGCGATCTCGATCTCGCGCACGAACCGTTCTGCGCCAAGTGCTGAGGCGATCTCGGGGCGAAGGACCTTCACAGCCACCTTTCGGCTGTGCTTCCCGTCCTCAGCTAGGTAGACAGTTGCCATGCCGCCGGCTCCGATTTCGCGCTCGATTGTGTAGCGATCGGCGAGAGCGGACTTCAAGCGATCGATTTGGTCGGCCATAACTCTGGCTCCGAAGAGATACTGCGGTCCCTACATTACGGCTGAGTACATAGGTTGGCTAGAGGACCGGCTGGGAATGAATGCGGAGTACATGCCGCCGTACCGCCCCTGGGATGGGCTGTGGGAGGGAGATTCACCGCCCGCTGTTTCAACTCCCTTCCGCCACCAACCTCGCGATCCGCCCTCTCACGTCGTCCACGATCCCCTGCATCTCGGGATCCGCATCGTCCCAAAGCTCCAGCAGGCGATTGTATGCCTCTATGGCATCATCATCCCTGTCGAGTGCCTCGTATGCCTGCCCGGACCCGATCAACACGGCCCAGAGGTTGAAATTGTCCTGCTGTAGCCTACTTAGGGTTGGGGTGTTGAGGTATTTGTCGTATTGAGCGACCGACGAGTCTAACTGATTTGCACCTGCGTACGCCTCGCCTAGCTCCAGCAAGAAACAGATCTCGCATGATGGCACCTCGAGGCGCGCTTCGTTGAACTCGCGGATTGCGTCTTCAAATCTCTGCTCGGCGATCGAAATCGTTCCGTAGGCCGACCACAAGCCAGCCGAACGATCCGATTCGGTCGCGCCCTCACCGGAGCTCTCTTCGTAGAGGTCGATCAACTCGCGGGCTCGATCGACACTGTTTGCCCTGGCGTATACAGTAGACAGTTGCAGATCGTCACGCTGTTGCAGTGGCATTTCACTGTACCGTAGGTCACTACGCATTCGATCGAGGCGTGCGACGGCGTCGTCTGGTGAGTTCAAGAACCACAAATCGATCAGGCCCTCGATCATTGCCTCGAAGAATTGGCGAGGTTGCGGGATCAGCAAAACGCCGGTGGCCTCCTGCATGTCGTAAGCTTCCAGCAGGAGGCGTTTCAGGTCGGTCATCTTGCCCTGAACACCCGCAATGCTTGCGAGCGAGATCAGAACGGCGATTTCCTGTGGCCCCGCGCCACGTACGCTCTCGCGCCATTCGAGTGCTGCTGTTTGAGCCTCGTCGTATTGAAACCGAGACGTCGTGAACGCTACCTCGAGATTTGGCCGATTTGGGTGCTCGGGGTATTCGGCTTTGAACGCCTCGAATGTTGCTTCCGCCTCATCGACCATGCCGAGCGTGTATTGGACGTCGACCGCGTTGGTGTAAGTCACAGCGGGGGCACCGCCGTTTTCAATCGACCTGCGATACAACTCCTCGGCGTCGGCGATCCGGCCGAGCGATCGATAGTTCACTGCAAGGTTGTTCAGCGCGATACGGTCGGTTGGATACTTCTCCAGCAGAGTCGTGTACTCGTCGTTCGATCTCTGCAGATCCTCTTCAACGTAGGTGTAGTATGCTGCCTCAGCGAGATAGCTCTCTCGCTCGGTCAACCGGTCCCTCAATTCGTGTGCCTTTGTGAACGCGGCCTGCGCCGAGTCCTGATCTCGACTCTGATTGGACATGATGACTGCGAACTTGCGGTAAGCCATCGCGAACATCGAGTCTTCCCGGATCGCGTCCTCAAGCAATCCCAATGCTCGATCGAATTGTCCGATGTTGTTTGCTCGGTCTGCCTGAGCGAACAGCCTGAGCGCTTCGGTCGAACGCGTTGTGACGCGAGCAAGAGGTGGATCCGCACGGATCGTTCGTAGCGATTCTCCGACCTTGCGGCGAAGTGACGCCGAGAGTTTATCCACAGCTTCAATGATTGCACCAGCGTCGGCGGTTTCTCGTCCAGCGGTGAGCGTTTCGCCTGTGGCGGTTGCCACTACTCTAGCAGAGACGACAAACTCCTCGCCCACGGTGCGTAGTTCGCCGGCGAGAATCGCCTTCACCCCCTCACGCTGTGCTACCTCCGTCGCGAGTGCTTCGGTTAACCGACTGGCCGGGTCGAGTTCCATGCGTCGCAACACTTCAATGATCTGCGGCGACTCCATGAGTGTGAGTGTGGGCGATTGCGAGAAGTCGACGCGCAGCAGTTCGGTCACTGTCTCGCCAAGTGTCGAATCCGGCGTGTTGTTCGCAAACTGCGCGAGGATAATGCGATCGCTCTCCTCGAGTTGACCGGACGCGACCAACGATCCGACCGGTCCTATGCCCAAGGCCCGCATACCCGAGTACGCGACAATCGATAGGGCCAACAGCCCGGTACCGGAGAACTGTACAGCGAGAGCCTGTCTCAAAGTTGGCTTGCCACCGCTCTGCTCGGCTTTCGCTGCGCCCGCCGTGAGTAGCACACCGGAAACGGCCAAGACTGCTGCACCCCAGAGTGTCCAGTCGGGCAAACCGAGTTGCATCATTAGCAGATAGACGATGCCCACGATCACCACGCCGATTGCTGCGAATGCTGCTCCTACGCGAACCGGCGAGTTAGCTCGCACGAATTGGGTTACATCTACGGCACTCGTTGATGCCGGAGTGTAAACGTTGCTCCCACCGGCCAACCCTTCCAAAGCCTCAACGAGTGCTTCGGCATTCGGAAAGCGATCTTCGGGTTCCTTGGCCAAAAGGCGTTTGATAATCGCTGCGATCTCCGGCTGCACGTCTGGAATCACATCCGACAGATAGGGTGCGTCTTCCATCACGTGTTTTGCCACGATCTGTCTAGGTGTCTGCGCGGTGAACGGAGGTGTTCCGGCTACCATCTCATAGAAGACGCAACCGAGACTGTAGAGGTCGCTCTCAGCTCCGACGTCCAGCTCGCCACTGGCTTGTTCGGGGCTCATGTATGCGGGAGTACCAACCGCTAGCCCAGTCTGGGTCAGGCGAGCTGCTCCCGCAGCCAGCGTTGCCCGAGCGATCCCGAAATCGGCTACGACGGCTTCTCCGGCCGACAGCAGGATGTTCTCCGGTTTGATGTCTCTGTGGACAACATCGTGCCTGTGCGCGTACGCGAGAGCGGATGCGACATGGGATGCGATCTTCGCTGCTTCTCGCGAGGGGAGCTTACCTTCCCGATTCAGCCTGTCGCGCAAGCTTTCGCCGTCCACGAACGGCATCACGTAGTAGAGGAGCCCGCCGGCCTCACCGGAGTCGTAGAGAGCGACGACGCGTGGATGCTGGAGCTTGGCCGTGACAGTGATCTCCTTCAGGAACCTCTCACCGCCGAGCACCTCTGCTAGTTCCGGACGCATCACCTTGAGCGCAACCTTGCGATCGTGCTTCACATCGTGCGCCAGATGCACGGTCGCCATGCCACCGGCGCCGAGTTCTCGCTCGATGGTGTAGGTGTCGGCAAGTGCGTTTGTCAGCCGATCGAATACGTCAGTCATGGGTGGCAAGATGAAGGAGGATAGCGTGAGGCGCTAGAGGGTAAAGTGCTGCCGCGGATGAACGCGGAAATCCTACCGCCATACCGTGTGGGGTGGTTGTGCGGTGTGGTACCGCCCCTTGCCCCGCCATATTCTAAGTGGTGCAACGATCCATTCATCGCATGGAACCCAATGGTCCGTAAGAAGCTAAAGATCGCTATCGCCCCAGACTCATTCAAAGGGACCCTTACCGCCCTCGAGGCAGCCGAGTGCATCGAGCGTGGATTGCGACGTGAGCTGCGCAATATCTCGATCAGGAAGATCCCGATGGCCGATGGTGGCGACGGCACGGTGCAAGCAATCGTGGACGCGACGAAGGGCAAACTCAAGCGGGCTAAGGTTCACGATCCACTCGGCCGACCGATATGGGCGAAGTACGGCATCACAGGCCACGGAAACACTGCCGTCATCGAGATGGCCGCAGCGAGCGGGTTGGTGCTACTCGAGCCATCTGAACGAAAACCAATGCGTACCACCACTCGTGGAACAGGTGACCTGATCCGAGCCGCGCTCAGTTCCGGGGCACGGAAGATCCTGATCGGCATCGGGGGCAGCGCCACCAGCGACGGCGGGATGGGAATGGCTCGAGCGCTAGGTGTTCGGTTCCTAGACGAGGACGGCGAGGAGATTCCTGAGGGCGGCGGATCGCTCGACGAGATGGCGCGAATCGAAATGGCAGGAAGACTGTCGGCGCTGGAACGGGTGAGGATCGAGGTCGCTTGTGACGTCGACAATCCGCTCACCGGCCCGAAGGGAGCGGCGCGAGTCTACAGCAAGCAGAAAGGTGCGACTCTTCAGCAGGTCCGGCAGCTGGATAAGAACCTGAAGCACTTCGCGCAGATCGTGCACAGGCAATTGGGAGTCGATGGGGATCGTGTGCCGGGAGCAGGTGCCGCGGGAGGGTTGGGTGCCGGGCTGATGGCGTTCTTGGGCGCGACGCTTCGGCCGGGCATTGACGTCGTCAGCGATGCCATCCGCCTGCGACGCAGATTGCAGGGCTGTGATCTGGTGATCACCGGCGAGGGGCGGACGGACGCTCAGACACTGCACGGCAAGGCGCCGATGGGTGTCATCCGCGAAGCACGCAGACAAGGGATTCCGGTGATCGTGATTTCGGGATCGATCGGGCCTGGCGCCGAGGTGTTGCTCGATCATGGCATCGAGGCGTACTACGGTGCGTTGAACGAGCCCATGGATGAAATAGAGCTTCGGCGAAACGCTGCGAGGTTGCTGGAGGACAAGGCATCGGAGGTGGGGAGGGGGATGGTGAATGGCACCGCCGAACCAACAATCTCGAGGGGTTGATGCCTTTTAGCGTTATTATGACGCTGCCCGCACATAAACGGTTAATGCCCAAGCAGCCGCATCGTATATCAGTCTCTGATGAAAGGTCGGCGGCTGGTGTTTCGTGCTCATGCTCTGCGTAGAATGCTCGAACGGCAGATTTCGGCAGACGATGTGCGTTGGGTGTTGGAGACCGGAGTGACTATCGCCGAGTATCCGGGTGATCGTCCAATACCCAGCCGACTGGTTTTGGGCTGGGTACAGGATCGACCTTTACACGTCGTGGCGTCTGACCAAGTGGACAGCGAGATTACAGTTGTGATCACTGCGTACCAACCGGATCCCGATGCCTGGTACCGTGGCTTTCGATGGAGGCGAAAATGACGTGCACAGTGTGCGGACAGAAGGATGTTGCTGACGGGTTCGTGACCCTCACCTTCGAGCGCGAAGACTCTGTTGTCGTCATCAAGGAGGTTCCCGGCCTGGTGTGCCAGAACTGCGGCGAGGAATTTGTCCCCGATGACACTGCGTCGCACGCACTCGACGTGGCCGAGGATGCTCTGTCCAGCGGTGAGTCGGTGAAGGTATTGCGCTACCAGGCTGCGTGATTGGAACGACCTGCTGTCTCGAAAAATCTACGGCACCAAGAAACTGCAATCTCTAAGCATCATTCTGCACTCTGCACTCATCTCTCTCCCACCAACCTCACAATCCTCTCCCTCACGTCTTCAACCTGCGGCTGGAGCTCCGGATCTGCGTCCTTCCAGAGTTCGACGAATTCGTTGTAGTAACGAACAGCGTTCTCGCTGTCGCCGCGCTGTTCGTAGAGGTCGCCGAGGCGTTTGAGGACGGAAGGCAGAAACCATGCTTCTCCGCTTCACCGGAATCGTGAAGCGGCAGTATGTGAGGATGGTGCAGCTTAGCCGCGATCTTGATTTCGCGATGGAAGCGTTCAGATCCAAGCGCCGCCGCAAGCTCCGGGCGGAGGACCTTTACTGCGACCTTGCGCTCGTGCTTCAAGTCCTCGGCGAGGTAGACCGTCGGATGTCAAACCGAAATTACCTGACACTGGCAGGGCGAGGTGGAT
>CAZFHS010000011.1:0-125971 GCA_964518955.1 uncultured Gemmatimonadaceae bacterium | reverse complement strand
CCATGACTTCCGTAACCAGTTGGAATTATTCAACTTCTAACGGGACAGTACTGACATAATGTATGAATGATATTACATATTGTCAACTACACATGACATCGATGTCGAGGTCTATACACCACATGTTGCCAATGGAATGCTGAATGGCGAGTCAAAAGGCGTGTGATCGTGAGCATCGTCGAAGCCGTAGCCAAGTCAATTCTCCGTGAGCACAAGCGGGTCGATTCGTGGTTCATCTCATACTACGGCATGAACCTGTACCGCGGTTGTACTCACAGCTGTGTGTACTGCGACGGCCGCGCGGAGAAGTACTGCGACGGCGAGTTCGCAAAGACCTCACAGGAAGGTCAATGCAATGAAAACCTTACGCGGAGAACATTCTGGTTTAGCAGTCTTGGAAATCGCCCCTTTCTCGTTTACACTCTGACCTCAATATGCGGATCCATTTCCATACTCGCATTGTCGTTTCTTTGGCCGCTATGGCCATAACGTCACAAGTGGCGCCGCACCAGACAGCTGCGCAGCGGCTAGATAACGGCGCTCTCTGGCTCAATGTCTCTGGCACCTTCAGGGCTCGTTACGCTTTCCTCAGCAATCAGTTCTATCAAGAGACCCCGGGCAACGACCAGGCTCTGTCGCTCAGAACCACGCTGCTCGCAGAACTGCGCTACAACTACGTGAGTGCTGGATTGGAACTTGCCGACTCACGCGTCTACGTGTCAGACGACGACACGCCACTGGACGATGGACATGTGAACCCGGTGGATGTATTGCAGGTGTACGTGAGCGCCACTATCCCCGATGCGATCGCCAGCGGTTCGAGTCTTCGAGTGAAGCTCGGGCGCCAGACATTGGACGTTGGTACCAGACGGCTGGTAGCCCGAAACAGGTTTCGAAACACGATCAACGCCTTAACGGGATTACACCTGGATTGGATAGGGCCAGGGCAAGATGTCGTTCGTATGTTTGCCACCGTACCCGTCGAGCGGCGAGCAGCATCGTTCGATGAAAACAAACTCCGCTCAGACATTGAACGACCCGGAACGATATTCTGGGGAATCGTTCTCGCTTCTCGGCCCTGTCGTCATTCGATCCGCGGCGAGTTCCAGCTGTTCGGACTCCATGAGCAGGATTCGGAAGGTTATCAAACCGACGACCGACGAATCGTCACGCCGGGGTTTCGGCTCTACCGTCCTCCGGCACGTGGGCGATTCGACTTCGAGCTGGAATCTGTGATCCAAGTGGGGACGTCGCGATCGACCGACCAACCAGACGACACCAACGACCTGCGACATCGTGCCTTCTTCGTGCACGGCTCGGTCGGCCGTACTATCGCCGGAGAATGGCAGCCGCGGGTCGTATTGCAATACGATTATGTGAGCGGAGATGGGGATCCTACTGACGACGTAAACGGACGGTTCGATACTCTGTTTGGGGCCAGACGTTTCGACTACGGCCCAACCGGCATATACGGGCCGTTCGCTCGCAGCAACATCAACTCACCTGGAATCCGTATCAACGTCGCTCCGGAATACGGAACGGATGGCTTTCTCGGATATCGTGCCGTATGGCTGGCCAGTGCGAAGGACATGTGGACCACCACGGAGATCCGAGATGATGACGGGCTCACAGGCAGTTTCTTGGGGCAGCAAATAGAGGGCAGAGTTCGTTGGGGTGGTATCTCGGAGCACGCAACGGTCGAGGCCGGTTTTGCGCACCTTTGGCTTGGTGAGTTCCCAAAGAATGCGCCGAACGGTAACCCCGACCTGCAGAACCCCTTCTATCTCTACACTCAGGTGACATTGCGGTTCTAACCGAGATCTGACCGGCGCAAGAATCGGGTTGCCGCACAGAAGCCGTTCCTCCAACTTCCGCTCGTCGTTAGAACACGGGCGGATACCGATGGCAAACCTCGACGCACAACGAATAGCAGAAGCGATCCATTACCTGGACGAACACTACCGCAAGCAGCCAACCCTCGACGATATCGCGAGCGCTGTCGGCTTGAGTCCCTTTCATTTCCAACGCCTTTTCAAACGTTGGGCAGGAGTAACGCCGAAGCGGTTTCTTCAGTTCCTTACGATCGAACATGCCAAAGCCGCGCTGGCCGAGGGGCAGAGTACGCTCGAAGCATCGTGGGACGCCGGGTTGTCAGGGTCGGGGCGCTTGCACGATCTCTTCGTATCGGTCGAAGCTGTAACCCCGGGAGAGTTCAAGGCAGATGGCGGCGGCCTAACAATCAGGCACGGCTTCGCTGACGGCCCATTCGGGAAGGTGTTCCTAGCCCTCACCGACCGCGGTATCTGCGCGCTGTCCTTTCCGGGAAGTCCAGGCGGTGAGCACGCTCTCGAGACATTGAAGGACCGTTGGCCGTCTGCATCGATTCGCCAAGACAATAAAGCCGCGAAGCAGATCGCCGGAGAGATATTCAGCGAAACGAGCTCCGACAAGTTCAGCCTCGAGCTCAAGGGCACCAATTTCCAAATCAAAGTCTGGGAAGCGTTGCTCCGCATCCCGTCTGGAACCGTCGTCTCGTACGGCGATGTGGCGCGAAGCATCGGCCATCCAAATGCGCATCGAGCAGTTGGAACCGCCGTGGGCCAAAATCCTATTTCATACCTCATTCCGTGCCACCGGGTGATCAAGAGCACGGGAGCATTTGGCAACTACGGTGGCGGCGCAGAGCGGAAGAAGATGATCCTGGGCTGGGAAGCGGCAAGGCGAGCGGCGGCATCTGCCGCATAGGACGCATTTGAGTCGCAGCCGATGGATGTTGGATGTTCGTTGTTGGATGCTGGATGTTCAATTTCGGCACGAGCGTGAATCTGCCGCTGACCGACGCGGAGGAACGCGGAGAACTGCAACGATTTCAGTTCCCCACCCCACCCAAACAACAACTCCGCGTACATCCGCTTTATTCCGCGGCCAACAAAGAGGCGGTACGGCGGTACGGTAGGCCACGAAGCTACCTACCGCCCGTGCTTAAACCATGGGTTTTCCCCCCCATATGCGTCATAGTACATAGAACCCGCGGGCTCGTACGCCGAATTCGGAGGAAAATCGTTGCTGACAGAAGCTGAGCTGATACAACTCCACAGAAGGCATACGAACATGCTCTACGGATACGTTTCACACAGGATAGGTGCGGACCGTACGCTCGCAGAGGACATCGTGCAAGAGACATGGTTGCGCGCAGTGTCTGCGTGGCGAAGGAATGGTGCACCCGAGAATGCGGCGGGCTGGTTGGTGAAAGTCGCCAGCAACCTTCTGGCGAGTCACCTTCGCCGCAAGCGCCCCGTCTCGGTCGACCCCGCTGAACTGGAGGTTGCGGATGAACGTGTCGCTGCCGACACACAATCCGCGGCCGTGTTGGTGAATTGGGGGTTGTCACGCTTGAAGAAACGGCAGGCCAAGCTCCTGGAGGCCTTCCATTTCGAAAACAAGAGCGTTCGCAATATCGCTCTCGAGAACGGACTCTCGGAGCGCGCGGTGGAAGGTCGTCTCCGCAGGGCTCGACAAAACCTCAGAGAAGTCCTATCGCCGTATTTGAGTTCGGGGACCCGTCTCGCCACCGAGCCTGAACGTGCAGTTGCGCCCCAGCGTGCCCTGGAACCGGTCGAGGGAGGAAGAGAAAATGTCCGATAAACACGAACCGGATCAGCATTTCCTGGACAAGCTCGAATGGCAACTCAGGGGTGAGTTGCGGCGTCAGAACCGATCCGGCACCCAGGACCGAGTCAGCATTCGTATCCTGAAGATCGCCGCACTCATGCTGGTGTCTGTCGGGCTCGGCGCAGGAGCAATGGAGGCTTCGCAGCAACTTCAGGAGGGGTGGCGGAGCGAACTACTCGAAGTTCGTCACGCGGTACAACTCGAGATTGCCCGACACCGAGTCGAGATGCAGCGCGAGACCTTGGAAGAAGTGCGCGAGGAAGTCGAACAGGGTTTGCGCAATCGCGAGGACTTGTTGCAGGAAGAGCAGCAAATTGCCCAGGCACAGTCTCTGGTCGATCTAATGGAGTTGAGGCTCGAGGAGATTCGCGAGTCTGGTCGAGAGCCGCTGGGTGAGCTGTCTTCACCGTTGGTGGGCGATCGAGATTTTGTCAGTGAGAGGATTCAAATCCGGATGCGCGTCGCGCAGGTGAACTACAACACCCTGCAAACCCGGGTTGAAGTAGACCGTTCGCGTGTAGACGCCGGAGTATACGACGACATTGACTTGCAGGGATGGAACCTGGCTGCTAGGGAAGCCGAATTGGAGCTGGACGGTCTGGCCAAGAAGCTCGAAACGAGGCAAGCGTACATACGCGGTGAAATCACAGCGGTAGTGGCCGAGTTGAGCGTGCTCGAACTCGATATCCAGAATCGCGTACTTCTCCTGAATCAGCAGCAAGAGCTATATGGGAGCGAGCTGGAACGCTTCAGAACTATGGAAGAGGCGGGCCTCGCGACACCGTCGTACTCGAGGCAGTTGCGAATGCACAACGCAAGCATAGAAGGGCAGCTGCGCCTGGCCGAGACGGAGCTTGGCATCGTGCAACGGGAGTTGGCAAACAGGTCTCCCTAGCCACAGATCTAAACCTTGACGTTCGCAAGCCACGGGTCAGGATAGGCCCGTGGCTTTGCGTTTGTGCCCAACTGTTCGGACAAGTGAGTAACGGAGGTATCACCCGTGCGACGGAAGACATTCACCTGGCAACTGCCAGCCAGCATTTAAGCCCGCCTAGGTGAGACCACATACGGACGCCAGCGGACAATCTACGAGGACGATCCTTTTCTGATCGCCAAGCGTGATGAAGCGTAGGAGGTTTCGCGCAACTTCGACCTGCTGCATCGGATCGATAACGTTCACCGCCAGCTGCCGGGATGCCCTCGGTGACTCGCAGGATGAGTCCGCATTAGTTCAAGCAGGCGAGTACGGCAACGCCGCCACCTTCCAAGTCGCGCTCGGAGACCTCGACGGCGACGGAGATCTCGACATATTTGTAGCTCGCAACGGGCAAGGCGGTCCTAACATAGTCTGGCTCAATCAGGGAGATCGATGGTGAGGCGTATCTTCGATGCTGTTACCATTCTGCTGATAGTTGGCCTCATAGGATTCAGCGTCTGGGCTTGGGGCAGATTGCCCGAACAAATACCTACACACTTTGGAATAGACGGCCGGCCCGACGCATGGTCCGCAAGAAGTCTGGTGTCTTGGTTTCTGATACCCGCATTTGCTGTCGCCATCACGCTGGTCATGCTCGGCGCGCGAACCCTCTGTCGCAAATTCCCGCAGTTGGTGAACCTCCCAAGCGGCACGCGACTCGCCGACATGCCGGAGCCTGCCCGGCAGCCGATCCTCGCGGAGTTGGCCGGTTTCCTGGCACTGGTTCAAACGCAGATCCTGATCATCTTCGGCATCATTCAGGTCGCTACCTTCAGAGCTGCAATGGGGAGCGAGAGTCGCGGACTCATGATCGCCGTGCTGGTGCTTGCCATACTCACCGCACCATTGCTGTTGGGATTGTTCTTTTTACGATTGATGCCTGCAATGGAGACTGCGAAGAAGCTAGCGCGGAATGGCGCTTCGCCTTAGCAGTAACGGCGCAAACAAACTCACCGCGGCGAGCACCCACAACACGATCGCAATCGGACTGTCGAACAGGACCGTCCACTCACCGCCGCTCAGCGCAAGCGCCCGCCTCAGACTCTTCTCCATCAATGGACCCAACACGAGGCCGAGTATCACCGGTGCCAGTGGAAAACCTGTCTTGCGCATCCCGTAGCCGATAAATCCGAGCAGAGTCATCAACACCAGGTCGAGAGCACTGGCGTTTACGGCATACACACCGACGCAGCTAAGCGCAACGACCGTGGGCATCAACACCCAACGCGGCAACTGAAGGATTCTTGCGAATACCCCGACCAGCGGCAGGTTGAGCACGAGCAGGAACACGTTTCCCACGTACATCGATGCGACGAGTCCCCAGAAGACCTCGGGGTTACGCTCTATGAGCAGGGGGCCCGGTGTGATGTTGAGGCCCATCAATGCACCGAGTAGTACCGCGGTGGTGGCACTTCCAGGTACGCCCAAGGTCAGCAACGGGATCATCGCACCGTTCGCCGCGGCGTTGTTGGCCGCTTCGGGCGCTGCTACACCGCGCGGATCGCCTTTGCCGAAAGCTCCCTCTCTATCGACGATCCTCTGCTCCGCGGTGTACGCAACGAAGCTCGCCACGGTGCCGCCTGCTCCAGGGAGCACTCCCACGAAGAAGCCGATCACACCGCCCCGTATCATCGTCCATATCGTCGACACCAGGTCGCGCGCTCGAAGTACGACCTTACCAACCTTGGAAACCGACTCGCGGCCGACCTCGGTCTGTTCCAGCATCAGGAAGACCTCGCTGATCGCGAACAACCCAATCGTGACAACAACGAAGTCCATGCCGTCCAATAACCGTAATTGACCGAAGGTGAACCGCGGCACCGCGCTCTGTGGGTCGAAACCGATGCACGCGAGAAACAACCCGAATCCGGTCGCAGCGATCGCTTTGGACAGACTCTTGCCGGCGAGACTCGACAGCGCGGAAAACGCAAATACCATCAGCGCGAAATATTCCGCCGGCCCGAATCGGATCGCCCAGCGCGACAGGACCGGCGCCAGGAGCACCAATCCAAACGCCGAAAGTGTCCCGCCCACGAAAGACGCCGTCGCCGAAACGGCGAGTGCGGATGCAGCCTGGCCTTTCTTGGTCATCGCGTGGCCGTCTATGCCGGTCACCACCGCCGACGCCGTTCCGGGGATGTTCAGCAGGATAGTGCTGATGGAGTTGCCGTACTGGGAGCCGTAGTAGATACCGGCCAGGAAGATGAGCGCCGACTCAGGCGGTAGACCCGCGGCGAATACGAGCGGCAACAGAATCGCAATCGCGTTTACGGGCCCGACACCCGGTAGCATCCCGACCGTGGTGCCGATCAATACGCCACAAAACGCGAGGCCAAGATTGGTTGGTTGCAGCGCTACGGCAAACCCGTCTAGCAGGGGAAGAACAGCGTCCATCGATCAAACGCCTCGCAGAAACAACGAGCCCAGCGGCAGCGCTATGTCCAACAGATACGAGAAGAGTGCGTAGAGGAGCGCCGATACACATGCTGCGTTGACCAGTGCGGGAATCGGCCGTCCGCCCAGCAGCAGTGCAAATGCAGCGGTAACCAACAACGTGGTGGTGATGAATCCGAGGAAGCCCAACAGCAGAGCATAGGCAAGCAGACAGCACGCGGCCGCTGCCACGCGCAGAAATTGCTTCGCAGGGTGCCAAGAATCGTCGGCGCCGGGCTTGATTTGCAGGAAAACGCCACCCGCCAGAAGCAGCACCGCAGATACCAGCGGGAACGCCTTGGGCCCGAGCGGGTCCGTTACGAAGCCCACCGTGAATGTCCTCGACTCGAGCGCGATCAGAAGTGCCATCAGAATCAGCAGTGCACCCGCCACTCGATCTGAGGTTGTGCCGCTCTTGGTTGAGTCTGGTGTGTTCGCGGTCAACGGAATCGCCTAATCTCGGATGAGACCGATGTCGCGGGAGAGCTGCTCGAAGTCGCTGACCTGCCCTCGCACGAATTCTCCGAACTCGTCGCCCACCATCGGGAACGGGCGCAACCTATTTTGCTCCCGGACCGCCTGCCATTCCGGTGAACCGTTCAGGTCCCTCAGGGAAGCAACCCACCTCTCGTACTCGGCCTCGGAGATTTCACCCGGGGCGTAGAACCCGCGCCACGTCACCCAAACCACGTCGTACCCCTGCTCCCGCGCTGTCGGAACGTTGGCAAGCGGCCCCGGTACGCGCTCCGGCGCGAGCACAGCGAGCACTCTGATATTGCCCGCCTCCAACTGTGCCTCCGCCTCGGAGCCTTCACCCGGAAACACTGAGACGAAACCGCCAAGGAGAGCTGTGAGTGCCTCCCCACCTCCGTCGAACGGGACGTAGCGCACTTGGCCGGGGACAATGCCCGCGGAACGGGCGAGCAACATGACCTTCATGTGGTCCTGACCGGCTGCAGCGCTTCCACCCGCAACCACGAGCGAAGAGGGATCTCGAGCCCAATCGTTCATCAAATCAGCCAGGTTCTCCCAACGCGCATCAGAACTCACGGCGATGATCCCATACTCGGCGCCGACCGCGCCGATCCAGCGGACGTCGTCCACTGTGAGGTGACCGAATTGACCCTGAGCGAGGCGCAGCGTGGTTGCGGGGCTAGCTGAGAAGAACACGTTGCCATGATCGGAGCGCTGCGTTACCGCATGGGCATACGCAATGCCGCCGCCTGCGCCGGGCATGTTCGTCACCTGCACGGGTCCGGGTGCCAGTTCGGCCTGTTCGAGAGCCCGTGCAGCGATCCTGCATGCCAGATCCCACCCGCCGCCAGGGTTAGCAGGCGCGATACGCTGCCAATCACGATCGTGTTCGGGCGGTGCGCAGGCCGCGACCATCATGGCAAGCGCGAGGTGAATCGTGATCTCGGGGATCGGCAAATGTCCTGACATTTCGGATTGGGATATAGCCGTCGTTGATACTGTGCACAAGCATTCGCCAAACACGCGATCGTCCCCTGAAACTTTTTCACTCGCGTCGCGGTAGTATATATCGCAGCGCGATATAGTCATCAACCCATACTCGAGGCACACGAAAGTGGCACCAGCCAGCTCAGCCAAACATCGGCCAATCTCTGCTCAGGTGTTCCAAATTCTGCTGGCCGTTAGCGACAAGCAGCTGCACGGATATGCGATCATCCAAGACATCAAGAGACGAACCGATGGCAAGGTGACCCTCACCGCCAGTACGCTCTATTCCGCAATCAAGCGAATGCTGGGCGATGGACTGATCGAGGAGTCCGAAGAGCGCCCTGTCGCCGAGCTGGACGACGAGAGGCGCAGGTACTACGGAATAACGACCGAGGGGATGCGAGTACTGAAGCGTGAGGCCGAGTGGTTGGAACAGCTTACCGAGATGGCGCGGGCGAAGCGGGTGTTGAGGACGCGGGCGTCATGAGCAGTTCGAGGAATCACAAACAGGCTCGACCATTCGCTGTTCGCGCGTATGCCCGCCTGGCGGAAGCGCTCCTCCCGCACACGTTCGCCAAGGCGTACTGCACCCCCATGACAGAGGTGTTCGCCGACGCCTGGCGCGACACACGGCAAAAAGGTCTTGGACTTCCACTGCTGATTCTGTGGTTACGTGAGTTCTTCGCTCTCGCCCGCACGGGGGTCAGGGAACGACTCAATGCGCACCGACAGGCCCCGTCTACATCCAGGAATAGCAGCGGCAATCGCAAGCCAGGCCGTCGGAAGGTTGGTGACATGACGAGTTCGATCATTCAGGATGTCCGCTACGCACTGCGCGGCTTTCGGAAGAACCCGATGTTCACGGCGGTTGCCACCGCGACGCTTGCGCTCGGCATTGGCGCAAACACTTCCATATTCAGCGTCGTGAGTGGAGTGCTGCTGCAGCCCCTTCCATATGATGAGCCCGAGAACCTGGTCGCGATCTACAGCCGCTTCTTGCCTGAGAGCGGTTACGACTTTCCGGAGTATCCTGTCGGCTCTCCAGAGTACTTTGACTACCTGAACGAAAACCGGTCAATGGAGAGCGTTGCGGCTGTCTCCACGGAGATGCTGACTATCACGGAGGGCGAGGGCGACCCGGAGGTCCTGCGCGCAGGCTATGTATCTGGAAGCATGTTCTCCGTGTTGCGTACACCTCCATTTCTGGGACGGACGATGATTCCCGAAGACGACGGCGCAGAGCCGGTGCGTGTCTTCGTCCTGTCTTACGACTTCTGGCAGAGACGCTTTGGTGGTGATTCGACAATTATCGGCCAAACCCTATCCGCGGGTGTCGAAGTCGAATCGTTTGGTGCAGCAGGTGAAATCGTAGGTGTGATGCCAGAGGGATTCGCTTTCCCATCTGAAGACATTCAACTCTGGACACAACTGCCGCTCGACCCCGCGCGCACATGGCGCGGCGGCCACTGGTTCTACATGATCGCGCGCCTGACGGAAGGCGTCACATACGAACAGGCCGAAGCCGACATGGCGACCATCATGGCAGACTGGGAGATCAGGTATCCTGATCACCATACCGGCCACTTTTTGTTCCTGAAACCACTCCTCGACGACTATATCGCTGGAGTACGCCCAGCACTGTGGTTGCTTTTCGGAGCCGTCGGGTTCGTGCTGCTCATAGCATGCGCGAACGTCGCCAACATATTGCTGGCGCGAGGCGAGGGCAGGCGCCGCGAAATTGCAGTTCGCAGTGCGCTGGGCGCCGGCCGCGGCAGACTGGTGCAGCAGCTTCTGACGGAGAGCCTGCTGCTCGCTCTCGCCGGAGGCGTGGCGGGCCTCGTGCTGGCACAACTGGCACTGCCGGCGCTGCTGGCACTAGAGGGGGGCAGCATTCCGCGTGTGGATCTCGTTGGCCTAGATGGTGGGGTGATGACTTTCACAACCGTGCTGGTGCTGTTGACTGCGTTGCTCTTCAGCCTCGTCCCGACTTTGCAGGGATCCCGCGGCAGTGTTGCTGACGCATTCAGAGATCGGTCGTCTTCAGCTACGGCCTCCAAACCACGTCTGAGGTTCCGTGCCTTTCTCATCGTCGTGGAGATGGCTTTGTCCATCTTGTTGATAATCGGTGCCGGACTGATGGCAAAGAGCTTTTGGCGACTGCTGAGCGAAGACCCGGGGTTTCGAACAGAGAATCTGCTGACAGCCTACTTCTCACTGCCGGCGGAAACATATTCCCCAGAGCAAACGATCGAATTCTACGAAGTTCTGACAGACGCGGCACGAGCGATGCCCGGAGTGGAAGGGGCGGCACTGGTGAGTCGCACTCCCATCGCTGTGGATTGGTCGCAGGGGCGCTTCGACATCGAGGGACGCTCCGATGCCGAGTCAGAGAACATGTGTTGCACCGCAAGCCACGTTTGGGGTGGACCTGGAATGTTCAGAACTCTGGGCATGAATCTGGTTACTGGACGCCTCTTCGACGAGACCGACAGAGCGGACGCTCCAATGGTGGCTGTAGTCGATGAGACGCTGGCTCGAACTTACTGGCCCGGTGACGATCCTATTGGCAAACGTATCACAACCGGCGGGGACCAGTGGGCCACCATTGTGGGCATAGTGCGCCACGTGCAGTACGACGGTCTCGGCACTACATATGCGACTCTCTACCAACCGTTCCTGCAAACCCCGCATTTTGCAATTCGATCGATGGTCCTGACGATTCGCACCTATGCCGAACCAAGGGCATTGTCTGGTCCACTTCGTGACCTGGTGCGCTCGTTGGATCCCAATGTGCCAATCGTATACATGCGAACAATGGACGACGTACTCGAGCGTGCAGTCGCCCGGCCGAAGTTCACCATGACCCTTCTCGGCGTGTTCGCACTTGTCGCGCTCGTACTCGGAGTGATTGGCGTGTATGGAGTGATGTCGCATGCCGTGGCTGCACGCACCAACGAGATCGGCATTCGGATTGCACTCGGCGCTCGAAATTCTGAAGTCGCGAGAATGGTTACGCGGCAGGGATTCGTCGTCGCCATGGTGGGTGTCGTCGTCGGCCTGGCCCTCGCTGTGGCCGCAACGCGTGTCATGTCTGGATTGCTCTTCAATGTCAGCGCGACGGACCCATGGACGTTTGGTGCGGTGGCGGTATCAATGGCGGCTGTTGCATTGCTGGCCAGTTACCTGCCCGCACGAAAGGCCAGCAGGGTGGATCCGGTCGAGGCGTTGAGATCCGAGTGATGTAACAATCCCCGGCGGGCGCTCCGATCAAGCAGCAAACACAGCCCTGACCGTTGGCGGTCTTGGCTGTGTTTGCTCATCCCCTATCGTGCATAAAACCACCCCTCGGCGCAAAAGAATGATGCAGCACCCAACCCATTCCTTCGCCATCATGTCCCGCCCGATGAATCGATCCGTGCATGGATCGCCGTTCAACTCAACAAGGAGGATCGTGATGGAAGCGATGCAGAAGGAGGAGATGGCTCAGCTGAAAGGAGGAGGGCCAGGCACTGTGTGCGGGGCGGCAATCGCGTTCAACATAGTGATGATCCCTGTCAGCCCGCTGTTCGCGCTTTACCTGGCAAGCAAGACTATCGGCGTTTGCGCTATCGAGGCCGCGGTCTCTTGAATCGACACCCCACGGAACACCACTCACTCGCGACGGAGGCACCATGACAGCTCTGAGCAAATCTCAGATGCAAGAACTCGACGGAGAAGGCTTCTGGGAAGGTATAGTCTGCGGTACCGCGATTGGGCTCGCGGTAGGTTTGTCAGTTAGTCCGGACCCCGTCTCAAAAGTCGTTGTGACGGCATCCTGGTTAGCCGCTGTTGGCGCATGCGGAATCGCGCTCTCTTGACCCAATGGACACATCCGGGGCGGGCCGCAGGCACTATGGCCCGCTGGCGGATACGAGTCTTCGTCCGCACGATGGTTTACCAAGTCCACCACACGCTCCACGGGAAGCTGGGAGTGCTCGCCGCAGCAATGATTGCGGCAATATTCGCACAGATAGTGGCCGGCGGCTTTCTCGAGATACTTCCCGAGTCAGTCGCCGGACTGGACGGGCTTTTGCTCGTGACACACCTCTGGCTCTTTGCGCCGCTCGCGTTGATGCTGCTGAGCCAGTTCGCGAAAGCATTCATCAGGAGGCGAGAGGAGGAGCCGCTCCTTGCCCATCCGGCTCTTGCCCCCGCTTTGGCACGCCACCGTGCGTGCGCCTCGATCCCCGTCGTGGCCATTACGTTCACGGGCATCTTCTACGCCTATTTCTGGCAGCCGCTGGCCGCTCGCCTCGACAATCTCTGGCTGGCCATTCCGATTCACATACTCACAACAGCGTTGTTGGTACTCGCAACGGCAATCTTGATGGGAGGGGTAGGTCGATTCCTGCTGAAAGTTGCTGTGAAACGCGGCATTCGCAGTCCGGACACAATGGTGAACCTGACCGGTGGCGTTGCCATGGCCGCCTTCATGGGCCTGTTGTTTGGAATCATCATAGCGAACGAGTACGCAGTAGGAGTTTTCGAATTTCTCGGCAATTCGGCCGCTGTATCCATTCCTATCGCTATGCTCCCGTATGCAGCTGCCCTGGCCGCGGATGAGGGTCGGTGGCTAGCACTATCGGGATGGCTCGTCGTGTCAACCGCCGCAGCTCTCTGGTCAGTTCGCGCAACCTATCGCTGGTCGTTCTCCGCTCAAAGGGAAATCCCGATCGATCTGGTCATCCCGGCAAAACATGTGTATAGGCCGGCCTTCACGGGACGCTCGAGCCGTTGGTTGCCGAAGGGCGTAGCAGCATTCTGGCGAAAGGACATTGCCGTGCCGTATTCGCGCGAGCCGAAGCGCTACCTGTTCCTACAGTTCAACATTCTATGGTGGAGCATCATGGCCGTGTTTCTCGCCATGGCGCTCCGGAACCGGGGTACGATCAGTGCAGCATTTGCGGACACGATCCCGGTCGTAGTTGCTCTGTTCACAACCGCATTCGTTGCGATGCAAAATGGGGTCAATGCGCTCGGGAGAGAGGGAACCGAGATCACCTGGCTGCGTCCAATCTTCTCGGGACCACAGCTGCTCGGCCGCAAGCTCCTGCCCAACCTCGCGTACGTACTGGCTCATGGCGTCGCTTACTCATTCGTACTCGACACAGCAGCTGCGACGGCTTCAGTTGATGTTTCATTCTCGGTCCTGCTGGCATACGCAGTTGGAGCGGGTTCAACGTTCACTTGCTTGGCTACCGCCGTGGGATTCCTCTTGCCGGATTTCGAACGAAGCAGAAGTTCACTTCCCGGCTCATCAACCCTTGGGATGGTTGGATTCTCATTCAGTGCCATCGTCCTGAGCTCCCTTACCGGAACAGCACATCTGTTGCTCACTGCGGGGAGTTTCGATGTGTCCGCATATGCGGGCTTGCTGGCTTTTGCGTTCTCCTGCGCCGCAGTCGGCATCGTCCTCACTACAGCGGGAGGACTCCGACAGTACGGAGGACTCGAGATATGATAGAAATCGACAGGCTGTCGAAATCGTACGGCGATATCATCGCCGTGCAGAACCTGACGCTCACGATCGATCCCGGAGCGATTTTCTGCTTCTTGGGGCGAAACGGCGCAGGCAAAACCACGACCATTCATACTATCGTCGGGCAGAAAAATCCCACCGCGGGTGACGTGAGAATCAACGGAGTGAGTGTCGCATCACCGAACATCCACACGGAACAGAGCCGGCTGGGGTATCTCGCCGAGCAACCAACTCTGCACGATTTTCTGACGGGTAGAGAATTTCTGCTGTTCATCGCGGAGTTGTACGGTGTCGAGGAGTCGCGGCTGCAATGGATCGATGAGTCGCTGTACCGGTTCGAGCTAAGCGCCGTAGCGGATGCTTTGATCCGCACCTACTCACTCGGCATGAAGAAGAAGATCGCCCTTCTGGCCTCTTTGGTACACGATCCCGACATATTGGTTCTCGACGAGCCGACAGGAGCTTTGGACGCCGCAGGGGCGAGGACAGTCAAGGACTTGATGGGCGATGCGCGAGACAATGGCAAGCTCGTGTTCTTCACGACTCATATCATGGAGATCGCGGAGAAGTTGGCCGACAGGATCGCGATTCTACACAACGGTCGGCTGACTGCTGATGGCACACTCGACGAGTTGCGCAATAGGTTCGGCCAGAAATGGAACGAGTCGCTGGAAGACCTGTTTCTTCGCATCACCTGCGCTCCAGCCAACGAACAGGCAGTGAGAATGACGGACTGATGAAACGGCAGGCGTCGCGTCTCCTCGGCTACGTGCGCCGGAAACTCCAGCCGAAGTACCCCACGGTCCGTCAACATGACAGCACCGATTGCGGTCCGGCTGCTCTTCTGAGCGTCCTACGATACCACGGCGGAAACGCCTCACTGGTGTCGGTCCGCGAGCAGTCGCATACAGGTGCACAGGGCACTTCGATGTGGTCGTTGCACCAGGCTGCAGAGACTTTGGGGTTGAAGGCCAACGGGGCACGCGGATCGTATGAAGATCTCAGGAAGGTTGCGCTTCCGTGCATTGCGCATCTGGTGCTTGAAGACGGCCGGCCACACTACGTAGTGGTTTACAGAGTCTCCCACCAAAAGGTGCTGACCGGAGACCCTGCCCGAGGTCTGCAATGGGTCACGGCAGCCTCGTTCCGCCGGCAATGGAAATCTGGGTCCGTGCTAATACTCTCGCCCTCAGCGCAACTCCACAACGCACCGGCACCTCACTGGGCAAAGTGGGTCCTCGAATACTTCAGAAGAGAGGAAACCTGGTTGACACAGGCCTTGTTCATGGGCTTCGCATACGCCGGCCTTGGATTGCTCACTGCACTCTTCGTGCGAGCCCTCATTGACCGGTTCATCCCCGCGGGGGACGTGCGCGACATCGTCGCCGTTGGCGTGTGCCTACTAGCTCTCCAGATCATCCGCGTATTGGTCGGATACCTGCGCAGTTGGTCCTTGATCGAGCTCAGTCGTCGAGTGAACACTCGGATGACCGTCGACGCCTTGAGCCACCTGTTCCGCCTGCCTACGAGCTTCTTCGAGTCTCGGCGAACCGGAGACATCACGTCGAGAATCAATGACAGCGTCCGGATTCACGCTGCGCTGTTGAGCGTGTTGGGTAACACCGCTATCGATTTGGTGGCCGTACTTGGTTCGATCGTCATCCTCTTCTACCTCGCTCCTTTGTTTGGATGGATGGCGCTGGCTTCGGCCAGCGTCCTGTGCACACTCGTGGGTGCTGCGGCACGGCGCGTTCGTGACGACCAATTCAAAACCAAACAGGCCCACGCAGCCGTGCAGGCGTCATACATCGACAGCATAGGTGCAATCGATCCGATCCGAGGCACCAACTCGGCACCGGCATTCGGGAAACTGCTCGGGCAGATGTATGAGCACATGCAAGTCCTTCTGGCTCGGTTGGGAATGGTGCAGACGCGGGTGTCCGCTGCCGTCGACCTGACGGCTGGCGGGATGGTCGTGATAGCCCTGACTGCTGGATCTCTGCTCGTGGTAAGCGAGACGTCGACTTTGGGTGCATTGATGGCCGCATACTCGTTACTTGCGGGGGCGTTGCCGGCAACGGCCAGGATTATGGAATCGTACGTGCAGTTGCAGGAGGCCAGCGTGAGTTCTAGCCGTCTGCTCGACCTCATTCTCATCGAGCCTGAACGCACGGCCGGCGATTTGCCATTCAAGATGTCGCACAGCATCTCGATCCGCGGTGGCGGGTTCTGCTGGCGCGACGACATCGCATTGTTTGAGAACATCCACATAGAGATCCCGCGAGGACGCCTCACTGCGCTCTGCGGCCCAACCGGTTCCGGAAAGAGTACACTCGTCAAGATCCTCGATCGGCGTTACCGACTGAACTGCGGAGAGATGCTGGTCGATGAGACCGACGTTGACAACATCGATCTCATCTCCTATCGGCAACAAGTATCAACCTTACCCGAATCCGTGAGTCTCCTGAACGGCACTATAGCGGAGAACATCCTGCTGGGCAGACGAGGTGCGGATGCTCGCGAGCTACATGACCGCATCGAAACCCTTGGATTGACCGGATTCTTACACCGGTTTCCGAGCGGCATCTTCACGCTCGTCGGAGACGAGGGGCGACAGATCTCTGCTGGCGAAAGACAGACAATCGGATTGTTGCGTGCTCTGTACGACTTCCCGGATGTACTCCTCATCGATGAAGGAATGAACGCTGTGGACGCTGAGATCGCCCAGGTGTTTTTCAGAACAGTGTTGAACTATGTGAAGGACCATGCAGTTCTAGTCGTGTCGCATCAACCACGGACACTGCTCCATGCCGACTACGTCTATCTAATGACGGACTCGACCATCGCAGAACAAGGGTCGCCGTCCGAGCTGCTCGCTCGGGATTCCAAGTTCACCTCATTGATCTCGGCCGATACAAGCCGTACGCAGCCAGCATGAGCACTCGATGAACAACGTCCAGCTTCTCGGTTTTGTCACCGCGGTGAGCCTAGCCCTGGCTTGGGCCAACAACGAGTTCGTGATGACGAAAGAACTATTCGTCACGCTGGCCGGTAGCCCCCATAACACTGTCCTGCTCGACCTGCAGTATGAGACCGTTCGGCGTATGAGTGCCTGGGGGTACGTTTTGGCCCCATTGCAGACGGCATTCCGAATCGGTGTCGTTGCCTTGATTGCTCAGACCATCTGCCTGCTGAGTGGATTCGAGATTCCATTTGGCAAGATGTTCAGAATTTCTGTCACCGCGTTTATTGCAACACTATTCGGTTCGCTGCTGCAGATTCTCTGGATCGTGAAGCAGCCAGTTTCGGCAATCAACAGAGCATCCCTGGCAATTGTCCCAGATTCTGTTGCGGCGTGGCTCGTGCCCGTGGACGAGGCGCCGCCACTGCTATATCACGCGCTGAGCCGTGCGAGTTTAACGTCTCTACTTTGGCTACTACTCGTCTATTGGGGCTTGCGAGAAACCAAACGACTCTCGCCAGCCCGGGCGGCAGCGGTAACCACCGCCACTTGGCTGATCGTGAGTGCGTTGAGTGTGGGAACTACTATGATGGCGCAGGAATTAGTGAGCTAGCGCTTGAACACTCCAAACCACTTGTCCAACCTGCCCTGGTCCAGACTACAGACCTGCTCCAGTTCGCCTGCGTCCAACCACACGCCGTCACAAGCTGAACACTTGTCTACCGCTATACCATGGTAGTCGATCTCTATTAGCTGCATTCCGCATTTGGGGCAGCACATGTGGTGGAGTTCCTTGAGCTTTTCTTGTTCCGCAACCTCCAGCTGCTCCCGTTTCGCAGCCTCAGCCTTCTTCAGCTTCTCGAACTCCAAACGCGCAAAATATTCCTCTTCTGCTTCACTGGGTTTGGCTGGCAAAGAACACCTCCATAGCGATATTTCAGATTGTTCGAACTTTCGGGTCCGTTGGAACGGAATCTAATCGAGCGGTGTCGAAATCGACGGTAACCAAGCTGGTGACTTCTCACGAACTGCAGAACGGAAATGGGTACCCTGAGCCGATGACCACAGCAACAGGCAGAATAGCGAATGAGAGCGATAGACGATTGCGCAAAGGATGTCTGTGGTGGGTGGGTAGAATCGCACTTGGCGTGGTTGCCCTGTTCTTAGTGGCTGCAATCGCAGGAGCCGCGTACCAGGCAAAAGCAAGCTCACGCGATCGGTCGCTTTTTGCACCGCCCGGTGAGTTGGTAGACATTGGCGACTACAGACTCCACCTACACTGCCTAGGGTCGGGGGGCCCAACCGTTGTTCTCGAATCGGGCGCAGGTGGTATCTGGCTGGATTGGGATTTGGTCCAGGACAGCATCGCCCAGGTAACTAAGGCCTGTTCGTACGATCGTGCTGGATTCGGCTGGAGCGATGGTGCCAACCAACCGCAAGCACCGGAACGCGTTGCCTCAGATTTGCGCGTTTTGCTAGAAAGGGCCGGTGTCGAGACGCCATATGTGCTCGTGGGTCACTCGGTTGGAGGCATATACGTGCGCTCGTTCGCAAATCAGTTCACGCTCGATGTCGTGGGAATGGTGCTCGTCGAATCATCACACGAGAATCAGGGTACTCGCATGCCTGCCGAGATGGCCGAAGTCGATGCCGGACTCATGCGATTGCTAGGCATCTGCCGGGCAGTGGCTCCATTCGGCATCATGCGTCTGCTGAATGTTGCCGAGTCGTTTACTTCGGGTCTGCCATTCCCGGACGAGAAGAAGCAGGCATATGTCGCCACAATGAACAGGACAGGCTACTGCCGGTCGTTGACAGACGAATATGCAGCAGCCGATGACGCCACCAGGCAACCAGGACGCCCAACGACGCTGGGCGACCTACCTCTGGCGGTGATAACAGCAGGCCCCCGTCAGCCGACAGACGGTGCCGTAGCGGAGGTGAGTGAGGTTCAGGCGCGCGCGGATTCGACTTGGAGAGTGTTGCAGGCCGAGTTGTTTGGACTATCCACTAATGCCGTTCACGTCATCGCGGACGAGAGCGGGCACTACGTCCAATTCGATCAGCCGGAAGTCGTGATTGACGCAATCCGCCAAATCGTGACTTCTATTCGCGGCTCCGGTCCCGCCGTTTTAGATCGAGAAGCTGTATATCGACCTCGGTAGGCATCGTCAGATCGTCGGCTATCAACGCGATCTCCTCTGCCTGCCTCCACGCGTGCTCTAGCAACCACATGTCGTTGTGGAACGCGTGCCGTTCGCTTTCTTCGTTGACCGCCATCTCGATCGCCAGCCTTATATCCTCAGGCAACTTCATCAGCGAATCACCCGGCCGTTTTTGATTGAAGCTCTCGGCGGCGGCGGACAACATGTAGGTGGTCGGATCTTCGAAGTTTTCCAGCCGCTTCACGGCCCTATCGACAATCGATCTGGTTCCGCCTGCTTTGTTGATAGTCGGCAGCAACAAACTGGCTGCGTGGGGCGCCCACTCCCCACGCAGAAAGCGTGATCCACCAACATGAGGTACCTCAATCTTCCAACCCAAAACACCACCGCGCTCCGGTACCAATCTCACTTCTGGTAAGTGCTCCCCCAGCACTGTCAAAACCTCGTCACCTTCAGTCGGTATGCGCGCAATCAGCTTGCGTGCCTTTCTGCGTTTCGCAACACGCTCACCCGCCAAGTATGCCCAGTATCCGCCGCCTAGTGACGCACTGAGCAAGAGCGCGCCAAACGCTGCCGCACCGGCCATCACACCCAATGCCGTGCCTGCTACCAACGCCCGCTGGCGTCTCCGCCCAAACTGATCACCGTAACGCCAAGCGGCAAACTCCCCGCGGAGCGGAGTGCCGATCCTCACGAGATCGAGGCCCCCATCCAGTCGTGCCATGCCGATGTTGTCGGTGGCAACGCGCTTTCTAGCCTTCTCAAACAGCCGTTCGCACTGATCTATAGCCTCCCACCGCTCTTCTAGCGGCGAGAGGTTCCAACGCTCGCAACGACGGCACACAACCCAAAGTCGCCCGCGAACCCCATCGTAGGCGAGGCGGTGGCCCACTGGAAACGACTCGACGAGTTCGTTTGCATCGAGTGACTGATTACAGAATAGACAGGTGCTGTACACGCAGCGAGAGCTCCTTAGTCGATCGGATCAATGTACGGGTTTGAACTACCGCGGCCAGACGGAGGTGGGGATACAGAGGCGGCGGAGGCCGGGTTGAGTCCAACCCTGCCTCCGCCGGGTCATCTACAGGCGGATGAAAGAACGCACAGTCGCTATCGTTCAGCGCCTCAGGCTCGGCCGCAGCCTCGGCAGTTCAGGGTTCATCACCCAAAGCACGTTGATGATCTTCCAGGCACCATTGACCTTACCCATCTGCACGTAGTCGATGTACATCGAAGAGGTGACTTTCACAGAGGCAATGCCGCGCGAAATATCCTGAACGTCCACATCGATGTGCCATTCGTCCTCGGGAACCAATCCCAACCCAGCAAGCGTTCCCTCAACGAGGTCACCGGCTCCCATCGTACGTAGGTACGGCCTTTGTGTGTTGCGATCGCGGGCCAACATGACCTTCGTCAACTCGGGATGGAGGGCACTTTCCATTCTTCCGGCGTCACCCGTGAAGGAGCCCTCGATGTAGTTGCGGGCCTGCGCCACTACCTGGGCGCTGTCTCTCGCGGTCGGAACAATTCGCGCTTCCTCATCGGCCTCCGTGTGGTCGGGGCCTGTCACGCTGAAGCGAGCCCACAGTATGTTGACGATCCGCCATTCACCGTCGATCTTCGCGAGCTGCAGGAAGTCGTACCACAATGCCCCGGTCGCGAGTGCGGTGGCGAGGTTGTTGTCGATGTCAAACACCGTGACGTCCACATTCTTGTCGACATTGGCAAACCGATCCCCAAGGCCGCGGACCCATTCCACCAACAGCGAGGCAGTGTTGTATCTCAGATACTGTCTGCCGGTCTGGCGGTAGGTACCAACCACAACCTTCGTCAGTCCCGGGTGCACGGCTCTCGCCATCCGATCGGGGGCGACGTTCAGAGCCCCCTCCATGTAGTCGCGCGCGGCAGCTTCAATGGCGGCCCGGTCTTCCTCCAAGGTCGAATTGTCTTGCGCGGCAGCGGAACCGGCAAACACTCCGAGCGCGAGTACAGCAACCAGAATCTGTTTCATGCGTGAACCCTCCCAGTTCACCATCTGTGGCGCAGACTGGAGTTGAACGTCTGCGAATCGAGCCCATGGAATGGAAGAATCACAGGCAACGTGTGTGCCGTTGCGAGATTGTATCGTAAATTATTTGTTTACATAAACTTACGTACTGTCGTCGCATATAGAGATCTTGCCGTTTTGCTCGGTTGTGGGATGCGGCCGTCCCAGAAGCGGGCAGGATTGGGGGGAAGGGGGGTATAGGCGGCATTGGGGACCTTCGGTAGCGGATTGGCAGACCAGGTTTTGCACCGCCAATCGTGGTGCGCAGAGTGTCCATGTCAGTACAATTCACTCCAACGATCTGTATGGACGATTACAGCTCCGAAAGGGCGTGTCTGCTCATGTTTCAAATTGAAAAGCTCGTTCGACAATGAGAGCCGCTGGCTTAGCCGCTTTTCTTCTCGCGTGGTGCACGCCGTTAGCCGGTCAAGACGTGTTCATCCGTGGAGGTTGGCTCTTCGACGGCACCGGCGACGACGTTGTGCCGAACCCCGGCATCTTCGTCAGGGCATCGAAGTTCATCGCTGTCGGTGGAGATGTTACCAGCTACACCGAGTCTGCAGACAGCGTGATCGAGTTAGGAAACAACGACTACATCCTGCCCGGCCTGTTCGACGTACACGCCCACTATGCCATCGACTTGTTTGGAGAAGGCCGCGTCGACGATACGCGCTCATATCCGGTCATTTTTCTCGCCAACGGCGTAACCTCCACCTACCCTGCGGGCGCGGTTGATCCTGATAGCCTTTACGAACTGTCACTGCGATTGGATAGAGGCGAGCAGGTTGGAGCGCGCCTCTTCCAGTCGGGGCCGTATTTCGGACGTGCACGAGAGGGTTGGGACGATGCCACAACCGCCGAGCAGATCTACGAGGAGGTGGACTTCTGGGCTGCTCGTGGCGTGAGGAACTTCAAGGCAAAACGTCCTGCGCCGGAACATCTGCGGGCATTGATCGAGCGTGCCCACCTTCACGGTGCGACGGTAGCAGGCCATCTCGACTCGCGGTATCGCGAAAATGTAAACCCCGCGGACGGAATCTTGATGGGCATCGACCGAGTGGAGCACTTTCTTGGCGGGGAAGACCTGGCGGACGATCGTTCCGCGTATGCGTCGCTGCAATATCTCGATCTCGATTCGCCCCATCTCGACTCGATCATCCAACTCTACATCAGGCACAACGTCTTTTTTGACGCCACGCTTACGGCATATGGCTACTACGGTGCAAGAGATCCCCGGGTATACACGTACTTTGACGACGAACGAACGTACTTCACCCCGTACATGCAGCAGCTGGTCTCGGAACGCCCAGCCCGCCCGATCAACGAGATGTTCGAGCGCATCTACAACGTGAAACTTCAGACGATCAAGAAGTTCTACACCGCGGGCGGAGGGCACCTCATCACTCTCGGAACAGATCACCCGACGTGGGGTGAGTTCGTGTCGGGATTTGCGGTGCACCGAGAGTTGCACGCGTTCGTGCTGGCCGGCATACCTCCCGCGGACGCGCTGAAGATGGCGACCATCAATGGAGCCAGAGCCTTGGGTGTGGCCAACTTCCTTGGTTCGATAGAGGCGGGGAAGTTTGCGGACCTCGTCGTGGTTTCGGGCAACCCTCTAGAAGACATCACAAACACCCGCAACACCCGGATGGTCATGAAGGCCGGAACGGTGTACGACTGCAATGAGTTGAAGGAGAGTATCAGAGGAACAATCGGACCCAACGGGCCGGACGAAGTGCCAATGTGGACGCGAGCGAGGAGACGATAGGATGGCGGACCGTAGAGATTTCGTGAAGCAGGTTGCAGGAGTTGCGGGGGCGGCAGGACCATGAGCAGATCCCAAAATGCCGCCCTCAGCATTGTGCCGATTCTCGTGTGCCTTCAGCTGTCTTGCAGCGATCAAGCGGAACAGGACCGGATGCCGACACCATCTGATGCAGATTCGGCAAACGCGGAAACCTTGATGCGCCACCTGCGCGAACATTTCGACGATCTGCACGACGTGTCCATGCGGTTCCACCATGCCGATCCAAAAATTGGCGGCCTGATCGTGTTTGAAACGTCATGGACGAACGGTGTGATGTCATCCGCCCAGGTAGTAAACAACGAGACCAACAATTCTGCCCTGTCCCAAGCGCTCATAGACAAATTCTCAGCGTGGCAAGTCGTGGGTATGCAGGGTGAGTACCAAACAAACCTGCCCATTCGAATCCAGCTGGTTGGGAGCGATGACCCCAACTTTTCCGACAGAGCGCTGATAACCGGAATTGTCACCGACGCCGACCGACGACCTTTGCACCGCGCTCGTTTGGAATTCTCGCCCCGAAACACCAACCTCGAAAGAGTCCCTGATGCAGGGACAAACCGTGAGGGCATATTCGTGAGAACGCTCATCCCTCCCGGTGAATGGACCCTCACATGCAGCTTTGAAGACAAAGCACCCGTGGTCATCGAGGGAATAATGTTGGGCGCGGGGGAGCATCACAAAGAGACAATCGTCATGAACTGACTTGTGGAGCGCCACAATACAAGCATTCGTGACGTTTTTGCGCCCTGCTGAAACTTCACCACACCTCATGCCGTAGGCCTATTTACTATACACTGTATAGTTCAACTACGACGGAGGAGACAACGTGGCACGCAACTCACTCGGCGAGTTCGAACATCTGATTCTGCTGGCAGTGTACAGACTCGATAGAAACGCCTACGGAGTTTCGGTTATTCAGGAGGTCGAGGACCGGACCGGCAGAACTGTCACGCAAGCCGCGGCATATTTGACACTTCGCCGTCTCGAAGAAAAGGGCTTCATCAAGTCAAAGCTGGGTCAGCCCACGGCTGAACGCGGGGGGCGAGCGAAACGTTTCTTCGCAATCACGCGCACCGGAACCGCCCAGCTCCGCGATTCGCGCGATGCACTGGCGAAGATGTGGGAGGGTGTTAGTCCGGAGCTGGATCGAGCATGAAGACACCTCCGTGGTTACCGACTCTCATCGTCACCTGTTTCGCGCCTCGTGATGGGCGCGACGAGATCCTGGGCGATTTGAACGAACGATTCCTCTTCGTTGTCCAAAACCAGGGCCGTTCGAGAGCCAGACGTTGGTACTGGGCACAAGCGCTGCGTTCGAGTGCGGGATTCACCAAGCAACTTCTACAAAGAACCTTGCTCCAGAGGCATCAGGCAGCAGCAGGGAGTTTGGGAATGGGACAAAGACCAAGTTGGGAACTGATTCGAACTACCGTCGCAGACATGCGGTACGCATTTCGCTCTTTTCGGAAACGCCCAGGGGCTATTTTGGTTGCGGTGCTTTCGTTAGGTGTGGGCATCGGCGCGAACGTAACGATCTTCAGTGTGGTCGACGTATATATGTTCCGTTCGCTCCCCTACCCCGAGCCTGATCAACTCGTCCACGTCTACAGCACCATGCCTGAACGGGGTTGGAACTACAACAACGTCTCGATTCCGGACTTCGTCGACTTCAGGGAACTGAGTCGGGCGACAGACATCGCCGCCAGCTACCCAGGTGACGTCAACCTCTCCGGCGGTGACCGGCCCGAGAGGATCGGCTCCGAACGAACCTCGTGGAATTATTTCGATGTCTTCCAGATTCAGCCTATCATCGGACGGACATTCAGGCCGGAGGAGGAACGAGATGGACAACATCGGGTTGCAATCATCAGCAACGGCTTGTGGCAGAGCCATTTCGGATCAAACCCTTCAGTGTTGGGTCAAACGATCCAACTAGACGCCGAGCCGTTTACGGTAATCGGCGTCCTGCCTCCAGACTTCCGATTTGGCCTGACCATGACGGATATCTGGACGCCCTTGGGAGTCACTGGCGAAGAAAGCAACGCTCACCTGCTCACCGCGGTTGGACGTCTTCGCCCGGGCGCTACCGTGCAGCTTGCGAGCGCCGATGTGGCAACCATCGCAGACAGATTGGCCGAACGTGATCCGGAAACGAGAGGCGGGTGGAGTGCCGGCACTAGAGATCTAGGTCGATTCACCACGCCGGACGAATCACGGGTCGGCATGTTGATTCTCAGCGTTGCCGCAGCGTTCGTTTTACTCATCGCCTGCACCAACGTTGCCAACGTGATGCTTACCAGAGCTGCAGGCCGTACCAGGGAGATCGCGGTAATGGGCGCGCTCGGTGCCGGACGCGTCCGAATAATCCGTCAGCTTCTAACAGACTCGATGGTAGTGGCGCTCTTCGGGGGCGTGCTCGGAACGCTGATGTCGGTGGCCGGTATCCGCTGGTTCATGTCACTGATGCCCGTCTGGGTCCCACGCGCAGAGGAGGTTGGGGTCGATGGCCGAGTCCTGGCGTTTGCCGTCTTCGTGACTGCGTTGACTGGAGTTTTGTTTGGTATCGCTCCGGCCCTCAAAAACTCGCTTCCCAACTTCTCCCAATCGCTGAAGGATGGGGGACGAGGAGTAGCTGGGACACGGGGCAACCGCCTTCGGAAAGTGCTCGTCGTATCAGAGGTTACTCTGGCATTGACTCTGCTGGTGGGATCGACACTACTCGTTCGCGGCTTCTTCAGCTTACAGGCGATGGATACCGGTTGGAACGAAGAAAACCTCCTCACGCTTCGCATCTCACTTCCACAAAATGAATACTCCGACGACGAGTCGGTGAGCAGCTTCTATCGAGCGCTGATCGAGCGAGTGCAAACGATGCTCAACGTTGAATCAGCAAGTGGCGTGTCGGCCCTACCACTACAAGACAGCTGGAACACGCTATACGAAATCCCCGGGCAAGAAGCACCGACTCCGCAACAACGGCCGATCGCCTATTACCGATATGTTCTCCCGGGCTACTTCCATACCATGGAGATCGCGCCGGTGATTGGACGCAATTTCGACGAGCGTGACCGGCCGGACACGCGTCCTGTTTTAGTCGTGAACGAAATGCTCGCGGATTTGCACTGGCCGGCCGAAGATCCTATCGGCAAACAGATACACGTGTGGGGAGAGACACGAGAGATAGTTGGTGTCGTTGAGAACACGATGACACTCCATGACAGAACACGCCCAATGATCTTCACGTCAGCATTACAATCTCCGCAGAACAGCATGAGTTTAGTACTGCGGACGACTAGCGAACCGGCGTCGCTGGTCGAGAGCATCAGAACCAGAGTGGCCGCGCTCGATCCCATCTTGCCCCTTTATCGCATAAGAAGCATGAAAGAGGTCGTGAAGGAGGGACGTTCGATGGATACGCTCATGGCAAAGCTCATGGCAGCAATGGCGGTCGTGGCCGTAGTTCTCTCCGTGGCCGGCGTGTACGGCGTGATCTCGTATACCGCAGCGCAGCGAACACAGGAAATGGGAATCAGGTTGGCGCTGGGAGCACGTGAAGGAAGTGTACTGACCATACTGCTGCGACAGGGAGCGTCCCTCACCGGGCTGGGCATATTGATCGGGATTTTCACTGCTTCACTGGTGGCCCGAGGAATGTCGCTCTGGCTGTTCGGCGTGAGTCCGTTTGACGCCGTGGCATTCGGTGCGTCAATAACCGTACTAATCGGTGCCAGCGTGGCGGCGAGCTATTTCCCGGCGCGACGAGTTGCGAAGCTGGACCCGCTCAAAGTTCTTCGGTACGAGTGAGCGACGGGAGCAAGGGGAACAGAAGCACGCAACGCACAGCGTTCAACGACGATCCAAGGAAGATGGCATCGGCAACCACCGCCGCTTGTGGATGGTACCGTTGTTCGCTGCGCGTTGTACGACTACCAGGTCCCACTCACCCAAAATCCTGACTCTGCCCCATCACCTCCGTACGAGTAGAACCCTCTCGCCCGCCACGGCATCAACCTTGTCCCTTGAGTAGAACACCGGGAAAAACCTGTCATTCGCCCAAAGATCGAATAGGTCGCGGTAATGCCGGTTGTCGGGATCGCCCAACTGACCCGGTGTGTTGCTCCCCACGGTTGCATCCCAATTGCCAGTGTTGACGATGATCCGGAACGACGCCCCCGACGTCTGGTTGTCGCCGCCGCCGGTGTTGTTGACCGTCGAACCGTAGCCACCCCTAGGCGCTGGGCCCACATCCAGACGCCGTCGTGTCGCCTCATCCACCGCATTGCTCATAGGGTGGCGTATGTACGCGTGTTTGTACGACTCCTGACCGTACTGCCAACGATCCATGTTGGAGCCGAGCTTCTCGCGTAGGTCGTCTACGGCCTGTTCGAGACTGACGAGGACCACCGAATCGCGGCCCGCTATGGGATCAGCACCAAATTCTGCGCTCGGCGCGATGAGTCTGTCGATGGCCATCTGCATGTCGTAGTCGAATCCGCCCTCCCTGAGCATCTGCGGCACAAAAAGCGTCGTCATGTTCTGCATGAGGCGGCGCTCCCAAGCCACATACACGCCCGCATCGATCGAGTTGGCGTTCAACGCATAATCCCAGTCAAGCAACATCGATCGAGCACGCTCGGCACGCGAGTTCTGACTGCTTACGAATTCGAGCATCGGAACCAATGTACGAGCCGGCAATGACACCACGTCGGTCTGCAATGCCATCATATCAGACATGGTGTGTTTCCGGCCGTTACCCAACACCTCGGCAAGGCGAGCCCAACGAAATGGGGAACTCCACAAAAATCCGGTGGCGACTCCCCTGTGTTCATAGTCGCGCGGCACGAGATCGTTGTTCGCCGTCGCAAAAAAACCTTCTGGCGGATTGAACACATGGGGCTTGGACTTGATGGGCAGATATCCGTCCCACTCGTAACGCCCGTCGCCGGGAACAGGAACGAGACCACTCCAGTTGCGCCTGATGGGCGCGATCCCAACCGCCTGCCAACCGATATTCCCATCGCGGTCGGCCCAGATCATGTTCTCGCCCGGAATGTTGCTGTAGTTGCATGCGTCCCGAAACTCTTCCCACGACTGAGCCTGATCCATCCGGAGGCTCGCCAAATAGGGCGCTCCACCGATCTCCATCCATGCAGCGCGTACGGCGTAGGCCTTGTTGTTTTCGGTGTCCTCGTAAACGACCGGACCGTGACGGGTGTATTTGAGTTCCACGGTCTCCGGTGCCCTACCCTTCACCGGTATCGTCTCCTGCAGAGCCGTCATCGTTTCCCAATGGTCCCGATAGCGGTACTCGTTGGGATTGTCCGGGTTGGTATCGTAAACGTAGAGATCTTCACCATCGGTCAGGAAGACGGTGAGCCCCCAGGCACCGTAGCCGTTGTGACCGATGGAGACGCCCGGGATCTCCGGTTCTCCACCGCCAATCACGTTCCAGCCGGGGCCAACGAGGTGCACCCAATACCTGAGCGACGGAGACGACTGAGCACGGTGAGGATCGTTGGCCATGACCGTATAGCCGTTGTGCGTCAGGTCACCGCTCACTACCCAGTTGTTGCTTCCAATGTTTTCAGTGCCCGGTCCTCGCAATTCGTTGAACCCTTGAAGCGCAGATTCGAGCATCTCGAGTTTGTCGCCGTCGTTTCGGTACTCCTCTGCCAGGTCTTCAGGCCTGAACCGTACCGGCCGGCGAAACGCGTTGTACAGTCCAAGGATATCGTCGAACAGCAGCTCCTGGTTGATGGCGGGGTCCATCTCCAGGTTCGGATCCTCGGGGCTGAACGAAATCACGCTCTTGACCGCATCCGCCCCTGCCGCGGCAACCGCACGCGCGAAGTCGAGCTCGTAACCGATGTTGCCCAACAGCCCCTGGTGCCGAGAGATGACGGTTTCTGGGGTCCATTTCCCAGGGCGAATACCCAGCAGCTCGAACTCCAAGGGTAAGAGGTCCGGATTCCGCTCGGTCTCTTCTATGTACGCATTCACTCCACGCACATACGACGTGATGATCAATTCACCGCGAGGGTGATAGTGGTTCATCTCCTGGCGCATGTCTCCGCGGAACAAAAACAGCCTCGTTCCGATGTCACGTCTCAGTTCACGCTCACCGAGTATCTCAGCGACCGTCCCGTTGGTCTGCCGCCTCCAGACCTCGAACTGGAATAGGCGATCTCTCGCGGCGTTGTAGCCCTGAGCAAAGAAGAGATCTTCTTCAGTCTCTGCATAGATGTGAGAGATGCCCCAGCGGTCTTTGATGATCTCGACCTGAGAGTTGAGGCCATCCACGCTGTATGTCGTCTCTTGCTGCGCGGAAACGAATACGGGTGATACGACCAAGCCCGCGAACACAATCGCCAGTAGCGCTCTTCGTACGATCATCGGATATCTCGTTGTTGAGGTCGGTTGAATCCAGAATTGAGAGACCGTTGCGCGTTGTTCGTTGGTCGCTGCACGCAACAAAGACATTCTGCGCTCTGCACTCTTAGTTGGCTTACGGTTCTCTACCCTTCTCCAAGAAAGGCACTCCTTCAGTCATCCATTCGGGTGCGGGGCTTCCCTTCAGATGATGATCGAAGAACTCCTGCATCCTCTTCAGGAAGTCCTTCTGGTTTGCCTCTTCAGTCAGGTGGTGTGGTTCGCCAGGATACGAAAGCAAGATCGGCTGCTTGCCGAGCCGTCGTGCCGCAGTGTAGAGTTCGAGCCCCTGATTCCAATCCACCGCTCCATCTTCGATGCCGTGCAGAATTAGGAATGGCGTGGAGATGTTCTCTGCATGGTGCACAGGAGACTCTCTCACCCAAGCATCGAAATCACCCCAAGGAGAAACACCCATTCTGCCCTGCGACCACTCGAGGATCGGGCCGTTCAAGCTACCGGTCCTCTTGTAGAGAATGTTGTTCATGCTCATGAGGTTGGTGAGCGGAGCACCTGTAACAACCGCGGCAAACATGTCGGTCTGCGTCAGTATGAACGACGACTCGTAGCCGCCCCAGCTGTGTCCCTGCAGTCCGATCGCATCCGAATCGACATAGCCCAGATCGATCACCTGTTGCACTGCGCTGGTGACATCGTCGAGGGCGGAGGTGCCGGGATGTGCGGAGTCGTATACGATGTCCGGCATCAAGAACAGATAGCCGTTGCTCGCGTATGTCGACATGTGCGGGCGGTCGTCGTAAACGGGCATGGAAAACTGGTGGTGTCGATGTGACATGAGAGAGTAGATGTACACGATCATCGGGTACTGCTGCCCTTCCTCGTATCCCGCCGGAAGCGCCAAAGTGGCGTGTAGTCTCTGGCCCCTCTGATTCGTGTATTCGACCAACACTCTGCTTCCCCACGTATATTCCGCCAACTGCGGATTCGCGTCGGTCAGCTTTCGAGGATTATTGAAGCTGAGGTTCGAAACCCAGTAATCCGGGAACTCCTCGAACTTCTGCTGCGTGAAGATCACTCGATCGGCGTCCTCAGCTTTTTGGATGCCGCCGACCATCCGGTCGTCATAGATGAGAGGTTCCGGATCGCGCCCGGGACGCAGCCGATAGTATCCCGACCGTTTCGTCCATTCACCGTAGGCCGACAAGAGTAGAGGCTCGGTCAAATCGACGGCTTCTTGTTCGGGGTCGAGGTCCACAATTCGGAACCGAATTTCTTCAGTGCCTCCGACACCCGCCGTGAGGTTGACTCCAGCCCCTCCTTTGAGCGGCACACTCCAAATATCGTACCGGTCGTAGAGTACCACCAACTCGCCATCTGCAGACCAACCGGCAACGCCATAGGCGGGTCGCTCGGCAACGATGTCGTACTCCCTATTCAGGAAATCCACTCCGGTATTGGCGGAGAGATTGGTCACGTTCCCGCCCGCGAGGTGGTGAGCGAAGATCTCACCGTCCATGAGGTAAAGGAACCACTCACCGTCAGGAGACATACCCATATCCAAGCGCACGCTCTCCACGATCAGCTCGGTGTCGCCGCTACGGAGATCGACTCGATAGAAATCACCACGGCCACCCTGTTGTGTGAGGTCGTGCCGATAGGCCGAGGTATTCTCACCAACCGCCCAAGAACCCTCTTCCGGCACGATCACGCGCCGCATGCTGTCGTCTTCGAGACGAACCAGCCGGTCAGCACCCACGTGAAATGCAGTGCGCCACGTGCGACGGCGGTCGTTACGCTCCTGGACCATCTGAACGGATTGCAGTCGCTCGTCAGCCCAATGCCAGACGTCTACGTTTGCCTTGTCTTCATCATCGTCGTCTTCGCCTGTGGCATCGGGATCTTCCTCTTGCTCCTTGAGGCCCAAGTAGACGACCGTGCCGTCTTCACTCCAGTCGAGGCCACTTAGTTCCGACAGGACGAGACCTTCAGGGAAATCGGCATCGCTTTCGGGGTCGTATTCCCGCACATCCGGAGATCCGTCGGAAAAACCATTTGCGATAACGAGCGTGTTCACTCTCCGAAGCAGGCTGTCGGGTTTGCTGCCCTTGAGCGCGACAACCGCCGACCCAGCATCGTTCCACGCGAGCTGCGAGTAGGTGACCGTGTCTGTGGACACCGGCAGCATACGTTGTGAAGCGAGATCAACAACGTACAAACCGTTGCCACTCGCGCTTGCCGCATCTACCAAATATCCGAGTTTCGTACCGGTTTCATCGAATGCGAAGTCCGAAACATTGCCCACCACTTGCGTCACGCCTGTGTTCAAGTTTCGTAGTAGCAGGTCCGTACCTTCATGTTCGGCATCGCTATCCGATTGCGACTTCTCGATAGCGACAAAACCGCTGCCCTTCGCAAAGCTGAACGAAACGGCGTTTTCAACAATCATCGAATCGCCATTCGCCAGATTGAGCAGGTGAAACGCCGTTGGTACCGGTTTCTTCTGCTCCCGTAAGCGGTCGGCATCTTCCTCGCTCGGCCGAACCAGCAGTCCCAGCCAGCGCGAGTCTTCAGAGAACTCAGCTCCGGACCCATTGGTTCGGCTGTACAGGGTTTCGTTGTCCAGTGAATTCACGTGAAACGTCGCGTCACCATCGTTGGGGATATAGCTATAGGTAGTCCAACGACCGTCGGGTGAGATCGACGCTTCTCTTATCCGACTCCACGGACCGTAGTCCTCGAGGGTGAGAACCTTGTCTTGTGAAAGGGCTGGAACGGCTAAGGTGACCAACAGGGCACAAAGAGCCATCGACAACCGTAGGTGAGTCCGCATCACGAAGCTCCTAATCAAGGTGGTGGGTGAGAATCTACCGGAATGTCCCAAACCCTCAACTCGGGATGGACGTGCAACACAATGCTATTATCATTGTGGTATTCACGCTCCGGTTTTGTCGCGTGAAATACGCCTGACGGCAACCTCTGTGCGTAGTCTCAGGCAACCCAAACCCGAATTAATCAGGAGAATCGCAAAATGTTGCGTCGAATGTTTTGGACGACTGCGATATCACTCGCTTGTTTCGTTTTGATCTCAACCGTATCTGCCAGTCCAGCCCAGGCCCAAGAGCAGGGTCTCTATTTCACCGGCGAACTGAGTACAGTCTCGACCTTCGGTAACTCCGAGTCTCTCACCCTTGGCGTGAGCACTACGCTGGGTCACCTGTGGGAAGATGCCGAACTGAAATTTGAGGGCGGGGCAGTTCGTACCGAGTCTTCAATCAAAACGAGGACAGCTAACGGAACCGCGCAGAGCTTCACCGTTGTGGATGAGAAGAGAACCGAGAAAACAGCAGAAGCCTACTACCTACGAGGACGTTACGATCGCAACGTGAGCGAAACCTTTTTCGTCTTCGGCGGTGCAGATTGGCTACGCAATACGTTTGCCGGAATCGACAGCCGTACCCTGTTGGCGGCCGGTGCTGGTAACACATGGATCGACACCGAAACAACTCGTTTCAAGACTGACGTAGGTGTCACTTACACGTTCCAGGACGACGTGTTCGACAACCCCCTGAACAAGATGAACTTCCCGGGTGTCAGAATGGGGTACGACTTGCGTGCCACGCTCAGCGAATCGGCAGACTACGAGAGTTCGCTGATTGGCGACTGGAACCTCGATAACACTGACGATGTCAGGCTGAGCCTGGTTAACGCGTTGTCTGTCTCCATCAACTCGATGTTGGCACTAAAACCAGCTCTGAAACTGCTCTGGCAGAACGACCCATCGAGCACTGCGGTGCCGCTGTTTAGTGGTGGTGTTGATACCGGCAACACGGTGTTGGTTCCCCTACAGAACCTGGATAGCATCTTCACGTTGTCGTTGGTGCTGAAGCTCTAGGAGGAGCAGATCGGCAGAGAGGCAGAGCTGCAGGTTCTGCCCCTCTGCCTCCGTCCCTACCGTCGGTCTATCTCAATCAACCCCGCTTGCTCCATCGCCATGATGTTTGCCGCGATCGCTTCGAGATCGACATCGGGCGTATCCGGCGTGACGACGTAGGCAAACTTCCACTCCGTGCTGTTTGTCGTAACGTTGCCGTATTCGGCTCTGATCAGGTTGTAGATGTCGAGTATGCTGCGCGTGCCGTCTATTGACCAGGCAATCTCTGTACCTGCCAGCCCGCGCACGCGGCTGCCGTCCGGCACATACCTGCCAACCTCTGCGACGGCCGTCCTGTACTCCTCGCTGTAAAAGCGATACTTCAAACGCGGCACCATGTCGGCGTACCTGCGCTCCGCATCGGTGACCGAGATTCGCTCGGGAGTGACACCCAACATCTCACAACGCTCGAAGTAAACCTCCGCGAGCTTCACAGACTGTGCTTCGCGCACCGCCTCGAGAGAAGTCGACAGACGGTCCAACAGCGCATTGACTTCAGCTGCATCCGATAGATCGAGCACCGACCGCACACCACCGCGCGCTCGCTCGAACGCTCCGTTGATCTTGGTTTGAGCTGCCTTGTAACGCTCGTGTATCAGAGGCGCGTCTGCATCTAGCAGTCTCGCGCTCTGCCTCCCAACCTCGGCGATCCACTGTTCGCCATTTGCAGCAGCCTCCCACGCGAGTTCGCGTGCCTCATGAGCGCCGGCGTTTGCCAAATAATAAAAGCCCGCCGCTCCCATGAAAGCCGTACGCTTCATCTCCGTGGGGTCGGACACCTCGACTCTGTCGGCACTACTGTGGTAGAAGTTGTCGGTCCAATGGTTGAACTGCATCGCAGGTATGCCGGCACTCAGGAACACGATATGATCGCTGCTCGAGATGAACGGCACGAGCCTGTAGTTGAATGGCGCGTTGTTGCCGGTCTGCGTACGGATGTCGGTTTGATCGACGTACCGCAACAGGCTCCCGATCAGGTCATTGAGATAACTGGGCCTCGAGTCGGGCGTCATCTTCATACGGAGGTAACTGTCGGTGAGCTCCAGATCTTCGCCCGGCATGTCGTAGTTCATGGCAGCGATCAACCGATCTTGCAACTCCGGATTGTCATACATGTACGCACGGGACCCTGAAATTTCGGGCACCCACAGGAAGCGAATCGTTCGGCGCGGCTGCTCCAACTCGCCCTGTTCGATCAAGGTTGCCAGCGTTCGCCCGACTTCCAGAATTGTGGCAACGCCAGTGCAGTTGTCGTTCGCACCCGGCGTCGCAATGCGCTCGAACGCATGTGCAACGTGTAATACTTCGCCGGCATCGGGGTCGGTGCCAGGGATCGTCGCTGAGATCACGTTCATCCTGTAGGGCACATATCTGGTGCGCACGTGCGCACGCATTACCACACGAACACCCGCCTCGAGGAGGTCTCGAAGCTCGGTGAACTGCCTGAGCGAAAGGCCGAACCCGAAGCCTTCACCCTGACCGCCACGCCGCGCAGATTGCCAACCGATCTGATCCAGCGTGTAACCTGGATAATTGCCGCCGGTGCCAGCGCTACCGGTGCCGAGGACACCAGCCGCACCGAAGCGATCGACTGCTGGTCCGAATATGCGACCGACAGATGCGTTGCCGAGCGCGATCTTGCCTGTGAGGTCTTTGCCGGCATAGTCTTCTGGCCGACCGAAGCCGACATAGACGACTTCCGCCTCCACATCGCCGCTGGCACTCCCACTGGCCAAAGCAGCCGGCACCATTGTCAAGCTGGACATCTTCTTCAGCTCCGGCTCTACCATCCAGAGCTCAGCTTCTTCGGGTACCCATATCTCGCCCGACGGGTAATAATCGACTGTCACATCCGAGAGACCGTATCGTTCGGCCATTTCACTGATGTAGGTCGTCTCGAAGAATGTCTCGGTGTACTCCTCGAGCGGACGAATCCTGTTCGCCGCGAGCAGCTGAACGTGTTGTAGCGCAAGCTCACCGGAAACCTCATGGAGTATCGGATCGCGGATATCGGATGGAACGACACATCTGTCAGCCGAGACCTGCGCCGATATCGACGACGTTGCCGTCACGGTCACCAATACTGCCGCCGCAACTGCGGCAGACCATCGCTTCATTGTGGGCGCAAACAACATCGAGGGAGCCCTCCTGAGTTCTAGTTGTTCTCGAATAGTTTGGTCGGTACCTAGACAGGATTGATTCTAGGCTTTCGGACCGGTTCGCAACAGGGAGTGGGGTTGGGGTACTAGCTGATTGCAGCGAGAGGGGGCAGAGGGACACGGGGGTGAGGAGTGGGAGAGGAGGGAGAGGAACCAGGGTGTCTCCCTCTCCTCCCTCCTCTTCCTCCCCAGTGGGGGCGGAGCGGTGTGGGTATTCCTACTCCGCCTGCAACGTCTTCACCGGATCCACTCTGAGCGCGCGGATCGCCGGTATCAAACACGCGAGGGTCGCAATACCGGCGAACAAACTACTCACCGCCACAAAGGTGGCCGGATCGGTGGCCTCCACATTGAACAGTTGCTGCTGAATCAACCGGGTGGCACCGATGGCGCCTGCAACGCCCACGACCAAGCCTATTCCGACTAGCAACAGCCCTCTATTGAGGACCAGCTTCAGGATGTTGCGACCGGATGCTCCCATCGCTAGACGAATGCCGATCTCGTGCCCACGCTGCGCGACGTAGTAGGCCAGCACGCTGTACAGACCAATTGCAGCGAGGAACACCGCTACGGAGCTGAACAGTGTCAGCGTGAGCATAATTACCCTCTGACCGCCTACCGATCGCGCGATCACGTCCTCCATCGTGGCGACGCCAGCAAGGGGAACGTTCGGGTCGCGTGCCCTGAGTACCTGGCGGACAGAGTTCGTTACGGCTACCGCATCACCCCGTGCGCGGATCGCCAGCCGCAAAGTCAGAAACGGCATCTGCCTGAACGAGTAGTACATCTGACGCGGCGGCTCTTGGTCCAGAGCAAACGTGTGGACGTCCCCAGCTACTCCAACCACTTCCGCTATCGCGGGTTCCGCACCACCAACATCCACTGCCACCTGTCGACCGACCGCAGCCTGGTCGGGGAAAAGGCCGCGCGCCATAGTCTCGCTGATAACGAGAACGAATGGAGAACCCGTGACGTCGTTGTCCTCAACGTCTCTGCCGGCGAGGATCGGAATGTCCAATGCCTCGAAATAACCCGGGAGAACGGCGCGGTGCTCTGCCAAGCCAGGCCTCGTTCCCTCGGGAGGCGGATTCTCAGGATCCCAGGCGAACACGTTGCTATAAGAATCGCGTATGGGCAACATGCTGATTGACCCCACCGATAACACGCCGGGGATCGCGCGGATTTCCTCCAAGAGTCCTGTAAAAAACTGAATGCGAGACTCAGGGTCGGAGTACTCGGTGCCTGGAAGGTCGACTTGTGCGGTAAGGAGATTCTCGGTTCCGAACCCCGGGTCCACCGTGCGGAGCCGCGCGAAACTCCGGATCAACAGACCCGCGCCGATGAGAAGCACGAGCGAAAGCGCCACCTGAAGAATCACGAGCGAACTGCGCAACCGCGTCCGACCACCGCCGGCCGAGCTGCGCGTACCGCCTTTAAGATCCTCTGCCGGGTTCGCCCTTGCCCCGGTCACGGCGGGGATGACACCGAATACCAATGCGGTCGTAATTGAGAGCAGCAAGGCAAAACCGAGCATCGTTGCCGACAATCCGATCTCCCTGATCCCGAGGGCATCCAGCGGCATGAAGCTGATCAGCAACCGTTGGAAGAAGGTTGCGAGGACGACGCCGAGGATACCTGCGGCAACTGCAAGGAGAGTGCTCTCAGTCAGGAGTTGCCGGGCCAGGCGCCCCCCGGATGCGCCCAGTGCGGCTCGGACCGACAACTCACCCGTCCTGCCAGTTCCACGCGCGAGGAGAAGGCTTGCCACGTTCCCGCACGCAATGAGCAGCACCAATCCTATTGCGCCCATCAGCAGGAACAGCAAATCCTCGTACTGCGAGGTGAGCGCCTCGTGGAGCTCGGTTAGATGAAGACCTTTGTCCTCGTTCGAGTCAGGATACGCCTCCTGTAGCTGTGCGGAAATTACGTCTATCTGTGCCTGTGCCTGCGCCAAGGATACTTCCGGTTTCAGACGGCCTACGAGAGTCCAGTTGTGGAAGCGCCGCACCCCGGTTGCTGGCCCACCGTCGCGCATGGGAGCCCATATATCCACCGGATGCCTGAAGAAGAACCCCGCCGGTAAAACACCGATCACCGTTGTCGCCCAGCCGTTGACAACCAATGTGGAGCCTATCGCGTCTGGCGAGCCGCCGAAGCGGCGCTGCCAGTACCCATGGCTGATAAGGGCAACAGCGGGCGCGGTGAGTTCGGCTTCGTCGATCGTGAACTGTCTTCCGATCACCGTCTGCACTCCCAGAGTCGGGAAGAAGTCCACACTCGCAAACGTGCCTGGCACCTTTTCCGGCTCGTCGCCACCGGTAATCGTCCATTCATTCGAGAACGAGCGGATCGCGGCAAGCGATTCAAATCCCTCGTTCTGGTCGCGGTAATCGTAGTAATCCGGCGACGAGACGTTCCAACCGAGGCCTTGACTGTAGGAGGTCCTGCCCAGTACGAGTCGCTCCGGTTCCGGATACGGCAGGCTACGAATCAGCACCGCGTCGGTCACGCTGAACATCGCTACGTTCGCACCGACACCAACGGCCAGGATCAACACAGCGATGAGCGAGAACCCAGGATCTTTCACGAGAGTTCGCATTGCGTAACGGAGGTCGTAAAGGAAAGCGTTCATTATGGAGTTTCTCCGAATGGGAGGCTCTTCTTGACGTTGGGGTCCTCGGGACGGCGCGGATCGCCTGAACGTACGGAACACATGTTCTAGTGTGATTCGGGTGAGGAAACGGATTGTTTGGCTCCAATACCAGCCGTGAGCAGCCGCTGCGCCATCGCGTCCTACCCTCTGGGAAAATGCTTCGTGAAGGTCCCCCAGGACTTCGTTCGTGGTACGACCCGGAAGCACCCAGGAAAGCACGAGCTCCGCCAAACGCGGGGGCGAACGGTCACCTCGCCCGGCACGAGACTCGACCGCGGGTGAAATGTTCATTTGACCAGCTCCAACCCATCCCACATCCGGGTGAGCGTTTTCCGCGATTCCTGCAGCATCTCACACGCGGTCGGGTCAACCTCGTAGTAACGCTTCCCTCTGCCTCCCCGCTCTGAGGTGGCCTCGGCCAGTTTCGACGTGACGAGTCCCTTTTCCTCGAGTCGACGCAGAGCAATGTAGACGGCAGCATGGGAGACCTCCCGGCCGGTCTGTTCCTGGATTTCGTTGATCACCGGGACCGCATATGCTGCGTCACCAACCCTCAGGATGGCCAGCAGAACCAGCTGTTCGAACTCCCCCAACGATCGTTTTGGCATGTCTCGCTCCAACCGTCTATTCAATTCCTAGCAATGCTAAGTCCCGACCCCACTATTGATATTGTTGGATTCAGCGTATGGTGGGATGGGGTTTTGTACTGCGCATGGGCGGCGAGCGGAGAACCCGCTCGCCGCCTCTGGATTTTACAGTCGGAATACCACCGCAAATGCAATCAGCACGAGTGGATCGGAAGTCTCGAGCAGACCAAGTCCGGCAGCCTTGACTCGTCCTCCGCCGTCGACCACACGTGCGACAACCTCGAGAGACGCAGGATCGGAACTACCGTGATGAAACACCATCACTGTGCCTTCGACGACTCGTACAACCGTGCCATCGTCGAGCGTGAAGCTGCTGTTCTCGAGATCAACATTCGTCACGGTGCCTTCGAAGTGTTGAATCCCCGGCGCGACCACGTAGAAGGCGACCCTCACCGCAAGCAACCGAGCGCCTTCGACGTTTGATACGGTAGTCGGGTCGAGCTTGCCGACGCCGGCGGCGACCACCACAAGTTCATTATCCAGCGCCTCAGCCACCGCCCGGAGGGTTCCCAAGGAATGGACGTCAGCCGCTTGGAACCATACGACTGTCTCGTCGTTCACCCGCACGACAGTGCCGTTCTCGAGCGTGAACGTGTGGGCATCCAAATTCACCGATTCGACCACACCGTGGAACGCAATCAGGTGGGGCGGTTTGAGAATGAACACGATCTTCCTGGCTTCGATCACCAACGGTTCTTCGGACTCGACTACTCCGACCCCTGCAGCGACCACAGTTCGCCCAGCCTCTAGCGCATCGGCCACGGCCTCGAGAGAGCCGAGTCGATTGTCGACAGCTGCAGAGATCTCCCCGTAGGAGATCTCAGTATCCGCAGTAATTTGAATCGTCGTTCCGTCGGCAAGCGTCACCGTGCTATCTATCAGATCCACTTCATCGACCACACCACGGAACTCCACCAGTGGCGGAGGCCTGACAACAAACACGATTGTGACAGCCTCGAGCAGCAGCGGCTCCTCTTGCCTCACGATACCGGCGCCGGCCGCCATCACGGTCTTGCCATCCTCTAACGCCTCGGCGACTTCATCGAGCGAACTGAGTAAATGCGCGTGAGTAGCGTCGAAGCGCACATGGGTTTCAGCGGTGATTCTGACCACGGGTCCATCAACCAACGTGACCGTACTGTCGATGAGATCCACAGATTCGACTTGCCCCTCGAAATGCTCAATCGGGGGTGGTTTCACCTCGAATACAACGACTATTGCGACGAGCCTCTTGGGTTCCTCGCTCTCAACGACACCTACCCCTGCAGTGAAGACCTTGTTGCCCTCGTCGAGAGCATCTTTGACGGCTTCGAGCGAGGGGAGGCGATGATGGTCTCCGTCTTCATACCTGATTGTGGTCACGCCGGGAATGAGTCGGACCTCTGGTCCGTCTTTGATCACAAACACCTGGCGATCCAGGTAGACCTCCTCGATCTCACCTTCGAATCGCTCCTTGACTAGGTTGGGCCGCTCTCGCTCCAACCGTGTGATGCCCTCGCGAATTCGGATCTCGAACTCACGAGCGAGAAGCGTTACCCAGCCATCCGGAAACCCCTCGGTGTTTCTCTCCAGATTGTCACGATCGATGTTCATCTCGAGGATTCGGCCTTCGCCCTCCCCTAGCAGTCTGATGCGCGCTGCTGTGAATGTTTCATCATCTGGGGATTGTGGAACTCCTGGTGCCGGGCGCGTTGCTTCAATCGCGGGTCCACCGTTCGCCGCCAAGGCGGCTTGCACTCGTGAAACGAAGGTCTCGACGTCTAGCTGGCCATCATTTTCGCGAGTAGAGAACTGAGTGTTTTCATCGAAAGCGATCCTCAGGCCCTCAATGTTGAGCTCGAAATATCCGCCACCTTGTCCGATTTCCACCGCCACGATTCGCCCTTCAACTCGTTCATCGTCCGCGAGTGACTCCTGTGACTTTATCTCGAGTTCCCTGATTACCACGCCCTGACGGTAAAGAGTGACCTCAACGCGAGCTGCCTCGACCTCCAGCGCATTCGCTAACTCCATCAAGCTCAGGTCTGTTGAGAACTGCGAGACGTCGCTCATGTCTTCGGGGCCAGGAATGGTTTCGCAGGCGTTCATGCTCAGTAGCAAACCTGCAGCAGCCAGCGAAGGCAGAACCTTCCGAACATTGACACTCCCCATGAGACCCTCCTATTCGCGATCCACCAGACGAAAACACCTTGGCGCGGCATGAGTTCGTTTCGGCCGGACCCGACGATTGTGGGATATTTGTGGCAATTGAACGTAGTAACCTGGTGCTCAATAGTCGGTGCGCAGGTTCACGCCCCTAGCGTGACGACGGTCACATGGACCAAGAAGGTGTGCACATGCGTCACTATCGACTTACGAAGTCTCGACCAAACAAGTAGTTTCGCTCAGCCCACTTGAATGACACGCACACCTGCGGAGTAATCATGAAACACGGACTCGCCGTGATGGTGGTAATCTTTGGCATCGCTGCTTGCTCGCCACAGGCCGAAGAGGAATGGATTCCGCTGTTCAATGGCCAGGACCTCACCGGTTGGACATTGAAGATTATGGGCAGTGAGCTCGGCGAAGATCCTTGGAATACTGTTCGAGTGGAAGACGGGCTCCTGACGGTCAATTATGAGAACTACGAGAACTTTGGTGATCGTTTCGGACACCTCTTCTACGAGGAACCGTTTTCCCACTACCTGCTGAGAGTGGAGTATCGGTTCATCGGAACACAGCTGCCGGACGCACCAGGATGGGCGTTCAAGAACAGTGGCATAATGTTCCATTCCCAAAGCCCGCAATCGATGCTGGTGGATCAGAACTTCCCAATCTCGTTGGAGGCTCAACTTCTGGGTGGCAATGGAGAAGAAGAGCGACCGACGGCCAATCTCTGTACGCCAGGCACGCACGCGGAGATAAACGGAGTGTTGGTGGAGGACCACTGCATCACAGCCACGGCGCCCACCTATCACACCGAAGAGTGGGTAACGATGGACCTTCTAGTGCTCGGCGATTCTCTCATCGCACACATCATCGACGGCGATACGGTGCTAGCGTATTCCCGTCCAGTGATTGGGGGAGGATCCGTCAACGTCTTCGATGAGGCGGTGAAGCAGGACGGCAAACTATTGACCGAAGGCTACATCGCTCTTCAGAGCGAGAGCCACCCCATACAGTTCAGGCAAGTCCTGCTGAAGAGGATCGAGCCGTCGGCGCATTGACACTCCAAAACCCGGCGGCGATACTCAGCAACAAGGCTTCACAATCTGACTCCCAAGGAGAGCGTGCGACCATGAATCGTAGGAACTTCTTCGAGCGCACCGGCTTCGCATTGGCAGCCGGTTCATCGGTTGGTGGCATCAGCGCCTGTTCGACGACTTCGACGCCCGGCCCGCATGTTGGTACTGCCGGCATTGGCATTTGTGACTGGAACCTCGGCCCCATGTGCGACCCGGAGCAGATCCCGAAAGCCCGCGAAGCGAATCTCGAGGGAATTCAGGTGAGTGTCGGCCGAGACCCGGAGGATATCCCGCTGAGGGATGTTTCAGTTCGGCAGCGTTACATCGAACTTGGAAGGCAACACGAAGTCACTTTCCACTCCATTGCAGCCGGCAGCCTGCTCAACAGTTATGCGTTGGCGACCGAGCCTCGGAGCGCAGTCTGGGTTATCGATGCAATCGAGGCAGCCGCAGAACTCGGCGCAAGCAACGTCCTCATGGCGTTCTTCGGGAACGGAGACCTCCGTTTCAGGGATGACGCCAGTGAATTCGTAAACCAACCCGAGGGTGAGTTCGCTTCTTTCAGGCTGGACGAAGAAAAGGTCGAGAGTGTGGTTAACACACTCAAGGAGATCGTTCCCCGAGCTGAAGACGCAGGTGTGGTGCTCGGGCTAGAGAACACGATAACCGCTGCGCAAAACCTCGAGATCATGGAGCAGGTCGGTTCGGATTGGCTACAGATTTACTATGACGTAGGCAACTCGACCGGTAACGGGTACGATGTGCCTGGCGAACTGAGGACGATCGGGAACAGTCGGCTCTGCGAAGTCCACTTGAAGGATTGGAATACGCCTCTGTTGGGCAGCGCAGATGGAATGGTAGACATGCCGGCAGCGGCAGCAGCCCTCCAAGACATTGGCTACGATAAATGGTTGGTTCTGGAAACCTCAGGCCGTGAAGGCCAGTTCGCGGAAGACACGCGCGCGAACGTGGCCTGGGCAAAGCAGACCTTCCACATCCTTTGAGCCGGCGAAGAAAGCTCCTGCAAGCTGCCTTCCGGCCAATTGCCGGGTTGGGCAGGCTGAGTCGCAAACCGTTTGTTTGGGGTGTCGTTGTTGGGATCGCGCTATTTGGAATCGTGCGCGCTGGGAATACGCTCACCTCCACTGACCAGTTTTGCGAATCCTGCCACATCCACCCCCAAGCATCTTCCTCCTGGCAGCAATCAACCCACCACACCACGGCCAGCGGTATGGTCGTACACTGCGTGGAGTGCCATCTGCCCCCTGGTGGCGTGGCATACGCTTTCCACAAAACTCGACTGGGCATTCGTGACGTTGTAGGAGCGGTATTCAAAGATTCAGCAGATTTTGATTGGGAAACACGATCCCGACTCGAGCATGCGCGCGAGTTCGTGTTTCGTGAATCCTGTGACGAGTGTCATCCAAACCTGTTTCCCTTGGGACTCTCCACAGAGGGAGACGAGGCTCACCTGTATTACGAACAGCACATTGACGAGCTGCGCTGTCTGAACTGCCATCTGCACGTTGGCCATTACGATCCGAATGCTCCCGAAAAGATCGAGTTCGGGATCTTTGGCGAGGCGGTCGCCGAGGTCTATGAGAATGCGGCTACCGTGAACGGTTTCGTCGACTACACGGAGTATATCCCGGGCACAACCGTAAGCTTTGAAATGGTCGCGATTCCAGGTGGGGCATTCGAGATGGGCAGTCCAGACTCGGAGGAATACAGGAGAGATGATGAAGGGCCCGTCCATTCGGTGACCGTCAGTCCATTTTGGATGGGACGCGTCGAAGTGACATGGGATGAGTTCGAGGCTTGGTATGCGGCGACACGAGCTGAGGGACGTACCGACACGAGAGCGATGGATGAAGCCGGTGTCGATGCACTGACTGGTGCCACCCCGCCATACGTGCCCCCCGACCAGGGATGGGGGAAAGGAAGCCGCCCCGCGATCACCATGACCCACCACGCTGCCGTTCAATACACACGGTGGCTTTCAACGGTGACCGGCAAGAGTTACCGGTTGCCGACAGAGGCGGAGTGGGAATACGCCGCGCGCGCCGGAAAACAGTCGGCGTATTTCTTTGAGGGAGAACCGAGCGACTACACCGAGCGAAGATTCCTGAATCGGTTGTTCGGACGAAATGCAGAGGTGATAGACAGTTTCGTCGTCCACGCAGGAAACAGTGGAGAACGTACCGGACTTCCGACCGACGTGGCCCCCAACCCGTTTGGATTGATCAATATGCTCGGCAACGTGCGCGAGTTCTGCCTCGATTGGTACGCACCCGACATATATGAAACACGACCAGGCGGGAGCGTTGTTGACCCCACAGGTCCACAGTCCGGAACGGAGCACGTCGTGAGAGGCGGATCGTTCAGGAGCGACCCGGCTGACGTCCGAGCGGCAGCGCGAGAACCTACGCGGAGTTCGGTGTGCCAGATGACCGATCCGCAGACTCCAAAGAGCGAATGGTGGTATTCAGACTGTTTTGATGTTGGATTTCGTGTAGTATCAGAGCTTGAAGAAACCGATCAAGGAGCCAGGCGATGAGTGAGAAGATGGATGGACCGAACCGGCGTGAGTTTTTAGAGACCGTAGGAGCAATCGGAGCAGTCGGTGCAGTCGGAGCGCTGGTAGCTGGATGTAGCGAGAATTTTGGCGAACAGTACGCGAACTATCCTTGGCCGCCCCTTCTCGACCAGGCTCCAGACGGTCCAGTTCTCAGAGCCGGACTCATCGGGTGCGGTGGACGAGGGACGGGAGCAGCTCAGGATTTCCTGGAGGCAGGGCCCAATCTGGAAGTCGTGGCGATGGCCGACTACTTCCAGGACCGCCTGGACAACTGTCGCAACAGACTCCGGGAAGAGAAGGGCGTGGAGGTCCCGGACGAGCACTGTTTCACCGGGTTCGAAGCGTATCACGAACTCCTGGCGCTGCCGGACATCGATATCATCTTGACGGCGACGCCTCCCTATTTCCGGCCGGAACATTTCGAGGCATCAGTCAACGCTCGCAAGCACATATTCATGGAGAAACCGGTGGGAGTCGATCCGGTAGGTGTGCGTTCCGTCATGGCATCGGCGCGGCGCGCTGACAGCCTGGGCCTGAACGTCGTGACAGGCACTCAGCGGCGCCATCAGGCAACCTATCTCGATGCTTTTCGCCAGGTCACGCAGGGCGCGATTGGAGAGGTCGTGGGGGCAAACGTTTACTGGAACGGAGTGGTTCCCTGGTGGCGTGAGCGTGAGCGCGGATGGACGGACATAGAGTACATGCTGCGCGACTGGGTGAACTGGACCTGGCTTTCCGGCGATCACATCGTGGAGCAGCACGTCCACAACCTGGACGTCGCAAACTGGTTCCTGGGCGACCTCCACCCGGAGAAAGCGGTTGGGTTCGGCGGCCGCGCCAGGCGACCGAGCGGTGATCAGTTTGACTTCTTCAGCATCGACTTCACATACGAAAACGACAAACACGTGCACAGCATGTGTCGGCAGATTGCGGGATGCGCCAACAATGTTTCAGAGCTCGTGCGGGGCACAAAGGGCTATACCAACTGTGTCGACTGGATCCACAACACCGATGGCACGTTGGCCTGGGAATACCCCTACGAGATGGACGAAGCCGGGGAGCGTATAGGACCAAGGCCGTACAAGCAAGAGCACATCGACCTAGTCACAGCCATCCGAACTGGTCAGCGCGTAAACGAGGCGGAAAAAACGGCCGTTGCTACGATGACGGCGATAATGGGCCGGATTTCTTGCTACACGGGCCAGGAGGTCACCTGGGACGAGATGATGGAATCGGATCTCAAGCTCGGACCCGACCAGTTGGAGCTTGGCCCGTCCGATCTGGTTCGAGCGGTGGTGCCGGTTCCAGGGACTGCCTGATCGAAGAAAGGACATCTCAATGCCGGCAGGGAGGTGAGTTCCCTGCCGGCCGTCTCTCCTTGACTCGCCCGTTTGTCAGCAGATATTCCACCACCATCCCAACAGAGCTCAGCGATTCCTTCTCCGGAGGTCACTATGTGCGCCCTGCGTCGAACGCTCCTCCTTGCCACCTTGCTTGTTGTCTCGGGGTTGACCTTGATAGCCGCCACAGAAGCGGCTGCCCAACCAGCACCCGAGATGTACAAGGCCCTCCACTGGAGGTTCATAGGTCCGGAAGGAAATCGCTTCAGTGCCGCGGCCGGGATTCCCGGTGATCCCTTTACGTACTATGTGGGCGCAGCTTCTGGTGGGATATACAAGACCACCGATGGCGGCGTTCATTGGGAGCCGATCTTCGACGACATGCCCGTACAATCGATTGGCGCCCTGGCAGTTTCGATCAGCGACCCGAACGTCGTGTGGGCCGGAACAGGAGAGGGCAAGATCCGCAGTCACATCTCCCTCGGAGAAGGTATCTATAAGTCGACTGACGGGGGCGAAACCTGGAAGCTCATGGGCCTCGAAAGTACCGGCAGGATTCCACGACTCGTCATCCATCCAAACAACCCTGACATCGTTTTCGCGTGCGCGCTGGGTCATGCCTATGGCCCTCAGCCCGAGAGAGGTGTCTACCGAACCACCGACGGCGGCGCTACGTGGGAGCACGTCCTCTTCGTGGACGAGGACACAGGTTGTTCCGACATCGCTATGGATCCCTCCAACCCCCGAGTGTTGTTCGCGGGCACATGGCAGCTCGAGATCCACACGTGGGGTCGGTTCAGTGGCGGGCCGGGGGGTGGCCTTCACGTGTCCAGAGATGGCGGCGATACGTGGACGCGACTGGAAGGACGCGGGTTGCCGACCAAGCCTGTGGGCAAGGTGGCCGTCGCGATAGCGCAGTCCAACTCGCAGCGCGTCTACGCCATGTTCGAGACCGGCGATGGGATTCCGTGGAATGGAGAGGATACAGAAGACGGTCAGGTATGGCGCTCGGACGATGGCGGACATCATTGGACAATGGTATCGCGTAACCGAAACGCGATGGGCCGTCCTCACTATTACTCGCGCGTAGCAGTGTCTACCGATGACGAAGATGAGGTCTACTTCCTGACGGCATCTTTTGCGACTTCCCTGGACGGCGGGCGCACGATGGAAACCGCGCCTTGGCTACAAGCCCCAGGTGGAGATCACCACGACATGTGGATTGATCCCGAGAATGGCGACCGCATGATCGTAGCACACGATCAGGGCCTGTCCATTTCCATTAACCGAGGCAAAACGTGGTTCAGGCAGAGATTGACCAACGCGCAGATGTATCACGTGACGGTCGACAACGCGATTCCCTACAACGTGCTGGGCAACAAGCAGGACGAGCCGACGTATCGAGGGCCGAGTAATAGTCGTTTGATGGGTTGGGGAGGTGGCGTCATTCCGCGTGGCATGTGGCACCACGTCGGCGGCGGTGAAAGTGGTTTTGCGACACCCGATCCCACTGACCCCAACATCGTGTGGTCGTCGGCCTCCGGTTCGGGAATGGTTGGAGGCATTGTTGTCCGGTATGAAGAGGACCGGCGCCAGTACCGTAGCGTAGAGATTTGGCCTGAGCAGAGTCGAGGCGCAGCGTCGGGAGTTCGCTATCGATTCATCTGGAATTCGCCTCTCCACATCTCTCCTCACAACCACAATACGGTATACGTCGGGAGCCAGCACGTGCACCGCACACAGAACGGCGGGCAAAGTTGGGAGGTCATCAGCCCCGACCTGACGCTCAACGATCAGAGCAAGATGGGACTCTCCGGCGGGCTCACCGGTGACAACATTGGAGTTGAATACGCAGGCACTGTCTTTGGCATCGCAGAGTCACCGCTGGAACAGGGACAGATCTGGGTAGGCACGAACGATGGATTGCTTCATATCACCCGCGATAACGGTGCCACCTGGACTAACGTCACCGACAACATTCCCGATCTGCCAGAGTGGCTTGCGGTGCGGAGCATCGCGCCTTCCCGGTACGATCCAGCTACCGCTTACATCGCAATCGACGGCCACCAGTCGAACGTTCGCGATCCGCACATCTATCGAACTCGGAACTACGGTGAGAGCTGGGCAAAGATCACCAACGGCATCCCGGCAAGTGCGCTCAGCTACACCAAGATCATTATCGAAGACCCGGTGCGTCAGGGGTTGCTGTACGCCGGGACTGAAAACGCCATATATGTCTCATTCGACGACGGAGAAAACTGGCAGCCGATACAAAACGACCTGCCTCACGCCCCCGTTTCGGGAATAGTGGTCCAAGAACACTTCAACGATCTCGTTGTGGGCACGTATGGGCGTGGATTCTGGATCCTCGACGACCTGACGCCTATTCAACAGCTCACTTCCGACGTCCAAGCCTCCTCGGTGCACCTCTTTGCCCCACGAGACGCATATCGGTTCCGTCCAATCACCCGGCCGTCAACTCCGTACGACGATCCCACAGTCGGCGAGAACCCTGAGTACGGCGCTTCGATCAACTACTGGCTTGCGGCGCCAACCGACTCTACCCCGGAAGTCGAGATTCTCGATGCTGCAAACAACGTCGTTCGGACGATGGAAGGGACGAACCATCCAGGAGTGAACAGAGTTCACTGGGATCTCAGAGACGAGCCCAATGATGCGATAATGTTGCTCACTGGAGTGAAGTACGCTTCTCATATCGAGGTCGGAAAGGAAGGTAGACCTGCTCCCGGCGGTTCGCGCATTTCGATTTTGATGCCTCCAGGAGAATACACTGTTCGTCTGACCGTGGACGGCCAGCCGCACACTCAGCCGCTCACCGTTCTTAAAGATCCCAACACCGCGGGTTCAGAATCAGACATCGCAGCTCAAGTCGCGTATCTCGAGGCAGTTCGGGAGGATGTGGTTACCGCTGGCGAGGTAGTGAGGCGCGTCGAGGTATTGAGGGTACAGGTCCAAACACTGTTGCGTTTCACTGAGGACGATGAGGTGAAGGAAGCTGCAGCGGCGTTAGCCCAGAAACTGGAGGATCTGCAAATGGTGATGGTGGAGCTCCGTCTCACCGGGCAGGGGCAAGACGGTGTCCGGTTCGGGGCACAACTGCTGCAGAAGCTGGGGTACCTGACAAACAATGTGACAGCAGCGGACTTTCCACCAACTGACCAGGATCTCGAAGCGCACGAGCTTCTCCAGGAAAGATTGGGGGAGCATCTGGCTACAGTTGATGCCGTTGTGGCAAGTGATGTAGCAGACCTTAACGCGTTATTGCAATCCAAGGGACTTGGAGGGATTGGGAACTGATCATGAGAGACTCAGCCACGAAGAAACACTTGACCGTATTGGTGTCGGCCGCGCTGTTTGCTGCTCTGTGTCCTTTGGCAGCACAACAGGATATGTACTCTGCCAGAAGAGCGGCACTGATGAGTTCCATTGGTGATGGAGTCGCCATCCTGACGTCAGACGCACCGGTCGGCCGGTTCAACAAGTCATTCTACTATCTCACCGGCATCAAGGACCCGGACGCGGCATTGGTGTTGATTCCAGGCGCAGAGATCGAACAGGCGCTATTCAACGCGTCTGGGGAGTGGGATTACGCATCGTTTAGCCCCACAGCCAACGCGCATGACATGAGCGAGCTGCCGCGAATGCTTTCCAGGTATTCGCAGGGTAGAAACGCAGCAGACGTATCGTTCGCCAATATCGACGGACTATCGGCGATGAGCAGGGTGTTGTCGCGGTTTTCGACGCTGCGAAACGTCGACGAGTCGATTGCTCAGCTCAGGATCATAAAGGACGACCAAGAGATCGAGATTTTGAGGCGCGCATGTCAGGTCACCGCTGAAGGGCTCAACGACGTCTTTCGCGCCGTGGAACCCGGGATGCAGGAAGAAGACCTGGCGGTGCTTCTCGAATTCGGATTTCGGATGCGCAAGTCACCTGGGTACTCCTTTCTCCAGGCCGCGTCGGGGCCGAACGCCACCAACGTGCACTTCGGAGCAGGTGAACGAGTAATTCAAAACGGCGACATAATCGTATTCGACGTCGGTGCTTACTGGGACGACTACACGGCGGATATCAGCAGAACTATTCCGGCAAGTGGACGGTTCACTCGGGAGCAACGTGAGATCTACTCGGTGGTGCTGAACTCCCAGAAGGCGGCCATCGAGCTCATGCAACCAGGCGCGACCTTGGCCAGCGTGAGGCAGGAAGCTCAAGACGTACTCATCGATGGTCTCGCGGAGCTTGGTCTCGTGCTCGATACGGAGAACGAGGCCCAACGTAATTTCTTCATCGCTCACGGCTACTACCACTTCATAGGTCTGGATGTGCACGACGTATGGTATGAGTACATCCGGATGCCCGGCGAACAGGCATATCAGCCAGGCATGATCATGACGATGGAGCCCGGGCTATACTTTCCTGAAGACAGATTGGACCAGGTACTAGTCCGTGCCGGCGACGATGCTGAGATGAAAGCGTTTCTGGAGGCGATTCGCCCGGTGTTCGAGAAGTATATAAACATCGGAGTCCGAATAGAGGATGATGTGCTGATCACCGAAACCGGAAACGAGATCCTCACCGCCGCTGTGCCCAAGGAGATCGATGAGATCGAAGCGATGATGGCAGAATCCACACCATTCGGCCGACTCGACGGTCGGGCTCCGAGTCGATGAAGGGTACGAAATACGTAAGCATCCTGAATGACGTGGTGGGGCCAATCATGCGAGGTCCGTCGAGTTCTCATACGGCGGGCTCCCATCGCATTGGCAGCACGGTTCGCTCGCTGCTTGGCGACGAACCATCGCGCGTGAAGCTGACTGTGGATCCCGCAGGATCGATGGCACCCACACTGGTTCAGCTCGGAGTGGACACCGCATTTGTGTCGGGGGCAATGGGCTGGTCGATGCTGGACGAACGCTACACCTCCGCCCTAGAAAGAGCTATCGAGAGTGGAGTACGATTCGAATTCGAAGTTGGAAATCTCATGCACTCGGACCATCCCAACGCAATGTGGATTGAAGCCGTGGGCAAGAACGCCGGGAGGGTGGTTACCGGAGCCGAATCGATAGGCGGGGGACTGATACGAGTCACCCATGTCGATAGCTGGTCCGTGCACGTGACAGGCGAATACCACGAGGTACTGGTTGAGATCGCGGCCGATGGTTCGGCTGCCGTCGAGTCTATCCTAGCAGGACAACAAAGCTTCGATTTCACAAGGCAGGACGACAACACACAAAGCGTACTCTTTCATGTTCGAAGCAAGTCGTCATTCGGCAAAGAGCTTTTGGACCGACTCAGAGATGCTGATGGTGTGGATTTCGTACGGCACCTGCAACCTCTCTACCACGTCAAATGCGGTACCGGTCTCTTCTCCAACGCTGATGAAATGGTTGTTGAAGCAGAGAGCAGGGGCAAATCGCTGGGTAAGATCGCCCTCGCTCATGAAGCTGAGCTGCTCACAAAGAGTGAAGAGGAGATTCTCGAAGAGATCGAACAGCGTTTAGAAGTCATGGAGGAATCGATTCGGTTTGGTCTCGACGATCGCGTGTCGGACATGATGCTTCTCAAACCGACCGCCAGGCAGGTTCTCGAATCGGAGGCGAGCGGAAGTGTCGCAATTGGCGGCCTGACGACCCGAGCGGCAGCGCGAGCGATGGCGGTCATGCACGCCTGCAACAGCCGCGCAGTGGTGTGCGCCGCACCCACAGGCGGTTCGGCCGGAGTGATCCCGGGCGTGATTTGCTCTTTGATCGAGGAACGCGAGCTAGACAGAAAGAAGGCAGCCCTGGCGCTGCTCGCAGCCGGGGCGGTTGGGTCGGTGGTGGCAAGCCGAGCGACTTTTGCGGCTGAGACCGCCGGTTGCCAGGTTGAGATCGGGGCGGCCGGAGCGATGGCCGCTGCTGCGGTTGTCGAAGTCGCCGGCGGAAGCCCGAGACAGGCGGCAGATGCCGCAGCGATTTCGTTGCAGAACACGATGGGGTCGGTGTGCGACCCGGTTCACGGAACGTGTGAAATACCCTGCCACACCAGGAACGCAGTAGCGGCCTCCAACGCATGCGTGTGTGCCGACCTCGTGCTCGGCGGTTATCGGAATCCCGTGCCGCTGGACGACAGTGTCGACGCGTCGTTCGAGGTGGGCAAGGCCTTGCCGCGGGAGTTGAGATGCACCGCCGCAGGAGGCCTCGCGGTCACCCCGAGTGCACAAGCCATCGAGCGGCTGCGTTAATCACATCGAATCGAGGACGGTGCAATGAGACATCGTGCAATCGAAGCAGCCACCCTACTCGTTTTGCTGTTTTGCGCGCAGGGTCTCGAGGCACAACAGCGGCAGGAGCACGTCTACTTCTGGCTGAGCCTGGGAGCTAGAGCGGGCGTCAACGTGTCGCAGGAGATCGAAGGCGAACGAAGCCTCGGCGGCGCGGGGTACGTCCGAGTAGGCGGGGCGATAACGCAGAAGATTCTGATTGGCGTGGAATTCCTCGCTTGGGCCAAGAGGCACGAAACCGAAGCTGCTGCCGAACCGATTACCATGCAGCGCAGCAATGCATCTATCATGTTGATGTACTACCCGAGCGATATGGGTGGGTTCTTCTTGAAGGCTGGAGCAAGTGGGGCCTACATCGACATTGAGGATTCGGGCTTGAAAGTGCGAGAGCAAGGAACCGGCGCGCGAGCGGGAATTGGTTACGACATCAGGTTAGGTCACCTCTATCTGACTCCAAATCTGGATTGGATGTTCCAAACCTTCGAGAACGATGCCGGCTCAAAAACCACAAACCACATGCTCTTGGCCACGCTCGGCATCACCTGGCACTAGACGAGTCTACGCGCCCGTGGTTCCTCACTGCCCGGATCACCTACGCTGTCATGCCTAAATACGTCGCACTCTTACGTGCCATCAACGTTGGTGGGCACAACGTCAAGATGGATCGTCTCCGCGCGGTTTTTTCAGACATGGGATTCACTAGGGTAGAGTCATTCATTGCCAGCGGGAACATCATTTTCGACACTAGGACAAAGAGAGGTACCGCACTCGAGCGCAAGATCGAAAGCGGATTGGTAGCGGCCCTCGGCTACAATGTCGCAACCTTCATTCGGACGCCGTCAGAACTGAAGGCAGTGGCTGAATACACGCCCTTCGAGCCCGCCGAGATGGACCGGGACGGAAACTTGTTATATGTGGGTTTTTGTCGAGCACCGGCAACCACCGAGGCACAAGAGCGCGTGTCTGCAATGTCCACTGAGATTGATGCGTTCCACTTCCATGGCAGCGAACTGTATTGGCTGCGACGAACGGCAATCGGCGCCTCCAAATGTTCAGGGGCCCGGATCGAAAAGGCATTGGGCAGCCCGTTGACCACGCGGAATGCCAATACGGTCCGTAACCTAGCTGCCAAGTACGCGTGACTCTGAATACTGCGAGAGTCCGTTGGTCTCTTGCGATCTGAGGTCAGAGACGCACATTCACCGATCTCAGCACACTCCAGAGGGATATGCGCATGGCATTTGGAGTCAGTAGAGAAGAACCTCCGTCGGCAGACAAGAAGATCGTCAAAGCGATCACCACCGAGACGATTGTGGCGCTTGCAATCGCGGCAGGGCTGTTTGCCGTCTTCGCGTTGCAGATGGGGTTGGCTAATGCTCTCAAGACGGCTATGGCGACGGCTCACGATCTCATATTGAATACAGTCTTCTTCTTGATGGGCGTCATCATACTCGCCGGTGCCTTTACCGCGGTGATCTCGGAGTTCGGTATCGTGAGCGTCGCCAACCGCATTCTCTCTCCGTTGATGAAGCCGCTCTTTGGATTGCCTGGCGCCACCTCAGTCGGAGCAGTCGCAACGTACTTGTCCGACAATCCAGCCATCATGCCGCTGAGTGCCGACAAAGGGTTCCTCAAGTACTTCAAGAGGTGGCAAGTCACCACACTGGTGAATCTGGGCACCGTCTTCGGCATGGGGCTCATAGTTACGACCTTCATGTTGGCACAGTCTTCGGTCGACGTTCCACTTGGCAAGGCAGTATTGCTCGGCAACCTGGGCGCCATAGCGGGCGGCATCGTGAGCGTGCGACTCATGGGCTACTTCGGCAAGCGCAAGTACGGAAAGGAAGAAGTCGTAGTTTCCGAGGAGGACGAAGGCTATGACATCCTGAACTACCGAGAGGTACGTGACGGCAACGTCGCCCAACGGATTTTGCAGGCCATGCTCGACGGCGGAGTACACGGAGTAAAAACCGGTTTCGATATCATGCCCGGCGTGATAATCATCACCACCGTCGTGATGATGCTCGCATACGGTCCGACCGAAGGAGCGTACACCGGGGCGGCCTACGAGGGGATCGCTTTCTTTCCCTGGATCGGGGCAAGACTGTCGTTCCTGATCGAGCCGCTATTCGGATTCTCGAATCCCCAAGCAATCGCTTTCCCGGTCACGTCAATCGGATCGGTAGGTGCAGCAATCGCCATGGTTCCGCAATTCCTAGAGAGCGGGATAATCGGTGCCAAGGCCGTGTGCGTGTTCACCGCGATCGGAATCTGTAACGCCGGCTTCCTGAGTACTCACGTTGGTATGATGGACGGGATCAAAGAACGGAGCCTCACCAACGTTGCCATAGCCACGCACTTCGCGGGAGGTTTGTGTGCGGGTGTAATAGGGCATGTCTTGTTTCTGATTTTCGGATGAAAGCATACGAATAGATAGAGCGGGTTCAGGCAGTGCGACATTGAGGTACGGAAAGGAACAAGAAAGAATGGGGATCCACCGGAGCACGTTACCATCGGCGTTGTTGTTGTCTTCACTTGCCGGGTTTTTAGCAGGATGCACACCCACCAACACGCCAGACGATGAAGTTCCCTACGTACTGGCAGCGAGTCTCATAGACAACTCCGAGTATGCGTCACGTCGGGCACGCTTGATGGACGAGTTTTCTGACGGCGTCGTCATCATTCCCGGGGCCACTACACCAGTCGCCGACTATCAGTTCTTCCAGAGCAACGACTTCATCTACTTCACCGGGGTAGATGCACCCAACGCCTGGCTTGTGGTCGACGGTGTCAATCGCACGAGCACCCTCTTTCTCACATTGGACGAACACGACGCACGTGGCGAAGGGATTCCCACCGAACTCACAGTCGACCCTGTAGCGTACACCGGAATCGAGAATGCGCTGCCCGTCGAGCAACTGGAGTCGTTCCTCGCGGATATCAGCAGGCGTATTCGAATATTCTATCTCTCGCAGCGGCCGGAAGAGCTGCACCGCATGAACACCAACGAAGTGTACCACGCCTTCCAAAGAACCATCACCGACAATCCGATGGACGGCCGATTGACGCGCGAACTTCAGTTGGTCGAGCAACTGGAGCGAAGGTACCCGCGCGTAGAAGTCAGAGACTGCTTCCGGGAAATTCAGGTGATGCGAAAGATCAAGTCGCCTGCGGAGGTGGTTCTCGTGCGAGAGGCAGCGCGGATCGGAGTCGAAGCACACCTGGAGTTCATGCGCTCCACGACAGTTGGCATGCCCGAGCGCGCTCTGGCCGCTCTATTCGAATTCATCAGCAAGCGAGAGGGAGCTCAAGAGCTTGCCTACGAGACGATCATAATGGCGGGACCCCATCATCCCTGGGGTCATTACCATCGACACGATCGCACTTTGCAAGATGGCGACTTCATCATCCTCGACGCAGGTCCGGATTACGCCTACTACAACGCCGACATCTCGACGACCTTCCCGGCAAACGGCACGTTCACGGCGGAACAGCGAGAGCTATACGAACTCGGCCTCGGCATTCACGGGGTTTGCCTGGACAATTACCGCGCTGGAACCAGCTTTGCGGCGGTGGGCGAAAAGGTGCGGGAATGGTTGACTGCGAACGGTCACGATGTGGATGAAGACCGATTCCGAGGTCTCATCAGGTGGGGCTGCTATAACCATCCCATAGGAATGGCCACCCATGATGTGATGGCTTCCATGATCGGTCCGGAAGAGACACTCGAGGCGGGTTTCGTATTTGCTTGTGATATCAACTTGCCACAGAGCGAAACTCTCGGCATCCGCATCGAAGACACGGTGGTCATCACCGAGGATGGGTATGAGATCCTCTCGGCTGGGCTGCCGCGAACTGTCGATGAGATAGAAGCGTTCATGCGAGAAGATGGCCTGCTGCAGAAGGTCGGGAGGTAGCTCATGATAGATCCTCTACACATGAGGTTTCGGTGCTGTTTGTTGTTCGTTGCCGTGAGCGTCATATCTCTGCCGAATCTCTCTGCGCAGCAAGTGGACGTTTGGAGCCGACCTTTCCAAGTTGAGCGAACCCGTTCCGTCGATTTCCTGCACTACCGCGTGAGTCTGACCTTCGATCTCGACGCACAGTTATTCGAGGGTGAGAATCGGATTACGATCACCCCGTATTCAGACGGCGTGAGTCAGGTGGAGCTGGACGCCGAGGATCTAACGGTCACAGCAGTGTTCGACGAACAGGGGCGTGATCTGGTTTTCGATACCTCTGACTCTAGCGTGTTCGTTGAGCTTTCGACGGCTGTCTCCTACGGGGACACTGTGGACTTCACGGTACGGTACAGCGGAGAAGGATCTCGAGACGGTTTCTTCTTCGACCAAGCAACCGAAGAGCATCCCCAGATGGTTTCGACTGACTCCTGGCCCGATGAAGCACGCAACTGGATTCCTCTGTACGACTATCCCAACGACAAGGTTACACACGAACTGATCGTAACTGCGCCCGCGGGTAATCGGATATTGTCTAACGGTCGGCTAGTTGGAGTAACGGAAGATGAAGAGGCAGGCACCACCACATGGCATTGGTCGCAGGAAGAAAAACACTCGACCTATTTGATGATGCTGGCTATAGGTCCATACGCGGTTATCGAAGACTCACTCGGGAGTCTTCCGATCAACTACTGGGTGTATCCGGACGCTGTCGAAGACGCTCGATGGATATTCGAAAAAACACCCCGGATGGTCGCCTACTACGGAGACCTGTTTGGATTTCCGTACCCTTGGGCGAAGTACGACCAGGTAACCACTCCCCATGTAGGCGGCGGTGCCGAAGCAACGTCTGCAACTATACTCGGCCATGGTATGATTCACGACCGGAGAGCGGAGCAGGACTTCTCATGGGAGAGTATCATCGCGCATGAGATAGCACATCAATGGTGGGGGGACCTCATTACGCTGCGTGAGTGGTCGCACACCTGGCTAAACGAGAGCTTCGGTACCTACTCCGACTACCTCTGGACGCGACACGAGGACGGCGACGACGAAGGCGCATGGGAACTGCTTGGCAAGAAGAATTCGTATCTTCGCGAAGCGCACGACCGCTACATACGACCTATAGTCTTCAACCGATACGAGCGACCACACGACAACTTCGATTCGCACACCTATCCCAAGGGCGCGGTGATTCTGCACCAGCTTCGATACCTGCTGGGCGACGATCCCTTCTTCCGAACCCTCAGCACCTTTTTGAATGAATTCGCATTCGAGCCTGTCGACACGTACGACTTCATGAAGACCGTAAAGGAAGTCACCGGGCGCAACATGGATTGGTTTTTCGAGCAGTTCATTTTCAGACCTGGGCACCCGGTATTCGAGGTTCGATCTGAGTGGGATGCGGTAGCCGGTGAGATCCATCTAGAGGTCGATCAAGTTCAAGACCGCGAGCACGGTGTTCCGGTGTACAGATTCCCCGTTCAGATCGGAATCGTAGCCGAAGCGGGGAAACGAGTCGAAACGGTCTGGCTCGAAGGCGAGCATGACAGATTCGTGCTCAAGAGTACGGAAGAACCTCTCCTAGTCCGATTCGACGAAGGCAACTGGATGTTGAAGGAGTGGACGTACGAGATGAGCGTTGACGAGTTGCTCTACCAGGCTCGGAACGACGACGTGATAGGCCGCGAATGGGCGGTGCGGCAACTGGCAGATCACGGAACAGACGCCCGAGTTGGCGAAACCCTCGCAGCGATCGCAGGTGACGATTCATTCTGGGCAGTACGAGTTGCGGCGGTCGAGGTGCTCGCCGCGAATAAAGGTCGGGAGTCGGTCATTGTTCTACGCGACGCGGCACTCGATCCTCACTCGCAGGTCAGGCAAGCTGCAGTCCGATCTCTCGGTAATCTTGCGGACCGGTCACTGATCGAGTTCTTCCGTGCACGATTTGACTCCGACGATTCCTACCGGGTCCAGTCTGAAGCGCTGCGTGCGCTTGGTCGGAGCGGAGACAGGGGCCAGCTGGAGTTCCTTCGTGCGGCGGCGACTATGGACTCACCAAGAGACGTCATCCGCTCAGCGGCCGAGTGGGCTATAGAACAGCTGACACCAGGTGGTTGACGGAGGGCAGAGGGTTGCTGAGCAACATTCTTCTCAGCCGCCCTCTGCCGTCTTGGTACCGCTGTGGGCTACACAGCCCTGCTGGCGAAAATCCTTGTTCGCGTCAACACTGTCATCACACAGCCAGTACTCGCCGTCGTTGCCTATCTGAATTGAAATGGGCCGGACGCTCAGCTTGAAGATCCCACTACCCGACGGAATGAACCTGGTACCGTCCCTGATTGTTGACATCATATTCTCCTTGATGTTGCCGATCTAGTTGTCTTGTTGGGTGCGGTCAACTGCCGCCTGTACTGGATGAAATGTAGTAAATGTCTAGTTATTGTCAAGTGTATACCTTGACAAACCACAGACTAATCTGCATGTTCATCAGTGGCGTCAGAAGGCTAAACAAATGAAGAGGTGATCTCGGCGTGACGATTATCGTGCTATGCTGCTGGGGAGCGCTCGCTACACTGCTCGCGCTGCTCTGGGTCAGGCAACTCAAAACCAGAAACGCAACGATTGTAGACGTTGCCTGGTCGGCGGGTCTCGGTCTTCTCGCAATCATCTATCCGTGGTTTGCGAACGGGCAGTTGAGCACGAGAGTGATCGTTGCAACGCTGGGCGCGATCTGGGCCTTCCGCCTGGCGTGGTACCTCGCTACCAACCGTGTCCTGGGCGTCGCGGAGGAAGATGGACGGTACCTGGCCATACGGAACCACTTCGGCAAGAACGCCGACCTTTTCCTGTTCTTCTTCTATCAGGGACAGGCCGCACTAGCGGTTCTCTTCTCGCTCCCGATGCTCGGAGCCATGATGCACGGCTCGACTGACATCTGGACTGTTCTGGGAGTGGCCGTTTGGTTGATTGCAGTTGTCGGCGAGACCATATCCGACAAGCAGCTCGCTCGATTCCGCAGCAATCCGACGAACAGGGGACAGGTGTGCCAGAAAGGACTGTGGCGCTATTCCAGACACCCGAACTACTTCTTCGAATGGATTCATTGGTGGTCTTACGTAATGATCGGTCACGGGGCCCTTCTCACGTGGATCGGGCCGATTGGCATGCTGGTTTTCCTGTTCAGACTCACGGGCATACCGTACACCGAAATCCAGGCCCTCAGGAGCCGCGGCGATCGCTATCGCGAGTACCAGCGCACGACCAGCGCGTTCTTGCCGTGGTTGCCGAAGCCGTAGCAGGCCCAGATATCAACTCAAACGTACCTCGATTGTCCTTGCAGCATGGACTCGGCAATCAGCTTCCTCCAAAGCCCGCGCAATGGGTCCCGTACTGGGTTATGCACCAGGACCGGTCTGGTCCTCGTCGGAGATCCTCCCGATTCGGTCGACCAATGTGGTTACACCAAAACCGACGAGGATCATCAGGAGCGCGGCCCCGGTCTGCGCACCTGATGGTTCAAACGGGCGGGTGGGCCAATCCTCGACGTCGATTTCAGCGATCATTGAGGCATCGAGCACCTGGCCTCGGTAGATATCGCCTGGCCTCGGTTCAACTGGCGCCTGGAACGGCCACAACCCGACTACTGCCCCGAGCAGCAAGCCTATGAGTACACCCAGTGTGAGTTTCTCGAATCGCTTCAATGCGGCGCGCAAGAGGTTGCTCACTGCCGCTACTCCAAACACAACCCCTAAGCCGACCGGCAATACCACCGCGATTGCGGTTTGCACCACAGCCGCTCCGTCGCCCGCGGAGAGCCCGGCACGGAAGGCGTCGATGCCCGAGAGTATCGGTACGTAGGCCCCGATCACCAGAAGCAGGTACCCGCCGCTCACACCTGGGAGGATCATCGCCGAGGCGCCCGCGAGGCCGGCCACAAAAAACAGAATGAACCCGCCTTCGCTGGCCGCCGTGCTGGCACCTTGTGACTGGGCTAGTGCCAGTGCCGCCATCCCGATGAACCCGCACGCCGTCCCGGCGATCACCGGCCGTTCGAACGAGCGTGTCATTTTCCACACAACGGGCAGTCCGCCCAAAGTCAGGCCGATGAAGAGGCTGTACATGATCCAACGGTGCTCGACAACGAGGTCTTTCACCGTCCCTGCCAACAGCAGGATGGCAAGCATCGCCGAGAGAACTACGACACCGAGCAGCGTGACAGGGGTCAACGCAAAGCGTAGCCGCGTGACCCGCGCAATTGCATCGATGAAGCGAGGGTATATCCCAACCGCCAGCAGCATAGTGCCGCCGGATATTCCGGGGACCAGGTTGGCAAGACCCATGAGCACGCCGCCGACGGCGGAGCGCAGGATCAGGGGCACAGAGATCTGTTCTTCGGTCGCGTTCACACGGATTCCTCAGGTAAAGGCGAGTGGCATCTTGTCCAAATTGCATTCTGAGCGCAAGCCATCGCAAAAACTGCCAAGCAAGTCGTAGACGAATCTGCCCATCATGTGATAAACGTTCCACGTAGGAAGGTGAGCGACGGAAATGGCAGCGGTGGCCCCTTGACTCTCCAGAGAATCTGATTTAACTCGATAGCACGCGGACCGGACCTCCGGTTGCTGCGGGGTGGGTGGGAGCGACCGACCCGAATTGCTCGGGTTGTAGCTCATTGCGACCCCGAGCAGAAGCAAGAGGAGGTTACGGATGGCGCTCTCCCTTACAGGCCACTCCCTTACCATCGACAACATCGAAGCCGTAGCTCGCCGTGGCGAGAAAGTCGAGCTGCATCCCGACGCTTTGGAACGGATCAAAGCGTGCAGGAGCTTCATCGAGCAGCGGATTGAAGCCCGCGAGATCATGTATGGCGTCAACACGGGCATCGGCGAGTTCTCCGAGGTCGTGCTGGACGACGACCAGGTTCGCGATTTCCAGAAGTACTTGATCTACAACCACGCAGCCGGCATCGGCGATCCGGCGCCCATAGACCATGTGCGTGCTGCCATGCTGCTTAGAGCCAACGTCCACGCAAACGGCCACTCCGGTGGCCGGCCCGAGATCACCGACACCCTCATCGCAATGCTGAACAAGGGCGTCACGCCGGTCGTTTGTGAGAAGGGATCTGTTGGCGCGTGCGGCGACCTTGCTCCAATGAGTCAGGTCGCCTTGCTGATGATGGGCGAGGGAGAAGCGTTCTACGAAGGCCAGCGGCTGCCGGGCAAGGATGCTCTGGAGAAAGCCGGCATACCGATTCCCGGACTCAAGGCTCGTGACGGGCTCGCTACGATCAACGGTTCCAACCTCTTGAATGGTATCGGTGCTCTCGCGGTCTACGACGCCGAACGTTGGATCAAGCAAGCAGAGATCGCCGCCGCGATGTCTCTCGAGGCATTGAAGGCCAACATGAAGCCGTACGACTCACGCATCCACGAGCTTCGAGGGTTTCGTGGAGCGGTGACGAGTGCGGCAAATCTGCGGAAGGTCATGGACGGTTCGGACCTGGTATCTGGGAAGGAGAAGGTCAAGGTACAGGACGCATACAGCATGCGTTCGACTCCGCAGGTCATCGGCGCTGCCCGCGACCAGATGCGCTGGACCCGCGAGCAGATCGAGATCGAAGCCAACGGTGTAGGCGACAACCCGATCTTTCTGCCGAACGACGAAGTGGTACTGACCGGCGCAAACTTCCAGGGTACGCCGGTGAGCCTTCCGATCGATACGCTTGGTGCGGCAATCACGATGGTGTGCGTGCTCTCCGAACGCCGTTTGAACCGGCTGACGAATCCGGCTCTGTCGGTGGGCCTGCCGCCGTTTCTGACAAAGGGCGCCGGAATGTTCTCCGGCCTGATGCTGACTCAATACACGGCCGACATGCAGATAGTCGAACAGAAAACTCTATCTGCACCAGCCTTCATCCAATCCATTCCGGCCGCAGCAGATCAGGAAGACTTCGTGTCGATGGGCATGAACTCATCGCTGAAAACCAGGCAGATACTGGATACCGCTTGCGGCGTGCTCGGCATTGAGCTCATGGCTGCGGCACAGGCGCTCGACTTCCGTGACTACACACCGGGCCACGGAACGCAGGCCGCACATCGCGCCGTTCGGGAACACGTTGAATTCCTGGATGTCGATAGACCGTTGTATCGCGACCATAATGCAATGCAGGCCGCCGTGAAGGATCTCGCCGTTCTGAGGTCTGTTGAAGGCGAAATCGGCCAACTGGCGACGTACTAGGACTCGAGGGAGAAACGTTATGACTACGGCAATGAAGGAAAAAGTGTTGAACGATCTCCAGATCGGCCTTGGGAAACCCCGTCCTGTGCGCGCCCCGCGTGGAACCGACCTCCACTGCAAGGGATGGTACCAGGAAGCGGCACTCAGGATGATCTGCAACAACCTCGATCCCGACAACGGCGAGAACCCTGACGAACTCGTCGTTTACGGCGGCCGCGGCAAGGCCGCCCGCAACTGGGATTGTTACGACGCGATCGTTCGCACGCTGCTCGATCTCGAGAACGACGAGACGATGCTCGTACAGTCGGGCAAACCGGTCGGCGTGATCAAGACGCATCCTTATTCACCGCGCGTTCTGATCGCAAACTCCAATCTCGTTGGAGCCTGGGACAACTGGGATCACTTCAACGAATTGGACAAGAAGGGTCTCATGATGTACGGCCAGATGACCGCCGGCTCCTGGATCTACATCGGGACTCAGGGAATTCTCCAGGGTACCTACGAGACCTTCGCCGCCCTCGGCGAGAAGCATTACGGATCGGACCTCAGCGGGAAGATCGTGCTGACAGGCGGGCTCGGTGGAATGGGCGGTGCTCAGCCTCTGAGCGTAACCATGGCCGGCGGCGTGGCGATCTGCATCGAAGTCGACCGCCAACGGATTCAACGTCGGCTAGACACACAGTATCTGGATGTGATGACCGACCAGGTCGGAGAGGCCATCAAACTCGCACGCGACGCGGCCGATGCGGGCAAACCCCTTTCGATCGGGTTGCTCGGCAACTGCGCGGACGTCGTACCGGCTTTCGCTGCAATGGACGATTTCCTCCCCGACGTGGTAACCGACCAGACTAGTGCACACGACGAGTTGGCTGGGTATGTGCCGCACGGCATCCCCTATGAAGAGGCACTGGCGCTGAGAAAATCCGATCCCGACAAGTACATGGACATGGCGTTCGATTCCATGGCGGTTCACTGCAGCGCGATGCTCGCCCTGCAAAAGAAGGGCGCCGTGGTTTTCGACTACGGCAACAACCTGCGGCGGCAAGCAATGCACCGTGGCGTAGACAACGCCATGGACTATCCGGGCTTTGTGCCTGCATACATCCGTCATCTGTTCTGCGAAGGAGAGGGACCGTTCCGCTGGGTGGCGTTGTCAGGCGACCCCGACGACATAGCCGTCATGGACGAAGAGCTGCTGAAGCTTTTTGCCGAAAAGAAGCGCCTGGTGCGCTGGCTAGAGATGGCGGGGAAGAAGGTTTCACACATGGGGCTGCCGTCACGCATTTGCTGGCTGGCTTATGGCGAGCGCGAGAAAGCGGGTAAACTCTTCAACGACCTCGTCGCATCGGGTCGTGTCAAAGCACCCGTCGTCATAGGACGTGACCACCTGGACTGCGGTTCGGTTGCGAGCCCCTATCGCGAAACAGAGGCAATGAAGGACGGCTCAGATGCTGTGGCGGATTGGGCGCTGCTCAATGTCATGACATCGGTCGCCTCAGGCAGCGCCTGGAGTTCGTTCCACGATGGAGGCGGCGTGGGTATCGGCTATGCCATGCACGCGGGACAGGTCACTCTCGCGGATGGAACACCAGCCGGGGAGTCACGGGTAACAACCGTACTGCGTAACGATCCGGCGCTGGGGATCATTCGGCACGCCGACGCGGGATATGAGCGGGCGGTCGAGGTGGCGCAGGAGCGCGATGTGAAAATCCCGATGATGGAACCCAATTCATAGAGGTTCGCCGCTGATGAATGCGGAGGAACGCGGAGAAAAGAGGGGGTTGGTTGCCCCACCCAACCCCATTGAACCTCTGCGACACTCCGCGTTGTTCCGCGTCACTCCGCGGCCAACAATCAATGTCATGAGGTGGTCAGTATGAATCGATTTGTCGCCGTAGTATTGCTGCTCCCGAGTCTTGTTTCGCTTTCGCACGCGCAGGTGCCTGAGTTCGAGCTGGTTCAACCAGAACTATTCGGCGCACCGGAGTCGCTCACCAACGCCTGGGCCGACTTCGACAACGACGGCGACTACGACCTGTTCGTCGGATTCCGGCCCGGCACGCCGAATCGGATGTACCGAAACGATGGCAGTGTCTTCGTGGATGTTGCGGCAGATGTCGGCCTGGCAGATTCGGAAAACACGCGCGCAGCATCGTGGGGTGATTTCGACGGTGACGGGCACATTGACCTCTACGTTGGATTTGCGCCACCGGAAGAACGATCCAACATCCTGTATCGAAACGACGGCGACGGCGCGCACTTCACTGAGGTGACTGGCGACGTGAACGTCGAGCTCGTAACCAACACCCGCCAGGTGAGTTGGATCGACTTCGACAACGACGGAGATCTGGACCTCTTCGTAGCCGTACGAAATGGCCCCAATCACCTGTACCGAAATGACGGCAGTAGGTTCACCGACGTATCCAGAGAGATGAGTATCGACGACCCGCGACGCACAGTCGGTGCGGCGTGGTTCGACTTCGACATCGACGGAGACCTCGACCTCTACGTCACGAACCAAAACGGCGATCGAAACGGGCTCTACAGAAATGACGGGGCATGGTTCATCGACGTCGCTCCCGAGCTGGGAGCAGACAAGGGTGGCAGGCCGTTGCAGTACAGCTACGGGGGCATTCGGCCTAGCCTCGCCGACTACGATAACGATGGCGACCTAGACATACTCGCAGTCAACTATGGCCCGACCGGGCTCCTACGCAACGATGCCGGCCGCAGGTTCGTCGACGTGGGGTTGGAGCTTGGGGTGGCCATCAACAGCAGGTATGACACCGGCACTTGGGGCGACTTCGACAATGACGGACGGCTCGATGTGTACATAAACGGCACCATCGGTCGTGACGTTGCCTATCGCGACTATCTGTTCCGCAATGAAGGGTCACTGTTCGCAGACGTCACCCCTGCCATAATGATCCAACAGGATTCTGATCACGGCGCACACTGGGTCGACTTCGATGCGGACGGCGACATCGACCTCTCGCTCACCGGGGCCGGAGCTGATGGTATGCACCATCTCTTGCGCAATGGACTCCCGGCTGAAGCACGTTCCCGTTCGCTGCAGGTGATGGTGCTCGACGAGCATGGCCACGCTACTCGCGCGGGCGCCGAGGTTCGTCTATACGCAGCCGGGACGGAGTCGCTGCTCGGGATGGGATTCATGGACACGGGGTCAGGTTACAACTCTCAGAACGTTCTTCCCATCCACTTCGGTTTGGCTAGCGTCAATGCAGTTGACATCGAAGTCACCTCCCTGACACAAAACGGCAGGGTGACGACCCGCATGTCGGGCGTCCACCCCGCCGAGAATGTCGGTCAGACAATCAAGCTGAAGGTGGGAGTCGACGGCCAGATCGTGCCATAGACAGCCAGGCTCTGTCCACCTGCACCCGTGAGGTGCTCAGGGCCGCCGCGGAACTAGCTCGTCACGCATCGCCGCATGGTATGCGAAGCTCGCCATCACGATAGCGTTGATCATCAGATCTCTTGGCAGAACGTGGTCGAACGTGTCCATGTTCAAATGCCATGTCCGTGCCCTGTAATCGATCCGGTCTTGGACGAACTGGAAACCCGGCAGCCCAGCCTCGTCGAACGCCGTGTGATCGCTGCCTCTGTGATGGTACTGCGAAATCGTCTTCACCTCGAGATCGTTGAACGGCTTCATCCATGCTTCGAAGAGAGGTATCGCCAAGAGATTCCCGTTTATGTGCACGCCGCGGAATTGCCCTGTCCCGTTGTCCATGTTGAAGTAGACCGAGAACTTGTCGTAGTCCGGCTTGGTACCGTCTGTGGGGTTGCCAAGATGGTCACGTACGTAGGCGCGCGCACCGCGCAGCCCACCCTCTTCGAAAGTCCACAACATGGCGCGGATCGTACGTCTCGGTTGGACGTCGAGCGCCTCGAGAATCCGCATCGCCTCCATCACGACAGCTACGCCACCGGCGTTGTCCGTCGCTCCGGTACCGGCATGCCACGAGTCGAGGTGGCCACCGATGCCAACCACCTCGTCGGCAAGGTCGCTGCCCTTGATCTCACCCAGCACGTTGTAACCCTGTGTATCACTTTCATCCAAAGCCACCCGAACATCCACTTCCATCGTTACGGGAATTCCTCGCTCGAGTATCCGGTAGATTCGGTTGTAGTGTTCAGCGGCCACGGATATGGTCGGCAAAGTGTTCTCGACGCCCTCGCGCGTTCTACTCGCTCGATCCCTCGACACCGCTCCCGCCGCCACTGTCCCGTCACTACCAATGCTGGCTCACAGAACCGCGGCAGCTCCCTCAGCCACGTAGAATTCGTCGATCTCAGCTTGCGTGATTCCATCCAGCCGGACACGAGTCTGGTTCGGCTGGCCGCGGCCATACCGCTGCATGTTGAGATCGACGCCTTCGGTCTCGTATATATGCAGCGATTCTTCGTCATGGCGGAATGCGTCTGGAACGAATCGCGGGGTCACCGGCATCTTGGGAGTGGCGAGAACGATTGCGCCGTTCAAGCTCCCTCTGAAACGATCCAGATCTTCCGCGGAACTAATGTCCGCGATCACAGCCCGATCTATCACCGGTCCATCGGTTCCCTTGCTGAAGGCCATCGGGTAACCGATCACCATCTGATAATCCGGCGCCAGCATGTGAATCGAGGTGCGTTCGAGCTCCCACCCGATTGTGTTGTCGCCAGTCGATTCGAGCCTCACATCAGTAAGGCCGATATCCTCCATCTGCTCCACCAACCACTGTTGGGCCTGTCGCATATTGGGAGAGCCGGTGAGCCGAGGACCAATCACATCAGCCAGGTAGCTCACAAACTCGGTCACTGACGAGTTTTCGAAACCTTCAGCCCTGATCTGTGCTGCAACATCCCAGTGGACCGACTCCTGGGCTTCGCACAAACGTGAGGACAGGGACAGGGTGGCCAGGGCAAGCGCAACGGTGAGAAACGGTCTCATTTTCTCCTCCAGCAGAAACAAGCAGCGATTTGTGTTTGCCTAGTTGAGTGCACAGAACGAGCTCCAAACAAAGCTAGTCATTCGGCACATCAACGTGCCTTCGGGGTAGCGATGACTAAGCGCATCTGTCGAACCCGTGAAGAAGAATTGGCCATGCCGCCATTTAAGCAGCACCAGAAGCATCAATTGGTCACCGGCGTTTTCCTGTTGCTCGCGTTAGCCTCATGCTCTGACTCAGCGGGCCCGCCCGAAGATACAACTCCCAATTTTGCCATATACCTGCCTGCGGAACCAGACATCAAGGTTTCCGATTGGTTCGGCAACGACCTCGACAGCCTCGACATCAGCAATACACCATGGATCACGGATGACGACCTACTGATGTACGATTTTTCCAGCCACATGATGTACTTGAAAGAAACGAGGTCTGACTTTCTCGAGTATTCGGCAGCGAACCCAGGTGTCTTTCTCCACTCCTGGTGCGACCGTCCGTTTCTCGTAGTCGCAAATGGAACACGAGCGTACCCAGGATACTTTGGTTGTTCGTTCTCTTCTTCCATGTATATCCTGCCGGAAATCGGCGATCTGAGCGATGGGCTGCTTCCGGAAGTCGCCATGCGGCTTCAATGGACTTGGTTGTTTCACGACGACAACGACCAGCGCCAGGACGATCGAGTGCGGTCCGCGTTGATCGATGCCGGAGTCTATCACGCCGGGATCAGCATCAAACTTGACGCCATGACGGTGTTGGAAGATGGAGAGTATTCCTCGGTGGAATACACATTCACAGTCACGAACAACGACGTAGATGCATTGTACCTGTTGGACCCAGAGATCGTGGGTGACTCCGTTTATCACCAGTGGACAAATGGTGTGGCACTCTACAGCACCGACAGTGGAACATATCATCAACGACTGCATCTGGGCGTCGGCGCAGAGAGCCCGGAGTGGAACCAACAGTGGTACACCCTAGTTCCCAGCGGCGGGGCGATGACACGTCACACCGTGGTGCAGCACTTCGAGCCGCTAATTCCCGGCGAATATCTGGCCGTATTGACCTACACGGCGCCCGCGACCGTGCCAGCAAATCAGATTCAACAAGGGGCCAGCCGATATTGGCTAGGCCATATGTTTTCGGAAGTCGTCGGCATCACTATCGACAGCCTCCCCGGGGCAGCACATCCACTCACCGTGGTTTCCCACGCACAGCGTCAGCGATTTCCCCTATCTTTCCTTCAGGTGAATCATTGAACCAACGCCATCGCCGGTAGCTGCCCACAACTCGAGGAGTCGACTCTATGAAGCGACATAGCGCCGCGAGCTTCGTTGCTTCCGTAGCCTTGTTGGCAACGCACGCACTCTCCGGTTTATCAGCAACCATCCTAGCACAAGAACGCGTGAGCGAACCCACCGTTCAGCTTCGCTACGAGCAACCGGCCGAATTCTTCGAAGAAACACTGTTACTCGGAAACGGCCGCGTCGGCGCATCATTGTTCGGTGGTGTGGACGTTGAACGCATCTACCTGAACGACGCCACACTCTGGACCGGTGGACCGGTAGACCCGTACATGAACCGCGACGCCCACGAGCATTTGCCAGCGGTTAGGGAAGCGCTCGCAGCAGGGAACTGGCGCGCCGCAGACACACTCGTGCGCAATCTGCAGGGAACGTTCTCCGAATCTTACGCACCGCTGGGAACGATGCTGCTGGAGATGAGTCACCAGGGTGAAGGCGTGGAATATGTGCGTACATTGGACCTGGGGAGCGCGACTGCGTCGGTCAGTTACATGGTAGGCGAGACTCGATACGAGCGCCGGTGTTTCGTGTCGAATCCGGACCGCGTGATGGCGATCCGTCTCAACGCGACTGAGGAGGGTCAACTTGGCTTTCGCGTGCGCTTCGAGAGTCTTCTGCGCTATAGGGTCTACACAGAAAACGGCATTCTCTCCGCCCTTGGCGAAGCGCCGGTTCATGCAGAGCCGAATTACCGTGGCGACATACCCGACCCAATCATCTACGAAGAAGGACGTGGCACCCGCTTTGCCGTCCTAGCACGGATTGTCGACACCGACGGAGTGGTCACGGAAACGGGTGGAACGCTCAGCCTCGCTGGCGCGTCGCACGCGACGTTGCTCGTATCTACCTCGACCAGTTTCAACGGCTTCGATCGCGAGCCGGGCCTCGATGGGTTGGATGAAATCCAGATCGCTAAGGAGCAGCTAGCCCAGGCTTCTACCTACGACTTCGACAACCTCCACGCACGTCATGTAGGAGACTTCAACTCTTACTTCGATCGAGTGGCAATCGACCTGGGCGACGATCCCGTTCCAGGGATGGCAACAGATGAACGGTTGCGGCGCTATACAGAGGGCGCGCAGGATCCCTACCTCGAAGCACTCTACTTCCAGTTCGGTCGCTACCTGCTGATCAGTAGCTCGCGCACCTCCGGAGTGCCGGCAAACCTCCAGGGCATCTGGAACCCGCATTTGCGCCCGCCTTGGAGCAGCAACTACACGACAAACATCAACGCCGAAATGAACTATTGGCCCGCAGAGGTGACCAACCTCTCGGAGATGCACGAACCGCTGCTCTCATTCATCGGCAACCTGGCACAAACCGGTAGCGTCACGGCGGAGACGTTCTGGGGCGCTAGCGGGTGGAGCGTGAGTCACAACACCGACATCTGGGCCATGAGCAATCCGGTGGGAGATTTCGGTCAAGGCCATCCATCATGGGCCAATTGGAACATGGCGGGCGTCTGGTACGCTACGCATCTGTGGGAGCATTTCGCGTTCACGCAGGATCGGGATTTCCTCGAGGACTATGCCTATGAGCTGATGGCGGGAGCAGCTCGATTTGCAATTGATTGGTTGATCGAAGGGGAGGACGGATACCTGATCACTTCCCCATCAACGTCTCCCGAGAACATGTACCGCACGCCCGAAGGATATGAGGGCGCAACGACAATCGCCACCACCGGCGACATGGCAATGATGCGGGAGTTGTTCAACGACTTGATCCGGGCATCACAGGTCTTGGAGCGCGATGCGGATTCTCGCGAGACATTGGGTAGGATCCTCGACCGCCTGGCTCCCTATAAGATCGGCCAGGATGGAAGTCTCCAGGAGTGGTATCACGACTGGGAGGACCGAGACCCTCAACACCGCCACCAGACGCATCTATTTGGATTGTACCCCGGCACACACGTAGATCCGCAACAGACGCCCGACCTGGCAGACGCAGCAAGAACAGCGCTCGAGATCAAAGGAGACGAATCGACGGGTTGGTCGAAGGGATGGCGCATCAACCTTTGGGCCCGGCTCTTAGACGGCGATCGCGCGCACAAGCTCTATCGAGAGCTACTGACATACGTTCACCCTGTTGAAGATCTGCGTTACGATCGCGGTGGCGGGACCTACCCCAACCTCATGGACGCCCACCCTCCGTTCCAGATAGATGGGAACTTCGGAGGAACAGCCGGCGTGGCCGAGATGCTGCTCCAATCGCATGCCGGAGAGATCCGGCTGCTGCCTGCCCTACCTTCCGCGTGGCCCAACGGCAGCGTCCGCGGTATGCGGGCGCGTGGCGGTTTCGAGATCGACATTGAGTGGCAAGACGGCAGGTTGACGCACGGTGCCGTTCGCTCTGCCGGCGGTGTCGAGTGCCATCTGTCCTACGATCAATTCAGCCGCACAGTCGAGCTACGACCCGGACAGGAACTGAAATTCGACGCACGGCTCAGGTGAACGAGGCATTACGCCCGCTCTCTGACGACCACCTCCAAACACGAACCCCAGCCGCGCCGCCATGGTTATGGTGCGGTCTTGGAAAGCTGCCTCCCCAAATGCCACACCCCCTAGATGCAACCATAGTGCAGTTCGGAGTATCTAATACCCAGAAGTCCTAGGTACATCTGGAAACGAGGAATCGATGTCCCGAGACACGCCTGAACTGTTGAAGGGCACGCTCGACCTATTGATCCTAAAAACGTTGCATTCTGGCCCGCTGCACGGATACGGGATCGCCCGCGCGCTTGAAGAAAAGACGGGTAAGGCGCTTCAGATTGAAGAGGGATCACTCTACCCAGCTTTGTACCGGATGACCAACCGGGGCTGGATCGACTTCGAGTGGGGTTTGTCCTCCAACAATCGAAAGAAGAAGTCATACCATCTCACCCCAAAAGGCAAGAAACTGTTGGGCGAGAAGCATGCTCAATGGAATGAATTCACGGCGGCCGTGGCGCTGGTGTTGGAGGAGGGGACGGCGTCGTAGCCGCCCGAACCCGTCGAAATGTCTTTGTTCACCGACAGCTGGATGCGACTGCGGTCGCTTCTCTCGAAGCGAGAGAGAAGCCGACAGATAGAGGCAGAACTAACCGAGCACTTCAATGCGCTGGTGCGCGACCTGGTGGAACGTGGAAAAAGTTCAGCGGACGCCCACGCTGAAGCCAGGGAACGGTTTGGGGATCTCCGTGCCATTCGTAAGGAGCTTCATTCGATGGAGACAGAGAGAGTCAGGAACGAGCAGAGATCGACCTTTTTCGACGAATTATCGCAGGACATCCGTTACGGAGTGCGCCAGCTACTCAAGAAGCCGGCCTTCACCGCAATCGTGATCGGGACGCTTGCAATTGGTATCGGTGCGAACACTGCCGTCTTCAGCGTGCTGAAGGGCGTGTTCCTGGACCCGCTGCCATTCGACGAGCCGCATGAGTTGACCTACATATGGCACGGTGCAACAGACGGATCGTGCTGCGGGCCGTTGTCGGGGCCCGACTATGTCGATCTCCGTGCTACGACCGAGACGTTCGATGACATCGCAGTGATGAACAGCCGCAACATGAACCTCAACAGCGACGGTGAGCCGGTGATGGTGCAGGGCGCCCTGATCACGCCCACCCTGTTCAGCCTGCTGGGAGCGTCACCCGCGATGGGGCGACCGTTCACTGAGGAAGACCAGATTGCCGGCGGCCGAGCCTTGATCATCAGTGACGGTCTGTGGCGGAACCGGCTAGCCGCCGATCCAAACATCATAGGCAGCACAATCAGGATGAACCGAGGGTCGTTTACGGTGGTCGGAGTAATGCCGGCCGGTTTCAACGCACCATCGCCCTGGCGTCTCAACCGGACTCACGACGTCTACCTCCCATTTGCGAGAGAGGACATCGAGCAAGCCGACCGAGACAGCCACTCGCTGCTCGCCATCGGTAGACTGAAGCAGGGCGTGCCCGTCGAGACCGGCGACGCGGAGCTGAAATCCCTGTCCGAGGGTCTGGCCGAGTTGTACCCGGAAACCAACAGCGTGAAAACCACCTACGTGCATTCGATGCATGAACGTCTGGTCGGACGGGTCGGCACTCAGTTGATACTGCTGCTATCGGCCGCGGGTTTCATGCTGCTGATAGTGTGCGGCAACGTGGCGAACTTGCTGTTGAGTCGAGCCACGGCGCGCCAGACCGAAATGGCGATCCGAGCCGCTGTCGGCGCCGGCCGCTCTCGAATCTTGCGACAGCTTCTCACCGAAAGCCTACTGCTCTCGTTAATCGGCGGCATCACCGGCATCGCTCTAGCCATGGCCAGTATGACGTTTCTCCGGTCAATGATTCCGACGGACATTCCTCGCATCGCGAACATCGGCATCGACGGAACCGTTCTCATCTACGCCCTCGTCATCTTGATAGTAACGGGCGTTGTCTTCGGTCTCGCGCCAGCTCTCTCGGCGTCGCGCAGCAACCTTACTGATTGCCTGAAGGAGGGAAAAGGGACACCGCAATCCGGGACTCGGCGCGCTGTGTTGCGTGGCACTCTCGTAGCAACTCAGTTCGCACTTGCCCTAGTGCTCGCCAACGGTGCGGCACTAATGGTGCAGAGCTACCTGGAGTTCCGCGGCATGGAACAGGGATTTGAACCCGAGAACGTGCTCACGGTAAACGTGTCGTTACAGGGTGATAGCTACGAGGATGTATGGGACCGTGACTACTTCCTGCGAGAAACAATCGACCGCATAGCCGCTATTCCAGGAGTGCGGCACGTGGGAGCAACGAGCAAGCTGCCGCTGAACGGCGGAACGAACAGCCAGGTGTGGGCTGAGGACGACCCCGAGCGGCCACTCTCGGGTGCAGAAGGTCCGCTCATTGAATTCTCTCGGGTGTCAGGAGACTACTTCACTGCCGCGGGCATCACGCTGGTTGCGGGCCGTCTCCCCGAGCCTGACGATTCACTCGCCGCGCGCCCTGGAACGATCATCAACGAGGCAATGGCCAGCCGGCTCTGGCCTGAAGAGAACCCGGTCGGCAAGCGGTACAGTTTCCGCACCGACCCGCCAAACTGGATGACCGTCGTGGGTGTGGTGGAGAACGTGCGGCAATGGGGCCCGTATCGCAGCGCCCGAGCCGAACACTACCTGCCGTACACGGCGCCCGGGTGGGCTCGGGGATTCAGGATGTACCTGGTCGTCAAGACCGACATCGACCCTCTATCGATCGTCGGCCAGGTGCGGCAGGCTGTGCTGGCCGTGGACCCCGATCAGCCGATCTCCGAGATCCGCACTATGGAACGCGTGCTGAGTAACGAGTTTGCCGGGCAGCGGTTCAACACGATGTTGGTCGGGATCTTTGCGGGCATCGCCCTGCTACTCGTATCGGCCGGTGTCTACGGGGTCGTGTCATTCTTTGTGGCACAGAGCAGCCAGGAGATCGGAATACGCATGGCGTTGGGCGCCACACAGGGCAGTGTGTTGGGCCTCACCATGTTACGTGGCTTGAAGTTGGCAGGCAAAGGCGTCGCGGTCGGTGTGGGTGGAATCTTTGCCACCACAGCGGTAGTCCGCAGTCTTCTGTACGGAGCGAGCCCGGTTGATATACCGACTATGCTCGGCGGAGCACTGGTTTTGGTCGCCGTGGGTGTCGTCGCCTCGGTAGTACCTGCACAGCGCGCCGCGCGGGTCAACCCAGTAACAGCGCTCAGGAGCGAGTAGAGCCTACCCTCTCCTCCTGGACACTCCAAACGCCAAGGGCGATACTAGCACACACCCTTTGCATGGAGTTCCGCATGACCCCCGCAATCGAAAACCGGGACAAATTCGCAAACGCCTTTCTCGTCCTATTGGCGATCGCGATATCGATCGTGTTCCTGTTGATGGTCAGAGGGTTTCTGATGGCCGTTCTCCTCGCCGGCATCTTCAGCGGCATGGCTCATCCCCTCTATCGCTATTTCTTGCGTTTGTTCAAGGAACGGAAGGCACTTGCATCAGCAACGACCATCATCTTGGTGCTGCTGGTGATTGTCATTCCGCTCACCGGTTTTCTGGGGGTGGCCGCGTCGCAAGCCGTCGACGTGAGCAGGGCGGTGAGTCCATGGATAGACCAACAGCTGAGTCAACCGGATGCTCTCGACGCACTATTGAGCCGTCTGCCCTTCTACGAACGGCTGCAGCCGTACCAGGAGCAAATCACGACGAAGATCGGCGAGCTGGCCGGTAGCATCGGGACATTCCTGGTGAACAGCGTCGCCGCCGCGACCAGAGGCACGGTCACATTCCTGCTGCAGCTGTTCATAATGTTATACGCGATGTTCTTCTTCCTCATCGACGGCAGGTCGATACTCGACCGTATCCTCTACCTCATGCCGTTGTCGCCCGCCGAAGAAGACCGCATGGTGGAGAAGTTCGTGTCGGTGGCAAAGGCTACACTGAAGGGCACACTGGTGATTGGTATCATACAGGGCGGTTTGGCCGGGATCGCTTTGTTTCTGGCAGGTATCGGCGGTGCCGCGTTCTGGGGAACTGTCATGGTCGTTCTATCTATCATCCCGGGCATTGGCACGGCATTGGTTTGGATACCGGCAGTCATCTATCTGGTGGCGGGGGGCCACTACCTTGCTGCAATCCTGTTGGCAGCGTGGTGCGGGGTGGTGGTCGGCGCAGTCGACAATGTTCTGCGTCCTATGCTGGTCGGCAGAGACACAAAGATGTCGGACCTGTTGATCTTGCTGAGTACGCTGGGTGGAATCTTCCTGTTCGGAGCAGTCGGGTTCATCATCGGTCCCATCGTGGCCGCGCTGTTCGTTACGGTGTGGGACATATATGGGATAACATTCGAGGAGTTCCTGCCTCCGACGTCGGCGACGTCGGCGGGAACGGCATCGCCATGAGTGAGCGCATCGTGAACCTGTGCCATCTAGACATAGCCAGATAGGATCAAGACATGGAATCGAATCCCATCTCCAGACGTTCCTTCGTACACTCGAGTGCTGCCATTCCTCTGGCTCTAACCACAACTGGCTTACCCGGCAAAGAGGCCCAGGACGTCGATCAGCTACAGGGGGTCGTAAAACTCTGGGGAGATGGCCAATCCCTCACTCCGGCCGAGTATTGCGATGTGCTCGCCCAGATTGATTCGGACCGGGGGATCGAAGCGGACTATTACTCCAACGGGGGTGTGGTTGAGGAGTTGGAGAGCCGCATGGCTCAGCTCCTGGGGAAAGAACGGGCGGTCTTTCTCGCCACCGGAACCCTGGCAAACCACCTCGCGGTGAGAATCCAGGCCGACGGTAGGACACGTGCCCTCGTGCCCGAGGAAAGCCACATATACAGAGACTCCGGCGACTGCGCACAGGTCCTGAGCCAATTGAATCTGATACCGATGGTTTCGAGCGACGGGACCTTTACCCTGGATGACGTCCAGCGTGCTCTCAACAGTGCCGATGTAGGACGGGTGCAAACCGGAGTCGGTGTCATCACAATCGAGTCTCCCATCCGGCGGCGCCTCGGGAAGCTCTTCGACTACGAGGAGATGCGCCGCATCTGCGCTTTCGCTCGATCAGAAAGGATCGCCACTCACCTGGATGGGGCCCGAATCTTCATGGCCTCTGGTTACACGGGCATATCGCCTAGCGAGTATGCATCTCACTTCGACACAGCGTATGTGTCCATGTGGAAGTATTTCAACGCCTCGTCGGGTGCGATACTGGCCGGCCCCAGGGCACTCCTGGACGATTTGTATCACGCTCGACGGATGTTCGGCGGCGCTCTCCCGGGTGCCTGGCCCCTCGCTGCCGTAGCCCTCCATTATGTGGACGGTTTTGAGGATCGTTTCGCCGCGGGAGTAGCAGCAGGTAGGGAACTCAAACCGGCCCTGAACGCCATCCCAGGACTCCGAGTGGAAGAGATTCCCAACGGGTCCAACATCTGCAAACTTCACGTAGACGCTGGAGATCTAGATCAGCTCAGGGAGAACCTACGAGCGCGCGGGATTCAGCTTTCGTCCCCAAACCCCAATTTCAGGGGTTTTGCACTAATGGTAAACGAAACGCTCACCCGCCAGCCGGTGGCGGAGACTGTTCGAGCATTCCAGGATGCAGTCGGCGCGTGAGACTAGTCTTGCACCCCGCTCTATCCACACATTACCAGTGAATCTCCGCCACGTCCCCATCCTCGAGGACGTGCGCGGACTTCACTGACTGACCGTCGAAGACGCTCGCTCCCCAAACCCGAGCGAACTTGAGCCCCTCGGCAACGTCTTTGTGGATAACGCGAGCTAGATCGCCAACGGTGGAGCCTCGCGGCAGGGTGAACGGCCGTTCCCGGTCGGCGTCTTTACCCGGCTGCTTCGTGTAGATCCGCATGACGTCGAGAGCGTCGAAAGTTCGTTTAGCGAGGTCTTCAAAACCGGTGTCTGCGATGGTGGAAACCGGAACGATCGGCAGCTCTGTTTCCACCAATTCCTGAAATGCCTCCAGGTCACCATCCGCGCCATCGTTGTCCATCCCAGTTACAGCCAAGAGCGTGTGCTTGTAGAGCCAACCTGGGCGGGCATCGGCGGGAGGTTCAGCTCCGGGAGGGATGAGCCCCACGGCTTTGGCCTCGAGCAGCTCCAACACGATCTCGTGACCGACGAGTGGGTGTTCGATCGAGACAACCAGCCAAACGAGGTCACCACCCCGCACGACATCGTAAACCCACGGTTCCACATGCTCTTCGCTCAAAGGCGGCATGTCCACCAGTTGGATTGCGACGTCCTCGAAAGGCATCATGCCTGGAATCGTGTCCCGTGTGGTAAAAGGGTATGCCGCAACTTCAGGCGTAGCATGCGTGAGCGAGTCAACCAGGCTCGATTTCCCACTGTTAGGCGGTCCCACCAGGATCACTTGACCCGCTCCCTCCTTGGGCACCTTGTGGCTGAATCCCTTGGCTCCGGTCTTCTTCTTCGGCTCACGCTTTAGCTTCGAGAGGCGGGATCGCAAATCTCCCTGGAGCTTGTCTGTCCCCTTGTGTTTGGGGATGACACGCAGCATCTCCTCCAGCGCAGCGATCTTTTCCTCTTTGGTGATCGCGCTCTTGTATTTCGCTTCAGCTTCTCTGTAGATCGGCGTGAGGTTGGCTGGCATGTACGGAGTCTCCGGTTTGATGAGATGCGCCCAGAGGCACCACGACCATAGAAAGCATGCTCACTTCGCGGCGCCTCTGCAAGGTTGCGGACGAGGTTCTCCCTCATCTCCCTCCCCTCCCTCCTCTGCCCCTCTGGCCCTCTGCCTCTTAGTAGCGCACTGACACTAACTGGTCCACCGTAGTAGCTTTTCCGCGTAATCCCCAGTTCGATATTGACCCAGTGGAGGCATATGATGTTTTCGCTTATCCGCAGACCCCTCAACGGGGCGGCGATGCTCTGTGGCGTAGCGCTCGTTCTACTGACGGGCTGTTATGGTGAACCAGAGATACCTGCCGATCTGGTATTGCTGGGCGGCAAGGTGGTAACGGTTGACGATAACGTGCCCGATGGCCAGGCGATTGCCATGAAGGGTGACTCGATCCTTGCCGTGGGGTCGAATCGAGAGATCAGAGCCTGGGTAGGATCGGAGACGGAGGTGATCGACCTCGCCGGAATGCTCGCCATTCCAGGCTTCATAGAAAGCCATGCCCATTTCACAGGCACTGGCAGCGCGAAGATGCAGTTGAATCTGATGGAGGCCTCGAGTTGGGATGCGATCGTCTCGATGGTAGAGGCGGTTGTAGGAGACGCGGCGACAGGTGAATTGATCCGCGGTCGCGGCTGGCATCAGGAGAAGTGGGACGAGACCCCCGAAAGCAATGTAGACGGCGTCCCTACGCACCACTCGCTGAGCGCCGTATCTCCAAACAACCCCGTAGTGCTCGGGCATGCGAGCGGCCATGCGGCATTCGCCAACGCGAAAGCCATGGAGATGTCGGGCGTAAACCGGCGGACGCGGGCACCTTCAGGCGGCGAGATCGTACGGGATGCAAACGGTGACCCGACTGGGATGTTTCGGGAAACAGCGCAGGGTCTGTTGAGAGGTGCTTATGAGGGCTCGGAGGCTCCCGATCCTCGACGCCTGATCGAGTTGGCGAACGAAGAGGTGATCTCCAAAGGCATCACGACTTTTCACGACGCCGGAACGGGATTCGGGACCATCGACCTCTTCAAGGAGATGATCGACGAAGGCAGAATCGATGTTCGTCTTTGGGTCATGGTCAGCGGTTCTAATGAAGAGTTGGCGGAGAGATTACCCGAATACCGCATCATCGGGTACGGAGACAATCACCTGACGGTTCGCTCCATCAAACGGCTCCTAGACGGCGCCCTCGGACCTCATGGAGCCTGGTTGCTCGAACCTTACGAGGATTTGCACACAAGCACAGGTTTGAACACCGCCTCAGTCGCATCAGTCGAGGAAACGGCGCGACTCGCGGCGCTTCACGACTTTTCGCTTGGCGTTCATGCCATCGGCGACAGAGCAAACCGTGAGTTGATCGACATCTACGAAAGAACATTCAACGCTCATCCGGACCGCACCGACTGGCGCTGGCGCAACGAACACACTCAGCACCTGCACCCAGATGATATCGCGCGGATGGGGCAGCTTGGGATCGTCGCCGCAATGCAGGGCATCCACTGCACCTCAGATGCCATATACGTACTCGAGCGCCTAGGCGAAGAGAGAGCGGAAGAGGGAGCGTACGTGTGGCAGAAACTCATGGCGGAAGGCGTTGTCATTTCCAACGGAACGGACGCGCCGGTGGAGAACGTAGATCCGATCGCGAGTTACTACGCAACCGTATCCCGCAAGCTGGCCGACGGATCGGTGTTCTTCCCAGATCAGCGGATGAGCCGCGAAGAGGCGCTGGCGTCATACACCATCAACGGCGCGTACGCCGGTTTTGAAGAGCACATCAAGGGCTCGCTCACACCGGGCAAACTCGCCGACGTGACCGTGCTTTCGCAAGACATCATGACTATCCCGGAGGACGACATTCCGGCGACGGAGGTGGTTTATACGATTATCGGAGGGAAGGTCGTTTACGAGCGCGACGCATCTGATCATTAGCCGCTGATGGACGTGGAGGGACGCGGACAAACGCGGCAGATCTGTTGGGTTGGGTGAGGTAAACTGACTCAGCGTTGTCCCGCGGCTAATGAATATTTGGAAAGCCACTCCCGCGTCAATTCGAGCACCCGATCGACATCGTCTTCATTGTTATAGACGTGAAGCGAGAAACGGAGTATACCGCGCCTTATCGCGAGCTTCACGCCATTCTCAATTAAGTGGTCATGTAAGGAGTTCATCCGCGGATCATCCGCGGTGTAGTGACGTCCACCGCCGCTCTGGCCCACCGCTACTATGTGTCCTATGTGCCGGCCGGGAGTGCCACCCGCAACAGGTAGACCAAGCTCCAACATGCCTTCGATCAGTCGATGCGCCAAGCCCTTCACGTACTTCTCAATTGCCGGAGTGCCGAGTTCGTGTATCAGATGCAGTGACGCCTCAGCAGCCGTTGCCCCTAGATAGTTGTAATTGCCGAGGTCGAACCGGCGTGCACCACGAGCATATTCCAGTTGCTCCACATCCATCGCGGTTTCGTGCCTATCGGCCTCTAAGGCAACACCGAACCTGGCCAGATATACGGGTTGAATACGTTCGGCCCATTCTCTTCGGCAGTACAGGAATCCGGCACCATAGAATGCCATCATGGCCTTTTGCGTTGCCACCGCGAGGCCATCGACTCCCATCGCTTGCACATCGGTGTGTTCGACGCCGATGGACTGAGCAGCGTCAACAAGCAGGAATGCTCCGATTTCGCGACAACGTTTGGCGATTGGTGCGACTTCCGTCACGAAACCGGGTGAGAACGAGACTGTTGGTACTGTGACCAAGCGCGTCTTGTCATCGATGCACTCCGCAAACTGATCGGCAGGCAAACGGCCATCATTGGGTTCGACGGCGCGCACCTCGACCCCAAGTCTCTTCTGGAGATTCAGCCAGGGATACACATTGTTGGGATGCTCCAGTTGAGGACAATACACCACGTTGTCTCCCGCTTCCCACGGAAGCGATGCGGCGATCGTGCTCAAACCTTCAGACGCGTTCTTGGTAAACGCGATTTCATCCGGCTTGGCGTTGATGAGCTTCGCAAAACTCTCTCTGGTGCGCTCGATCATCGAGAACTCTACTTGCTTTTCCCAGTTGCCGAATTGGTGGCTGTCTATGTAGGCATCGACAGCCTCTCTAACCCGCGTCGATAGGAGACCACGAACGGCAACGTTCATGTAGGTCCATTGATCGGTCGCCGGGAAGAGCTCACGGATCTCGGTGTGATTCATCGAGCCCACGCTGCTTGTCATGCGTCGACCTCTCCTAAACTCATATTTGATTGTTCAAAGACTGAGATACGACTCGACCGCCTCCACGTCAGCCGCAACAACCTCAGGCAGTTCTCGCGATTCGAACGCCGCTTGCGGTGCATTGAGACCACTCCCCGTCAGCATACAAACCGCACATTGAGATTCTGGTAAAAGACCGGCTCCAATTGCCTTTCGGAGACCGGCCACAGAGACCGCCCCGGCCGGTTCCGTGAAGACCCCTTCCTCCGACCCCAAATCCCGAATGGCATCAGCGACCTCATTATCGGAGACGGAAATGAAAAAGCCTCCTGTCTTGCGTGCAGCGATCAACGCTTGCCTACCCCAGTAGGGGTTGTTGTTCATCAACGCGTCAGAAAACGATGGTGCCTTCTCCACTGGTGTTACCGACTCTCGTCCTTCTTCAAAAGCACGTGTTACCGGATCGCATGCAGCCAGTTGGACTCCCGCCAGCTTCGGCATCGTCGCCAGAATGCCCATTTCTACCATCTCGGATAGACCACTGTATGCCGCCACTATTCCAGCAGACCCGCCACACGGGATCACAATGACATCGGGTGTTCGATCGCCCAGTTGCCAAACAATCTCATACGCCGCTGTTCGCTTAGCGGCGATGCGATACGGGTTTGGGCCACCTGCATGCATCCACCTGTGGCGCTCGAGCATTTCGCCGCAGAGACGGCATGCCACACTCATGTCTCCATCGATGCGAACGACTCGTGCACCATACACCAGGCACTTGAACACCTTCGCCGGAGACGTGTTTCTCTGAATGAACACAACCGACTCGAGGCCTGCCCTCGCGGCATATGCCGCAACTGAAGCCGCGTTGTTGCCGGAAGATGCAACACAAATTGTGTCGTAGCCCAACTCGAGAGCCTTCAATGCACACAAGCTCGTTCCTCTGTCCTTCAGCGACAGGGTCGGGCCCATTTCCAACTTGAGCCGCAGGTCCCCCGCGCCAAACCTCTCACCAAGTCTCGACGACTTGACCAGAGGTGTCTGAGGTTCCCCGAGTGAGACTACGTTTATCAACTCAGGATCTTCGATCGGAAGAATGGCACGCCACTGTTCTAGAAACGACTGAGAGGAATATGCGACTGGTGCTTGCTGAAGCACCTCTTTCATCTCTCTCAGGTCGTAGCCCACCTCGAGAGGCTCTTCACACTTCGGACATGCCAACCGGAAATCAGATTCGGGAATGGTTGTATCGCACATTCGGCAGTGTAAGCCGGTTGCAACACTCATGATGCATCCTTCGGCATTCCAGACCTATGTACCCACACGGATTCGGCTGCTGATTCTCCCCAGTGCCGCCTTTGCCGACAGGATCGCAAGATAGCCTGTGCGTGGGTTGTTCGGCGCCACGTTCCCTTCGGTGATCGTCCTGATGATTCCGAAATCACCTTCGGCAAGAATCTCGTGTCTGGTTCGCGTACAATTCGGATCGGCAACAATACGGACTCCCGTCCGATCGACACCCAAACCGGCAGTGCTCAAGATGATGGCAACGTTCACATTCGCAGGAAACGCAGCAATCGCTTCGCGGGCACTACCCTCGAAAATCGTCTTCGCCTCCGCGAGGTTTTCGATCGACATGTTCTGCTTTACCAGATACGGAGCTCCATTGAGACTCTTCGGATGTTTTGTGGAAGTAATGTGAACTCGTCGTAAGCCAGCTTCTCTAGCAGCCAGGATCCCGTCTACTCCACAAATGGCACCTGAAGGACAGTACAGTAGTCCACCATTTGCGTCTTGGATATCGACCAAATCCGGGTCGTCAGCCAAACCGCCAGCACTCATGACAAGAATCGGTTTGCCAGCACTGAGCACTTTTCTGGTCACTGCCGGCATCGACGACTTGTTAGTGGCCTCAAAGACAATGTCGGAGGCAGCAAGAAGCGCCTCGAAATCGAGAATCTCCACCGCGCTGAGAAGCTTAGTACTGAGTCGTATTGCTCGGCTCCCGTCCACGTCACACAAGCCGGACAGTCGGTAGCCTTCGATTTGCCCACTCGAGACGGCGATCGCTATCTCCGACCCGATCGTTCCACATCCAACAATGCCGAGGTTCTTTTTCGTCATGCGGGCTCCGGATGCCACTCCTCAGAACGTGCGACGATGATCGTGCCGACCATGTCACCCATGCAGTTGATGGTCGTACTTCCCATGTCTATGAGCCTGTAGATCCCTCCCACGATTACCGCAATTTCGAGTGGAAGGTTGAACGCCTGAACAAAGATCAGGGCTATCACCAACCCTCCGCCCGGAATCCCTCCAGACCCGTTGCTGAGAATCATGCCGATCAACACGATCGTTACCTGCGAAGCAAGCGAGAACTCGACACCGGCGGCCTGCGCCGTGAAGAGCAACACACCCGCGAGGATGATTGCGGTGCCGTCCTTGTTGAGTTGCGCACCAAGCGGCAAGGTGAATGCGTACACGCTGCGCGGCAGCTTCACACGTTCCTCGGCGACGTCCAGCGACACGGCGAGGCTGGCGAGGCTGCTGCATGTCGCGACCGTCGTGGCGTAGAGCGGGCCTGTTTTCTTGAAGAATTCAATCGGCGAGTATTTGGCGAACAGAACGAGGAGCAACATGTAGAAGACCACCATAATGGCCTGCGAGCCCCACACTCCCCCTATGAAGAGCGCGAGCGGTCCGAAGATGACCGAGCCGTACTCGCCAACCGTTGCCGCCGTGAGTGCGCCAATACCGATCGGTCCAAAATGCATTATCACGCCGACCAGCTTCCTGAAAAGCTCGGCGAGCACATTGTAGGCGTTCTGTAGCGTTTCCCTCGACTTCAGCGGGAGCAACAGAGTCACTACTCCAAGGAAGATCGCGAACACTACCACCTGAGCAACGTTTCCCGAGGCGAATGCTTGGAATGGATTCTCCGGAATCATCCCGAGGAGAACGTCGGTGATGCCGGGGACATCGCCGAACGTCTCGTCCACCTGTTCGGCCAGCTGCATCCCGGCGCCGGGCTGGAGCAGATGCATGACGACGAGTCCGAGGGTGAGCGCGATCGTCGTTGTGACCATGTAGTACAGGATGATCTTCCCGCCGAGTCTACCGAGCGCGGTGACATCTGTGAGACTAGTGATGCCGGCTAGCAGATTGAAGAAGACGAGTGGGATCACCGCCATCATGAGGAGACGTATGAACAGGTCTCCCAGCGGCTGAACGATCATGGCGCGTTCGCCGGCCACGATGCCCGCGACGATGCCCACGCCCATGAAGAGCAGGATCTTCGCCCCCAACGACAGTCGGCGATATCGCGAATACATGCCTAGCAAGCCTGCCCTAAGGAATCGCCCATTGGTGTCCGAGATGGGCCAGGGCGCGCGTCATCAGCAGTTCGAAGTAGTGATCGAAATTGTCACGAGTGAAGGGGATCCACTCCGCCGCATGAGACGGATTTCCTTCTAGCACTTCGCCGTTGGGCCGAATAGTGTGTCCGATATTCCACTCGAAAAACACCGGGCCAATCCCGGGAACATCTAGCGTCTCACCCCATTCCCAGGTATTGCTGTATCCACCCATCGTCATCCCGACCGTGTGAATTCCGGTCTCCGGGTTGTCCTCGACCATCGATGCGAACTGATCCAGGTTTGATCCACCCCAGGGAAAGAAGAGCATCACCTTGTCGCCCGTAAAACGCTCTGCTGCGGGCTCCATCACGCCGTCGCTGCCGCGCGGAAAGTTCCTGAGTTTGAACGGTTCGTTGGTGGTGCACGACCGACCCTCGGCGATGGCGTCGTCGATCCATTCTTCCACCGCGGGCCCGTGATTTCCCTTATTTGCGTTCGCAAACGCTACGTCGCTGACTCTCACATTTCCAAACGTGGTCTTGAAGGGTGCATCGGACAGAGCGCGGACCACCAATTCGCTGCCGGTGCCGCCGCTTCCGTGAGTGCCGTCGATAATCAAGTCGTAGCCGAGCGCACCCTCACGCGCAGCGGCGGCAACGAGAGCATTGATGCTCTGTTCGGTGTCTTCGAGATCGTACCATTCGATCAAAGCAACGCCGATATTGCGGTTCAGGTACAACGCGGCGTCGAGCTCGTTGTCGAAGACCGATTCGAAGCCGAATCGCTCGTAGAATTGTCGATAGCGTGTTGCGTTGGGTGCGCGGTCGCCGACGACCGCTGGAGCAAACTGCCAATGCACTACTTCCGCGGACTCGAAATCGTAACTCAACGTCACGTCATACCACTCACCCGTCACACCGTTTTCGAGGACATAGTCAACGGTATCGCCCTCTGCATATAGCTCTGGACCAAACAGTGAGTTCTTGGCCGACAAATACACCGGCGCCTCTTTGAGGTAGACGTGCCGTCGCGTTGAGCCTCGCAAGTACGGTTCCAGCATCCACAGATATTCGTTTGTGGGAATGCCGTTTACTGCGACAAGCCTGTCACCGCGGTTCACTCCGAGGTCCGAAACTTCGGAGGTGAAGTTGGTCACAAAGAAGAATGGTTGACTCTCTTCTGTAAGGTCTGGGTAGAACTTGATCGGCGCAAATCGGTTGTCTACAACCGTATCGACTAGATCCAGATTCAGGTGGTTGTCTTTCCGAATGTAGTTCAGCTTGCGAATCGCACGGAGCATCTTGATTCGCGTATCGGCAGCGGAGAACTCGGCTCGGAGCGCATGCAGCTCGAGTTCGCGCTCGAATGTCGTACCAATTCTCTCCCACTTGAATGGCGACCACGCAGTACGATCCATCGTCTTTGCCACGAACAGATCGAAGAACGCGGTGCGTTCGTTGTCCTCATATGCAGGATTTGGCAGAACCTCGAAGCTCCAATGCTCGCTCCATTCGCCAGCTCCACCCAAGCTTCGAGCGCGCCATCGATGTTCGCCGACGGCGAGAACCGTGTCGAATGTGTGGGCGCCGGCAACGATCCGTGCTTTGCCATCCAACTCGAGCTCGTATGCCGTTGCTCTGCCGCTCAGGTCTGGCATCCACATGAGCGATACGAACGGTCGGGTGCGCTCTTCACCGTTCGGTGGATAAACGAGCCGAAGTGTGCGTTTTTCGTCGACTGATATGAGTGCAAGTTGTGCCAGCACCAAGACGGCAAACGCCAGAAATCGGAAACGGGAACTATCCAAAACTCTCAAGAACATCACCTGCTAGTTGCTCGCTTTTTCTCATTTTCTGACCAATAATCGGGAGGGATAAAGAACCGGTCTCGGACGGCCAAGTCAAGCCGCGGTACTTCGGCCGCGACCCGTGACAGTCGTCATCAAAGGCCGTAGTATCAGATCTACTCGTACAGCCATGCGAGAAGGAGTGACTGACCATGAGCCTCATGGATCGCCGTGACTTCATCGGAGGACTAGCCATGGGTACAACTGCGTGGGCAGCAACGGGTGGGGAAGTGCCTTTAGCGGGAGCGCTCTCAGGCGAATTGTGTGGCAATGCCCGCCATCAAGCAGGCTCATCGCATTTGGCGCAATCCGAACTACGCGAGCCAGCTTTCCGACCGCTGCCTTTGGGCTCTATCCGACCTCGCGGCTGGCTGGCACGCCAGCTCCGGATTCAGGCCGACGGTCTCAGCGGACACCTCGACGAATTCTGGCCAGATGTCGCCGACAGCAGATGGTTTGGTGGAGAGGCGGAGGGTTGGGAACGAGCGCCCTACTGGCTCGATGGCGTGATTCCTCTTGCCTGGTTACTGCAAGACGAACCGCTGATGGATAAGGTCACCGGGTATATCGGCACCATCGTGCAGAACCAGCGTCCCGACGGTTGGTTCGGGCCGTACGAGGTCGATCCCGAGGGCCAGCCCTATGACCTTTGGGCAATACTGTTGGCCAACAAAGTGCTGATTCAGTATCACGATGCGACAGGTGATGAGAACGTACTGCGAGCCGTAGAATCAAGCCTCAGGGCACTCGCTGCCGGATTGGAGCATACACCCCTTCACAACTGGGGACGTTACCGGTGGTTCGAGGGTCTCATCCCAACGTATTGCCTCTATGAAAGAACCGGAGAATCTTGGCTCCTGGACCTTGCTCGACGGCTTCGAGAACAAGGTTTCGACTACGCCGAGTTCTACCGGGGGGAGGATGTGTTACTGCCGACTCCGCGCAGAGGATTGTGGACCTGGGCGAAGCACGTGGTCAACACGGGTATGATGATCAAGTCCGAAGCATTAGCGTGGCGCCTGGAGGGTGGTGACGCCCAACGGGGTGATGCAGCAGGGATGTTGGCAATCCTGGACCGCTACCACGGCCAGGTTAACGGGATGTTCACTGGGGACGAGTGTCTCGCTGGGAAGAATCCGGTTCAGGGCACTGAACTCTGTGCGGTGGTTGAGTTCATGTATTCCCTGGAGGCCACGATCTCTGCGTTGGGCGATCCCGCACTTGGCGACCGACTCGAGCGTGTGACCTTCAATGCCCTGCCAGCCACCTTCACACCCGACATGTGGGCGCACCAATACGACCAGCAAGTGAACCAGGTACAGTGTACACACAACCCCGACCACATGTGGACGACCAATGGGCCTGAATCAAACATGTACGGGTTGGAGCCGAACTACGGTTGCTGTACGGCAAACATGCATCAGGGTTGGCCCAAGTTTGCCGCCAACCTCTGGATGAAAACGCCTGACGAAGGCCTGGTAGCAGTTGCATATGCACCGAGCGAAGTACGTTTCGAATCAGGTGGCGTACCGGTCGCTGTCTTGCTCGAAACCGACTATCCGTTTCGCGAGAACCTCGAGCTGTCGGTGACCGTCGATCGCGACGCTTCCTTTCCTCTGCTGCTCAGAGTACCGGAGTGGACTGACGGAGCGACGCTCCTGGTTGAGGGTGAGAACGAGCAATCACTCGTGCCAGGTTCGTTCCACCGACTCGAGCGGCAGTGGGCTGGAACTACGAAAGTCGCGCTGCATTTTCCTATGCGTCCACAGGTAACCGTGCGCTACAACGAGGGCGTGGCTGTCGAGCGGGGGCCGCTGGTTTACAGTCTGGATATCGAAGAGGAGTGGACGCAGGTCAATACGGATGTTCCTGGCAGGGAACTACCTCATGGCGATTTCGAGGTGCGGCCCGCATCACCTTGGAGCTATGGACTCCTGTTGCCAAACGAGAATCCGGAGGCAGGCATTCGATTCGAGGAACATCCCGTTGGAGAGCGCCCGTTTGCACCGGACGGTGCCGGCATGTCAGGCTCTGTCACAGGCCGGCGTCTACCAAATTGGGGTTTGGCGCACGGGTGGGCCGCAGAGATCCGACCAGGTCTCCACGAGTCATCCGAACCAATCGAGCAGCTGAGGTTGATACCCTACGGCTGCACGAACATTCGGGTCACGGAATTCCCGAGGCTGGCTGATTGGCTATAGTACCACCTGCAGCTGTAGACTCGTGCGTCCCTCCGGTCCAACTATCACCGTAGGTGGTCGCAGACCGAGGACGAGCCACCGCCCGTTAATGATCTTTGCCGCGGTGATCCAGTAAAACGTGCCAACGCCACGTCACTGCATCAGTGGCGCTGCAGCTGCAATGAGCGTGGTATGGTAGAGCATTATTCATGGTAGCCGTGCGAGGCACGTGCTCGCAGGTGTCACATCGCTCGATCGGTGATCGGCGGTTTCACCAAAGCATGGACCCGCAGGTATTCCACTTCCAAATCATCGCGGCAAATGCCCAGGACGTAGTCTTCTCCGATCTCGAGCACGTCGATCGGCGGAATGGTGACAGTGCCGAGCAGCAAGCCTTTGGGGTCGAACACCAGGTAGTCGATCTCTTGGGGGTGCGCCCAGTTCACCGGCCTGAGTTCGACCCAGAGGTTCCCGACCACGTCGAGTACCAATCGAGTGAAGTACGGACGGACGTCTGGTACCGAAACCTGGCCCAACATCTCCCGTACGGCTGCCTCAGATACCTTGCCCGCGAATATCTGCCCACTCGTGTCGCGCCACGCGGCAATCTCGAAGTCTTCGATCGGTGCCGCCTCGGCCGGCCATCGTATGACCATACGTGTCGTGTCCGGCCCAAAACAACGAATCTCTGGAACAGCCTGATCACCAAAACAAACCCGCGGCGAAGTCGACTGAACCGCGATGAGCGTGGTCTTCGCCATCGGAGGCTCTATTCCGATGCGCCCACCCCACGGTGCGTCTACCGCCTCACGTTCGACGCCCTCGAAGAACATGAGGGTGTCGACACGCGCGATGTCTTCTGACACGAGCAGCGCCCCACCCTGCGCACGGTGAACACCGGGCAGCTGGTCCTTCCCTGCTTTCTCGATCAGGTCAACCACCAGCACACCGTCCGGCAACAGCTTCGCAAACCAAGGGAACAGGGGCGGATTGATCGCCCGGGCTATCTTGCCGCGGTCCACCATCAACGAGTAAACGAGCTCACCAGCCTCACTGAACCTGGTGACTCGACCGAGCGCGTCATCCCACACCAACACCGAGTCGTCTGTGGTGATCAGTATTTGATTTGGCTCTTGAAACTCACCCGGGCCCGAACCGCGCCCGCCGAGCGTTTTCACAAACGCGCCCGCTCGGTCGTACAGACGCACCTCGCGAGTTCCGCCATCTACCAACACAATGTTGCCGTTGGATTGAAGCGCCGCAGCCCGCACGTTGAACAGCTGGTAGTGTTCGGGACCATTCAGCGCTCCCACCGACACGCGCGGATCGAGAGAAATCGACCAGGCTTGGTCTGAAGCCCAGGCGGTATCAGTGTTGTTGACCACAATAAAGCGCGCGTCGTCCAACGAATCCGTGACGGCGGACGACTCTCCAGCAGACGTGCAACCGCCCATCGTTCCAATAGCTAGGAGAATGGCGATCGAGTTTCGCACGGACGCTCCATCGTTAGTGTACAGTTCGATTCTACCGACCTGTTTGCCCCAAGAGAAGGGCGCGGCTCAGTTACTCAAGACCAAAACCGCCAGGCCGGCCAGAACGCAATATGGCGCGAACAAATGAAGGCGGCCTCGGCTGACGATTCGCATCAATACACCCAGGGCAAGGAACCCGACAACAAAGGAGACTGCTGCACCGATCACCATCGGAAGCACGTCGACATCTCCGAAGCCATCCATCAGCACCTGCAAACCGGCTGCGCCTACGATGGTTGGGATTGAGAGCATGAACGAAAAGCTGCCTGCCGTACGGCGGTCGAGTCCGAACAGCAATCCGGTGGCAATGGTGGAGCCGGACCGGGAGATGCCGGGGATAATGGCAAAGCCCTGCACTATGCCGATTGCCAAAGCGATCCCGAGCGTGAACCCGTTCACTTCAGTCCTCTTTGCTTTCACCCCTCTGGTTAACCAGAGCAACACTCCGGTCAATATGAGGATCAGCCCTGTCACTATCAACATTGCCCCTGCTAGGGAAATGGAAGTGAACAGTCTGTCGGACTGTGTCTGAAGAAAAATCCCAATGATCGCGGTCGGCACCGACCCCACCGCCAGCAGCACCGCCATCCGAAAACCCGAGTCGCCAGCATAGAGCTCAGAGACACGTCCCCTTTGAGCGACAACTGACCGAATCCCCACAACCGCCGCGTCGTTCACCTCGAGGATTTCCTTGCGGAAGTAGATCACAACCGCGGCGAGAGTCCCAAGGTGAACGCTTATCTCAAAGGAGATCCCCGGCTGCACCAAGCCGAGGAGTTGTTGGAACACCACGAGGTGTCCCGAGCTGCTGATCGGAAGAAACTCAGTGAGGCCTTGTATAACTCCCAGGAAGATCGCGTGCAGTGCGGTCATCGGCTCTCGTTAAACCAGCCGCATGCGTTCGAGCAGTCGTTTGAAGCGCGGGTCTCCCCGCACCGGATCGAGCATCGGGTGAACCTTGAGCTGATACGCGAACCACGACCTTTGGTCGACTGCTCGGTCTAGTGCGTCCAGGGCACAGTCATACTCGCCGAGCGCAGCACAAACGAAGCCCTCGAAGCCAGCGTCCAATCCGTTCGCTACCGCCTTGTCGCGGAGAACCCGCGCTTCGTCCAGGTCGCCACGCAGGGCAAGCGTCGCCGCGCGGCTTGCGAGCACCGGCGGAGAATCTCTCCCGTACGCCTCCGCCATGCGATCGTTTGCCGCAAGAGCTTCGTCAAACAGACCGCGCTGAGCGTATATCCCAGGCGAGATGGCGAGGGCGCTCCTGAAATCGGGCTCGAGCGCCAGGGTCTTCTTGAGCTGCCGCACCGCACCGTCCACGTCGCGAGATAGATCGAGAATTATCGCGACAGTGAGGCCGATCGCGTGCGACAGCGGATCGAGTTCCGCAGCTCGCCGTACCTCATGCAATGCCTCTTTCATACGGCCTAGCGACGCAAGGAGGGTCGCGTACCACTGGCGCGCTGTCGCATAGCTTGGGTTCAGCTCGATGGCCCGCTTGTACGCTCGCTCTTCTTCTTCCCACTCCAGTTCCAGCCGCAGCACCTGACCGCGGGATGTGTGAGCTTCCGCTAGCGTATCGTCCAGTTCCAGCGCTCGCTCCGCCGACGCTTTTGCCTTTTCGTGGGCTTCGTCGCGCGGGAGCATCCGGTAAGATCCCAGCAAGAGGTACGCATCCGCCAAACCGGAGTACGCCAAAGCATAGTTGGGATCGCGATCGATTGCCTGTTTGAAGTAATCAACCGCTTCTTCGAGACTGGCCTGATCGCGCCGATTCCAGAGGTGACGGCCCTTCAAGTAGAGTTGATACGCATCCAAATCGTCGGTAGATGGCTTTACGAGCGTCCGTACAGGGCCCGTCCCCAGTGCGACCTGCATATGCACTGCGATCGCATTGGCAATCTCGTCTTGCACCGCGAACACGTCGTCCATCTCTCGGTCGTACCGTTCCGACCACACCTGGTACCCGTCGCCGGAATTCACGAGCTGCGCTGTGATGCGTAGTCGATTTCCCGCCTGGCGCACAGTGCCTTCCAGCACCGTGCCTACTCCTAGCCGAGAACCCGCTTCCTTCACATCCACAGTCGAATCCTTGAGCGCAAATGACGACGTGCGTGCAGCAACTCGCACTCCGTCGAGCTGTGTGAGCGCGTTGATGATCTCCTCTGTTATCCCGTCGCTGAAGAATTCGTTCTCGGGGTCACCGCTCATATTGGCGAACGGAAGGACCGCAATCGACTGCTCGCTCACCCTGACCGGAATCGATGCTGGTGTCGTCACCGTTTCCGACTGCCGCCACGCACCTGTCAGAGCATCCGCGAACGCTCCTCCGGTAGGCAGTCTGTTGGCCGGTGATTCGGCAAGTGCCGCCTGCACTGCGTCGCGCACGGTGTTCGGAACATCCCACGGAAATTCGAGACCCGGATTGGGGTATGCTGCGCGGCGACCAAGTATCGCACGTGCGGACGACCCGGCGAAGAGCCGGTTGCCGGAAAGCAGCTCGAATACGACGAGCGCAAGGCTGTAGACATCGCTTCGACCATCTACGTTGTCCTCACCAAAGATCTGCTCGGGACTCATGTAGGCTGGCGTACCCATGGCGGTACCAGACTGCGTGAGCTGGTCTCCCCCTACTTCGCTGAACACCTTGCTGATGCCGAAGTCGGTCACCATTGCAACCCCTTGGGACATCATTATGTTCTCCGGCTTGATATCTCGGTGAACGACGCCTTGACGGTGAGCAAAGTCCAGCGCACCCGAGACCGCCCGAGTGATGTCGACAGCCTCCTCGAGTGTCAGCCGGCCTTCGCGATCGAGACGTTCGCGTAGCGTCTCTCCCTCGACAAAGGGCATCACGTAGTAAAGCAAACCGCCTGCGATACCGGAGTCGTGCAGCGGCATTATGTGAGGGTGACTCAGCTGCGCAGCGAAACGGATCTCCTGTAGGAATCGCTCTCTGCCAACCTGGGAGGCCAGCTCCGGGCGTAGCACCTTGATCGCAACCTGACGTTCATGTTTCAGGTCTCGCGCCCGGAACACCAACGCCATTCCGCCGACCCCGATCTGCTCCTCGACATCGTATTGGCCTTTCAAAGCTTCCCTGATAGCTGGAAGGATATCTTCGGGATCGCCGAATACCGCCGGGCCGTCGGGATCGACATCACCTGAAGGCCCCCAACTCTTGGCGAAGTCGGTCAACGCCGATTGCAGCCGATCGATAAATCGTGCCACGACGGTTTCCTACCCGAACGGGTTCTCGTCCGCACTCGGACCGTAAGTAGACGGAACTTGTACGCCATTGAGTCGAAGACAGACCGTGAGCTGCCCACGGTGGTGCACCATGTGGTTGATCACGAAACGCCGGATGATCTCGTACTTGGAGTGCGTCATGATTTCCCGACCGCCGGCCTTGAGCGTCCACGGCTTGAAAAGCTCCTCTTCAGGCACCGTCGGCAAGGCCGCACGTACAGCATTCGCCTGGTCCTCTAGCATCTCGAGGATTTCTTGTACCGAATCCTTAACAGCAGCCGTCTTGGGCGGTTCGCCCGGCGGTGCGATGTCGAGCTCGTCGAGTTCAATGGTCTTCGTCGCCCACATCAACAATTCGGCAAGGTGCGTCGCTAAACGCCCTAGCGCCATAGACCGTTCGTGTGGCCGCCAATCAAGCTTATCCTCAGGCACGCGCTCGATGACCGCCCGTGATGCAGCGACTTCTTCATCGAGCTCGGACAACAACAGATCGTTGAGAGACACCGCATACTCCTATATAGGGGTAACGCCGAGATTCTGACTTCAATTAAGGATAAGTGGTATTGAATTTCCGGAAAAGGCGCAGGGTTGTCAATCGAGCGCATCGCCCAAAGAAATTCAACCCGGAGACGTCTCGAGCGTTACTTGACCTTAGATTCCTTTCACAGGTACGCATCACCCGAACCCCAGGCTGACACAATATGCGATTGATTGGTTCCGTTCTCATTCTGGTTGTGGCAACGCTGGTAGCTTCATGCAGCACCGCCGATTCAGCTACTCGCGTGATCCTGATCATAGGCGACGGGGCAGGCGTAGCATTTTGGACTGCGGCCTCCCTCGAATCCGACAACCTAGCGTTTATGGAGTTCCCTGTAGTTGGGCTGATAGACACGCAATCCGCCGACAGCACCATCACTGACAGCGGCGCGGCAGCTACCGCATTTGCCTCCGGGATACGTACGCTCAACAGTGCTGTGGGAGTCGATGTCGATTCCAACCCCGTGCCCACCGTGTTGGAGATCGCACAACAACGAGGCATGGCAACGGGGCTCGTAGTTACTTCTACCATCACTCACGCCACCCCGGCTTCGTTCGCCGCGCACGTGCCGTACCGATACATGGACTTCGAGATCGCACGACAGCTCTCAGAATCAGATGTCGACGTGTTGCTCGGCGGCGGTTTCAGGTACTTCGACCCTGCCACCCGAGCCGACAGCAGTGACGGTGTCGATCTCTTGGCAGCAATGGCGGCGGAGTACGAAGTACTGCTCTCTCCCGACGAGTTTCGAGGGCTCAATACAGACAGCGTTTCCAAAGTCATCGGCCTATTCGCCAGCAGGCACATGCCCGATGCATTCTCACGGGAGCCCACACTCCCCGAGATGACAACCAAAGCCATCGAGATTTTGGACAAAGATCCGGAAGGCTTTTTCTTGATGGTGGAGGGCTCCCAACCGGACTGGCGGGGTGAAGACAACACAACACTCGATTCCGTTGTCGCAGAGATGCTCGACCTCGACCGTGCGATCGGCGTGGCTGTCGAATACCAACGCGAACACCCATCCACTCTGATAGTGGTGGTCGCCGATCATGAGGCGGGCGGGCTTGCACTGCAATATGCTTCGCCAGGCGATCCTGACTACGTAGAGGTCCCTCCAGGCGACCCATCCGGCAGATGGCCGATCGTAGCGCGGTACACGACCGGAGTGCACACGGCAACGATGGTTCCTTTGTTTGCGTCGGGTCCCGGCGCCGAACGGTTCGGTGGGATCAAGGACAACTGGGAAATTGGACAGCTTCTGTTGGAGGTGGTACAGAGGTAAGGTTCAAAATCGATGACAGTCTGAGAGAGGACAGCCACCATGCGTTTCTCCTTCCCCGTTCGCTGTGAGTGGAAGTTTTTCTTGCTCGTGGCACTTCCGCTGTTCGCGCAACTCCAGCCCGCAACCGCACAACAAGCATCTGATCTCCTTTATGTGATCAACGCGAACGTGCTCGACGGGTTGACTCCCGAGGTAATGCGTGGCGTCACAATCGTGATCTCAGATGGCAAAATCGATCGAATCGAGGCCTCCGCACCCGACATACCCCAAGGAGTAGAGGTCGTGGATGTTCAGGGCCGCTACGTGGTGCCAGGTCTGATAGACTCACACAGTCACGTAAACAACCTTGCGGGCGTTCGCAGAGCACTCGAGTCGGGGGTAACCACCGTACGCACGGCAGGCGTGGGAGGATTTGCTGACGTTGGAATCCGTGACTTGGTGAGGCGGGGGATATTGGAAGGCCCCGATATCGTCACCACAGGGATCTTCGTTACGCCCGATATCGGAAATGCGGTACTCTGGGATGAAAGGCTTTACGATCTGCATCTGACCGGAGTGGAAACGGAAGAGCAGCTACGCCAACTGGTTCGAATCAACATCGATCACGGCGTCGATTGGATAAAAACCCGGACTACCGATCGGGCCGGGTTGGCGGAACGCGACCCCCGCACTCAGATATACACGGAAGACCAAATTCGGGTGATCGTCGAGGAGGCCGCCCGAGCGGGGATATCGGTGATGGTGCACGCACACGGAGACGCGGGCGTGCGCGCCGCGGTGCTTGGCGGGGCAAAGAGCATCGAGCACGCCACGTACGCTTCGGAAGAGACACTGCAGCTGATGGTCGAACACGGCACCTACCTTGTATCTACGCTCAGCTCGATCTCTTCATTTGGAACCACAGGCACATACTCCGACCCGGCGCTGTACTTGCGGGGGCTTCACATGGCGCCGCGGCGGCGGGGTGTGGCTCGACGCGCGCACGAGCTAGGGATTCCGCTGGTGGCAGGCATCGACAGCTACTACGAGGAAGACAGCAACTCTCGCGTATCCCGCGAAGTCGGTTTTCTGGTGGACCAGGGCGTATCGCCATTTGATGCAATCCGAGGAGCTACGAGCCTGGCCGCCGAGATGCTCGGCGTCGCCGACCAAACAGGATCGATTCAACCAGGTTTGGATGCAGACCTGCTGGTAGTAGACCTCAACCCGCTCGACGACATTCGTTCTTTGCAGGACGTGCTCGTCGTGATAAGTAATGGCCACGTCGTTCTGAAGCGGATACCGTTCGAGAAGTAGTCCGGCAATGAGAACATCGGTGAATGAATGAGGAGTATATGACCAGCACGTGGCGATGTCTCGGTTCGGCCAGCTTATTGCTCTTGCTCCACTCGGGTTTCAATGCGGTACAAGCGCAGGAAGTCGATCTGCTGATACGTAACGCACGGGTCATCGACGGAACCGGTAGCCCGTGGTTCGTCAGCGATGTGGCGGTAGACGACGGCAGGATAGTCGAACTTCGCTCCAACCTCGCGGTAGAGGCAAGGCAGACCATCGATGCCTCCGGGCGCATACTCGCACCAGGCTTCATCGATATCCATACACACGCTGAGCGCGGTCTTCGTACCCTTCCGCGCGCCGACAACTTCGTGCTCGACGGTGTGACCACAGTCGTCGGCGGAAACTGTGGCGGGTCGGAGACGAACATCGCCGAGTGGAGCCGCGGTCTGACGGACCTCGGCATCAACGTGGCCACACTGGTCGGTCACAACTCAGTTCGGCGTGAGGTGATGGGCCTCGACGACCGGTCGCCATCCGATAGCGAACTCGAACAGATGCAGGTTCTGATCGGGTAGGCGATGCGAGACGGCGCAGTGGGATTTTCGACCGGCCTCCTCTATGTCCCGGGCACGTATGCAAGCACCGACGAGGTCGTCAGCCTAGCGAAGGTCGCTGCGCAGTACGGTGGCATATACACCAGCCACATTCGGGAGCAGGGAGCCGAACTCCACCAGTCGATAAACGAAGCGGTCGAGGTTGGCAGAGAAGCAGATATGCCTGTTCAGATCTCTCACTTCAAGGTGAAGGGACGCACGCGCTGGGGGAGCATCGGCGAAGCCATCGCACTCGTCGAGTCGCATCGTGCCAGTGGCGTCGACGTCCTGATCGATATCTATCCCTATGAAAGGGCCAGCACGAACCTCGGCGTCAACCTGCCCCGCTGGGCAGTCGCGGGTGAATCCGAGGTTGTGGCAGCGAGAATCGAAGATCCCGAAACGCGTGTGCGCATCATCGCCGACATGAAGACGTTACTCGCAGGTCAGGGTTACTACGATTACTCGTTCGCAACGGTGGCCCAGTACCGAGCCAATCCGGACTGGAACGGAAAGACGATCAGCGAGATCAATGTCCTGACCGGCAGAGAACCGACTGTCGACAATGAGATGACCACTATCCTGGAGATGATGCTCGAGGGTGGCGCTTCGATGATCTACCACTACATGAGCCTGAATGATGTCGGCACCATTCTGAGTTATCCGAATGCCATCGTCGCGAGCGACGGAGGGATCGTCAGGCACGGCGTCGGCCGACCACACCCCCGTTCATACGGTACCAACGCCCGAGTCCTTTCACATTTCGTGCGCGAGCATGAGTTGCTGACTCTCGAGGATGCAATCCGCCGCATGACGTCCCTGCCTGCACGGACCTTCGCGTTTCTCGACCGCGGCATCATCCGGCCCGGTTTTGTAGCGGACCTGGTTTTGTTCGATCCGGCGCGAGTTTCCGATCGAGCCACATTCGCCGACCCGCACCAGTACAGCGAAGGTTTCGACTACGTCTTCGTCAACGGCGTGGCTGTCGTAGCCGACGGAACACTGACCGATGAGCGGCCAGGCGAGTTCGTCAGAGGCCCGGGCTCAGGAAAAGATTAGCAGCCCGTCGGCTCTGGGAGCCCATTCATTCATGTTTGGACTCACGCCCCAATATCGGGTGGGGCGGTAGAGAAAGATCCACGGAGCGTCATCACGAATGATCGTGTAGATCCGTCTGAATATGGCCTGGCGTTCATTCGACGGAATCGTGGCCTGAGATTCTTCTATGAGAGCGTCGACTTCCGGGTTGCTGTAGCCCTCCCACCAGGGACCGCGGCTTCCCGAGTGAATCTTCTCCATCAAGACGCGGTACGTGCTGCGCGGGCTAGAGTCGAATGCCGCAGCATCGTTGATGTTCTTCTCCCGCACCATCTCCGAATAGGCGGCCCGGTCCTCATGCACCACTATCTCCACTGTGATCCCGACCTCGCTGTACTGCTCCGCCATCATCCGCGCCAACGCCGGCGCTTCGTTTGGCATGACCGACGGTATGTCGAACACCAGCGTCAATCCATCTTCGTATCCAGCTTCGGCGAGTAGAGCCCGCGCCCTCTCTGGGTCGTATGGATAAACGGGAGTCTCCGGGTTGTACCCGAAGTGGTGCGGCGTCAGATATCCGTTGAGGGGCTTCGCCGCTCCATCTTTGATCTCGGCGATGAACCGATCCACATCGAGGGCGTAATTCAACGCCTGCCGAACGCGCGGATCTCGACACGGCCCTTCTTGAGAGTTGGCCATGAAGATGATTGCGAGGCCACTGTCCCATTCGCGCGTCTGGGCACCCCCATCTTCATCGATCCGATTCCTACCGTCGAGACCAATCCCGGACGCTATGTGGGCCTCACCGTTCAACACGGCATCTACTCGGCTTTCCGAACCCCGTTCGGCTATCCAATGGATCTCCCGGTAGGTCGGTGTCGGCCCCCAATACTCCTCGTGGGCGGCAAGAACGAGGCGGTCGTCGCTTTGCTCGACGATCTTGTACGGGCCGCTGCCTGTGTATTCGCCGGGCAGTTTGTCGAGTTCGCTGGCCGGGCTGATAGGCATCGCCACCAGGAGATCCAGAAGGTCGGCCATCGGCCTATCGGTGACTATCCTCACCGTCAAATCATCGACGGCAGAGATCTCAGCCGTTCCCAGGTAGCTGATGTAAACGCCTTGGGTTCCGAACGATCCCCCAATCGATGGGTCCAACACGCGGCCAAGCGTTGCGACCACGTCGGACGCACTCATAACCTCCCCGTTGTGGAACCTGACGCCTTCACGCAAAGAGAAAGTCCAAGTTTGGGCGTCGGCCTCGACGTTCCAACTCTCCGCGAGGGCAGGCTGGAAGTGGCCTGCTTCGTCCAGCTTCACCAAAGCTTCATAGATGGTGAAGAGAATCCCGTTCCGGTTGGATGCGTCGCTGGCGATATGAGGATCGCCAATCGAAACGGACGACTGCATCACAGTCAGTACATCAGGACGAGAACCCGGCGGAGGTGATCCGCAACTGGAGATTACGATTGCAGTAAGGAACAAACTCAGCGCTGTGGCACGATTGCGTCTCTTCATTCCCGGGTTTCCTTGTTGAAGGATTGGACGCAGGTAACCTACGCGGTGTTCACGGGGGCTGCAAAACTGCGATGCCGGGTACTATTGTGGAGTTGATCGCCATTCGATAAGAGAACGGTCGGTAAGACACGCTAGCGAGCAATGGAGATGTCAAAATGAAAAAGAGACTCATATCAGCGAGCGTTGTGATTTCAGCTCTTGTTTTCGCTCTCCCTGCTGCCGGACAAATCTGCGATGACCACTGCACCTCCATCGCCGTCGGCCGACTAGCATCTACTGACGGTTCGGTCATAGCATCGCACGACGGCTGCTGCGCCAACAGTCGCCTGCATGTTGTTCCTGCCAGGGACTGGCCGGAAGGGTCGATGGCACCGGTGTATTACGGGCTGCAAAACGTGCCCGACGGCAGCACCTACGAACACAGAGGAACGGTCATCGGAGAAATCCCTCAAGTGCCGCACACCTTTGCGTATCTGCACACCGGGTACCCGCAGATGAACGAGCACCAGCTGATGATTGTCGAGTCGACGCTCTATCAGCGGTCCGAGCTTGCCGAGTTTGCAAACACGGGCGAGCAGATCATGACGATCGAGCAAGCGCAGCTGTTTGCGTTGCAGCGGTGCTCGACGGCATATGACGCGGTACAGCTCATCGGTTCGCTGCTCGAGGATTACGGGTTCCTCACATCTGTGGGGATGGCTAGCGAGGGTTTGTTGATCACCGACCCAACCCAGATTTGGCTACTCGAGGTAGCAAGCGTTCCGGTTCACAATTGGAAACGAGATAGCGGCACTCCCGGTGCGGTATGGGTGGCACAACGCATTCCAGACGATCATGCAATCGTCCTCACGAACACCCACCTGATAAGAGACGTCGACCTTTCAGACGCGGAGTGGTTCCTAGGGTCTGCGAACTACAAGCAAGCGGCCATCGACATGGGATGGTACGACCCGTCGAGCGGCGAGCCATTCAGTTTTCACGACGCATACGCCGACTATCCGAGCGACGGACAGATGTCGCGAATGTGGCACTTCTATAGCACGTTTGCGCCGAGTTGGAAAAACGCGAATGGCAGGGGCCTCGATATGGGCCCAACCGACCCTTACGATCCCTATCACACCCGGCGTTTCCCGACCGCGTACCTGCCTCTATCGGCGAAACCGGACGAGAAGATCTCAATCCAGGAAGTGATGACCTTCCAGCGCTCGGTGTTCGAGGGAACGGTGTACGACAACACCGCTGACCAAGACTGGTTGGTGCCGGATGGCGGTGGCGGTTTCAAGAAGAGTCCGCTGACCACGCCGTTCCCGAGCCAGGATTGGCGCGCTCTCCTCGATATTCCTCATAACCGGCAGGTCGCACGGTCCACCGGCGGTTACGGTTTTGTGGGGCAGGTCAGAGACTGGCTTCCGGATTGGATTGGCGGCAAGTACTGGTTCTACGTCTGCAATCAATACGTGAGCACGTTCACTCCGGTGTACGCCGGAGTCAGTGAGATCTCACCCCTGTACTCGACGTACAACCAAGACGCGTATCAGTCGAACTCGGCGTACTGGGCTGTGCGCTCGGTATTCAACGTCATGCACCTCAGGTTCAACTACTTCACGGAGGAACTCCGTGCATGGCGTGACCCGCTCGAACAGCGGCTCTTCGACGAAGAGGCGGAACTCGAGGCTAGGGCGCTCGAACTGTATCGGGAGAATCCGGCTAGGGCACAGGAGTTCCTAACCGAGTACAGCAAAGGTGTGATGGAAGAGATCGTGAACAGGTACCACGAGTTCTTCTGGCACGTGGTCGAGACGGGGTACGAGCACTAATTGCATTGGGGAGGAGTGCGGATATTACCTCCTCCCTCCCCTCCCTCCTCTACCTCCCATCCCCACACCTGGCCTCAGATGATAGATGAATCTCAGCAACACATAGTGCCCGAGCGACACCGTTCGCGTTTCCTGGATGAAACTAGACGAGCTAGTGAAGTTCACGCCTTGATTCTGATTGAGCAGGTCGAAGCCGATCAACTCGAGTTCGGCTCTCTCTCCGAATAGGAGGCGTGAGATGGATGCCTGCAGCATCGCAACGTTCTGTCCCGGGCCAAACACATCCTGGTCGAAGATGCGATAGTTGAGTGAACTGTTGAACGTCCAGGCATCTCCGAGGTAGTAGGTGCCTCGCGCGAAAACGGTGCTGTTGGCGTAACTCTGATTCAGCTCCTCGTTCAACGAGTAGTTGACGTTATTGAATGTGACCCTTCCGCCCACATCCAGATCGTAGCGCTCCTTATCCCGATTCTCGAGACTCAAATTCACCGTATTACGCAGAATGCGGCTTTCGTTTTCGACCTGGTTTATGAACTCCGACTCTTTGGAATACGTGACATTGTAGTTGACGTTGATTCTCGCACCGATGATTCTGATCGGCCGGCCATAGTCAATGCTTCCATTCGTAGACCAAGCTCGACCTGAATTGACTGACGTAACCTGCTGGAAACCGTTCTCATCCACGTCCCGTGATCGGACGATGTCGTTCGTCGTGTACGAGGCACGAATAGCAGTGCGAAGATTCACAAAGCTGAATTGGTCGTAAAACCTATAGTCGGCATTGACCGAATGGGTGTATTCCGGTGTCAGGTCCGGGTTACCCGTGTACACGTTGAGAGGGTTGGTGTTGTTGGAGAACGGCTGGAGCTCCGTCATCGACGGCTCCCGCGTGGAGGTGCGGTAGCGGAAATTCAAATTTCGGCCGGGATCGAACTGGATTCGGTAAGTCACCGACGGCAGAACGTGGGTATACCCAGTGGTGATCTGTTCGTCACGATCGATGATGTTGCCGTTCAAGTCCGAAGTCTGAGCCTCAAGTCCAAAAGTCAACCACGAGTCTTCCGTGTTGCGGTTGAAGCGCATCCCTCCCGCCAGGTAACTGTACGTGCGTTCGAACTCCGAGCTCAGCAGATCGTTGAGTACGGTCGTACCTCCGGCCAGATCGTAAACTGATTTGGTCTGGTCCTCGTCGACAGCACGCCGTTCGCCGAAGAGTTCCAACACATGATCGTTACCGAACGGCTGGGTCAATGAGAGTCGCTGCGATTGGGTGAGCGTGTGACCAAAGCGGGACTGCTCCTGGACCAGCTCGTCGTATGTGAGCACGTCGCCTCGATCCCGAGCGCCAGTCGTCGACAAAAGATCTCCCGACATGTCTGGTTTGTTGAGGCTCACCCGAGCTTCCGCGACCACGCTGCGGCCGGACTCGCTCAGCCGCTTGCGCCAGGTCAGACGAGCGCCGCCATTCAGATCGCTCGCATCGGTGGCATTCACAGTCGTAGCCGTATTCAGTACGGTGCCGTCTATCATCCGCGTTTCCTGGAGCTCGAAGTTGTTGAGTGTGGACGAGCTAACGGTCAGATCACCGCGAAGCCTCAAATCGTGCCCATCCGCCAAGGCATAGTTGGCGTTGACGTTCAACCGGTGTGTGAGATTGTCGGTGTGTTGATCGGTCGTCTGGTCCAACAACGAGGAGACTTCGGATCCAAGAAGCTGTTGTCTTTGGACTTCACGATCTTGCTGATTGTCCAAGCTACTGAGGAAGTAGCTGGTCCTGAGCCATCTGTCTTCTCCAAGATCGCGGCTGGCGTTCATTCCGAGCGCGATAGTTTCGGTGAACCCGTCGTCGCGCCCGCCTCCGATGGGTACGCCGCCGCCGCGTCCGCCGCCTCCGGCCATGAAGTATTGATAATCCTCCCATCCGAAAGAGGCCTGACTCACATTGTTGATATTCGCGATCAACGCCAGTTGGGTGGTCGGAGAGAACCTGTTTATGCTGAGTCTTTCGTCGTAAAGCGCCTTGTTATCCCCTGGAGTATCATTGACCCCGTAGGTGCCGCCATCTGCACCGACGGAGCCGGCGACCCGGCCAAAGTATCCTGTCCTCGCTTCCTCCCGCAGCTGCAAGTTGATCGTTCTCTCTTCCTGACCGTCGGCGATGCCGGTGAACTCAGCCATGTCCGATTGTTTGTCGTAGACCTGCACACGATCGACTGCCTCGGCGGGCAAGTTTCTGGTGGCGATCGTGGGATCGCTCCCAAAGAACTCCTTGCCGTCAACCAGCACGTTTTCCACGTCCTCACCCTGCGCTCTGATCGTTCCGTCCTCATCGACTTCAATGCCTGGCAATCTCTTGAGCAGTTCCTCAACCGTGGCATTTGGGCGTGTTGGAAACGCGAGGACATTGTAGTCCAGCGTGTCATGACGGTTCACGAACGGAACGTGTTCGGCGCTGACTACAATTGCATCGAGCTCGTGAGCCAAGATTGCCATCGTGATTGTGCCGGCGTTGACGTCGGCATCGGTGACCGAGAAATCCTTCCGGAAGGGCGTGTGACCGACATAGGTCACCTGGAGGATGTAGTTCCCCACCGGCAACCGGCTCAGAGTGAACGCTCCGTTGCCGTCAGTCGTCGCGAATTTGGTGAGTACAGAATCGGGTCGGGCGAGTGCGACTACCATTGCCCTCGACAGCCGCGTGCCCGCAGAATCAATCACCACGCCGCTAACGTCATACTGTGCAGTCTGGGCGGAGGAGGGCGAATTCGTTATTGCACCAACGAACATCATGACGCACAAGGCGCGAGCAACGCGCGACGAGCAACGAACACGCGCAGCCATATCTACGGGCGCCTCCTTCTGCCACGCCGGCGCATCTTCAATTCCTCCAACTTCTCGGCGACAATCTGCTCGTATTCATCGGCAGAAACCTCTTGTCCGTCTTCCGGCGCTTTGATGGCCTCGTCTTCCACGCTCGTCAGATTGATCTCTGTCGCTGAGAAGATCGTGCGGCCTGAATCAACTGAAACGGAAAGGATCATCCCCGGGAGACCGCCAAAGGGCCCCGGCCCTGCCGACACTGGGATCTCAGGTGTGAACCAGGCCTCGATGACCGAGCTGTCCTGCTCTGCCATCGCCTTCTGCACTGTATAGCCGAGCACCTGACTCATCTCACCCGACAGCCTCCATTCATAAGAGGGCCTGTCGCCATGGATAAGGAACGTGCGCCCCATGAACTCCCGCGTCTCCGCAATCGTGCCACCTTCATAGATCACATGCGTTTCCAGCAGAGTCTCCTGGTCGCTCCGGGAGGTCGACCCCATCCTCAACCTCTGTGTCAGAGCGCTGAGGGGCATGTTCCTCCCACGGATACTTACCATCTCCTCTTCCTCATCTTCATCGGTCGGCGCGGGTGTCATCAACGATCCCGATTCGTTGAAAAGCAGAATCATCACGTTGATGTCCGCCGAGGGGATTTGTTCACTCATCGTCCGCAGCTGTTCTGGCATCTCGAAATCGTACTGTACCGCGCGATCGAACAGGATGGCGCCTGACTGGGCAGAGGCGGCCACGGGGAAAAGCGCAAACAGGAAGGCGAGTAATCTTGTCATGATTGTTAGACCCCATTAGAGGCAATGCGTTAACAACTAATACGCACAGCATGCCCGCAATGTTCGGGATTGTCCACTAAGACTTAGGTTCTAGGGAGTCTCCCAGAAGTCCTTCCTCGAGAGTGGCTTCCCGTATCCAATAAGATCATCCATCAAGATCATCAGCCGGTTGAGGGCCGGTACTCGACGAATGAAGAAACGGGCAGAGTCGTGGAGGAGACCGGGGGGCTTGTTGAACGGACACACTCTCACGCAGTTGTTGCAGTCCATCCGGTTATCGGCCCAGAAGCGGTAGCAACTCTCCGGGTTTATATACCACTTGGAGACACCGTTGTGGTTGGAGAGAGACGGGCCTTCCAGAGTGGGTTCGCCGAATGGGATTGAACGTGACGGACAGGACTCGGCGCACTTCTTACACTTGTTGCAGAACTCTGTCACTCCGAATGGGCGGTAATCATCGTGACTCAAGGGAAGGTCGGTGAAGACTTTGCAGATGCGAACGCGAGGTCCGTACTCCTCGGTTACCAGCAAGCCCATCCTGCCCAGTTCACCCAGCCCCGCCGCCATGGCCAGCGGGATCGAGAGGGCCGTGTCGTTTCCTGACGGAACAGCGCGATATCCCAATCCACGTATGAAGACTGCGACGAGGTTGGCCACGATTGCCTGCTTGCTGTATCCTAGCCCTGTCGAAGCTCCTGAGATGGCGTCCGGAGAATAGCGCGCGGATTCGTAATCCATCTCGACAGCCATTACAACTGCACTGGTGCATCCCTCCGGCAATTCAATCGGTCGATGTTCTTTCTCCACGAGATCTTGCTCGTGAGAGTAAATCAGGTTCGGATGGGCATAGCAGATACCAACCAAATCGGCACCGAGAAAACGGGCAGCCTTCTTGACGATGCGTGCATTCTCAGCGGGGGAATGCTCCACGCGCCCACCTTTTGCGTGGTAGGCTTTGGTCTTTTCAGAAATCCTGGTCCAGGAATACAGACCACTGTTGCCTCGAGAATTCCCGAATGCAAAATCATGTTCGAGATTCCATGACGCGTTGCGCAAAGCAAGGTCCAGTTTCCGGAAGCCGTATTTCTCCTGATAGTGGGCCTCGCTGTAGAACGGTCCAGCCCACTTCGCAATTTCCTCGTTCCACGTACGTCTCTTGAACATCTCGTTCCGTTGATCGAAGCGATCGTTGGGAACCGGGAAAGGGAATTGCGGATTCGTGTCGCTGCTCATAGGTGTGTTCGCTTCGGTTCGAGTCGACAAACGAGAGGCCACCGAGACCCAGGTTCGCAATCTCCTTTCGCGTATGCAGACGGTCAAGGAGTAGGCTCTGCCAGACGCCAGAACCACCTCCAAAGCGTCGTACCCAGAAGGCCTGAAACCGACGGATCGCATCTGCGTACATTCAGAACAACACGTTTGGAGGTCTCCCGTGCGCCGGTTGAGCATCACAGCATCCGCGTTGACCGCACTGACGGCGTGTTCAGCGCCCGACGCTGCAGTTGTCGATCCATTCGACCCGGCGGTTCTGCCACGAATATCGCTGACCGAACAGGCACAGATCAGCAGTGGTGCCGATGCAGAAGAATACATGCTGCACCAGGTATCCCGCGCTGTTGTATTGGGCACGGGAGAAATCGCCGTAGCCAATGTCAACAGTGAGATACTCGTGTTCGGGCCAGAGGGGGGTCTGCGACGCAAAGTTGGCAGGAGCGGTGGAGGTCCCGGCGAGTTCCGGTTTCTCTTGAATATCGTTCGCCTGGACGACGACCGCATTCTGGCCTGGGATCCGGCCCAAGCCCGAGTGTCAGTCTTCCGTCAGGATGGGCAGCTCGATTACGTGTGTACGCCACAGGGTGTGGATCTGGCGCAAGTTGGAGGGGGGTTCGTAGGTGCCTTTGGCGACGGGAGCTTCGTTCTCCAGGGTAGATCCTCCTCAGAAATCCGGCCAGAGGCACCCGACGGTCTTCGGCGGGATACAATTCCGTTCCTTCTGTTTGACCGTTCGGGAGAACTCGTTCGCACGATCGGGGAGTTTGCGAGGCCGGAGCGCTTGTACGGCAGAGGTTCGGGCTACACGCGCTATTTACTCGACACGTCGGTAAACACCCTGCTCTCCAGCGGCAAGCTCTTGGTCGGCGAGAACGACTCCATGAGTCTGATGCAGTTCGATTCGTCAGGTACCAGTCGGGCCGCTCTCAGACTAGCGCGCAATCCACGCCCCGTCACGGAAGCCGACATAGAAGCGGGCTGGCAAGATTGGATGGAACAACGGGTTGTTGCACGAGAGCAGATGCTCGGGCAAGCGATGATGACGCTGGATGAGGCCGCATTACACGCATTGCGGGATAGGATTAGGGGAGAAGTGGAGGCCGACCTAACTGACGCAAAGAGGAGAATCGAGCCTGCAGGATTCTTGCCCGCATACAAGTCTCTCATCGTGGGTAGTGCCGGTACCCTTTGGATGGAAGACTATCTGAGTCCGACATCGGAGGTCAGCCGCTGGATTCTGTTGGACTCCGGTTTCTCGCCTGCCGGTTGGATCGAGTTACGGCCGAACGAAAGGCTACTAGCGGCGGGGCCCGACATCGTGGTCGTATTGCGGAAGGATGAACTCGATGTGGAGTCTGTGGTGATACTGAGCGGGGTGTGGAGTGCAACTCAATCGAGTTCGTGAGCGACGGATCAATACTCGAACATCGCTACCCAACCGCCTCCCGTCGTAGGGTCAGACGAATCGTGTTGCCATGGCAAGCACAATTAGGTACCTAACCTCGGTGACCGAGTGTGGGTCTCGGCTTCCCATCTTCTGTAAACAAGCACGGAGAATCTCATGAACGCGATCTTCCGCTCCCGTATGGATGTCGGCGGTGTAGGTGGATTCAAGATTCTATTGGCTATCCTGCTAGCAGCGATGATAGCGGGACAGTCGGCCGCCAGCGCTCAAGGCGCTCTCGAAACCCCACTGCAACAAGAGTTATTGACACTTCTCACAAACGAGATCTCCGGACAGGTCGCCTTCAACAACGTCGTGAAGCTCGCAGGAGCCCCGTGGCTGAGGAGCCCAGAAGAATTCACGAGCACCTTCTATGAGGCGAGAGAACTCTACGAACTGACTCGCGGGTACGGCATCGAGACCGTCACACTCGAGCAATTCCCGAGAGAGGGAACGTTCTCCTACGCCACCGCGGGCGAGTTCTGGATTGTCGAACCGGAACCACGACTGGTAGCAACACTGGCAGCCGATGTAGCGATGATCGCGACAGGCACCCAATCGGGTGATGTGACTGGTGAGTTGATCTACATTCCGCAGCTTTCTGCCGACGCAATCCGCCGCATGACTGAGGGTCACGGATCGTTCGAAGGAAAGATTGCGCTGATGTGGTCTCATCCCCGAGGAGACGTTTTCGAGGCGCTCGACGCGGCGGGCCTGCAAGGAGTGATCTCGTTCAACTCGAGGGAACGCTACCTGGACCCGAACCAAGTCGTTTATTCGCGTGGACAATATGCCTCAGGTGAAAACCTGCGAATGGGAATGGCGATCTCGTGGCGCCAGTGGTCTGAGCTGCTGGAGGATGTAGAGCGCAACATAGATATGGTGGTCAAGCTGCAAGCAACCGTCGAAGAATTCCAGGACAGGTTCGAGATGGTGGTGGCATGGATACCCGGCACCGAGCCAGATCTGCCTGGGGTCATGTTCACGGGCCATTTGTACGAGGGCTACACCAAGCGCGGCACCAACGACGACATGGGCGGGCCAGCCATACAGCTGGAGATTCTCCGAGCGCTGACCGACCTCATAGACACAGGTCAGATCGACCGGCCAAGACGCACGATGTACTTCCTCTGGCCCAATGAGATATCGGGTACGTACGAGTACTTCCGTCAGAATCCCGGACTAGCAGACAAGCTCAGCATCAACATCAACATGGATATGGTTAGCGAAGCGCTGAGGCTCAACAACTCCTGGTTCACCATGGCCGAGACACCGGCTCACCTGCCTAGCTACCTGGATGGGTTGGCTGAGTCGATGATGAACTACGTTTGGCGAACCAACGACATCGTCTATCTGCCGGATTCACCGAGAGGGCGTCCCGGCGGGCAGTACTTCCCGCGCCCGATGTGGGAGAAGGGCGGCACCAAAGACGCGTTTCGTTTCTATGTCCATGAGGCGACCGGCGGCAGCGACCACATCTGTTTCGTCAATCCGTCTGTAGCGGTGCCCGGTATTGAGTTCTTCACCTGGCCCGACCAGTGGTACCACGCCGACGCCGACCTTCCCGACAAGGGCGATCCAACGGAGATGAAGCGTGTCGCTTTCATCGGTGCGACAACTGCACTCGTTGCTGCAGACCTGACAGATGAACGGCTGCAGGGACTTCTCGATGTCGTCTCCGAGTTCGGCTATGCCCGGGTGGCGGAACGCGGGGTGCCGGCTGCTATGCGGTTGCTCGAAGGAGCCAGTGCTTCAGACCTGCAGCAGGCTCTCCACTACTCTCTAAACAGAGTCAACTCGGCCGTAGACCGAGAGGTCGGTGCGATCGAATCGATCAGGGAGATTTACGCCGGTACCGGCGTGGCAGAGACCGCGGTGGACAACAGGGTCGCACAGTGGGAGGCGTATCGAGAAGGTCTAAATAGCCAAGTGTTGAGTTATGCAGGTGTGCGGGCGCAGACGTTGGGAACGTCGGCACCGAGCCCTGCAGCGCAAACGGCAGATGAGCGGCGTTACTCAAACGTGGTGCCTGACGTTCATCCAGAAATCATGGGGCAGGTTTTCTACCTGAACGACCACGAGCCCTACAGTACCTATCGACAGGCCCACCCGGAGGCGTTCACTGAGCTTGGGCTCAACTCGGGCCAGACTAGGTGGGTGCTGAACTTCGTGAATGGTCAGCGTTCCGTGACTGAAATTCGAAATCGCACGGCCGCGATGGCGGGGGATGAAATCACGATCGAGCAGGTGGTGGCGTACCTCGAGATTCTAGAGGCAGTGGGGTGGATCGTGGTGGAAGGGGAGCTGTAAGTCGGTGAGTAGTGAGTGGTGAGTCGTGAGTAGGTACGGGATGGAGAACCCAATGTCCCCGGATTCAGGCTGGGGCGGGTACAAGAGATGATGAAGCCGGGCACCCTCTGGCAGTCTGTCCTCGGCGCCACCGAGCATGCCGTTCAGTGCGCGGCGTTGGAGAGAATTCCCACGCGGATCGAACACGTCGAGGATCGTGGTATCCGTTTCCAGGTACACATCGTACAGCAGCTCGAGCGGAAGCGTGTTGAGGGAATAACTCAGCGCCAGGAAGGTACCAACCCGTTTTTGCCGTACGACGAAAACATGTTCGTTGCAGATGTGTCAGATACTCACGTCTGCCTGCTGAACAAGTTTAACGTCATGGAACATCACCTCTTGATCGTCACTCGCGATTTCGAACATCAAGAGAGTCTGCTAACTGTTCGTGATTTCGAAGCGATGTGGATGTGCCTCAGAGAGTTCGAGGGACTCGCATTTTACAACTCGGGCACCGTTTCAGGTGCAAGCCAGCCACACAAGCATTTACAGCAGGTTCCGCTCCCGCTCGGAGGGTGTGCGAAGTGTACGCCGATCGACTCGCTGGTTGCCGGAGCATCGTACGACGGATCGTTCGGCAGGATTCCTGTGTTCGACTTCCGACACGTGGTTTCGCAGGTATCTCACTTTGGCGAACTGGATACGTCAGAGGCCGCTCTGGAAACCGAACGCATCTACTTGGACATGCTGCAGCAGGTAGACGATGCCACTTGTCCCGGCCCGTACAATCTCCTTGCCACGCTAGACTGGATACTGTTGGTGTCCCGTTCCGTTGAACACTATGAGACAATCTCGGTGAACGCGCTTGGGTTTGCTGGATCCCTGCTGGCTCGGGACGAGAGGGAGTTGGATCTGATTCGAGAGCGGGGGCCGTTGGGGGTGTTGGAGAGGGTGGGGAGACCTTCATAGCTGCGCTGCCAAATAGTCACGGCGAAATGAGTCCGAGCCCGGGGAAGTACGTGCGATAAAGACCTGCATCTCTGGTGAGCAACTTCCAGCCATTCACCGCTGCGTGGGCGCCGATGTAGAAATCCGGGAGCGGTGAGCGTTTCACCCCACCCTTCCTCCGGTACCGGACAAAACACTTTCCTGCAAGAAAAACCGCTTCCCACGGCAGGTGCGCTCGTTCGAACAGATCTGTCGGGAACGCTTCCTCAACGTCCTCGATCCTGCCGAAACGGATAGAAACTTCTGCATATATGATTGGATTGATTGCCAGAACACGCGACTCCGCTTGCGCTTCGAGCGATTCGGCGGACCACGAGTACCACTCAGCGTCTTCCGTCAGCACGTCCAGAAGAACGCTGCTATCGACAAGGACAGCCGTCACCGTGGTCCCCGCGTGTGTTTCAGAATTTCGTCTGTGGACATCCGTACGTCACCGCGTCCGCGAAGGTGCTCCACAATGCGACGTCCTCTCCGTCTCTTCTCGTCGGCCTTTCGCATCAGTACGGCATTCCCTTTGACCTCGAACTCCACCTCGGTGTAAGGCAGTAGTCCGAGCTCGTCTCGGATATCCGCGGGAATTGTGACCTGACCCTTAGTAGTGATCTTCATATCGGCAAGCCTTATTCTTACTCCTACTTGTAATACTATGAAGATCAGACTTCGTTCTCAAGCTATGGTCTTCCCGTAGCCCGGGGACCAATGCTACGATAGACGGGAGAGGGTCACACAGTTAACCAGATTTGTGCACCCTGGATCGTATTCATGCAGAAGAGCTCGGACTTCAGACGACCGGACGCGATTCTACGTCACCACAACCCGCAACCCACTCTCCTCGATCCGTTTGAAATCTGCTGGGTTCGCCGTTGCGAGAGGCGCATCACACCGTAACGCCGACGCGGCGACCATACAATCCATCAGTGAGCCCCGGCGTCTTCCGGCTCGGTTGAACAGTTCAGAGGCCAACTCTGCATCGTCAGCAGTGAAAGGCGGTACCTGGTCGATCAGCTGTTCGGTGAGTTGGATCTCCTTTGGCTTCAAGGGTCCACACAGAAACTCCGTCCAGGCGATCGAACTCATGAAGAGTGACTCACCGTCGGTGAGCCATTGTCGCAGCAGCTCGTCCTGCGGAGTGCCTTTGACTAACGTGCGGATCAGGAAACTCGTGTCTAGTTGTATCACTTGTCACTCGGTTCGCGCCGGCTCGATGCCGCACGTCGTGTAGCCCGGGTGCTACGGCCCCATTCTCTCGCCTTTGTGTCTGACAGTGACGCAGAGCGTTGCAGTCTATCCAAGACCTTGAGCGGGCTGTCTTCGTCGTCGCGTGCCTGCGCTGCGGCTGTACGGATCGCCCTTCGAAGGGCCTCCGACTTGGACACGCCCCATCGGCGTGCCATCTGCTCCAGCATTCTGACGGTGTCCACGTCTAGAGCATATGTCGTCTTGATTGTTTGAGTGGCCATATTACTATGGTATGGCCATACTATGCCGTAAGTCAAGGAAACCTCCAAGACCGTTATCATGCCCACCGGGATCTGTTTCTAAATAACCGGTATGACGCAGCCATCATCAGATTCACGCGGCCCCTTAGCTCCTTCTGGCGCCGAGCGGGAATCCGGATATTCTTTGGGATCAGCGGCAGGCGCCGCGGCTCGGAAAGGGACTCTCGCTGAAGCGAGAATCGCATGGAAGATTACGTAGACCAACTAGAAGCCGCGTTGAGCGATCGCTACACCATCGAACGCGAACTTGGTGCCGGTGGTATGGCGACTGTCTATCTTGCCGAGGATTTGAAGCACAAACGCAAGGTCGCAATCAAGATGCTGCGGCCCGAGCTTGCGGCGGTTCTCGGCGCTGAGCGGTTCCTGAAAGAGATCGAGGTCACCGCTGGTCTCCAACATCCGCACATACTACCGCTTCACGATAGCGGCAGAGTTGCAGAGGTGCAGGGTGGCAGTAGTCAGGAGTTTCTCTACTACGTGATGCCCTATGTCGAGGGCGAGTCGCTGAGGGACAGGCTCAACCGTGATAGGCAACTCCCCATTGAGGATGCCCTTTCGATTGCACACGAAGTCGCTGACGCGTTAGCATCGGCCCACCGGCAGGGCGTGGTTCACAGAGACATAAAGCCCGAGAATATTCTGCTACGCGAAGGTCATGCACTGGTCGCCGATTTCGGTATTGCGCTGGCGGTGACTTCCGCAGGAGGCGATCGACTCACCGAAACCGGACTCTCACTCGGTACGCCAGCGTATATGAGCCCTGAGCAGGTTGCCAGCGAGCGCGAAATCGATGCACGGAGTGACGTCTACTCGCTTGCGTGTGTGCTGTACGAGATGTTGGCAGGGCAGCCACCGTTCACAGGAGCAAACGCTCAAGCCGTCCTCGCGCGGCATGTAACGGACCCCGTTCCACCTCTCATAACCGTGCGTACCGGCGTGGGGAAGCCAGTCGTGGCTGCTATAGAAAAGGCGCTCGCAAAGGCCCCGGCAGATCGATATGAGTCAGCGGCTGCGTTCACCAATGCTCTATGCGCTGAAGAAGCTGAGGTAGCCGAGGAAACGAAATCCATCGTGGTCCTCCCGTTCGACAACCTGAGCCCCGATCCCGATAACGCTTTCTTCTCGGACGGCCTGACCGAAGAGATCATAGCCGACCTGTCGAAGGTCGGAGCCATGCGCGTCATCTCGCGCACCTCCGCAATGGCATTCAAGGACACGACGAAGACAGTGCCCGCAATCGCCGCCGAGTTGCATGTCCGGTACGTGCTCGAGGGCAGTGTGAGGCGCGCTGGGAACAATCTGCGGATCACGGCTCAGTTGATCGATTCTTCGAATGACGCGCACTTATGGGCTAAAAAGTACGGCGGGACCATCGACGATGTGTTTGATCTCCAAGAGCAAATATCCCGCCGCATAGTGGACGCGCTCGAGGTAACTCTCGCACCAGACGAGGACAAGCGGCTCGCAGAGCGGTCGACATCAGACCCCCGGGCGTATGAAGCGTGGCTGAGATCGGTGCATGAGGCGCGAAAGTCTAGCGCCGAGGGAGTAGAACGAGCATTCAGTATTGCGGAAGAAACTCTTGCTGCGGTGGGAGACGACCCTCTACTCTACGCTGCAATTGCATACGCCTGCATAGTTGCCTACGACTTCGGCTTTCGCCACGACGAAGAGACTCTACGGCGCGGCGATGAGGCTGCGGCCCGTGCTCTCGACCTAGATCCCAATCACTCTCAGGCCACCCTCACAATGGGACTCGTGCGCTACAAGAGAGGCGATTGGTTGGGTTTTGCACGCCATACCAAACGGGCTGTAGAGTTGGAGCGCGAGGCCAACGCGTTGGCGTGGTGGGCATTTGCGTTGATGGAGTGCGGGCAAGATGAAGAAGAGGCGCTGCGCTCAGCAGACGAAGCACTGGCCAGAGACCCGCTGAATCCCTGGGCCATACTCAACCGTGCTTGGGTCGACGCGATCGCAGGCGACCACGAGGAGTGTTTTCTACGGATTAGGAATGCCGCGGAGGGATTGGCCTCAGACGTTCCGGTAGTGATCTGGTGGGCCGGCCAAGCTGCGGCCTTCGCAGGCAGGGAAGACGAAGCGGCGCTTTGGTTGGAGCGCGCTGCAAAGATGAATGCTGGTGTTCAGTCCGACTTTGCAGAGCTCCTACGGCGCTCGCTTGGACGAGACGAAGCGGGCGTTCGAGATCTGCTCGACGCAGCAAACCTGCGTGAGATGGCGAAGACAGACGAGTACTTCTCTTTCTACTTAGCCATCTGTCTCAACATCATCGGAGAAACCGATGAAGCGCTATCATGGATCGAAAACGCAATCGACTGGGGTCTTTCTGCACACCAGTGGTATGAAGGCAGCCGCTTCCTCGAGCCACTTCACGATGATCCCCGATTCCATAACCTCATGGACAAAGCAAGAGAGCAGCAGCGGGAGTTTGCGGTATTGGGGTAGAAGCAGTTAAGCCCCTTCCCCCTTCCCCTTTCCCCCTTCCCTCAGACGCCAGAAATACAGCCCCAGTCCCAACAACAAACTCACAATCAACACCCTCACCGCAATCGACAACGCCTGCGGTTCCAACTCCTGCTTCGACCCAATCGCGAACTCGAGCCAGAACAACATCCATAGCACCCACAACCCTCTGAGCGACCACACATACCAAGGGCGCTTGCGGATTCTAAGTGTCCGGTAAACACCATCCTCGACCGCTCCAGTTCCCTCCGCCTGGCTCACCATGAGTCCACCCCGTGCTCGTTGAGATCCAAGTGCCACCAGGCATCCGGATCTTTCATCCTCCCGTAGCCAAACCGCTCGTCCATGTTCGCCAGGAGCCTATCGAGAAATGGGAACTTGGCACTCGAGGCTTTGACGACCTCGTGTAACGCAGTCTTGTCTTTCTTTGCCCACGGACAGACCATGATGCATGTACTACAGTAGCTGTTCGACTCCTCCCAGAACTCGAAGCACTTCACACAGTCCTCGTACCAGGTTTGATGACCAGGGTTGTTGTACTCGCCCCTCACCTCGAAGCTGGGCTCTTCGTCGAATGACAGCGCCTGCGACGGACACGAATCGGCGCAACGGCCACACGCTGTACAAAACTCCTTCAGTCCAAAGTGGATTGGTTTGTCCACCGCCATCGGAAGATCTGTGAGCACCTTGCCGAGTTGCACGGCAGGTCCGAAGACGGGCGAAATGAAGCGATTCGTGCGCCCCATTTCCCCAAGACCGGCATCGACAGCAAACGGCGGACTCGAGCCCAATCCGTTCACGCTAGGGATGGCGGTGTAACCCAGGTTCCGGATGAATGCGCCAAGGTGTCCGACGGTGAATTCGAGTCGGCTGTAACCGAGCGACGTCGTGGCGTCGCAAAGTTGCGATGGCGCGAGTGCAGCCACATCGGGTGACATCCGCATAACGATCGCGATGACGTATTTCACCTTCTCGGGGATCACCGCCTTCTCGTTCTCGACCTCGTACGCTTCGTCTACATCCTCAAAGTGGATGTCGACCCCGTAACTCCGCGAGAATATGTGGCGACGGTCGAGCGGAGCGATTCCAACGTCTCCAGCGCCAAAGAAATGGGCGGCGCGCTTAATGACATTGGCCGCATGCTCCGGAGTCGTTTCCCACGGTGTCGGCGGCTCACCACGGCGGCGCTGTGGAGCCCACGACCGAAGGCCTCTGTTCATGTTGCCGGTACCACGCAACGTCCACCCCGCCAGCATCAACGCGTTGTCCTCGCGACGATAGCCCGGGAGAGCGCCTGTCTCGACGTCCTCTCGCATGGCCGCCTTCTTGTCATCGACCTCCTGCGCGCGTTCCTCACTCACGTAGTCGCGATATGCGTTCAGCACGTTCTTGTGCTGGTTGAACCGAGCATAGACATCATCATCTATCGCGAGCACAGGCGCGTCCACCTGCTCGGCCCACCACGGCCGCAAAGACGCTACTTCCTGTTCTTCGTCATCTGTTGCTTGGAATACAGCATTCGACGTGAGTCCACCCGCCGCAATCCCACCCGCACCCACACAGGCGGTAAGGAAATCTCTGCGCTTCAGATCGTCACCCATCAACACCCTCCAGATATTTGCTCGAACATCCCTATGACCGCGATCCTGTCCCGTTACACAATTGCCCGCGGAAGATACGCTCTCGTCCTAGTTGCCATTCGGTACGTGTTTGTGCCTTCGGGAGCGAGATTCTCCAATTCCACCGTGGTGATACTTTCTTCTCCTTGGCTTCCCCATAGAACAACCTCATCGCCGATCGCGACGTCGTCGTGGCCCGTCACGTCGACCATCATGTGATTGGCAGTGATCGGCCCAACCAGTCGATGACGCTGCCCTCTGATGAGCACGTCTGCCTTGTTTGCCACCACGGCCGGGTAACCATCGGAGTATCCGCACGGCAGTGTCGCTATCAGAGTATCTCTCGTGATCTTGTACGCCTGATGATAGGAGATCGACTCGCCGGCTATCATCTGCTTCACGTACACGACCCGAGTCTTGAAGCTCATTGTCGGTTTGATGTCCATGTTCAGTTGTCGTTCGGGCTCGAGGCCCAGTAAACAGTTGCCTGGGCGAACCATGTCGAGATGCGCATATGGATATCTGTCCACCTCGGCACTGGACGCCGCGTGGCGAATGCCAACGTCTATCCCGTACTCCCGTGCCGCTTCGCAAATGGACTCGATCCGTTCGATCTGGACGGGGTTGAAATCGTCGTCCTCGGTCATTGCCGTGAAGACACCCTCGACGTGAATGTCGGGCATCGCTGCGACTCTCTCTATGAACGACAATGCTGCCTGATGCGGAACACCTACCCGCCCCATCCCTGTGTCAATGCAGATGTGGACCTTTGCTCGCTTGCCTAACGCGTGAGCCTCTTCCGCAAGAACTTCCACCGCATCAGAGAACACAGACTGAGAGATGTTGCGTTGAACGAGCTCACTCGCCTCGCGTCGGTTGAACGGCCCCATGTTCAAGATCTTTCCACGGATTCCGGCATCCCGAAGCAGCAACGCCTCTCGGACCTTCACGACTGCGAAGTGATTCACTTCGTTCTGGTCCTGCAACGCCGTCGCGATTTCGACCGCACCGTGTCCGTACGCGTTGCACTTGACCACGGCCATGATCGGCCGAGTGCCTACCATCCGCCGCACCTCTCGCACATTCGACGCAAGGTTGTCGAGATTCAGTTCGACCCAGGGGTCGATTTGATCTTCGATATCGAATTCCTCCACCGGCAATGCCGGTTCAGCAGCACATGATCCGGATGCTCCCACGCACACAGCCGCCACCGAAGCGGCGCCGGCAGTCCTGAAAAACTCTCTGCGGTTTGACTCAGACATTCTTTCTCCTGTTCGTTTGACCAGATCGCTTGCTCCTTCGACGGTCAGCTATTCCAAGAAAAGCTGCTGGTCTGCATCGGTCGCGCGCAGAACGTCACCCCGGGGACATTTGGTGTCAATGCACCTCTCGGCATTCCGTAAAGCGTGAGATACTTCGCTAGACCGCTTGCATGTTCTATACTCACGTCTAAATTTAGACTTACGTATAACGACAACGGAGAAGTTGAATGGCTCGCGTCTCAAGCCTTCGCGAAAGAAAGAACTTGGCGGCAAAGCAAGCACTCTTTGACGCAGCGATGGAGCTATTCAGGAAGAAGGGCTTCGAAAACACTTCCGTGGACGAGATCGCCGAACGGGCTGGTTTCAGCCGAGCAACCTACTTCAACCACTTCGGAACGAAACAAGGAGTATTCAGATTTTACGGCCAGAGATTGCAGCAGAACCTCGAGGCCTCGTTCGTTGAGCATGAGCCCTCGCTAGCACCGTTGGACCGCTTGCACGGTCTGCTCCTCGCTATGGCCCGCGAGGCAGATGCAAATGCCGAAGACCTCAAGCTGGTTTACCTCCACAGCCAGTACGACAAGGAGTATCTAGCTCAACCCACGCCTGCGCGCATTCGTGTGTTCGAAATGGTCGAGAAACTGGTGGCCGAAGCGCAGAAGGAACATCAGGCGAGATCCGATCTCTCTGCGCGGGAACTCGCGTACCACGTTCTCGCGGTTTATCAGGGTGCCGTGCTCGCATCCATCGCAGGATACAGCAAGGTGGCACCACTGCTCGAGTCAGGCTGGAGTTTCATACTCGAGGGAGTTCACGGTGGGAATTCGACGACTCGATGAGCTTGGTCGGGGAGACGCAGCCTCTGTCGGGTTCAAGGCGGCAAACCTGGGTGAGCTCATCAGGCTCGGCGTTGAAGTTCCAGATGGTTTCGTGGTTCCCGTCGCCTACTACCGAAAATTCGTCGAGCGGTGTGGGTTGCGTCACGTGCTGGGCCAACCGCTCGAATCGCGAGACTGGAATGCTGTTGAGTCACTCGCCAACGAAATCATATACGCGACCAGTCTGAGCGAAGAACTGAGCCACCAACTTGCAGACGCTCACGGGCGACTTGATGCGGCCGACGTTGCCGTACGATCCTCGGCCACCGCAGAAGACCTGGCGGGAGCGTCGTTCGCCGGTCAGTACCGAACCCTTCTCAACATCGGCGGGGGCCTGGAGCTGGAGCGCGCAGTAATGAAGTGTTGGGCATCACTCTGGTCTCGTGAAGTCCTCGAGTACGGTGAGCGGCGCAATTTCGATCGCGCCAACTGTGACATGGCGGTGATCGTGCAGGCAATGTTCCCCGCGGATACTGCTGGAGTCCTCTTTACCAACGACCCTGTCTCGGAGAGGTGTGACCGAATCCTCATAGAGGCAATATCCGGCCTCGGTGAGGCGCTCGTATCCGGCTTGGCCGGAGGAGGTGTTTACCGCGTAGACCGCGCTAGCCTCCGCGTATTGGATCGGGAGGGCCCGGCAGAGTCACTTTCGAGAGACCAACTCGAGGAACTGTGTCGCGTGGCCCTCGATATCGAACAACACTTCGGGTGCCCACAGGACATTGAGTTTGCCTTGCACGACGGCAAGCTCGCCCTGCTTCAGGCTCGCCCGATTACGACACTGGGCAAAACCAGGCCGGAGCCACTCGACCCACTGGGCAAGGCGACCGTTGCCGATAGGATGATGGAGCCGCTCGTAATCGAGCGGTACCCTGTCGCGCCACGACCCCTCGACAACCTCATTTACACACGGCTCGTCGGTGCGGCGATAGCAGGATTACGACGAAGCGGTGTGAACGTCTCACGAGAAGCCGAAGAAGCGTTCAGAGCTGAGATATGGCGGCAGGCTTACCGGTTCCCCCCGCACCGATACACTTGGCGGTTCCTCGGTGCCAGTTGGCAAACGCTAATGCTACTGAAAACCGACTGGTCAGCATGGTGGAACAATGGGCCGGGGCCAACCTTGCGCCGAGAAACGAAGCCCGTAAACCTCTCGGTTTTGAGTGACACCGAACTATTCGTTCGAGCAGAGCATCTGCTCGCTGTCTGGGAACATCCGCTCAACGAGCGGATGTTCGCCGCGTCGGCGTTTCGTGCGGAGCTGCTTCTGAAGTGGTTGGTGACGTTGGCGGTGGGCAAAAACGAGAGCGCTGCAACAATCGCGGGCTTGCTGACCGGCCTCGACCATCCGACGCTCGACGCCAATGACGCACTGTGGCGTTTGTCTCGAGCGGCCAGAAGCGAGCCGTCGATACTCGAAGCAATATCAACTCTGGATCCGGCACGACTGCAGGCGTTCCCCGAGGGTAAGAAGTTCTTGCAGAGCGTCGACGAGTTTCTCGTGGTGTACGGACACCGTGAGACCTCCTCATGGTACCTGTCCACACCAACCTGGCGCACTGATCCGATGCAGGTTTGGCGCCTGCTCGGCAGCATGGTCAACGTTGAGGAATCTCCGTCCGGGAGGGATGATGCACAGGCCTCTTATGGGAAAACCCGCGAAACTGTCGAAAGCAAGCTGAAGCTATTACCGGGAATTCCGACACTGTTCGGGAAACTGCTGGAGTTTTTGCGGAACCTCACTGAGTTCCGCGAACTCAGTCACTTCGATCTCACCCGCGTTCAGTCGGCATTGCAGGATATAGCCGCCGAGTGGGGTGAACGCCTGGTAGAACGGCGGCTGCTCTCGAACGCCGATGACGTCTTCTACCTCACATATGACGAGGTGCGCGAGTGGCTAACCGATACGGAGGCTTCGATACCTCAAGACGCGAACAGTTTCATTGCGGGTCGCCGCGCAACTTACCAGCTAGCGAACACGAAATGGCAGCAACACAGATCCCAAGTCACTGGGAAGGGCTCAACGCTCAGTGGTATTGCGACAAGTCCAGGCACTGCGCACGGGATGGCGAGGCTCATTCGTGGCGAACACCAGTTCGACCGACTGCGTCAGGGAGATATCCTCGTATGCCCATTCACCACTCCGGCATGGACCCCACTGTTCGCCTTAGCGGCTGCTGTTATCACCGAGACAGGCGGACCCGCATCACACGCAGCGATCGTTGCTCGAGAGTACGGTATCCCTGCGGTGATGTCTGTGCGAGGCGCCATGCATGAGCTCCGAGACGAGGATGAGATCGCCGTTGACGGAAATGATGGCAAGGTGTTGCTGCTGGCAAGAACTCGATGATCAACGCAGCGCTCTGTCTCCGCTCGATCGGTTGAGCTTCGACCCACAGACGTACAGATTCCTCGTGAAGCAGCCACACCCACTTTGATAATACGCCAGGAGCTCCAATGCGTACGGCCAACCCTGCATTGAACGCGAAGACATTCGAACGATTCGACAGCTTCGCAGACGATACTCGGATGACCCTGATGGGTACGGTCCACAAATCCGGCCTCTTGCTATTGATCCTCATGGTCCCGGCTATCTGGACCTGGGGGCAAGCAAACATCGGAGGGCCACGCGCCGTCGTCCCATGGTTGGGCCTCGGGATCTTCGGCGGGCTGATCGTTGCATTCGCCACAACCTTCAAACCAACGTGGGCACCAATTACGGCGCCGATCTACGCTGCTCTGGAAGGGCTTTTGTTAGGCGGAATCTCTGCCCTGGTCGAAATGAGGTTTTCGGGGATCGTGATTCAGGCCGTCGCACTCACCTTCGGAATCTTCTTCTGCCTTCTGATGGCCTATCGATCTGGGCTGATACAGGCAACTGAGAACTTCAAACTCGGCGTCGTTGCAGCAACCGGCGGGATTTTCATGATTTACATGGCTTCATGGATTCTGTCATTCTTCGGCACGAGCATACCGTTCATTCATGAATCCGGTCTATTAGGGATCCTGTTCAGCCTCGGCGTTGTAGTCATTGCGTCTCTCAACCTCGTACTCGACTTCGACTTCATAGAACATGGAGTCGAGCAAGGAGCCCCCAAATACATGGAGTGGTACGCCGCATTTGGTCTCCTAGTTACATTGGTCTGGCTCTACATCGAGATCCTCCATCTCCTGATGAAATTGCAGAGCGACGACTGAACCCACGAGGACAAATGAGCACAGAAGCGTTCGACGAATACGCAGAGAAGTACGACGGCTGGTTTTTAGAGAATCAGGCGGTGTTGGATTCCGAGGTGCGTTTGATCGCAAAGTTCTTAAGAGACCCCGGGTGCGCATTGAGTGTTGGATGTGGAAGCGGCCTGTTCGAGTCTCTATTGCGCCGTGACTTCGGTATCGACATCAACAGCGGTCTGGAGCCGAGCGACGGGATGGCAGAGATTGCCCGCAAGCGTGGCATGGATGTCGAGTCAGCAACAGCCGAAAATATTCCCCACGAGGATGCGAGTTTTGACACTCTGCTCTTCAACGGGACCCCTTCATACATAGATGATCTGCCGAAGGCCTTCTCGGAAGCATTTCGAGTATTGAAGGCGGGTGGCAAACTGGTGGTTGCAGATGTACCTGCCGAGAGCAGCTATGCCCTTCTGTACAACCTCGCTGTCGCCAAAGGAACGTGGGACGACTCGGTGTTCGACGGAGTGGCACCTCCCGATCCCTATCCGGTCGAGTTCGCAGCTGCGGCTCATTGGCGCACCACGAAAGAGAAGATCGCGTTGCTGGAGCAGTGCGGATTTGGAAAACTCGAATTCGCCCAAACCCTGACGCGTCATCCGATCTTCACCAACGACTCGGTTGAAGATCCGATCGAAGGGTACGACCGTGGTGACTACGTTGCGATCTGCGCTTGGAAACCCAGCGTCTAGTGAGCTTCATCGAAGAGTTGCAGCAAGAGGTCAAACCTCAGATTGCCGCGCAACTGGATCATCCTTTCGTGCGCGGCATCGCGGACGGTAGTCTCGATCCAACGGTGTTCGAGAATTGGGTCAAGCAAGATTATCGGTACCTGATCGAATACGCTCGTGTATTCGGATTTTGCGCCGCACGTGCGGATACACTCGAGGCGATGACCTGGTACGCCAACGCCTTGCACCTGACCCTGGCGACCGAAATGGATTTGCACAGGCAGTACGCAGAGCGATTCGAGATCTCGACAGAGGAACTAGAGTCGACGCCCATGTGGCCAACTACGAGGGCCTACACGGATTTTCTGGTGCGCTATGCCCAAAGCGGTGATTACGCGGAAGCAGTAGCTGCATTGCTGCCGTGCACCTGGGGATATGTCGACCTGGCCATCGAGTTGGCACGAGGCGTTGCACCGGAAGACCAGCGCTATGCCGATTGGATCACTCAGTACAGCGACCCCGAATTCGTGGCCGCGGCAGAATGGCTGAAGAAAGAGATGGAGAGGGTGGCCGCGGGCAAGAACACCGTTGGGCGCGAACGACTGAAGAACCTGTTCGTCACGTCATGCCGCTACGAGCTTGCATTCTGGGAAATGTGCTGGCGAGGGGAAGGTTAGTCCAAAGCCTCCAGGCTCTCGACGGCGTCAGACCATCTAGTCATTGTTTCGTTGAGAACACGTTTGGCCTCCTCGAGCGAACGGCCGAGTTCTTCTGCCCGCAACCTACCCTCTTCCGTTCCTTCGTAGAGACTGCTGTCGGCTAGGTCAGCCTCGAGGTTCTCAACGCTCTTTTCCGCCTCTTCCACATCACGCTCCGCAGAATCGACCACGCTCTGTGCCTTGCGGCGTGCTCGCGCCGGATCCGGAGGTTTCGTGGGACGTATTTTCGGCGGCGTTCGTTTCTGTTCAGCCTCGGCAACTCGAAGCAATTCGCGTTCACGGGCAAGTTCTTCCTGTTTGACTTCCCAATCCACGAACGGGCCATCGTAGTCCTCTAGTCTGCCGTCAGCAATCGTCCACACGCGTGTCGCGAGCTCGCGCAAGAAGGCTCTGTCGTGGCTAACGAGGATGACCGTACCATCGTACTGCTCGATCGCATCCTCCAAGACCTCGATGCCCTCGACATCGAGGTGGTTTGTGGGCTCATCGAGCACCAGAAGGTTTGCGTGAGCCAGAGTCGTCATGGCAAGGGCAACCCGCGAACGTTCGCCTCCGGAAAGGGAGTTCGTAACGCGAAAAACCTCATCTCCCGAAAACTGAAAGGCGCCCAGGTGCCCCTGAACCTGGCCGCGCGTCCACTGCGGCCGAAGGTCGTATATGATGTCGAAGATCTTTCGATCGAGCGGCACCCCCGCAAGGTCCTGCCGGTACCATGCGGGTGTGATCGAAGCACCCAGGCTCACTTCGCCCGCGGAAGGGTCGTGTGCACCGAGAATGGTTGCGAGCAGCGTCGTCTTGCCGGTGCCGTTTGCGCCCACGAGCGCTATTACGTCACGGCGCCCCGCGGTGACGGTCACCCCTTCGAGCAGCGTCCGCGTTCCGATCGCCACGTTCAGGTTCTTCATGTCCACGACCCGATCGCCTCCACGCTCGCTCGTCGTGAGGCGTAGGGCCATGGATTGTTCGTCGGCTGGTGGCGCCGAGAGCCGCGGCATACGTTCGAGTTTCCGGCGACGGCTTTGCGCCTGCTTGGTCTTTTGCCCTACGATGTTGCGACGGATGTACTCCTCTTCCTTCTTGATCAGGGTTTGTTGTTTCTCAAAAGACCGCCGATCCGTGATATCGCGTTCGTACCGCTGGCGGACGAAATCGGAGTAAGCACCTCGGTACAGTGCTGTCGTTCCAGCATTCACATGCAGTACGCGTTCAACCGTGTCGTCCAGGAATGCTCTATCATGACTGATGACCATGACGGTTTCACCAGTTTCACGGAGATACTCCGCGAGCCATCGTGTGGTATCGAGGTCCAGGTGGTTAGTGGGTTCGTCGAATAGCCGGAGATCGGCAGGTGCTGCAAGCTGTGCGGCCAGTCCAACCCGACCTAGTTCACCTCCACTGAGAGACTTGAGGGAACGCCGTTTCGCCTCGTCCGGATCGAAGCCGAGCCCCTGCAGAACGGCGTCCACTCTCGTATGAAACTCATAGCCGTCGTGGTGCGTGAATTGCTCCAACACTTGCCCATAACGCACCGTGTCGGCTTCGGTTGCGCGTTCGCCCTGTTCCTCGAGCCGCTCAGTGAGTCGATCCAACTCCTGTTCCAAAGCAATTACCTCACCGTAGCCCGACGCAGCGGCATCCCACACAGAGGCTGCATCGTCGTATTCCCTGTGCTGGTCGAGCAGGGTGACCCGCAAACCTGGCGCCCTCACGACCGTACCCGAAGTAGGGTCCAGGTCTCCGGTGAGAAGTCGGAAAATCGTGGTCTTGCCCGCACCATTCCGCCCGACAACCCCCCAACGCTCGCCTTTGGCGAGCGTGAGAGATACATCGCTCAGAAGCGGTGTACCGCCGAATGAAACGGAGACATCTGCTAAGGTCAGAAACGTCACGGGCAAATAATACAGCATGTTGGCGTCCGGAAGCAGTTCCGCTTCGCAGTTCGACAATCGCCACGCAACCTTCGATATTCGATATTCGTAGTTGATTCGGTAACGGAAAAGGGAAGATCCAGATGGACAGAGGCACTCTGTTTACACTGTTGGCCCTCACATTTGCCGGCGGAATGCTTGGCAACTTCGGACCCGGAATGTGGATGAGGAGCAATAAGGGCCGAGCGATCGTCACCAAATGGAAGTGGCGGGGTGTGGGTTTGTATTGCCTGGTTGTCGGAACCGCGATCGCCGGGATTGTCGCGTGGACCTACCTCTCCGTGGTAGGCAACCAACAAGCCAACGCGACTCTCGAGTCACCTTTGTTCTTCTTCGCGTTCGGTATCGCCGCGGGTCTCCCTTTTACACTCACGACTCTATTCTCAGTGCGCCGAGCTGCACGGATCGAGAAGGAAAGGGCCAAGCGCAAAAAACCTGCATCGAAGCAAGAGCGGCTCGATTTCGCCAAGAACCTCGAACAACAACTTCGGGATTTTTCAGAAGATCTGAAGGATGCCCGAGTCAAGATCAAGGGAAAAGAGAGTACGGTGGTGGCAATTCACGGAGGTGTCACACGAGAACAGGCTGAACGCCTCGTCAATGTTCTTCGCGGCGACTTGCTCGACCTAGGTATTCAGCGTGTTGAGAGCGGTGAGGAAGAAGAAAAGTGGTGGGTGCGGGTTAAATGAACTCAGAACATCGAACATCCAACATCCAGCGGGCACTCACCGCACCTGCCGTTCGATGTTGAATGTTGAATGTTGAGTTCACTCTAAAAAGTAGCTATCGGTGATTTTCTGAGAGAGTGGTAT